>CAZECP010000011.1:0-72513 GCA_964510765.1 uncultured Ohtaekwangia sp. | reverse complement strand
ACATAAGTCAACAGATTTACAGTCTGTCCTCGTTGGCCGCTTGAGTATCTCCCCTACTTGGTTTTCAAAATTCTTAAGAACGAAAAAGTCGTTTTAAATCCGACTTTCACCTCCTCCTTTCCGGTACTCCCAAAAAAGAGGAGTGCAAAATTATACGGTTTTTCGTTTCCGGCAAACGGCACGCAAAATAAAATGAATAAGCTGTGAGCTTCTAAACAATTTTGTTTCCTACCGGGGGTCAAAGCGAACATCACAAAAGAAGCAGTAATAGTTCCTAATATATTAATACATCACCCCTTTGATGTGGCTTTCTGGTGGCATTAGCGTAGAAACCGTCTATATTCTGATAAACTGGCCTGTTTCTGGCTAAAATAATACTTTTAAAGCCAGCTACTCGCCAGTTACAGGCCAGCTTCAAGCCAACCAGCGTGAAGCCGCCAGACAGATTCAAGATAGAATTCAATGCGAATTTATTGGCAGGCCAGTTTGATTCATAATAGTTTGGCAGTTGTCAAACTGAAATCACCTTACATGATTACAATTTCTTTGAGCATGTCTTTACCAAACTCTGCATTTACGATGCGCACGATTTCATTTTTGTGAAAACTCAAGTCACTTTTCATTGATGGCGAATCCAATTCGATGAAGAGAACGCGGTTGCGCACATAAATTTTTTTGGTGCGTTTAGCAATTGGCTTGCCCACCAGTTTCTCCCAGGAGGCAATCAAATTCGCCTCATCAAATTTTGGCTTCAGATGGTATTGGTTCAGCAATTGCCGGATGGCATCGCCCACCTGCTGAAATTCCGGTCCAGAATGTTTTGCCATATCGATTAGCCTACAAATTTACCATTTTCGATTTCAAAGGCTTGATAATCCACTCCTTCTCGTTTGAGGATGTTCTCGCACTGGCCTTTGCGCGCATCGGTAATAAAAAGTTGGCCAAACATTTTTGATTTGATCATTTGCATCAATCGGGAAATACGAATGTCGTCAAGCTTATCAAAAATATCATCCAATAGCAGAATAGGTTTAAATCCTTTATGAATTGAAATGATTTCAAACTCGGCCAGTTTCAATGAAGTAAGAAAAGATTTTTGCTGGCCTTGAGATCCAAACTTGCTCAAATCATTTTGGCTGATCAGAAACAAATAATCATCGCGGTGGATGCCGGTTGTTGTTCGTTGCAACGCCAAATCTTTACTGAGATTTTGGTAAAGTAATGTTGCCAAATCAGCTGACTCTAATTCAGATTTATATACCAATGTTGCTTGCTCCGCTTGACTTGAGAGAAATTGATAATGTTTTTGAAAGAGGGGGATAAGCTCTTTTATCATTTTTTTTCTTCTCTCAAAAATGAGGTTGCCGGATGAAACCAATCTCTGATCATAACTGGCAAGCAAATCGCGATCGGCTTTGCCGCCTTCTGCAAACATTTTTAATGCGCTGTTTCGTTGCTTCAATGTGTTCGTATAGATGATCAGATTTTCGAGATAGATTTTATCGAGTTGCGAAAGAATACTGTCGAAGAATTTTCTGCGAATGTCGCTGCCATTCCAAATCAATTCAATGTCTTGCGGAGAAATAAGCACCACGGGATAGCGACCAATGTGTTCTGAAAATTTGCCGACAGTCTGATTATCTTCCGAAATGATTTTTTTTGAACCCTGCTGGAAGGAACTCACTACTTCATGTTGCCTGTCTTTTTCTTCAAAAATTCCCTTTACCATAAAACCGCTTTCACCCAGACGGACATTCAAATTATCGGAAGGATTGATCGCGCTCTTCGTAAACGACAGATAATGAATTGCATCTAACAGGTTGGTTTTGCCACTTCCATTTTTTCCCAAAAAACAAATCACATCCTTGACCAGCGTTAAGTTGGCTTCTTCATAATTCTTAAAATTCCATAATTGAAGTTTTTGAAGCCGCACAGATCAAAATTATTGGTTACAACGAATGCCCGTTTGGCGATTGTCAGCCCATCGCGTATTTTCGCAACTCGTTAAACTCAAAAGTAACATTTTATGGCTGCTACCGCCCAGGCAAAAAGCAAATCAACCAAAAGCGAATATTCGAAGGAGACCTACATGTATTGGTTTGAGTCTATGCTTTTAATGAGAAAATTTGAAGAAAAAGCAGGTCAGCTTTACGGAATGCAAAAAATCCGTGGTTTTTGCCATTTGTACATAGGCCAGGAGGCATGCGCGGCCGGATCTGTTTCCGCATTGAAAAAAGGTGATAAGTATATTACTGCCTATCGCGATCACGCTCACCCGCTTGCTTTGGGAACCAGCCCGAATGGGGTGATGGCTGAATTGTTTGGAAAAGAAACTGGTGTGAGCAAAGGCAAAGGTGGCTCAATGCACATTTTTGACAAAGAGCATCACTTCTATGGAGGCCATGGAATTGTGGGCGCTCAAGTTCCTCTCGGGGCCGGAATCGGATTTGCTGAGAAATATAATGGTACCGATAATCTTTGTATTTGCTACATGGGTGATGGGGCTGTGCGCCAGGGAGCTTTCCACGAGGCCCTGAACCTGGCCATGCTCTGGAAAATTCCTGTGATTTTTGTAATTGAAAATAATGGTTATGCAATGGGTACCTCTGTAGCCCGTACATCCAATGTGCATGAACTTTACAAATTGGGAGAATCTTACGATATCCCTTCCGAGCCTGTTGATGCTATGAATGTGGAAGCTGTTCATGAAGCTGTTTCACGGGCTGCGGTTCGCGCCCGCGCTGGTGAAGGCCCGTCCTTGCTTGAATTCCGCACTTATCGTTACAAGGGCCATTCGATGAGCGACCCTCAGAAATATCGCACCAAGGAAGAAGTCGAAGAATATAAACAACGCGACCCACTCGAACAGGTAAGGGCAACTATCTTAGCCAAGAAGATTGCCACCGAAAAAGACCTCGAAGAAATTGAACATAAGGTGAATGCCCAGGTGGAAGAAAGCGTGAAGTTTGCTGAAGAATCCAAATTCCCAGATCCATCGGAGGCATTACACGATATTTATGCCCAATCCGATTATCCATTTATCATGGATTAATCCTCTTTTGTTTAAAGGAGGGAATTCTTAGTTTTGCAGCCCCTTAAGGGATTTATCTATTTTATCAACATGGCAAAGAAGGAAGAAAGCAAAGATGTGCTCGAAAACGCAGAAGTAATCCAGGAAAGACTGGAAGGCATTGAACATTGGGCGGAACGTAATCCAAAAATCATTGTTGGCATTGCCGCAGCGATCGTACTGCTTGCTGGCGGATTCTTCGGCTGGAAGTATTACATCGGAACACAAGAAAACCAAGCACAAAAGGAAATGTTTCAGGCTGTGCGCTATTTTGAAGCCGACAGTTTGAATCTCGCCTTGAATGGCGATGGAAACAATTTGGGTTTCCTTCAAATCATCTCCGACTACGGAATGACCGATGCGGGCAACCTTGCCAACTTCTACGCAGGTGCGAGCTACCTGAAACAAGGTAAATTTCCCCTCGCCATTGTTTATTTGAAAGACTTCCGTGCGAATGATCTCCTTGTTCAGGCAAGGGCTTACAGTTTGGTTGGCGATGCTTTTATGGAGCAGAAAGATTTTGCAAATGCATCAGATTGGTACAACAAGGCCAGCGGCTATAAACCCAACAAGCAGTTCACGCCTACTTACATGATGAAAGAGGCATTGGCTTACGAGAAGCAGAACAAAAACGACAAAGCCATCGAAGTGTATCAGAAGATCATTGATAAGTATTGGGACAGCAACGAAGTGCAGAGCGCAAAGAAATACAAAGCGCGCCTCGAGAAGAATTCCTAAAACAATCTTAAATGGCTGGTCAACTTTCTTCCGTTTCAGGAAAGCTTAACATAAACCTGAAGGGAAAGAAGTTTGCCATTGTAGTAGCGGAGTGGAATGAAGAAATCACTGAGCCCCTTTTTGAAGGAGCGAGAGATGCACTTTTACAACTCGGTGCCGCGAAACAAAATATCATTCGCAAAAATGTTCCTGGTAGTTTTGAATTGACTTTAGGCGCTCAAAAGATGGCAGCGCAGAAAAACATTGCTGCAGTCATTTGCCTCGGCTGTGTTATTCAAGGAGAGACTCCCCATTTCGACTACATCTGCCAGGCCATTGCTTATGGCATTACAGAAGTGAATCTGAAATACAATAAGCCAATAGCTTTTGGTGTGCTCACTACATTAAACAAAAAGCAAGCTCTTGAAAGAGCCGGTGGCAAGTATGGAAACAAAGGCGAAGAGGCTGCATTGACTGTTGTGAAAATGCTGCAACTTTAGTTCATGATTTTCTTTTGAAATCTCTTTTTCCTCCCGACTTATTCATCAATTTTATTTCACCTATTACAATGTCATGTGACATTGCTTTGCACATATCATAAATTGTGAGCGCTGCAACTGAAACAGCAGTCAGCGCCTCCATCTCAGCGCCTGTTTTTGCTGTCACTTCCACTTTTGATTGAATAATTGCTTTGGTGTTTTGAATTGCGATATTTATTTGGCAATCCTCCATCCCAAGCGGATGACATAATGGAATAAGATCAGAAGTTTTTTTTGCGGCCATTACTCCGGCCAGGATAGCAGATTGGAATACGGGGCCCTTCTTTGAAATAATTTCATCACCTTTCAATTCATTTAAGATTTCCTTGTTAAGGAATACAACTCCCTGTGCCTCCGCTATCCGCCTGGTGATTTTCTTTTCTGAAACATTGACCATGGCTGGCAGTCCACCTGAATCGATATGCGATAATTTCTTTCTCACTCGTATCTTTATAAAGTCGTTACAAACAAAAATACAAATTCGATGGTGAGCGTTTCAGAAGCGGAGAAAATTATTCTGTCAAATTTGACTCAACCCTCCAAAAGGAAAGTTGCCTTGGGTGAAGCAGTGGGTAAAATTCTTGCTGACGAGATTCAGGCAGATCGCGATTTGCCTCCTTTCCATCGCGCCACTATGGACGGCATTGCCATTTCATTCTCAAAATTGAAAACTGAATTTGAAATCGATGGAATTGCTGTGGCAGGTAAGCCTCAGCAAAACTTATCAGATTCAAAAAAATGCTTTGAAATTATGACGGGTGCGCCTTTGCCGATCGGAACCGACACGATCATTCCTTACGAAGATATCTCTGTTAAAAATAAGGTTGCCCGAATTCTTTCCCAAGAAATTAGTGAAGGCCAGAATGTTCACAGGCAAGGTTCAGATGCTAAAAAATCAGAGATACTTTTATCACCTTCTCAAAAAATTTCATCTGCTGAAATCTCTTTACTGGCCTCAGTTGGAAAAAGTGAAGTTGAAGTTTTTGAAATACCTTCGATTGCACTTCTGTCAACGGGTGATGAGTTAGTGGAAGTTGGCGAAGAACCACAGCTACATCAAATCCGCAAATCAAATACCTACGCTATTGCCGCTGCCTTGAAGGAGTTGGGTGTCGATTCTCAGCTCTTCCATGCAAATGATAATGAAGCTGAGATCAAAAAACTTTTGGAGGATGTTGTTTCCAAATTCAAAATCATCATTCTTTCCGGGGGAGTCTCAAAAGGAAAATTTGATTTCATTCCTTCCGCGTTGGAATCATTGGGCGTGAAGAAATTATTTCACACCGTAAGTCAGCGCCCCGGCAAGCCGATGTGGTTTGGAGCTTCTGAAAAAAATATTGTGTTTGCTTTGCCTGGAAATCCTGTCTCTACTTTCATGTGTTTTTATCGCTATGTAAAACCGTGGATTGAAAAAAGTCTTAAACAAGAAAATGATTTTCAAAAAGCGATACTTGCTGAAGATTTCAGATTCAAACCACCACTCACTTATTTTCTTCAAGTAAAAATCAAAAATGAAAATGGATTGCTGATGGCTTACCCAATTATTGGTGGCGGCTCAGGCGATTTTGCCAACTTAAAAGAAGTGGATGGTTTTTTGGAATTGCAATTAGAGAACACTGATTTCAAAAAAGGAAGTTCTTACAATTACATTCCTTTTCGTTAACTAACGATATATGTCTTGCTTTGCTACAGATTCAAAGATGGCCACAGATAATTCATTAAAACACATTACAGATAAATCGTGAGTAAGAATTTTCTCTTCGAAGTTTTGGAATCAGGCCATCAAAAAGAATCACTATAATCGGGATCAAAACTTCATCTTCGGTCTTTCCTTCTGACCAAATTGAATTGCGTTATAATATTTCTGCTTTCGTTTTCCTTCTGCCGTTTGGTAGTACGACTTCGGGCCGCATGATGTGAGTGTCACCAATGTGAGAGCCAAAAGTACCAGCTTGCGTTTCATAATTTTACAATTAGGTCTTGCATAGTTATTTGCAAAAATCATTTTAATCAATGCTTGAAAAGTATTGTTGTATTTTTGCCGGACGAACTGACGGAAGTACCGTCCAACTGCATTGAATACATGAGTGAAAAAAGAACTGAAATAGCACAACTGGGAGAATTTGGATTGATTGATCGCATCAAACAAAACATTTCTTTACAAAACAGTACATCCCTGAAAGGCATTGGCGATGACGCAGCCGTGATCGACATCGGTACCGAAAATCTGCTGATCACAACCGACATGCTGCTTGAAGGTCCTCATTTTGATTTGTCGTATGTGCCATTGCAGCATCTTGGGTACAAAGCAGTAGCAGTGAATGTGAGCGACATTGCTGCGATGAACGGCAAGCCAGAACAAATTGTGATTAGTCTTGCACTGAGTAATCGCTTTTCGGTGGAAGCGATTGATTTGCTTTATGAAGGAATACAAGCCGCATGTAAAAATTATAAAGTTGATTTGGTCGGTGGCGACACCACCTCATCGTCTTCAGGTCTTGTGATTTCCATTACTGCGATAGGTCGTTCGTCAAAAGATAAAAGGGTGCTGAGAAGTGGAGCGAAAGCAAATGATATTATTTGTGTGAGTGGAGATTTAGGCGCAGCCTTCATGGGCTTGCAAGTGTTGGAGCGCGAGAAACAAGAATTCATCGCCAACCCACAAATGCAGCCGAGCCTCGATAAATATGAATACATTGTGGGGCGGCAGTTGAAGCCGGAAGCGCGAATGGATTTGATTTATGAATTCGAAGAAAAAAATATTGTGCCGACTTCGATGATTGATATTTCGGATGGGTTGGCAAGTGAACTGCTTCACATCAGCAAAAATTCAAATTTGGGCGTGAAGCTGTTTGAAGAGAAAGTACCGATTGATTCCATGACTTATGACACAGCACTTGAATTCAAACTGGATCCGATCACCGTGGCACTGAGTGGTGGGGAAGACTACGAATTGCTCTTCACTATTTCTCCCTCCGATTACGAGAAATTAAAAAATCATCCCGACATTCATTTTATCGGGCATATGCATGAGAATGCAAAACAAAACGTGATGATTTCTAAACAAGGAACCGTTGTTCCACTAACAGCTCAAGGCTGGAAACATTTCTGAGAGGTGTTTAAAAATTCTATTTAAGCAGTTCTTTAATAATTCCTGACGGACTCAATTGAGTAAAATCGCTCATCGTCACTTTAGTACCGAGTTCGTCTGCAGAATGAGTGGTTGCAATACCAACAACATGACAACCGGCCGCTTTTCCCGCAGCTACGCCTGAAAGCGAATCTTCAAATACGATACACTGCGATGTCGGAAATTTTAGTGCAGCCGCACAGTTGATATAAATTTCCGGATTGGGTTTGCCATGAGTAACGTGCGACTCGTCCAAAATCACTGGGAAGAATTTTTCTATGCCTGTATGTTTCAACACAAAATCCACATTGCTTCTTGGCGCTGAGGTGCCGATTGCCATTTTGATATTCAGCTTTATTGCGTCATTCAAAAAAGCAGTAAGACCGGAAACTTCTTTGATGTCCTTTTCATAAATATCACGGAAGAGTTGTTCCTTTTCTTCACCAAAACGGCTCACTTCTTCGGCAGACATAGCGCGACCAAACAAATTGGGAATCCATTCTTTGTTGGTGCGTCCATAAATTTTCTTGATCAGATCCTCTTCCGAAAGTAAGTAGCCATACTTTTCAGCAAACTGGCGTAGAGAAATTTTGTGATAAGGATTGGTATCCACAATCACACCATCCATATCAAAAACAAAAGCAAACTGATTCATCATGAAAAATTAAGCGGCAAATGTAATGGTCAATGGTGATTGATCAATTTGTCAATTGCGAATTTTTGAATTCATTCCACGAGCCGATCGTTTTGCGCATCAGGATTTCGCGGAAGCCACGCTCCACAAAATCATCGATCACCCCAATTCTTTCATACCCCAACTCTTCATAGAGTTTTATGGCATCGAGATTAAAATCAGAAACGCAGAGAAATAAATTCGGTGAAGCCGAGAAAACTCTCTCCTCAGCAAATTGAATCAATTTCTTTCCGAGTCCAACCCTCCTCATCTCAGGAGAAATGCAAATGCTTTGCAAGTAACCCGAAAAGCTTCCTTTCATCTGCAGCACAATCAATCCGATAATTTCTTCGTTTTGCTTGGCCACATACACTTCTCTGAAGTCGCCATCCAGTGATGAGCGGCAATCTTCAAAACCTCGTTTCAAAGTTATCCACGGCTCAGATGAAGCCATTAATTTTGCACATTCCTCTAAAATGGGTTTCACTTTCGTGAGTGTGATTTCGATTTTCATTTTTATAAAATAGCCTTAAAATTACAAACGTTTGCATAACCAATAGCTTACTTCATAATTTGTATGTTCACATCTTATGTTAGCTTCGCGAAACGTAAACCTAAACTTGTCTTAAAAATCTGTCATGGCCCAACTTTTTAATCCATTCTCTTACAAATTCGATAAAAAATATTCCAAACCCGTGGCTTACTTCTCAATGGAGTTCGCGGTTGATCAACCCCTGAAAATTTACAGTGGGGGCCTCGGCTTCCTTGCCGGCTCACACATGCGCAGCGCTTATGAGCTGAAGCAAAATATGATCGGCATCGGCATTCTTTGGAAAAAAGGATACTATGACCAGGAGCGCAATCAGGATCAAACTTTGAAAGTTACTTTCCGCGATAAAGATTATTTCTTTCTCACAGATACCAATATTGTTTTTCCGATCACCATTCATGGAAGCAAAGTATTTGTGAAAGCGATGCTGTTGAAGCCGGAAGTTTTCAAAACGGCTCCGATATTTTTGTTGACGACTGACATTCCTGAGAATGATTATCTCGCGCAAACGATCAGTCATCGTTTGTATGATCCGAATGAGACAACGCGAATTGCGCAATCCATCCTGCTGGGAATAGGCGGTGCAAAACTGCTCGACATTCTCGAAAGGCAAACCGACATCTATCACATGAATGAAGGTCATGCGTTGCCGCTTTGCTTCTACTTGTTGGATAAATACAAAGATGTTAATGAAGTGAAAAAGCGTGTTGTCTTCACCACGCACACACCCGAACTAGCGGGCAATGAAGAGCACAGCATTCCACTTTTGAATGGCATGAGTTTCTTCAACGGCCTTACTGTAAAACAAGCGGAAGAATATGTTCATCCTGAAAGCGGAAATCTGAACTACACACTCACGGCTTTGCGCCTGGCGAAAATCGCCAACGGTGTTTCAAAATTACATGGCGAGGTTGCGCGCAAAATGTGGGGCAAGTACAACGATATTTGTAAAATTGATTCCGTCACCAACGCGCAGAACAAAACGTATTGGATGGATTCTGAGTTGGATAAAGCGTTGGCCAAAGACAACGACAAAGGCATTGCAGAAAGAAAAAAGGAACTGAAATACAAACTCTTCCGCGTAGTAGCCAACCAAACCGGAAAATTGTTTGATCCGAATGTGCTCACGATTGTGTGGTCACGAAGGTTTGCAGCTTACAAACGCGCCAACCTTTTGCTTCACGACTTCGATCGTTTCTTAAAACTTGTAAAGAATCCAGATTACCCGATTCAGGTTATTTGGGCTGGCAAACCTTATCCTGAAGATTACGCAGCGATCAACATCTTCAATGAAATTTATTGGAAAACAAAAGATATTCCGAATTGCACTGTGTTAACCGGATATGAATTGTGGTTGTCAGGTCATTTGAAAAAAGGATCTGACTTGTGGTTGAACAATCCACGGTTGTATCACGAAGCATCGGGAACTTCAGGTATGACTGCCGCGATGAATGCAAGCATCAACTTGTCTATTCCTGATGGTTGGGTTCCTGAATTTGCGAAAGCCGGAAAAAATTGCTTTGTAATTGAAACTGCGGATGATTCGCTTTCGCAGGAAGAGCGCGACAAACAAGAGGCAAATAATCTTTATAATTTGCTGGAGAAGGAAATCATTCCGATGTACTACAAATCACCTGACAAGTGGATGAAAATTGTGAAAGCCTCGATGAAGGATGTACTTCCACCATTTGACTCTGGTCGTATGGCCGATGAGTATTACGAGAAAATGTATTTAAGTTAAATCATGTCTTATTGGGCCCGCTCAAATTCCCAAATTACATTCAAGAGGCTTCACCAGGAGGCGAGCCAATAATAATTACAGTTGAACAACACTATTAATCCTTAAGTTTTTCAATGATACTTTGACTGTGCACTATTCTTGTAACAACCATATTAACTGATATTATTGATATTATAAAAACAAAAAGTACAGGATACAAAAACAACTGAACTGTCAATTCAATTCTAAAAGGATATCTTGTAATCCAAGCCTGTAGTAAATAAAATGAGATAGGAAGGGAAATAATAGCGGCAACAATTATCTGAACAGCATTACTCTTGAAGAAAAGGACAAAAATGGATTTTGTATCACAGCCAAGCAATCTTCGGATACTTATTTCTTTAGATCTCTTTTGAGTTGCAAAAA
This sequence comes from uncultured Ohtaekwangia sp., assembly GCA_964510765.1. Classification (GTDB taxonomy): domain Bacteria; phylum Bacteroidota; class Bacteroidia; order Cytophagales; family Cyclobacteriaceae; genus ELB16-189. The sequence goes on along the minus strand of CAZECP010000011.1, from coordinate 61,688 downwards.
CTAGTGTACCGACTAATCCAAAATACGAGATGATCATGATTAAAAATGCTATGATTCCAATTGTTTTTCCAAATCTCACATCATCTTGATATTGTTTGTCAAATGCTTCGTTTAAAAAAAAGTAGTCAAACGCGTTATTGGTGTAGGAAGCTTTCCAAATTTTTTCTATGTCGGAAATCACTGAGACAAGTTGTTCATCAGCATTAACTTTTAATGCATAGTAGGGTGAAGTGATTTCTTTGTTGCTGATAATAAGGGGTAAAATGTCTTCACGCAAAGACAGATGGTGATAATCTTTAACGATACCAATTATATTGTAAGTCTCACTTCCCACTTTTAAATTTTGATCAACAGCATCTATTGGAGATTGAAACCCCAGCAATTTGACTGATTTTTCATTGATTATTATTTTCTGGACATCCTCTTTTTTAAAATTTCTACCGTAAATCAATTTCAGTTCAAAAACACTAACAAATTGACCATCTGTTTGCAATAGAAAGTACTCTGCATTAGCATCTGGAGTAAATCGCTTATCTTCAGGCTCAACATCCCACCAACTACCGGTAATTTTTTTTCCAGGCACTTGGCTACAAGCGGTGAAAGAGCTAATTGCATTCAAATTCAGTAAAGAATTTTTGAATTGGCTGTGCGAAGATTGGAGACCCTCAATATTTCTTGGGGGTTTAATAACCATAATCCTATTTGTGTTAATCCCAAGATCACGACTTCGCATATAGTTTATTTGCAAATAGATGGTATAAGCTGAAACTAATAGAAAAATAGTTACTATAAGTTGAACTACTACCAAAATTCTGGCCGGGCTCTTTATTGTCTTATTATAAGTATTGCTGATGATATTTAACGGTTGGGTTTTACTTGATAAGATAAAAGTGTAGAGACATGATACAAATACTCCTGAAAGGAGTGTTGTGAATATCATGCCGATGACCGTCAGGTTTTTAAGTAATACAATTGGATTTTGGATATGCACAATTTCATTGATGTAAGGAAAAACAATGATTAATATGCAAACTGAGAAAATAAATGCTAATCCGTAAATAAGAATTGATTCAATGAAAAACTGTCTAATGATTTCTATTTTGCTAGCTCCAAGAATCTTTTTGATTCCAATCTCCTTATTGCGAAAAGTTGCTGAAACTACTGTAAGATTAAGGTAGTTAAAGACTGAAATAATGAAGATTAAAATTGCAAAGCCGGATAAAAAATAAACAACTTCAATATTACCATACGTTTCAGAATCGGCAGATGAATGAGAATAAAGATGAACGTTTTGAATAGGCACCAAATTGATTTTTTCATTCGCCTGGATTGAATTGTTTGGTTGGTCTTTATACTTATTTACAATTTCGGAATAGTAGCTATTTATTTTAATGGTTTGGCGCACGTCTGGTAACTTAATGTAAGTATAAACGCCACGCCAGCTCCACCCATACTGATAATCTGGTGAACTTTCTTCTAGAGTGCTATAGGAAAAAAGGGCATCAAAAGTAAGGTGCGAATTGAATGAAACATTGGCAAGCACACCAGTTATTTCAAAACGAGTTTCTCTATTGTATAGATCTGAAAAAATAAATGTCCTTCCAACAGGATCATTTTGTCCAAATAGCATCGCTGCCAGCTTTTCGCTAATAACAGCTGTATTTTTTCTTTTCAAAACTTCATCGCGTTTGCCTGAAAGAAGAGGATATTCAAGTAAGGACAAAAATGAATCGTCCACCCAGTAAATCTTTTGTTCCTGAAAGGGAGAGTTTTCACTTCCGATGCTCCCACTTACGCTCTTAAGCCTTGTTAAAAGACAATCTGCACATTTATCTTTCAAGGCAGTGGATAGTGCAGGGAAAGTTTTCGGTGCAGTATCTCCCTCACCAATTTGTACTCTAAAGATTTTGTCGGCCTCAGGATGAAAGGAGTCAAAACTTAATTGGAAATTAACGTAGGATACAAGAATTAGTGAGGCTATAAAACCGAATAATAAACCAAAAAAATTCAGATAAGCAAAAGCAACATTTTTCGAAAAAAAGCGAAATGCCTCTCTAATGTAGATTTTATTCATTGCTTCCTAGTTTAGGAATTCTATTTTCTAACCATATCCCTGTTAAAATAATTATACAGAACATCAAATTGAAAACAATATGTGCATGATAACCCATTTTCCCTAAGATACCTCCGCAAGAACAAGGTAGGGTCTCGTCTATTGAAATAAGTAACAATAAGTAGAGAGTAAAAGCGAACATTAAAAAGAATGATCCATAAAGAGCTTTTATTTTTGTTTTATCAATAAAAAGAAGGATTGTAACTATCAGTTCTGAAAATGGAATAAAATAGGAAATAAAAACAATCATACTTTCCGGTATCAACGGAGACTGTCTTAGCTGTTTTCTGAATTCCTCGAGAATAAATAATTTCGATAAGCTTGCATAAATAAAAAGTATGGCAAGAAGAAAAATTATAATATCAGCTAGCTGTAGTTTACTTTTCATAGAGAATATTCAACGATGTAATTTTGGTATAAGGCTACTAACCCATTTTTAGTTTTGAAAATGTCAAATGCAGCAAGCCCTTTGAAATAAGGGAGATTAAAACTTTCTTTATAATGCCCGTCTGAAGAAGAGTAACAATCAATAGCATCTCCAGTCGTCTGATCATTTATTGCTTTTCTTCCAGAAAGTATATAAACAGTATTCTCATCAGCGGATGCAGACCGATTTACGCGAATGGTTAGGGGATGATATCTTTTAGCGCGACCGGTAGTTATTATTTGTGGGGGCGGGGTTTGATCGATCGTGGCTGCATTATATAAATGATTGCCAAGGGAATCAAAGGCAAAAAAGAATCCGGTTTTATAGCAAATATGAAAACCATTGCCTACTCCATTAATGAAATATCCATCCAAAGTAAAATCTGGATGTTCAACATTAGGCAATGGGTAAGTCAGGTCGTGTGTTTCGTATGTTTTTAAATTTATCTTCTTAAATGTTTCATTTTCTGTATCTTTTGGATCAGGCGTTTTAACTATGTATTCGTTTTTATTTAGCCTTGCTGCTCTGATAACTTTAAATTCTAATTTCTTTTCTGAAATCAAAGAATTTTCTTTTTCCCTTAAGCAGAATATTTTATTTAGCTGTCCATCAACTATAGTAATAACGCCCTCATTGAGATCCCAGCTTGTTATGAAGGAGGCCTTAATGGCAGAATTTAAGCCACCCCATCTATGCAGCTCACTCCCTTTGTTATCTATGCAAACTATATTTTGTGAATCGAATTTTTCAAGGTAATACTTGCCGTTTATAACCTTAAGATTGTTCAAATCTTCCTTATAATAGATTGTCCTTTTTATCTTTAATCTCACCTCATGCTGAGAATAATTTCTGCTGAATTGATTATTATAGATAGAGGCTTTCTCGTTTCTCATTTTTATGAATAGAAAAAACAGCATTAACCCAAGTAAGAGTGAGCCGATAAGCAGGGTTCGAAACATTTTTGATTTTTTTCTTTTTATTGTATAAAGGATTTTAAGGAGGTAAGAGGCTGTTTTTTAAACAGCCTCTATTTAAGTTACTGCTGCTTAGCCTTAATGTAATAAGTGGCTCCATCTTGTGAGCAGCACTTATCATTTCCTCCTCCACATTGAGACACACCACAGCCTCCATCTACTGAAGCTTGAGTGGTTAAGAAAGTGCAGGTGGCAATGACTACAGCTCCTACGAAAAGAATGATTTTTTTCATGACAATAAAATTTAAATATTTTTTTTGCCGGTGATACTCTGCTCCGGCTACAGTTGTTTTGCAAAACGTGAGGGTAATGTCAATAAAAGATTCGCGCCTGTCAACGTCTGATTTTTCAGACATTGGTTGATTACCTCAAAATTCCTATTTGAAATCCAAGGGCAACGAGTTCGGCAACGTTTTTCGATTTGGTTTTTTCAAGAATCCTGTCGCGATATGTATTAACTGTGTTAAGAGTGAGATTTAAGACTTGTGCAATCTCTTTACTGGTCTGCCCATCTTTCAAAAGTTGGATGATCCGTTTTTCTTGTACAGTCAAGTCAATGGATTGAGAGCCTCCATTACGTTGAGTGCTCTGTTTTTGAATTACTTCCTGAATTTTCAAAGGAAAATACTTTTCACCGTTTCTGATTTTTTCTATCGCAGTCAACACTTCACTTGGATCAATGTCTTTTGTGAGGATGGAATGAACACCAAGGTTGAAGAAATGGATAAACAAACTCTCCTTGTCAAACTGCGTAAGCATGATTACGGCTGTTTGAGGATACTCGGTTCGAATGATTTTGCAAGCATCGTATCCATCCATCACAGGCATACTCACATCAAGGAAGACAATGTCAAATACTGACTTTTGCAATTCCATCAATGCTTCTTTTCCGTTTCCACATTGCATGCAAACAGGCTTAGGTAAAATGATTTGCTCCAGCATTCGCACAAATGCTTTGCGTGGCAGTTGCTGATCGTCAACTATCAAAAGGCTCATATCGACAAAGCTTTTCTGAAATCACACATCGAATCATACCTTTGAAGAGAGTTTGGGTGCGTCTAATATAGTGGAAATAAATTTTTAGTAGCGGGTTGATTGTTCTATCTTCTCAGTGATGGATAATTTCAAGCTGGCCTTTCGGCTAGTTGCAAGGAGTTACCGTTCAATAGGCAATTGATGCCAGAGGGCTTTTTTCAAAACTTGTCTAACATGCGCGACCAATCGCATGTCTCTCTTTCAAATGAGTGCTCGCGCATGAATAAGGCAGAAATCGCTCCGCGATTTCTGCGAAATGTTGTTCGTGGCCTGTGGCCACGAACCTTCAACCGCACGACTGCGCCTTATCCAAAAGCAAACAAAATCGGGCCGTGCGGATTAGATAGATTCAGAAAAATCAAAGCGCAAATAATCGCTTGCAACCATTTGAATTAAGGGCATATCTTCAACTGCTACAGAAAGTTTCACAGTCATCTAAAAATTTAGCTGCCGCTTTCGTACTTTTGCGGCTCATTTGAAAAACCATGATTGCTGCCAATAACCTTTCACTTCAGTTTGGGAAACGCGTGCTGTTTGATGAAGTGAACATCAAATTCGTAAACGGGAATTGCTATGGAGTAATCGGTGCCAACGGTGCCGGCAAATCTACCTTCCTGAAAATATTGGCGGGCGACATTGATGCTACACGTGGAAACGTAAGCATCGAGCCGGGCAAGCGCATGGCCGTACTTCGCCAGAATCACTATGCGTTTGATGAAGTCTCTGCCATCAACACCGTAATGATGGGGCACTCAAAATTATGGGCTATCATGCAAGAGAAGGATGCGATCTACGCAAAGCCGGATTTCTCAGAAGAAGATGGACATCGTGTTTCTGACTTGGAAGCAGAGTTCACAGAAATGAATGGATGGAATGCAGAGTCGGATGCTGCTGCGTTGTTAAGTGGATTAGGAATTGGTGAAGAAGATCATTTCAAATTATTGAAAGAATTGAGTGGCCATCAGAAAGTAAGAATACTTTTGGCGCAGGCCATCTATGGCAATCCTGATATTTTGATTTTGGATGAACCGACCAACGATCTTGATTTGAAAACGGTAGGTTGGCTGGAAGATTTTCTCCTTGAATTCAAAAACACAGTGATCGTTGTTTCGCACGACCGTCACTTTCTCGATACCGTTTGTACGCACATTGTTGACATTGACTTCAAGCAAGTAAAACTCTACACCGGAAATTATTCCTTCTGGTATCAATCATCTCAGCTTGCTTTGCAACAGCGAGCGGCAGCTAACAAGAAAGCTGAAGACAAGAAAAAGGAATTGATGGAATTCATTCTCCGTTTCAGCGCGAATGTTTCCAAATCAAAACAGGCAACCAGCCGCAAGAAGTTGCTGGAAAAAATCAATGTTGACGACATTCAGCCTTCGAGCAGAAAATACCCTGCTATCATTTTCCAACAGAACAGAACGGCTGGTGATCAAATTCTCCATATCGAAAATCTGAAAGCTTCGATTGGAGACACCTTGCTTTTCAAAAACTTTGACTTGTTTGTGAACAAAGGAGATAAGATTGCATTCCTGAGCAAAGACAGTTTAATTCTATCAACGTTATTTCAAATTTTAGCTGGGGAGGCAAAACCTGATGAAGGCTCTTTCACATATGGCCAAACCATCACACCTGCTTACCTTCCTCTTAATAATGAAAAATACTTCCAGTCCGATGATAACCTGATTGATTGGCTAAGGCAATTCGCATCAGAGGAAAATAAAGACGAAGTTTACATTCGCGGATTTCTGGGAAAGATGCTTTTCTCTGGCGAAGAAGTTTTCAAAAAGTGCAGTGTGCTTTCGGGAGGCGAAAAAATGCGCTGCATGATTTCGCGCATGATGCTGGCAGGAGCAAATCTTTTGATTCTGGATGAACCAACTAACCATCTCGATCTTGAATCGATCACTGCATTCAATAATGCGTTGAAAGATTTTCCAGGAACTGTTCTGTTCACTTCACATGACCACGAATTTACCCAAACTGTGGCGAATCGTATTGTGGAGATCACACCTAATGGCTTCCTCGATAAGTTGATGTCGTATGACGATTACATTGAAAATGAAAAAGTGGCCGAGCAGAAGGAAGTGCTCTATACAAATAGCTGATCTATTTTTTTAGCAAGCTCTTCATCAACGGTCCGCTGGTCATACTTGTAATAAGTGCCATTATAACAAGTGATACGAATACCTTCTCATTGATCAGCTTATTTTCAAGAGCTACCAAACCCAAAATTATTTCCATGGCTCCGCGCGCGTTCATGCCGCAAGCTGCTGCCAATGACTCACGCCATGTGAAACCACCGAGGCGCGTGCCCAGTCCACTTCCGATGATCTTTCCGGCAAAGGCGATTGCTAAAATGGCAACTGTCAGTGTTAAGTCGAAGTTGGCCGTGAAATTTACTTTCAAGCCAATTGCCACAAAAAAAAGTGGCGCAAAAATATTATTGATAAACTGATGTAGAATTTCTTTTGCGCGTTCACTCAAATGCTCCGAGTCACCAAAAGCAATTCCAATCAGAAACGCTCCGAAGATGGCGTGTATGCCGATATATTCTGTAAGTGCGGCAGCAAGAAAACAAATTGCCAATGATAGAGACAACAATCCACCCGGCCACGCAAGTTTCTGGTTAATCCAGGGCATGATCCGATTGACCAACCCTCGGCCAATGGTTAATGCAATGACCGTAAAGGCAACGGTGGCCAATACTGTATTCCAAAGCGAAATATTTCCGCTGCTCTTGCCAATCATACCCAACACAACTGAAAAAATCAACCATCCAACAATGTCATTAATCATGGCTGAAGAAATTACCAGCATCCCCATTTTCGATTTGAAGATATTTAAGTCCATGAGGATGCGCGCAATAACAGGCAAGGCAGTGATGGCCATGGATGCACCCATGAACAAGCTGTAAGCTAAACGAATAGAGTCGTCTTCATTTCCAAAAAAAGATGGAAACAGGTAAGGAAACACAAAGCCAAGCAAAAATGGGATTACTAACCCAAAGAAAGAAGTGTAAACTGCCTGCCTGCCTTGCTGCAGCACGATGTGTAAATCAACCTCAAGACCTGCAATAAACAGCAGCAACACAACGGACACTTGTACAAAACCATCTAGCATTAACCACGATGGGCCGGGTGGAAAAAGAAAGTGAAACCCCTCGGGATATAACATGCCTAAAAAAGTAGGTCCAAGAATAATACCTGCAATAATTTCACCAACCACAGCAGGCTGCTTTATCTTCCGAAACAATTCAGAAAATATTCTTCCTGCCAACAACATGACTCCCAGCTGAATCAACAAGTTCATTATTTCATGTTGGCCGAGCTTACTCATGAGTTTTTGGGATTAGAATTTATCATCAATAAGTTGCAAGGCAAATCAGCAAATACATATTCGAGATCGTGCGGAAAAACGCGGTCAAACAAAAAATATCTTCTTCGCGGTGCGCCTACAACAAGCAGGTCGGCATGTTTCTTTTGGGCAAACCTGCAGAGTTCAAAACCGGATTTACCCGAAATGATTTTGATATTGATCTTCGTCTTCTCGTGCGGAATGGTACTCAGGATTTTTTCAACGTTGGTAATTTCTTCGCGAACCATCTCTTGTTTGCTCTCATTATATTCCTGCTCGGTGCATCCTTCCTTTGCAGACAATGCCAGTCCAAGCAACTTTAGTTCTCTCACAATGTGCACCCAATTTGCATTTTCAAGTTTTGCGATCTCACAGGCAATCACAATTGATTGGCGAATGTGCAAGCTGTCTTCTGCATTCACCACGATTTGTTTTGCAGGCTGTGGCTCTGCACTTGGGTTGTTCACCATGTAAACGGAGCACTCGGCCTTTCGCATGATCTCCCGCGCCACTGTTCCGATATATCGCTGCATCAGGTTTTCTTTTCTCAAAGCACCTGCCACCAGCAAATCGATCTTCTCTTCTTTACAAGCTTTCAAAATCTCTTTCACGGGATTGCCAACCCTCCATAGGATTTTCGATACATGAACACCTGGCACCGCCTTCAAAACCGTATTCATCTTTGCTTCCGTTTCAGATGATTGAACACCCACATGTATCAAAATCAACTCTGCAGAAAAAAGCGCAGACAGTCGATTAGCTTCAGCCACCAATGCTTGTGCTGTGGGCGAAAATGCGACCGCCAATCCTACTTTTCGAAAAGAAATATTCACAACCGAAAATAGTAAGCGAAATCTGGTTGTACATCATGCCGAAGGAAATATCTTTGTTCTTGGCATGGCTCAACGATCTGTATTTTTAAGATTATTGCTTGGCGAAGGGACTTTGCATTCACAAAATGCTTACAAAAGAGCTGTGCTGCGTGGCCAACTGAGTTTGCTTTCTATGCTGGTTGGGTTCACCTACATTTTTGTGGATGTGAAAAATAACCTCTTCGTGAATCTCCCTTTTTACGCGGTTCTCATATTTGTTTCACTGATCGTTTTGTGGTTCAACCGAAAGGGGAAATATAAATTGGCAAATATTATTTATCTCTCTACCACCGGTTTTTTGATTTTTTCATTTGCTATTAACGACATTAATCACACAGGAGTACATACTTACTTTATTGTGTACGCAGTGATTGCACTCATACTTTTTGGATATGAGAATTTGAAAACGGGGATTCTCTTCTGTGTGCTCGCGACTATTCTCTTTTTTATTGCTTACGGGCTCAACCCACCCAACATCATCCCAAAAGCGCCCTACTCTGAAAACTATATCGGCATCGCTTTCGTGATCAATTTCGGTGTTCCGATTCTTATCACCGTGTTACTTGTATACTTTGTTCTTGAAATAAATTTTAAATCCGAAAAACAACTTTCAGTCAATAACCAGTTGCTCTCCAAAACCAACCAGGAACTGGATCGGTTTGTTTATAGTGCCTCACACGATTTGCGCGCACCTCTCAGTTCATTACTTGGCTTGATAGAAATTGCTCAGCTAAGCGCTGATCCAGAAGAAATCAAACATTGTTTAAAATTGATGCGAAGCAGTGTGGCAGATCTTGATGATTTTATCAAAGAAATAATTGACTACTCGCGAAATACCCGGCTTGAGATCAAGAAAGAGAAGTTCAATTTCTTTGATCTTATCCAGGAAGTTGCTGATGGTTTGAAGTTCGGAACAGGAATGGAAAATCTTTTTATTCAATACAACATTCAAAAAGATTTGGAAGTAGTTACCGATCGAATGCGGTTGAAAACGATTCTTTATAATGTGATTGGAAATGCATTCAAATACAATGATGCCTCCAAGCCGGAACAAGTAGTTACGATTACCGCCAAGCCTGAACACCAGGTCTTAAAAGTTGTCATTGAAGACAATGGGCTTGGCATTAATGCAGATCACTTGCCACGGATTTTTGAAATGTTCTTTCGCGCCTCAGAGCAATCACAAGGCTCCGGCCTTGGTCTTTATATCGTGAAAGAAACATTGGAAAAACTCAATGGAAAAATTGAAGTAAGCTCCACGCCAAAAGTGGGTACCTCTTTTAAAATGGAGATACCCATTGGTTAGTTTTTTTTAAAATCCAGTTTTCGAATGGTTGTGATCGTGCAGTATATCCAGCGAAATAGCCAGGCTCACTTCATGTGTGTTGAAATTCAAAGCAGAACTCTTTCCGGGAACTTCAAAAATATACCCCAGCCTGTACTTGTCCATCACCGCTTGCACTAGTACGCCATACGTGTTTACATTTCGCGTGAACAATCCAGCCATGTATTTTTGGCTGAAGACCAAATTCGCGTTCACATCGGCTGATACAGGCGTACCTCCGGTTGCCCTTAGTAAAACAGATGGACGAAATTGAATCCGTTCATTCAGGTTGATGTTATACGATCCGTACAAATAAAAATTCTGACTGTAGGTTTGCACATTGATTCCGTCAAGGTTGGCTGTATTTGCCAGTAGGCGGGGCACTGAAAAACTTATAGTGTATCTTTCATTTTGCAATAATGCCCCCGCTCCTATATTGAAACTCGTCACAGTATATGTTCCAAATAATCTGTCAGGATTTAAAACCAAAACGTTTCCGTCCGTAGCATACTGTGTGAAGCTTGGTAACATGCCGAACGAAAAGGTGGAGTTGGTTAACTTAATGCGATAAGAAATGGCTGCGCCAAACTGCGTATTCTTTGTATCTCCAAGTTTGTCCTGGACGATCAAGGCACCCACTCCGACTTTGTTCTCCATCAATGATAGGTGACTATTGAAGTTAAATGATGTAGGTGCACCATCCATACCCGACCATTGGCTACGATAACCTAAGCCTGCATACAGTCTTTCAAAACTTCCCGCAAAGGCCGGGTTGATCAGCATCGGATTGTTAAAGTATTGCGAATACAGCGGGTCTTGTTGCGCTCTTGCTTCTGACAGAACTGCAATGAAGAGAACGATGGGTATTATTTTTTTCATGGGATTGTTTTCTTTTGTTGTGTGTTGGTTAGAGATTTTATTGCCTCCTCAATGCGATGAATCCGGTTTTGGATTTTCTTCCGCTGACAAAATCGATTTTGTAAAAATATACTCCGGAGGGAAGTGAGCTTCCTCCATCGCTTGATCCGGTGAACACTACCGAGTCATTGTTGTAATTATTTCCGTGCCACACCAAATTTTCCCAACGATCAAAGATGTAAACATTATTTGCCTTAGTGTCCGGCAATACATCAATGTATTGGATAACTAATTTCGGATTAGCTCCATTTGGCGATACACCATTATAAACCACAATATCACCCACCACTTCAATATTAAAAGTTTGTTGCGAACATTGGCCGTTTGCATCGCATGCCTGAATGGTGACCTGTTCTGTTCCTGCAAATAATTTCCCATTGTAGTCAATCGTGAGAATACCGTTTGCATCAATGCTTGCAGTGGCCCCACTGGATGGTGGCGTTACAACTTGGAGCGAAGCCAAATCCAGGCTGGGGGTTGTTATAAGGGGTTTTAAGTCAAGAGTAATTTTTCCTCCAATCTGGGTTGCCAGGGATTGGGTTGTAATCACAGGAGCACCACTTGCAGAAACGCACGTGATAGTCGCTTGCCAATCTGTTGTGCCATCACCCCATTGATAAACAAAAGTCAATTCTCCGCCCACTCCGGTCGCTATGATATCCACTGGCGAATTGGTGTTATCTAAAGTGGCAAGTAAAGGAGAGGAAGAAGTTGGGCCATCATATACATACAAAGCATCACCCTGCATATTAATCGATGAAAAAGATATTTTCACTTTATCAGTTGGGTTAACAGGTATGAAGGTTTCAGTTGCCATGTAGTTGCGGCTTCTTATATAGTCATACGTAGGTGGCAAAAAATTAACATTGCAATTTTGAACGGTGACATCCACCATCACTGCATCCGTGTCAATAATAAAATCAAATGCGCTTGTGCCGGTTGAACCTGAAGTCACAGAAATTGGACCTGTGGTCGCTCCTACAGGTACGATAGCAACTAAGGTTGAATCGGTTCCGGAAACAACAACTGCTGATGTGCCATTGAAAGTAACTACGTTGTTGGCAAATGTTGGATTGAAGCCAATCCCATTGATCGTGATATAAGTTCCCTCCACTGCATCCTGTGGTGAGAAATTTGAAATTGAAATGAATGGAGTCAGCGTGGTCTTAAATAAAGTCCCAAGACCATTTATACCTCCGCCCGCTGTCATTCCATAAAGAAAAGTTCCGTCCGAAATAAGCGAGCCTTGCGGATGGCTTCCATCGGCAAGATCAAGCATCTTTTGAAATCCGGTCCCATCGGGTTTAATCCTGAATGTTGTGCCCAAACCATTTGATCCACCATTCTGACACATTCCATAAAAATACGCTCCGTTTAAAATGAGCGAACCATAAGGAGTGCTTCCTGTGTAATCGTTAAAGTCAAACAACTTTGCGAAGCCAGTTCCATCGGGTTTTATTTTTATGATTGTTCCTGAATCATTTGATCCGCCACCTGATGACAGTGCGAACAAGAAGGTGCCATCATAGGCAAGGTCGCCAGCAGGATAGTTTCCGCTACTAGTGTATTCCAAATCAAGGATATTTGTGAAGCTGCTGCCATCGGGTTTTATTTTGAAAATTGTTCCATTGCCGTTAGCTCCTCCTGATGTGGTAGTTCCATAAAGAAATACTCCATCGCTTAATAATGAGCCATACGGATAGCCTCCTGTGGTTGCATTATCAAAATCAAGTAGCTTGGCATACGAAGAACCATCCGGCTTGATTTTGAAAATCGTTCCAGCAGAATTAACTCCACCATTGTTAGTCATTCCATAAAGAAATGTTCCATCACTGTACAATGACGCACGCGGATAGCCTCCTGTGTTTGTGATATCAAAATCGAGCAGTTTAGAGAAATTCGTTCCGTCCTTTTTTATTTTGAAGACAACTCCTCCATCGTTTGTTCCTCCTTGGTTCGTCATTCCATAAAGAAATGTACCATCAGAGACAAGAGACCCGAATGGTAATCTACCATTGGTCAAATCAAAATCATACAACCTTTGAAAGCTCGTTCCATCCGTCTTGACTTTGAAAATGGTTCCATAGTTATAAATCCCACCTTGGTTTGTCATTCCATAAAGAAATGTACCATCAGAATAAAGTGAACCGTTCGGGCTGTTTCCTTCTGTGTCAAAGAAAAATAGTTTGGTATAATTGCTGCCATCCGTGTTGATCTTGAAAATTGTTCCTGGAAGGAAAGGTGCAACTCCTGCTCCGAACCCTGACTTCACGCCATACAACACACCGCCACTTAAAAGCAAAGTGCCTTCAGGAGCTGACCCATTCGTTCCAATATTATTGTCAAGAAGTTTGGTGAGCCCGCTGCCGTCTGTTTTTACTTTGAAAATTGTTCCCCGGCTATTTGCTCCATAGTCGGTTGTTGTTCCATACAAATAAGTACCGTCATAAGTGAGAGAGCCTTTGGGAGTGGCGCCCGGTGAATTGTTATTAAAATTAACTATGACAGAAAAGTTGGTTCCATCAGGCATGATCTTAAACATTGTTCCATACTCAGAGAAACCACTACTTATTCCGTTTGTCATGCCATATAAAAATGTTCCGTCTGAGACCAGCCCTCCAAATGGATGGGTGTTTGAACCTGTAAACTGATAAATTGTGGAAGCGTTTGTTCCATCTGTTTGAACTTTGAAGATGGTGCCAAAAGACAAATACTGTCCACTTGTGGTTCCATAAAGAAAAGTGCCATCGCTGTAAAGTGAACCATAAGGAAGTCCACCATTGGTAGTACCATCAAATTCCAGAAGTTTCAAAAAACCACTGCCATCCGTTTTTATTTTGAATACAGTTCCGTATGTTTTTGATCCGCCTTGACTTGTTGTTCCATAAAGAAAAGTGCCATCGGAAATCAATGAACCGTAGGGGAATCCTCCGGTTGTCGCATAAGCAAAGTCAAACAGTTTTGTATATCCTGAGCCATCCGTTTTCAATTTGAAGATTGTTCCCTGACTATTTGTGCCGCCAGAATAGGTAGTGCCATACAGGAAAGTTCCATCGGAATAAAGTGAACCATATGGATTGCTCCCATTGTTTCCATCAAAGTCCAATAGCTTTGAGAAGCCGGTACCATCGGTTTTGATTTTATAAATTGTTCCAAGGTTGTTGGCTCCTCCGCTGGTGGTCATCCCATATAAAAATGTTCCATCCGAAATAGGCGCACTGTAAGGATTCGTGCCTTTGGATGTGCTTCCGAAGTCAAGCAGTTTTGTGTATTGAGCGGAAGAGAGGATAGGTAAAAACAGAAAGCAAAACCCTATCAAAGAGAAAAGGAATTGCCTTTTGTGTTCCATGAAAGACAGCAGAGTTTGTTTTAAAGGGTTCATCTATTTTTTTTTCAATTATATCGGAAGATATAAAATACATTGACACCATTCAACGATACAAAGTCCATAACTAATGAATTGTGTCAATACACTACTGTCTCCTCAAAGAAATGAACCCGGTTTTGGATTTTTTTCCGCTCGCAAAATCGATCTTATAAAAATAAACTCCTGAAGGCAATGAACTTCCCCCATCATTCAAACCTGTGAATACTACCGAGTCGTTGTTGTAGTTATCTCCATGCCATACCAAATTTTCCCATCGATCAAATATGTAAACAGAATTATTCTTGGTGTCGGGCAATATTTCGATATACTGCAAGACAAGTTTTGGATTTGCACCATTTGGAGAAATACCGTTGTAAACAATGATATCTCCAGCTACATCAATATTAAAATCCTGTGTAGAGCATTGGCCATTCTGGTCGCAAGCTTTGATTGTGATATTTTCTTGCCCCGCAAAGGCTTTACCTGCATAGTCAATCGTGAGGATTCCATTTGCATCTATACTGGCAGTCGCTCCACTCGAAGGCGGAGAAATTATTTGAAGAGAGGTAAGGTCAAGGTTAGCAGTTGTAATCAACGGCTTTAAGTCAACAATTACTTTGCCTCCGATCTGGGTAGCCAATTGCTCGGCAGTAATCACCGGCTTTGCACAATTATTTGAATTGATGAACAATCCTTCATCATTTGTAAAAACAGTAGTGGCAAAATCACCATTTATTTTACAACGATAACGGCCAACTCCAAAATTGCCAGTCGTGTTTACGCTCAAAGTTGAAGTGGTTACATTCGAATATCCTCCACCATTCGTAACATCCGAAAACGTAACTCCGTTGTCAGAAGAAAATTGCCACTGATAGGTGATGTTGGTTGTGCCTGTTACTGTCGCAGAAAATGTTGCAATATCACCTGCGCACGCGATGAAATCAGAAGGCTGAGCGGTGATATTTATTGTTGCACAACCAACCGTAAGTATCACCGCCTGCACGTTTGTTTTTGTGCTAACACAAGTTCCATTGGTAATGGCAACCGAATATTGGGTTGTTGCAGCAATGACAGGTGTTACGTATGTGTTGTTAATTTGTCCTGCTATCACACCGTTCTGATCATACCAAATATATTGTCCGTTGCTACCTCCAGAGGCTACCAATGTTACGCTTCCCGGTCCACAGTCATTTCCATCAGTCGCAGATGGTGCTGCGGGCAATGCGTTTACTGTAAATGAAACTGTATTTGTGAAAACCGAAGCTGCAAAATCTCCACTAATCTTGCATCGATAAACGCCTGCACCAAAATTTCCAGCGCTATTAATCGTAAGTGCCGATGTGGTTACATTCAAATATCCTCCCGTGTTTGTTACGTCAGCGAACGGAACAACTCCGTCCGAAGAATATTGCCATTGATAAGTAATATTGGTAGTACCTGATGCAGATGTGGTGAACTGTGCAGACACTCCATCACAAACAGTTGAGGGACTTGGTTGGGTATCGACAGTAATTGAAACGGTTGGTATATTATTCTGAAATACTGAAACAAAATTGGTAGTTGATCCACTTCCACGGATTACAATATCCGGTTTACCATCCAAATTAAAATCGGCCACCTCCAAGTTGTAAGGAACTCTTCCCGAGGTTAATGAAAAAGTTACGGGAGCTGTAAATGAAATAGAACCTGCGCTGGTGTTTTTGAAAACAGAAAAAGAAGTACTCACACCGGCTACATAGTTGGTGGTGATTATTTCCGGTTTGCCATCGCCATCTAGATCTCTCGTCACCATGTCGTAAATGCCGGCACCGGCAGTAATGTCTTGCTTGGCTGCAAATGAAATGGCACCCACTGTGCTTTGATTTTTGAAAATGGAAATCACCGATCCTGAATTGTAAGAAAGTGCCACATCAATTTTTCCATCACCATCAAAATCAGCAGAAGCTATGCGCGAAGGCGTGCCGTTTGATGCGAAAGTTATTGGAGCAGAAAATTGTGATGCAGTAATCGCGCCTTTTTGCCCGGAGTTAGGATAAACCGTTAAGCTCGAAGTAGTGCTGGTTATTCCCAATAGTAAATCATCGAAACCATCACCATCGGCATCAAAAGATTCCATGCTGTGACCAAAGCTGGTGGCGCTTGTGCTCGTAGTACCTGTAACGGTAAGTTGTGTGGGGGGCACGCCACTCGTTGCAAATGATTCGAATGTTGAAGCATAGGTAAAGGCTCCATTGCGCGTAAGGTTTTCGAACACCCATATTTGTGCATTGTTAAGAGAAGCAAGGTCGGGCTTGCCATCCAAATTAAAATCATGATTTGATATAATGCCATTCGCATTTTGCAGGTTGATACCTACGCTGGCTGCAAAGGATGGTAGCGCAGCGCTGTTGTTTCTAAACAAATTGTTAGGCGCTACCAAATCTATTTTTCCATCTCCATTAAAATCGCCAGCCGCCATTGAAATGGTTGTTGAAGCAAGTGATGATGCTAAGCTGAAACTTGTGTTGGTAAGATTGGCACCTGCCGATGGAAGTACATTTTGAAAGACACGCGTTGGGCTAAAATTATCGTTGGCAACAATATCCGGTTTGCCATCATCATCAAAATCGGCCACCACCAATCCATAATTTCCATTACCCACCATTGGCAAATCTGCCGCTAACGAAAACGAAGTAGCATTGATAACCTGTGCACCATTGAAGGTGGTTGAATATGGTTTGCTGAAACCAACAAGCCCGTGCTCTGTAACTTGTGCACGAGGTGACACAACACCCAAAGGCAACGTAGTGTTTACTGAAGTATTTGTTAAGCTCGTGCCAGTGGTCACTATTCCACCCATGCGCACTTGCGGCACATTACTACTGGTTGAGGTGTTAAAATTAATTCCCGTAAGGGTAACAGCTGTGCCCGCATTTCCACCAGAAGGTAAAACAGAACTGACTTGTGGTGCCGGAAAATTTTCATTGTGATAAACCCAAAACGCAGCACCCAATTGTGGTCTAATCAAAATTTCAGGTTTGTTGTCACCATCAATATCGGCAGTTAATATATATTGGTTTGAATTGTTGCCGCCCTCAAACGTGGTGCCTGCATAAAACGAACTCGCTGAGATAGCACCGGATACAAAATTGTTTTGGTAGACTGCAATATTGGTACCATCTGCTGCAATGATATCCAACTTGTTATCACCATTTAAATCAGCGGCAGTTGTGTATGAATAAGGGCTGCCTAAACCTCCGCCTGCTTGTTGTGTTAGCGTGATATCAGCACCAAAATCAGCGGCCGTCAACGCACCCGTACTATGATTATTTTTCTTTAATAGAATAGGTCCCCCTGCTCCATAGTCTCTGAAAAAAATATCGTTCTTACCATCATTGTCAACGTCTGCTACCTTTATGTTTGCAGTAGTGTTTGAATTCAACTTGAATGGTACGCCCAATGAAATACTGCCAATTGTCGAATTGTTTTCATACACATTGATGGCACTATTCAAGTAAGCTTGCACCAGCACTTCGGGCTTATTATCACCATTCAGATCGCCAAGTGAAATATCGATGCCCATAGTTACACCTTGCGCAAAATTTTGTGGGTAGGCAAAATCTAAATTTCCAGGCGAGCTTAAGTTTTGGAGAATAGTCAACTGGCAAGCACTGTTTTGAAAAGCGGTGAGTATGTCTGGTCTGCCATCACCATCCATATCGGCCACAGCGATGCCCTCATTATTATTTTGAGCATCTGCAATCTGAAAAATATATGGGCTGGCGAAAGAGAGATTTCCCGCAGTGCTTTGGTTTAAAAATATAATAAACGTGTTGTCGTAATTACCTGAATTGTAACCAACATTAACAATCACATCCAACTTTCCATCACCATCCATATCGGCAATGGCTGTTTGACCCACACGCCCTACCGTTAGTCCAGCGGGACTGTTTGGCAAACTCAATGTAACAGGAGCAGCAAACGAAGCAGCGCTAATGCCACTTGTCTGCTGTGCATTGCGATGAATCTGGGCGTACATATTTCCTGCATCAGTGCGTGATGTAAGAACATCTTGCCAGCCATCGCCATCCAAATCACCAATACTAAAACCAGTTGTGCCAACCTGAAAGGAAGGTGGTGTACCAATGCTCACGGATTTTCCAAAAGAAGATGCGATGATACGGCCGCCAAAATCTTTGTTGTTGTCGAACAATGGATTGAAGTTGGTGCGGCTGGTAGCTTGTGTGCCGTTGGTGGTGTTAATAACGGTAATCGGTCCGTAAGAAATTTTTGATGGAGACTTAACCGTAAGCTTTGTGGCTGATGCATTGACAACGGTGGCTTTGGCTCCATTAAAGTAAACCGTGTTTTGCGCAACTGTAGAATTAAAATTTGTTCCGGTAATTGTTACGGTAGTGCCTGGCAATCCTGATGCAGGTGAAAAAGATGAGATCGTTGGGCTGGAGGGGATTGTAACTTGATTTAACACTACATTATCCAATTGGCTTGTATAAGTAAAAGTATTAAACGTGAGGTATTTCAAGCGTATCTGAATACTCGTTACATTCGACAAGGCTTGCTTCATTTGAGTTTTGGTTGGCGCAGTACCCAAATAACTTCCGACATGCCAGTTCGCAGCAGTTTCATTCAGTAAAATGGAGTAGGAATTCCATGTGCCGGTTGACGGCTTGGTCGGCATTTGATAGATTAAATTTATTGCTGGCGATGAAATAACTATATCACTTTGCGAGTTGTCTGCCCCGGCATTTGAGACAAGTAGATCGAACGATAGATTCTGATTGTAGGACAAACTTTGATTGCCATTGAACTTGGCTGGCGCCACAAAATAGATATTGGCATTAATTGCTAAGGTGCCATATGAAATATTTCCTCCAGGATTTCCCCCTGTGGCATTGTAAGTAGGAGTTGTGGTTGCCCCTGTATTACCGTCTAATACTTTCCATCCTTCATCAGTAGAAGAAAAATTACTAGTGATTTGCGCCTGAAGCCGAAACGAACTAAGAAATATGAAACATAGAACAAGGATTCTGTAACATGAGAACATATGGGTTGGGTTGGTTGTGTGCCATGAATGGGTGATGACATTACAAAGTAAACGAGCAAAAAGCTACCAACTACCTGATACTCACATTAATTTTAATGTTAACCGTTTGTAACGGCTGGAATTTGGAAAAAACGATGGTACTCAACACAACAAAGCAAATCAACACACAGATTTTACGATAATCTCCTTCAAGGCGTTAGCGTGAAAGGCACCCCACCAAATAAACTTCCATAAGGATAGCCATCCACAAAAACAGAAACCACATAGTTGTCGCTTCCACCGGTTGGCGGATCAGGCAATGCTCCCAAATCCACAGCCTGCGTATATTCATTTGGGTAACCTTCCGGAATGCCTCCGATTACTTGATTATATAGTTGCACTCCATTTCTCATTGCGGCTACTCGTATTTGCATGGTGCTTCGCAAAGCATAACCTGTAATTTTGAAAAGTGGCTGAGCGGATGGATTGCTTTTACTAAAACTTACTGCATTTAAACTTACAGAAACCACCTGACTATTCGGTGCGGGAAAATAAACGGGCGGGGTTTGATACGTGGGCCCAGGGAACAAAGTAACCTTACCATCGTCATTTGATACTTTGAATTTCAAAAGACGGATTTTAGGATCGGTATAAGTGGGGCACCAATCTGCAACAGCAGGCTCAGCTTCTCCAAAGAAACCAATTGGAATCAAAGCTGCCGCATGCACATAGCTTGATTTGTCAGTGAACTTCCATACGAGGCTCCTGTCATTTAATGTAATTGTAAAGGGCTTGCAGCACCCTGTCAAGTCCAGAAGCACAGAATCCCCTTCGTAAAACATAGGGCTTCCATATACACAGCCTGCATAACCATTTGTTTTTGTATTGGGGGTAGCACGCTTCACTTGATAAACGGAAGGATGAATTTTAAAAGGAACAGTCAACACTTTCACTTTACCTCCGGTCTTGATCATAAAACCTTTTGCGAGACCACCGTTGCTCGGGTTCGTCAACGTAAAATCAGGATTGGTATTTTTGGTTGGATCATAATCGATCATCACTGTTAGCTGTGTGGCAGTTGCCGACTTTACTGTGCAAGTGTGACTGGAAAAAAAATTTGTTTTTGAGAGCACGCCAAAATAAACAGTGTCTTTGGTGGCATCCGCATTAAAATTTTTTCCTGTAATAATAAATGTGTCATCGGTATAAGGCTGGGCTGGAGAAAAACTGCTTACCGAAATACTATCGGCCGAGGTGTTGTTATTGTTGTTGGACGCAGGTTGCGGGTTATCTTTCTGACAAGCATATGAAATGAAAAGAATGAAGCTCAACAACAATATTGACTTACCTGCGGAGATCTTTTTCATGACCATTTTGGCGCTTTAGTTTGTTCACCAAAGATGGTCGAAAGAATTTCGCCCCGGTATTACATGATGATGTAGTGGTTCAAAATTGAAAGCGATTCGCTTTGGCTAAACTAATTTTTCATGAATAGCTTTTGCCACCGCTTCAGTCTGAGAATGCACCTGAAGTTTTTCGTAAATCCTTTTAATGTGGGCTCGCACCGTGTCAATTACTACTCCGGTTTGGGCTGCAATCATTTTGTAACTGTTGCCTTTTGAAAGTAAGTTGAGTACTTCCTGTTCGCGTGGTGTAAGTTGATATGGGTTTTTTGCTGTAGGTGCTTGCATCGAACTGATTACCATCCGTGCTATGGTTGGCGACATGGGTGCGCCTCCATTCAAAACTTCATGCACTGCATCGTTGAGCCGCGTAGAGATGTGTTTCTTTAAAAGATAGCCGGAAGCACCGGCAAATATTGCATCCAAAACGTGCTGATCATCTTCAAAAACAGTTAGCATGATCACATGAACATTTGAACCCAGTGTGCGAATCTTCCGCACCGCATCAATTCCGGAAATCATCGGCATATCAATGTCCATCAAAATAATATCGGGATGTAAATATGAAAGATGTGTCTCAACCTCAGAAGCATTTTCAAAAGCGCCCGCCAACATCCAATCAGGGTTGATCTTTACCAGGCTGCTCAGGTTCTGCCGCAGCGATGGATCATCTTCATAAATCAAAATGGAATGCGGCATGTCTAAAATATTTACAAAGATGAAAATTGTTGATGTCGTTTGAATGCCCTAATCATGTAATGGCAACCTGATTTCTATTTTGGTTCCGATTCCCTTTTTACTTTCGATCGAGCACGTTGCCTTGATGATCTTCGCTCTCTCTTTCATATTGACAAGGCCATTGCCGGCATTTGTATTTTCAATTTCAAACCCAACGCCATTATCTTTTATCGCCAGAGTTAATTTATTTCCGCTCTTCATAATTTCAAAATCAACCTGAGTTGCCTTGCTGTATTTGGCCGCGTTGTTAATCGCTTCTTTAAAAATGAGAAAAAGGTTTTTTCGTTGATCGATGTCGAATGCAACTCCAATCAAATCTTCTTCACCTGAAATTGCGCAAGAAATATTTTGAGGCTCAAGTACATCTCCCGCAAACTCTTTGATCTTACTCACCAGCATTTCTGCTTTGTCGTTGCCGGGATGAATTGACCACACAATATCCGACATGTCCTCCATCACTTTCGTAGATTTCTCTCCAATCCTTTGCAGATACGTTTTTGTTTCTTCTTCAGAAGTTCCTGCCAGTTTGCTCATGATGCTGATGCTCGACAAAGCCGATCCGATTTCATCATGCAAATCGCGGGCAATCGTATTTCGCATCCGCTCAATTTCAATTTGCCGTTTCGTTTGATTGATGATTTTATTCCGGTTGATTACGATCACAGAAAATACAATCACCAAAAACAAAACAGCAGCAATTCCGATTTCAATACTTCTCTGTTCTTTTAATTCGGTCTCTTGCACCAACTGATCTTTTTGAAGCAAGCGAATCTGGGCCTGCTTCTCGCTGTTTTGATATTTTGCCTCAAGCTCATCCGCAGCACGTTTCGTTTGCTCCTGATTGAGACTGTCATTTAACAACGTGTAAGCCTCAAAATTTTCCAGTGCTTGCTTGTAGTCACCAAGTTCTTTGTGAATCTCCGACATCACCTGATATGCATCCAGTCGCAAATAGGGATTGTTTGCCTTCTGTGCCCATGCACGCGAAGAATCCAAATATGTAATTGCCGTTTTGTATTCTTTCATCGAATAAAATGCAAAACCCATCGTAGAAAAACAGTGTGCTACCAAACCGGCACTTGGAATGCTGCGCGCCATCGTCAATGCTTTTTGATAGTACGGCATCGCGAGTAAAAATTTTTGCTGATCATATTTCACATTTCCAATACTGATCAGTGTTTCGCATGCACTGCGCTTGTCACCCAACAACTCGTATTGCTTCAACGCTTTTTCATATTCGGCCAATGCCTTGTCGGGAAGATTTTGCTTTCGGTAAATACGTCCGCCCAGTTGATAATTATACGCCACCAGGTTTTTGTCATCCACATTGGCCAATACACTTTTGCTTCGCGCTACATATTCCAAAGCTTTTTTATAATCGCCCAAAAGGTATTCGATATTTCCAATGTTGGCCAACTCATGACCAAGCCTGGCATTGTCATGCAAAAGGCTGTCATAAATTTTTGCCGACTTGATAAACTCTTCCAGAGCTTTTGGGCGATCGTTTGATTCGAGGTAAATGTTTCCAATAATATTGAGTGTGTTCGCCTGAGATGAAAAATCTTTTTTACTTATCGAAAACTTCATCGCTTCATCAGCATAATATATTGCCGAGTCAAGAATTTTTTTTCGCATGAAGTTGAGCGCCAAACCTTGCATGATATCACTTATTCCGAAAGGTGACTTAGATTTACTTGAAACCGTGAATGCATATTTATTAATGATCAGCGCTGAATCAAATTTACTTTGCTGGTACAGCACCGAACCCCACACCAGCAAACCCTTTACGATTCCCTGTTCATAATTCAATTTTTTAGAAACAGCCACGGCTTCCTTCGCATAATGCACGGCCACATTACTGCTGTTATTTACATTCGCTTTTGCCAATGCAATGGCCGCATGAATAAAAGCAGTATCATTTGAATGACGGTTGAACACGGCAAGGTCCTGTTCATTTTCTTTTTGAGCTTGACTAAAAACAGGCAAAAGAAGAAGCGTCCAGGTAAAAAAGAAATTTGTCTTCACCAATTTTTCAGTTATAGCGCAGATGCGTTTCAGCAATATAATTAATTGCGTAGTTTTGCTCTACTTTTTAAGCTTCAATGGCCGAAAACACCTATAAGTCAAACACCTTCAAAAAACCGGAGAAAGAAAAAAAGCCAAAAGGCAAATCAAAGCCCTTCTTTTCTTTTGAATTTTTTAAAGATCCACGCTTTAGCCTTGCCATGGGCTTTGTACTGATCATGACGGGCATTTATTTATTCATTGCATTTATTTCATATCTCTTCACGGGCAAAGCCGATCAAAGCGTGGTGGAAGCACTATGGAGCACCAATATTATAGACTCTGGAAAAGAAGCAGAAAACTGGCTCGGGCTTTACGGAGCAATTACTTCGCACTTCATGATTTTTCGTTGGATGGGAATCTCCGCATTCTTTCTTCCACCACTATTTTTCTTTTTAGGATTTCGATTGACTTTCAAAAGAGATATCGTTCCGATTTTTTCATTTTTTATTTTCTCCGTCTTCGCGGGACTGTGGCTTAGCCTTTTGATGGGATACATCACCCACAGTCTGGCGGGCGTTACCGAACTTGGCTTCATCAGCGGAGGGTTGGGCTATGAACTAGCACGGATTTCAGACAGTCTGTTTGGATGGGGAACGTTTCTGATTTTGGTGCTCGCCCTTTTCATCTTCATTATTTATTTCTTCAATGTAACCGCCATCAATGCTTTTCAAGCAAGAGACCCAAAACCGATGGGCAATGATGCGTTGGCGGAAACGCCCGTTACAAGTGAAAAATCTGAAACTACCTACACCGATGAGCGCGACAACTGGCCGATTAAAAAACCGGAAGTAGGCGAACCGATTGTGCTGGTGAATGAAGTGAGGAAAGAAACTCCCAAACAGGAATTGAAACTGGAAGTTGAGAAGCCGGTGAAAAAAGAAGAACCAGCTTTTGTAATCGAAGAACCAAAAACCGACACAGAAGTTCTCGCAGAAAAACTTGTGGAAGAAAAAGGAGTTTATGACCCCACGCTTGATCTGAGTAGTTATAAATTCCCTCCGCTTGAATTGCTGAATGAATACGAACCCAGCAAAGTGCAAGTGACGCAAGAAGAGTTGAATGCAAACAAAGACAAGATACTTGCCACACTTACTAATTTCAAAATCGGAATCACCAGCATCAAAGCAACCATTGGCCCCACAGTTACTCTGTATGAAATTGTTCCTGATGCTGGTATAAAAATTTCGCGCATCAAAAATCTGGAGGATGATATCGCCTTGAGTCTTGCTGCATTGGGCATCCGTATCATCGCCCCGATTCCCGGCAAGGGAACGATTGGTATTGAAGTGCCAAACAAGAATCGCGAGATGGTTAGTATTCGCTCAGTGCTTTCTTCACCTGCATTCTCAAAGAGCGATAAAGAATTACCTGTTGCTGTTGGCAAAACAATTTCCAATGAACTACTGGTAATTGATCTCACGAAAATGCCGCATTTGCTTGTTGCCGGTGCGACCGGTCAGGGAAAGTCAGTTGGTTTGAATGTGATTCTGACTTCACTTCTTTATAAACGTCATCCAAGTCAGTTGAAGTTTGTATTGGTTGACCCGAAGAAAGTGGAGATGAGTTTGTTCAGCAAAATCGAACGTCACTATCTTGCCAAACTTCCTAACAGTGAAGAAGCCATCATCACCGACACGAAGAAGGTAGTTTATACTTTGAATTCGCTTTGTATCGAGATGGAGAACCGCTACGAGATGCTGAAGGATGCGGGTGCGAAAAACCTGAAAGAATACAACGCGAAATTTGTTTCACGCAAGCTTAATCCAAAAGAAGGTCATCGATTTCTTCCGTACATTGTTTTAGTTATTGACGAGTTGGCCGACTTGATGATGACCGCTGGCAAGGAAGTTGAAACTCCGATCGCTCGTCTCGCCCAGTTGGCTCGCGCTATAGGAATTCATTTGGTAGTAGCAACTCAACGTCCTTCCGTGAACGTAATCACGGGTGTGATCAAAGCAAACTTTCCCGCTCGCTTGTCATTCCGCGTAACTTCGAAAATTGACTCCCGAACAATTCTTGATACGGGTGGCGCTGATCAATTAGTCGGTCAAGGAGATATGTTGTTGTCGGCTGGTTCTGAAATCATTCGTTTGCAAAGTCCGTTTGTAGATACACCCGAGCTCGACAAGATTGTTGATTTTATTGGCTCACAGCGAGGATATGATTCTGCTTATCTTCTTCCTGAATTTGAAGGTGAAGATGAAGGCGGTGCAGCAGCCGTTGATTTGTCAGAACGCGACTCCATGTTTGAAGAGGCTGCAAAACTCATTGTACAGCATCAGCAAGGAAGCACTTCCCTGATTCAGCGCAAATTGAAATTAGGTTATAACCGGGCCGGCCGATTGATTGATCAATTGGAAGCTGCCGGAATCGTTGGCCCATTTGAAGGAAGTAAGGCCAGGGAAGTACTTATCAAAGACCCGATGAGTTTGGAACAATTATTGAGTGCTCTGAAAGAAAAACATAGCCAATCTTAAGTTTATATAATGAAAAAGTTAGTCGTAGCAATTATTACCATTTTTACAGTTCACTTAGCACAGGCTCAGTATGATCCAAAAGCTTTGGAAATTTTGGAAGCCATGAGCAAAAAATACAAAGCCATCACTTCATTTGAAGCTCAGCTTGCCTCATCACTCATCAATGAATCTGCCGGTGTGAAAGATGAATTCAAAGGAAAAATTACAGTGAAAGGCGATAAGTACAGGTTAGAATTGGAAGATCAACAAGTTTATAATAATGGCACCACTGTTTGGACTTATCTTCCTTCGAACAAAGAAGTGAACATCGATAATTTTGATCCGAAATCTGATGATTTGAATCCGGCCAAAATTTTCGAGATGTACAAAAAAGGTTTCAAATATTTGCTTCTTGGAGACAAGACAGATGGAGGTGTGTTATGCGATGAGATTGATCTGGTTCCTGAAAAAAAAGATGCGCAGTATTTCAAAGTAAAAATGTTCATTGCCAAGAAAGATAAGAGTGTGCAGAGCTTCACGATGTTCGATCGCAGTGGCAATCGTTACAAGTACACCATCGCAAAGTTTACTCCCAATATCAAAGTAGATGATTCGTTCTTCACGTTTGATCCAAAAAAATTTCCAGGTGTGGAAGTTATTGATCTCAGATGAGAACAACATTAAACTCGTGAAAAAGCCGCTATTAAATGCGGCTTTTTTTATTTTTACCGCATGAACCGCGAGCAACTTTTTCAGCAAGTCAAAAAAAAGAATTCGTATTTGTGTGTAGGGCTTGACACCGACATCGAAAAACTTCCAAAGCACCTCATGCAATCGGATGATCCCGTTTTTGAATTCAACAAACAGATCATTGACGCCACCAAAGACCTGGCGATTGCCTACAAACCGAATGTTGCTTTTTATGAATCACTCGGATCAAAAGGTTGGGACAGCCTGAAAAAAACGCTCGACTATATTCCGAAAGATTGCTTCACCATTGCAGACGCCAAACGTGGTGACATTGGCAACACTTCTACTTTGTACGCGAAGGCATTTTTTGGCAATATGGATTTTGATGCGATTACTGTGGCTCCTTACATGGGCGAAGATTCAGTAAAGCCGTTTTTAGAATTTCATAACAAGTGGGTGATACTTTTGGTGCACACCTCCAACAAGGGAGCCGATGACATTCAGCTACTGCAAACTCGTTTTGGCAGATTTGTATATGAAGAAGTAATTCACACTTCACAGCATTGGGCTACAGCTGATCAGATGATGTATGTGGTTGGCGCTACGAAAGCTGACAAGGTGAGAAATATTCGTTCACTTGCGCCCGATCATTTCCTTCTGGTGCCAGGTGTTGGCGCACAAGGCGGTGATCTCGCTGCCGTATCTCAAGCAGGTTTGAATGCACAATGCGGTTTAATCGTTAATTCATCGCGCTCAATTCTTTATGCATCAGCGAACGAAGACTTCGCAGAAGCTGCAAGAAAAGAAGCCATGAAAGTGCAGCAGGAGATGGCGCAGTTGCTACATGAACATGTAAAATAATTTAACTCCACCTCAACACTCTACCGTTTTCTTTTAATAGTTTTTTCGCCTCCTGCCAATCTGGAAAGCGATCGGTCTGGTAAGTGAACGTTGTTGTTTCACTGGCAATTGCCTTCGCCTGTTTCATGGCCTGCAAGTGCGCCCCTTGTTTGTAAAATCGCTCCACATCTTCCTCATTTTCCCATGCAGACAGCGTATAGTGCATCATTCCAAATCCTGTGTTCTTCAGTATGAGAAACCCCTTTTCCCTATGGAGTTGACGCGTGATCTGCAATCCATAATAGGAGAGCCGGAAAAAGTACCACCACTTCTTCAAGCGAATAGAGGTTACGGTAACAATCATTAAATTAGCTTTTGGTTCAAAGAAAATAAATTTCCGATTGGAATAATACTATGAACGAATCCTTTCTTCATTATATCTGGCAGTTTCAATATTTCAATAAAACCGATTTGAAAACAACGGAAGGAGAAGAAGTTGCAATTATGAAACAAGGCATTTACAATACAAATGCCGGCCCTGATTTTAGTCAATCAAAAATCAAAATCGGAAAAATAGAATGGGCTGGAAATGTTGAGGTTCATGTGAGGGGTTCAGAATGGTATAATCACAAGCACGAGCAAGATCCGGCCTACGAAAATGTTGTTATTCATGTAGTCTGGGAGAATGACAAACCTGTTTATCGCCAGGATAAAACGCTCCTTCCAACTTTAGAGTTAAAAAACAGAATTGACGAATCGTTGTTTCACTCCTATAAAAAATTGGTGCGCAGTTCCTCTGATGTCGCATGCGAAAAAAGTATTCGTTCCGTTGACCAAGTCGTTCAACTATCAATGTTGGACAAAGCATTGACGCAGCGATTAGAAACCAAATCTTCATCAGTAATCAGCTTACTGAAAAACAATCGTGGCGATTGGGAAGAAACTACTTATCAATGGTTAGCAAAAGCATTTGGCTTTAAAGTAAATAGCGATCCGTTTTTTGAATTGGCGAAGACCATTTCATTCAAAATTTTACAAAAGCAAAAAAGTTTGTTGGCCAAAGAAGCGATATTGTTTGGAGTCGCAGGAATGCTGACTACAAAAACAAAAGATGAATACATCACTTCACTTTACGATGAATACCAATTCCTGAGGAAAAAATTCAAATTGGAAGACGGTGAACTGAGTCCGGCTCAATGGAAATTCCTGCGGCTTCGCCCTGCTAATTTTCCAACCATTCGGATTGCCCAATTTGCTTCCATCCTGCATCATCATCAAAATATTTTTTCAAAACTAATCGAAATAAAAGATGCCAAGGCACTGACAAATATATTTTCTACTCAACAATCATCTTATTGGCAAAAGCATTTTCGATTTGGCAAACCCGCCAAAGGGAAAGTGGCTGAGCTCGGTCAATCATCTGTTGAAAATCTGATCATCAACACAGTTGCTCCATTATGGGTCGCTTATGGAAGATCAAAGGACGATCAAGTTTACATTGAAAAAGCGCTGGATTTTCTGAACCAAATTGGTGGCGAGCAAAATAAAATCACACGACAATGGGAAAAAATAGGGGTGAAAATAAAAACCGCCTTCGATTCTCAGGCATGCATTGAATTGTACAATAATTTTTGCAAGAAGCGTCAATGTCTAAATTGCAACATTGGCATTTCTATTTTAAAACCAATGCAATGAATTTCGTCTTTCTTCTTCTGCATACACTCATTTTGCTGTACCTCGCTCAACGAGGGAAAAAGAGATGGACAAATCGCGATTCGACCACCTACTGGTTAGCGCTTGTTTTCCATGTATCATGCGCGATGGCAGTAGGGCTTGTATATCTGTTCTACTACAATTTTGATGATACCTGGACCTACTTTCACGATGCCGAAACACTTGCCAGCCTCGCGAAGAAAGACTTACCAACCTATTTGAAAGCGCTTGCAGATGATGATGCCTCCATCTCAGGCTACGTATCCATCTCAAACGAAGAGTGGCGATCGGTTTTTTTTGTAAAAATTCTAAGCGCTTTGTGTTTGTTTACAAATAATAACTATTGGGTGTGCGCAGTTTACCTTTCAATCATCTCTTTCTTTTCAGCCTGGAACTTGCATAAAGTAATTTGCGGATGGAAACCACAGGCAAGCTATGCATCTGCCTTTGCCTTTCTGTTCTTTCCTTCAGTTGTTTTCTGGGGGTCAGGCATTGAAAAGGAAACCCTCGCCATCGCAGGAGTTTTCTTCCTGGCTGCCTGCCTCATGCAGGTTGGGATGAACGGGAATTTCCGTTGGGAGCAAGTACCGTTGATCGCGATATCGGGTTTTCTGCTATTAAAGCTCCGTTATTTTTGGCTGGCAGTATTGTTGGTTGTTGGCATCCCCACGCTTTTAATTCTATATCTCCACGGAAAAGGATACTCCAAACTTTCGATCGCTCTTATCACACTTTCAGCATTGATAGTTGTAGCCGTTGCTGCTCCACTTATTCATCCGAATTTTTCTCCAGATATTTTTTTGCAAGTTATAGTTCAAAACAATCGCCAGCTAATGTCGGTATCGGATCCTGACAAAGTAATACACTTTCATCAACTAACACCCGATTGGGGCAGTATAATTGTTAATTCTCCCATTGCGTTGTTTTCAGGACTATTCAGGCCGTTTGTGTGGGAGGCAGTCAGCATTTTGAGCATGCTCGCTTCCCTCGAAAACTTTATGTTGTTGATGTTAACAGTTGTCTATTTCATTTATTTTAAAAAAATGATTAACAAAAAAAATCGTGTGCTGTTTCTTGGCACGCTCACTTACA
This sequence comes from uncultured Ohtaekwangia sp., assembly GCA_964510765.1. GTDB lineage: Bacteria > Bacteroidota > Bacteroidia > Cytophagales > Cyclobacteriaceae > ELB16-189. The sequence continues at coordinate 31,276 of CAZECP010000011.1, read as the reverse complement.
TTTCAATTCTTTGCATCTTTCTTGCCCTTTCCACCCCCAACTTCGGAACGTTATCGCGGTACCGCACCGGGTTCCTGCCCTTCTTTGTTTTTATAGTCTCCTACAAAAATCCTTTGATGGTCGTCCTTCACGGGTTGATTCAAAGAAGAAAGCAATAGTTATCTTTGCCACATGGAAAATCCGGTACTAATTTTTGGCGCCAATACAATTGGCCGCTCAGCAAAAGAAATTTTTGAAAGCAATGAAGTAGTTGTCTATGGTTTCCTAGACGACAACAAAGCCCTTCATCAAAAAGAAATTGACGATGCAGTTGTTTTAGGAGCTACTGATGACGATGGATTTCTGAAATTAATCAACAAGAAATGTGAAGCCTTTGTAGCCGTAGATGATAACCGACTACGGAAGAGTTTGGTAAAAATGCTGCAGGAACTTCGTCATGTGCAACCTGTGAATGCAGTTCATGCTGGCGCGAATATTTCTTCGAAAGCAGAAATCGGCCACGGTAATTTTGTTGACAATAGAGCATGTCTCCATGTGGGTGCAAAGATTGGCAATCATTGCCTGATCCATTCAAATGCAACCATTGGAGTTGAAGCAAAGCTTGGCGACTTCGTTCAAATAGGAATGGGTTGCAACATCAATCCGTCCGTAACAATTGAAGATGAAGTTTTCATAGGCTCAGGCGCAACTATCGTTTCGGGAATTACAATTGGAAAAGGCGCCCGCATTGGTGCAGGCTCGGTAGTGATTGGCCCTGTGAAAGCAAATGAAACTGTCTTCGGCAATCCGGCACAGCCGATCAAATCATAATTCTTTCGCGTGAAAATTTCAGAAACGGATCTTATACTCAACCCTGATGGAAGCGTCTATCACCTCAGCCTGCTTCCGAAAAATATTGGAGATACCATCATTGCTGTGGGCGATCCGAGCCGTGTTTACATGGTGAGTCAATTTTTTGATGACGTGGAATTTGAAATGAACAAACGCGAGTTCATTACCCACACGGGAAAATACAACGGCAAAAAAATTACGGTAATCAGTACAGGCATCGGCACTGACAATGTTGAAATATTTTTCACGGAACTGGATGCACTTGTTAACATTGATTTGAAAACGCGCGAGCCCAAATCGAAAAGAAAAAAATTGAAAGTGATTCGCATCGGCACCTCAGGGGCGCTTCAGGAAGATATACCTGTTGGTTCCTTCATCGCTTCTGACTATGCCGTTGGATTAGACAACCTGATGAATTTTTACGACCTGCCGATGAACGATGAAGAGGCCGGCATCGCCCACGACATCCAAAAGAAAATCGGATTGCCTTTCATGCCATATGTTGTAAAAGGGTCTGAAAGTCTTTATGAAGAACTCGCTCATGATATTCCTTTAGGAAATACAGTGACTACACCCGGCTTCTACGCTCCGCAGGGGAGAAAGCTTAGAATTGAAACGCGACTTCCTAATTTATTGGAAGATCTGAATTACTATCACAAAGGAGATTTCTGGCTAAGTAACTTCGAGATGGAAACATCATCCTACTACGCCATGGCGCGAATGTTAGGCCATGAAGCACTTAGCTTAAACGCTATCATTGCCAACCGGATCAAAAATAAATTTGCCAAAGACCCGCACAAGGTTGTGGAGTCATTGATCAAATCCGTTCTCGATAAGATTTGATCAGGCCGAAGCCATGCTGTCCATTCGCATGATTTGTTTTGCTGCGCGGTATGGATCGTTATTGTAAAATCCGGAAAGAATGCGGTGAGCAATTTGTTCGATCACCAGTTCCTCATCGGTTTTGTTTTCCTTGCCGACCCAGAACACACGCTGACGATGCCTTTTCATATCGTCAACGTAGGCCTTGGCGTGAAGGTATTGATCTTCGGTGAAGGAGATCGTAAAGCAAGTCTTGACTTTTTGTGTTTCCATGTGGATTTGTTTTACAATTGAAATGCCAACTTGAATAAGCGATTTTACAAAAATTTTTGAACCACCCGCAAGTCCTATGACCGCCTTCGGGCAAATTTGTCCGCGCTTGGGATGATTTATTAAAATTCATGATTGTTCAAACTAACTACGAATGGGGTATTACGCATGAAAAACCTGAAGCAGGTCCTCACCAATTGTTTGAGAATGAGTTAGCGTTCCATGCATGGAAGGAGCGGCAATTCCATTTCCAAACCTGCGCGTGCCTGTAAACACATAGGCCTCATCCCAGAGTTTTGCCTCAATGAACATTTTCAAAGTCTGCGCCCCACCTTCAATAATCACTGATTGGATTTTACGATGATATATATCTTTTACAACCAAAGGAATAAAATTCTCTTCTTCAACACGAGAGTAAATTAAATTGGAATGCTCTTCATGCTTCACAACATTATAAACGATAGTTGGTTGGCTACGATCAAATAGATGAAGAGAATGCGGCAATCTCAAGAATCGATCGAGAACAATCCTTGTCGGATTTCTGCCACTCCAGTCGCGCACATTTAATTTTGGATTGTCATGATTGGCCGTACGCGTGCCCACAAGAACAGCATCTTCTTCACTACGCATTTTGTGAACGATCTGCCTTGAAAGATCACCGCTTATCCATTTCGATTCGTAGTTATTTTGCGCTATAAATCCGTCAGAAGTCTGTGCCCATTTCAAAATGATAAAGGGTCGTTGCCTTTCGATGAAAGTGAAAAACCGTTTGTTCAATTCACGACCTTGTTTTTCCAAAACTTCAGTTTGAACTTCGATGCCAGCAGCTTTTAGTTTTTGAATACCCTTCCCTCCGACCAGTGGATTTGAATCCAAATTAGAAATCACAACCTTCTTTAGTTTCCTTTCCACGATCAAATCAGCGCACGGGGGTGTCTTTCCAAAATGAGCGCACGGCTCCAAATTCACATACAATGTGCTTTCGTTGAGGAGTGATTGATCACTGACGGAATTGATTGCATTTACTTCTGCATGGGCTTCTCCATATTTTTGATGCCAGCCTTCGCCAATAATCTTTCCATCATGTACAATCACACAGCCCACGCGAGGGTTCGGGCTTACAAATCCAACCCCCAAGAGAGCCAGTTCCTGCGCACGCTGCATGAAAAGTTCGTCCGGTGTCATTTCAAATTGCTATCATTGCAAAGATCATTTTCGGCATGGCCAATTCCAAAGAACTTTTTCAGGAAGTAGTAAATAAAATTTCCCTCGAAGACAGGTCCGAGGCGGCCGCTATTGCCTATCACGTTTTGGAAGAAAAGCTGGGCATCACGCGAAATGATATTCTGCTTGGTAAACCCACGGCAACTTCGATTGACAAACTCTCAAATGAAATTCAAAGAATCAATTCACATGAACCGATTCAATACATCACGGGCACGGCCTGGTTTCGTAATAGAAAGTTCAAAGTCAATCCATCCGTGCTGATTCCACGCCCAGAAACGGAATTGCTTGTGCAAGAAGTGATTAATCAAAAAGTAAAATCGCCAACTATTCTGGATATTGGAACCGGCAGCGGTTGCATCGCTGTCTCTCTTGCTTTAGAAATTCCCGATTCAAAAGTTTTTGCTGTTGATGTAAGTGAACAAGCACTCGCTGTTGCGAAAGAAAATGCACAGCTGCTAAAGGCAAATGTTGAATTTGTTCAAGCTGATTTTTTGAAAGGAGATTTGAAAATGCCCGATCTCGATTTTCTCGTCAGCAATCCCCCATACGTGATGGAAAATGAAAAGCAAGATATGAATTCGAATGTTCTGAACTACGAACCACATCTTGCCTTGTTTGTTCCTGATTCCAATCCGCTGCTTTTTTACAAAGCTTTGGCTGAACGGGGCAGACACCTTCTCAAACAAAATGGAAAAATAATGGCCGAGATAAATCCGCTGCTCGCCAAAGAAACCAAAGAACTCTTCGAACAAAACGATTATCAAGAGGTCAAACTCATCAAAGACCTTGAGGGAAAAAATCGAATGGTCACTGCAATCCGATAATCATTCGCTCCGCAACGAATCAACCGGGTTGCTCCACGCAGCTTTCATCGCCTGGAAACTTACGGTCAATAAAGCAATACCAACAGACGCGAATGCAGTCACAAGGAAGATGCCGACTCCAATCGTGATTCGGTATTGAAAATCATCTAGCCATTTTTCCATCACAAAGTATGACACAAGGCTCGCCACTAAAAAAGCAATTAGAATCAATTGCACAAATTCCATCGAAAGGCGATAGAGAATTGTTCCGTTTCCCGCACCTAAGACTTTTCGGATGCCAATTTCTTTTTTCCGCTGCTCAGCAGTGAACGCAGAAAGTGCAAACAGTCCAAGCACTGCAATCACAATCGCCAGCACTGTGAAGTGCGTGAACATCGTGGCAAACGCTTGCTCGTTCCTGTACAGGTTGGCGAACTGTTCATCGAGAAATGCAAAATCGAAAGTCGATCCCGGATTTACTTTTTTCCACGTTTGTTCGATGAACGAGATAGTCTCTTTCATGTTCTCTGCTTTGGCTTTGATGGCAAGCGCTCCGTTGTTTTTACTGTAAAGTATAAACATCGGCTCGAGCTTGTGACGGATAGTGGCGAAATGAAAATCCTTCATCACGCCAATCACCGTATAGGCCGTGATATCAGTTGGATTCGGTCCGCTCTGCAAACTGATTTTTCTTCCCACCGCATCACTCCATTTCAGCATCCGTGCCATCTCCTCGTTGATCACCATATTCAGCGAGTCGTTATAATCCAAAGAAAAACCACGCCCTTCTTTTATTTTCATTCCTAGTGTTGAAATATACGATTCATCGGCAGTCATGATGCTTGTGATGATGTTGGTTTCGTTGCTCACGCCTTCCGGGAATATTTGTGTGCGTCCCAGTTGTTGTCCCAATCGCGTGGAGCTTGTTCCGACAGAAACAATATTGGGATTTCGGAGTAACTCATCTTTTAAAGTTTTTGCTTTGTTGAACGTTTGATTGTTCAGGCTCATCGTGATTACCTGCTCGCGATCGTAGCCGAGGTCAGCCGTGTAAATAAATTTCATCTGTTGATACACAATGCCGGTGCCTACCATCAATGCGATGGAAATAGTGAACTGTAAAACCACCAAAGCCTTGCGCAAGCGAATGCCACCTTCTGAATTTTTGAACGATCCCTTCAACACCATCACCGGTTTGAATGAAGAAAGAACAAATGCTGGATAGAGTCCGGCCAGAACTCCAACCACTAAGATCAAAATAATAAAAAATAAAATAGTCCTGCTCTGCAGCAAAATCATAGTGTCTGCAAAACGTTGATAAGCACTATTCAAAAAAGGTGTGAGGAGAAAAGCTATCCCAATTGCCAGCAAGGCTGAGATCACAACAACCGAAATCGATTCGCTCAAATGCTGGCTGATCAATTGATTTCGAACGGCACCAATTACTTTGCGTAGTCCGACTTCTTTTGCACGGCTCACCGACTTCGCTGTCACCAGGTTCATGAAGTTTACAGCAGCCAATAAAAGAATTAAGATAGCAATGGTCGAGAGCACATACACATTCAAAACATCTGACTTATTCGCATTGGTTTCAAAAAGAATTTCTTTGGAATGAAGATGCACATCATTGAGCGGCTGCGATACCGGTGTGAAAAAATCAGTGGCTTTATTTTTATTGGCGATCTCTTTCAGCTTTGGATTAAGTGAAGCTGCATCCAAAGGTTTATCCAACAACACATATGTGAACATCGCGATGCCTTGCCAGTTTTGTAAAAATTGTTTGAACTGATCTTCATTTTGACCGGGTGTGAGTGAGCGCAGCAAATCAAATTGAATGTGCGAATTGTGTGGCGGGTCCTCAACAAGCGCGACCACATTCAAATCAAGAGTTTGATTAAGCTTTACTGTTTTACCAATCGGAGTTTCATCTCCAAACAAACGCTTTGCAAGTTTTTGTGTGATGGCAATGGAGTTAGGCTCGTCAAGTGTTCCTTGCTTCTTTCCTTCCAGGATTTTGAAATCAAAAATTTCGAAGAATGACGACTCTGTCCTGAATCCTGCATCGCACTTGAGCACATTGTCTTTGTAACTTAAATCGAGCTGTCCACCACCGCTGAGTCGTGCAGCTTTAAGCACTTCGGGAAGTTCTGTTTCTACAGCAGGGGCGAGTGCAGGTGCAGTCACACCCACGAGCTTGCTGCTCACTCCTTCGGCATTGTCAATCGTGAGTAATCGCGCGATGCGATCATGATTGCGATGAAACTTGTCGTACGACAAATCTTCTTCTACATATAGGTAAATGATGAGACTAGCGGCAAGGCCAAGCGCAAGCCCGGCAATTTTAATTACTGAATAACCTTTTTGTTTCAGCAGGTTGCGAATACCAATAGTCAGGTAGCTCTTCAACATAGTGGTGGATTTATAGCTTGATGAGTACCAACGTGGAAAAGTTTTATCGAGAGAAAATTTTACTTGAGTGGCTGATAAGTCTGCCGAATATCAACCCACTTTAGGTATGAGCGAAACCGAACTTATTGTTCAAAAAAGCAGACTGATCCGCCAACCCAGGTTTTGTCTTTGTTGTATTTCACGCCTATCATTTCTCCGCGACTGAGGCGAGCAAGATTAGTTACTAAGGTTGGTCTTGGTTTATCATCTTCCCATATAAACAGAAGTCGGATTTCGGTTTTCACCGTTCCATCGGGAGCATTGATCACGGGTTCATAGTTAACCTTTCGTTGCAACATGTAATCTGATCGCTCTGACACTGGAATCGAATTCAGATCACTCTCTCGCACGTGAAAAATTACTCCACTACCTGAGAAAGAGAACAAAGGTTTCAAAACATAATTCTCCAGGTCGGTGGGAAATTTTTCATAGTCACTGAGGAATTTGCATTCAGGAATAAATTCACTCCTAATAAATGGCATCGTGAATTTGCTGATGCGAAAAAACCAATTCGGATGACCCGCCCATTCCACATCAAGGTCATCTGTGAATTTAAAATTCATTCTCAAATCCGGTCTTTTCACCAGCTCATCAAAAATCACACGGTTGTAGATACGTTTGATTTGAATCTTCTTTCCATCCTTCTTATAAAAAAGACTTCGACCTTCTTTCAAAACATCCTCCACGTGCACGGGATCAACGCCTGTGATTTTCTCTGTAATGATAAAATCGATGGCGGTGTTTTGTTTGAGCGGATCGATCTCCAACAAGATCACATTTTCAGCAGCGTGACCATTCAATAAGAATTTTTTGAACAGCGATTGATACTGCTCCTCATTCAATCCAAAATGATTTTGAAAATTTGATGGGCAATAAAATTCTTTCTTGAATTGGCTTGCGAGAAAATCCTGCCAGCCAAACAACGAGGGGAAACCCTGCATCTCAATCAACTGTGGTTGAAGTTCGCCTTGTTCATCTTTTACAATTGCAAAGTCAAGAGCAAGAAAATGTGTATGTCCAGTTTCGTTGGGAACACGCAGGTGAGAAGGGATTGCACGCTCCGTTACTTTTTTAAAATCATCTCTCACAAGAAAGTCGATGATCTGATCTGAAGCTTTGAAGAGTTTCTCCCTAAAAACCTTATCAACAAACACCGGGCTTTCCGCTACACGGAACGTAATTTTGTGGTTGAAAGCACGGTTAAGATTCTCTAAAAACGTTTGATACTTCTCTTCCGAGAATGATTCGTTGTAGCGCTGACGAACTTCTTTGATCATGCTTCAACAGAAGAATACGCCTTTGACGCAATTTTCAAAAACGAAGGCAGCACACTTTTGTAAGTCAGCTTGATTTTATCCGGCTCGTTCAGCATCTGCATCATCTGAAAATATTTGCGCTCGCCATATTTTTTGATCACCATATTCTTCTTGTCCTCGCGCAAGAAGTAGCGATGCATGCCGTCTGAATCTGCTTCGGGATGAAACTGCGTGCCGATGATAAATTCATTAAAGCGAATAGCCATCACCGCGCGCTCCAGCAAAATGTGCGGACGCTCTTTTTCAATACACAAAATATGTCCGCCACCTTTCCGAAATTTTTCCTCATCGGGCTGGATGATCTGGTAATCGCGCGAGTCAACCGCATAAAACGGATCGGTAAGATGTAGCAACGTCAACTCCTCTTTGCCGAATTTCGTCTTGTGAATGGGCATCACGCCAAAGGCCGTGCTCTTGCGCTTCGTGATGCGTGCGTAGTTGTAATAGCGGCAAAAGATTTGCAACGAGTGACAAATTAAAAATACATGCTTGGGCTGCGAAGGACTTTCTCGATTGTGCCTGAGTATTCCATCCATCAGTGAAAAATAATTCCGCTCCCATTTCGAGCCCTGGCTGGTGATCGGGCTTCCCGGTCCACCGGAAGAAATGTAGGTGTCAAAATTCAAATCTGCGATTTCATTTTTCAGCCGCACGTCAAACACTTCATACGAAACTGCGAAGGGCGATTGCTTGATAAAATTCTCCACGATCTCGCGAATACAGCGCATGCCTTCGTTGGCTTCTCCTTCATACAAATCCAAAATCGCGATCTTCATAGTTTAGGTTTGGCAAAGATAAGAAGTTATGTGTCGCTCAGAAATACTTGTTTTGAATCTGAACATGCATTTTCTACATTAGTGTATAACGAGAAGTTAGAATCTATGAGACCAGTTGAAGAATTGATAAATGTATTCGAGCCAAGTTGGACAATGGTAAAAAGTTGGATTGAGACTGCAAAAAATAAAGTAGAGATTCTAGATGTTGATGAATCGAAAGCAACACAAGCCTTATATCAAACACAAGTAACAACACGTTCCCCAATGGGAGCCATCATTTATATGACGGGAGGAATCTTAATAGATGACGGCTGGATTAGAATTCTAGGCTCAGGCCATTTGAGTTTAAACCGAACATTACCAGAATGGAACAAAGGAAAATCATTCAAGGAGTTTGGAGAAGGATCACCATTTTTATTAATCGCTGATGATGTCATTGGTGGTTTTTTTCTTTTAAATGGAGGAGGACTGGGCACTGATTTAGGCAAAGTCTACTACTTCGCACCTGATAGTCTAGAATATGAGTCACTCGATCTTAGTTATTCCGAGTTTCTACAATTCTGTTTCAACAACGACTTAGAGAAATTCTATGAGGGTAATAGATGGACACAATGGAGGGAAGAGGTTTCAAAACTAGATGGAAATACCGTAATTAATTTCTATCCATTTCTTTGGACGAGAGAAGGTAGAAACATAAATAATATTTCACGCAAAGCTATTCCGATTGAGGAACAATATATCTTCAACATCAACATGCGGAAGCAATTGGAACTTGATAAATGATTTGTCGAAATTGCGTTCTACCAACTCACATCATCGTCTGCTCCGTAATATAATCCACCACTTTCTCCAGGCTTTGGGTTTCGTGGAAGACTTTGAGTTGGCGATCGGCACCGGTGCCGTTCTCCAGAATTTTATGAACGTAGTTTAGTGCATCGCGGCTGCCGAGGTCGTTCACCACATCGTCAATGAAGTCAAGCAACTCGAGGGCGAGCGAGCGCATATCCACTTCTTCCTGTTTGCCAAAGTCGATGAGTTTGCCATCGAGGCCGTAGCGTGAGGCGCGCCATTTGTTTTCGTTGATGAGCGCGCGGTTGTAGTTGATGAAGCTCATGTTCTGCTTGCGCAGCTTGTAGAGTTTGACCACCAGCGCCTGGAAGATGGCTGTGATCGCCATTGTCTCCTCCACGCGCAGTGGCACATCGCAGATGCGGAACTCGATCGTGTCGAAGAACGGATGCACACGCACGTCCCACCAGATTTTTTTGGCGTTGTCGATACAGCGTGTGCGTATTAATAAATTGATGTAGTTTTTGAAATCGTCCCAGTCGTTGAAATAGTCGGGGATGCATGTGCGCGGAAACTTGTCGAACACTTTGGTGCGAAAAGATTTAAAGCCCGTGTTGCGACCTTCCCAGAAAGGCGAGTTGGTAGAGAGCGCGAACACATGTGGCAAAAAGTAGCGCACGTTGTTCATGATGTGGATCGCCATGTTTTTGTCGCTGAGCCCCACGTGCACATGCAAACCGAAAATTAAATTTGATCGTGCAGCTTCCTGCATCTCGTTCACGATTTCATCGTAGCGTGGGTTGGGCGTAATGAGCTGTTTACTCCAGTGCGAGAACGGGTGCGTGCCCGCAGCACCAATTTTTAAATTCAATTCACCCGCTACCTCGCCAACATATTTGCGAAGCCTGGTGATGTCTTCGCGGGCTTCGTCCACATTTTTACAGATGCTGGAGCCCACCTCCACCACGGCTTGGTGCATTTCTGCTTTCACGTGGTCGCCCAGCACTTTGGAAGCGATCTCTACAATTTTTTGATCATGTGATTTCAATTCCCGAGTAACGGGATCGATCACCATGTATTCTTCTTCAACTCCGAGGGTAAATTTTTCCATTTGATTTATTGGGACTCTTGAATTGACTTAAGTGAACCGCTTTCAAAGTAGAGATATTTATTTTCGTACACCCATTGCTCAGTCATTATTCCACCAACTAGTGATTTGTTAATATTTTTCGGCCTGCCTAATACATCTAATGCCATCTGGCCCGACATTCCAATCCATACTTCCTTTCGGAGTATTCTCTCAGCTATTTCTTTGGGATATGTTTTTTGAAGTTTTAAAAGTCCACAAGAAACGTATTCTTTATTCTTGTTAAGTTGCTGTTTCTCACTTTTGAAATCATCCAATCTTTTTGAAAAGCCAAGAAAAACATAATAGATAAAGCCTTCTTTACCATTATACTTAGCTGTATAAAAATCTCTCGAATAGTCAGTCAACAAAACTGTTTTCCCTTTGGGAATCAATTCAACAAGTTCTCCATATTCTATTCCAGGACAATCCAGTAATCTTACTTCTTTAAAAGTCTTAATTTCTAATTGGCCATAGATATTGATACTGAGAAATGTAGCAATTAAGAATACTAACAATGTCTTCATACTAATTATGATTTACTCTTTCGAGTTTTTGCAGGAGGTTTAATTTCGGCTGCCACGGAATTTCTCACAAATGTTCCCCATGTAAGATTGTCTTCTCCGGGTTTCTGTGTTTTGGCTCTCTCTACCGCCATCTTCGCGGCATGCTCTACTACCCAATCAAAATTTTCCTGGCCTACGGATTTCACATCGGCATCAGGTGCAGGATTGCAGAAGTCAATGGCATAAGGAACTCCATCGCGCACAGCCATCTCCACCGTGTTGAAATCATAGCCGAGTGCATTGCATAGTTCCAAAACATAATCATGCACTTGCTTCACCAACTTTGCAGATGCAGGCGGGCCATTTACTACATAACGAAGATGATGTGGATTGCGCGGCTCATACTGCATTACTCGAACATACTTTCTTCCGAGGCAATAGCAACGGAAATACTCTGTAAAAATGATTTCCTCTTGAAGCAGCATTACCAATTGCCCCGTCTCTTTGTACGCTTTGAAAAAATCTTCAGGGCCATTTAGTTTATAAACATTCTTCCATCCGCCACCGGAGTGCGGCTTCATATACGCAGGCCAGCCGATATACTCAAATATCTTTTCCCAGCTCAGCGGAAACTTCAGGTTGCTAAAAGATGAATCCGTTGTATCAGTCGGGCGATCGTGTGAAGGAAGAATAACTGTCTTCGGAACGGGAACTCCGATTCGTGTAGCCAATGCATTGTTGAAAAATTTTTCATCGGCACTAAACCAGAATGGATTGTTGATGACGGCTGTTCCTGCACATGCGGCATTTTTCAAATACGCACGGTAGAACGGAACATCTTGCGAAATACGATCAATAATCACTGCATAGTCATCGCCCACGCCTTGCTGCACTTTGTCGATCAGCACGGGCTCGGCCTTGATGTCTTTGAGACCCATCTTATTAACCGCTTCGACAAAAGCTTCCGGGAAGGAACGCTCCATGCCATAAAGAATTCCGATTCGCTTCATAATTATTGGGTAAGGGTTGAGATGATTACTTGTTGAAATTTTTTGGATTCCGTCAGATTCAAAAGGTGCGCGGATTCATTGAACCAAAATAACTCTTTTTTTGGGGCTTTCAGATTTTCAAAATATCTTTTTGTGATTTCGAAGTTGGTTTGATAATCTTTTGCACCGACCAGGAAATAAATCGGGCATTTCATTTCCGGAGCGGCAACATTAAAATCGATGGCAGAAGCTTCGTTAAAAATTGGAAGCCAGGTGGCCGCCCAGTTCTCCACATACTTCTTTCCGAAAGGAGCTTTGCGCTGATCGATTAGTTCATTCAACCACTTGCGATGGAAATAAAGTTGCTCACCGTTTTCGAAAGGGATTTGAATTTTGTTCAAGTCTTCGATTGCAGCAGCATTCTTCTGCTTTAAAGCTATGTCCTTCATTTTTTGAAGAGAGAGTTGTTCACTTTCAACTTGGTGAACCATTGGTGCTGTCGCAAAACATCCAAACAATAAATCGCCATTGTGAGCTGCAACTTGCAATGCAAGAAATCCGCCCCACGAATGGCCAGCCAAATAAATCTTGTCTTGATGAAATCGTTCCCGCAGAAAATTGATCACTTCCGCTGCATCTGACTGAAAAAGACTAACCGTGAGTGGCTGAGAAGACGAATTCAATTTCTTTGTCTCGCCCGATTCGCGCTGATCCCACAACACAACGACAAAATGCTTTTGAAGTTGATCCGTAAACTTATTGGCATAACTAATTACCGAGTTCCCAGGGCCTCCATGAAGAAAAAGTAAAGCGGGTTTTGAATCTTCGTCTGAATCAATCTTTATCGATTGTTGGATTCCACCGATGTTAACAGCAAACTTTTCGTGAATTGGTTTTGAATGAACTTGTAGTGACCCAACACAAATTCCAACAAACAGAAAGACTAATCTCCTCATTTAATCAGCGACAAGTAGTGAGGAAACATTTCTCTCCAGGCCGGCCAGTCGTGTGGAGCATCTTTGCGAACGTCCAGCCAATGGTTGATTCCTTTGGCTCGAAAGATGGAAGCCATTTTTTCATTTGCACTCCAACACATATCATGTGTGCCAGTACCCAGCACCACAAACAAATCCTGGAAGAAAGGATTTTGTGCATTGGGAATAAAGTCAGGCGGATTGTTGAAATAGACATTATCATCATAGTAGCCATCCAACTGATCGTGGATATCAAACGCAGCGCCCATGTTGAAAACATACTTTACTACTTCCGGATGTTTGAATGCAAAATTGGTAGCGTGATAACCGCCAAAGCTGCAGCCCGCAGTAGCAACTCTTTCAACCCCTGTTTCGCGTTGAGTGAGTGGCACCAACTCATTCAACAACATCAGATCATACCAGATATGATTCTTCACGCGGTCAGCCGGAAGAATTTCCTTGTTGTACCAACTCAATGAATCAATTCCATCTACACAATAAATTTTCACCAAGCCTTCGTCCAAAAACCAATTAACACTTTCGATGAGTTTGAAGTCTTTGTTTTCGTAGTAGCGGCCCATCGAAGTGGGGAACAGAATGACCGGATATCCGCGATGGCCAAACGCCAACACCTCAATATCACGACTCAGATTGGGCGAATACCAGCGATGCAAATGTTCGTGGGGCATAATTAATTTATCAATGTTCGATCTGCCAATGTGCCAATGAAATAAGATGTTTATTTTTGGCACTCTTAAAGATAAAAATAAAAAAGCAGTTAAGGTGAAGGAAGTGTTTGCATATCAATCGGAAAAAATTACGGGTGTTTTCTCAAAGCTACTTAATCGGGAAGTAGACGTAAACTTGCTGTTACCACAAGGTTATTCAAGCTCAAAAGAAAAATTCCCGCTGTTGGTTTTAAACGATGGTCAGGATATCGAACAACTAAAAGTGAAGGGAACGCTTGAAAAATTAACTGGCGAAGGCTCAATCGAAAAAGTAATGGTGGCAGGCGTGGTGGCTGGCGATCGCTTGCAGGAATTTGGTGTGGCATCACAAAAAGATTACTTAAAGCGAGGGAGTAGGGCAAAAGCATACACAAAATATTTATCGACCGAACTGATACCTTATTTAAATTTCAAATACCCTGTTGACGCGTCACAAAAAATTACAATTGCAGGTTGCTCAATGGGCGCACTTAGCGCGATGGACATTGCATGGAATAATCCAAAACTCTTTGATAAAGCTGGATGCTTTAGCGGAGCATTCTGGTGGCGAAAGCGTGATAGTAAAAGCCGGCTTTATTCCGATGCACGCGATCGCATCATGCATCAGCAAATCAAATCAGGAAAGAAAAAGGAAGGATTGCAATTCTGGTTTCAAACCGGAACAGAAGATGAAGCAAGCGACCGCAATAAAAATGGAGTGATTGATTCCATTGATGACACACTTGACTTGATAGCAGAACTTACCAAAAAAGGATATCGTCCCTTTCACGACATTCAATATCTTGAAGTGAAAGGCGGCAAACACAATCTGGAAACCTGGGCGCAAGTGATGCCAGAGTTTTTGAAATGGGCTTTTGGAAAATAATGACGTAAATTAGCGTTATGAAAATTGACATTCCGCATCCTCCGCGCACGATCATGGAAGTTTACAAAATGCTTCCGGAGGGAACACTTGCTGAATTAATCAACGGACAATTATTTATGTCACCAGCGCCAACCAATCAACATCAGAGAATTTTAAAAAAGATTTTTAAAGTATTGGATTCATTTGTGGAAGAAAAGAACCTTGGCGAAGTATTCCTCGCGCCATCTGATGTTTATCTTGATCAAAACAGTAATGCAGTTCAGCCCGATCTATATTTCGTTTCTAAGCAAAATAAAATGATCATTCGTGACACTGAACCGAATGAAGGAGCGCCTGACTTAATCATTGAGCTGCTTTCGCCAGGAAATACAAAGCACGATGCGATCACTAAAAAGAACCTCTACGAAAAGTTTGGAGTGAAAGAATATTGGATTGTAGATCCTGCCACCAAAGAGACAACGGTTTATCAATTACAAAACAATTCTTACGAGTTAGTTGGGAAGGAAATCGGGAAAGCCCAATCTGTTCTACTCAATCATCAATTCGAATTTTAAAAATCCTCTTTCATTTTTTCACATGCAGCAAATCAACACAGTCATTTTTGATTTAGGCGGAGTATTGATCGACTGGAACCCGCGCTACCTCTATCGCAAGATTTTTAAAACCGAAGAAGAAATTGATTGGTTCTTTCAAAACGTGTGCACGCACGATTGGAATGAAAAGCAAGATGCCGGGCGCTCGTTTGAAGAAGCCACGGAAGAACTCGTTATAAAATTTCCTGACCATGAAGAAGCCATCCGCGCGTGGTATGGACGCTGGCAAGAAACTATTGGCGGCCCGATTCATGATACGGTAGAAATTCTTCGCCAGATAAAAACCGAAAACCGTTTTAAACTTTACGCGCTTACCAATTGGTCGGCACAGACGTTTCCATGGGCGCTGAATAATTTTGAATTCCTTCATTGGTTTGAAGGCATTGTGGTTTCAGGTGAAGAGAAAACAAGAAAACCGTTTCCTGAATTTTACAATATTCTTCTCGATCGCTACAAAGTCGATCCTTCCAAATCAATTTTTATCGATGACGTTACAAGAAATCTGCACGGAGCCGAAGCGGTTGGGATAAATTGCATTCATTTTCAATCACCGATGCAGTTGCGAAACGAACTTAAATCAATTGGTGTTTTAGCGTAGTTAAAATCTTAAATGATGGAAACAAGAAATCTCGGACAACAAGGACTAAAAACATCACAACTCGGCCTGGGTTGCATGGGCATGTCCGAATTTTATGGAGCTGGTAACGATGATGAATCAATCAAAGTTATTCACAGGGCGATTGATCTTGGAGTTACTTTTCTGGACACAGCAAATATGTATGGGCCATTCACAAACGAGATTCTCGTTGGCAAAGCATTGAAGGGAAGACGAAATCAAGTTACACTCGCGACTAAATTTGGGATTGTTCGCGATCCTGCTGATCCCACCAAGCGCGGCATCAATGGCAAGCCAGAATATGTGAAGCAATGTTGTGAAGACAGTTTGAAGAGATTGAACGTAGATGTGATTGATCTCTATTATCAGCATCGGGTTGATCCAACTACTCCGATTGAAGAAACGGTCGGTGCGATGAGTGATTTGGTAAAGCAAGGAAAAATTCGGGCAATCGGATTATCCGAAGCTTCACCGGCAACCATTAGAAGAGCGCATAAGGTTCATCCGATTACTGCTCTTCAAACAGAATATTCCCTGTGGAGCCGGGAGCCGGAAGATGAGTTGCTTGCTGTTTGTAAAGAATTGGGAATTGCCTTTGTTGCTTATAGCCCGCTCGGTCGCGGATTCTTAACCGGTCAGATCAGAAAGTTTGAAGATTTTGAACCGACTGATTTCAGAAGAATGTCTCCACGGTTTCAAGGAGAGAACTTTCAAAAAAATCTTGACATCGTAGAGAAGCTGGAAAGCCTTGCTGGTAAAAAAGGTTGCACTACTTCTCAACTTGCGCTGGCGTGGGTGATGGCACAAGGCGATTACATCTTCCCTATCCCCGGAACAAAACGAATGAAGTACCTCGAAGAAAATGTGGAGGCCATAAAAATCAAATTCACTAAGGAAGAACTTTCTGAAATAGAATCAATCGCCCCTAAAGGTTTTGCAGCAGGTACTCGTTATGTGGAGGCTGCGATGAAAACTTTAAATGGCTAAACAATAAATTACTTTTTTGGCGGATCGATCATGATGTGTGCCCGGTAAGTTCCCGGATCCATAATCCAGGGTTGCCCGGCACCTGTAGGTTTTGTTGCGAGACCTGTGCTTTCGGCAGTTGCAAATGGAATGTAAATTACATAACGCAAATATCCGTCTTGTACTTCACCTGTTGCCGGATTGAATTTCTCCTTGTCAGCAGTATAAACATAAAGAGTAGTCGGTTGCTTTGGCATGATTAGTTTCCCGCTCTTCACTTCCTTATCGCGAATGTCAAATCTTTCCTGGTAGCTTTTTCCTTCCTTCTTCAACTCGCGGCCCCGCGCCATGAACGGGTCAAGGCTTTTGTGATAGCATGCCACACTTAATCCAGGTTGATTGGGATCATCTGCCAGGCAGACCAAATCATTTTCTCCTTTTCTTAGCACTATGAATTCTCCTTTCGGTGAATAACCGTACACCATTGCTTTGTCTTTTGTTTCATCCGGAGATGCAAGCACAGCAGTTTTGATTTGAACTTCAACGGAGGGAACGGTTTGTGCAAACACGCTTCCCATCGCACTAAGGAAAACGAGAATCAGTTTTGTTTCCATAGATGATGTTATTTGAAATTAAGAACACACCTCTCAATAATATCACAACACTCGTGAATTTGTTCTTCATTAATTACCAACGGTGGCGCAAGGCGAATGATGTTTCCATGAGTCGGTTTTGCCAGCAGACCTTGTTCGGCTAATTTCTCACACAAGTTCCAGGCAGTTTCACTTTCCGGAGAATCATTAATTACAATCGCATTTAATAAACCTTTGCCACGCACAAGTTTTATCATCTGCGTTTTCTTCATCAGCAGACTCATACGCTCGCGGAAAAGTCTTCCCAGGCGGTCAGCATTCTCAGCAAGTTTTTCGTCCTTCACAACTTCCAATGCTTCGATCACCACAGCAGCAGCCAAAGGATTACCACCAAAAGTAGAACCATGTTCTCCCGGCTTGATTGTGAGCATAATGTTGTCATCTGCAAGTACTACTGAGATCGGAAGCACTCCACCGCTCAGAGCTTTTCCCAAAATCAAAACATCGGGCCTTACATTTTCATGATCACTCGCCAACATTTTTCCCGTGCGTGCAATGCCGGTTTGAATCTCATCCATCATCAAGAGTACATTGTTCTGCTTGCAAAGTTTTTCGGCTGCTTTCAAGTATCCATCGTGCGGAACATAAACACCTGCCTCACCTTGAATTGGTTCGATCCAAAGTGCACACACATTTTTATCTGTCAATGCTTTCTCCAGGGCTGCAACATCATCGTACTCTACAATTTCAAAACCCGGCATAAACGGCCCGAAGTTTTTGGTAGCTGACGGATCAGTAGATGCAGAAATGATTGTGGTAGTCCGTCCGTGGAAATTTTTCTTCACAGCAACAATCACAGCCTTGTTATCTTCTATTCCTCTTTTAAGATAGCCCCACTTGCGTGCAAGTTTAATGGCGGTTTCATTTGCTTCAGCACCGCTGTTCATAAACAGCGCTTTTTCATAACCGAAAGTTTCACAAACATATTTCTCGGCTACACCAAGTTTATCATTGTAAAATGCACGTGAAGTGAGTGTGAGTTCTTTTGCCTGGTTGATCAACGCATTTACAATTCGTGGATGGCAATGCCCCTGGTTGACTGCGCTATAGGCTGAAAGAAAATCATAGTATCGTTTTCCTTCCACATCCCACAGAAAAACTCCATCGCCTTTCGTCAATACAACGGGCAAGGGATGATAGTTGTGTGCTCCGTATTTTTCTTCGAGGGCAATGGCTTGTTTGCTGGATGTAATTGTGTCAACCATAAAAGAATAATTAGGTAACAAAATTACCGAAAAGTGCTTTTGATCGCTACAGCTTGAAAGGATAAATCTACCACCAGAAACGACCAGATATTGTAAATCCGGTCAGATCAGTTTCATTTTTTCTTGGTGTCCAATTGTTCAAGTGTTGGAATGTGCTCAAGAATGTTGGTGCGAATCTGGCTTTGCAGATACCATTCGATTTGGTAGAACTGTGCGGCTACCACCACGCTAATCTGAGTTTTGATTTTCTTATAATACTGTGCAATCAATTTATCCTGGCTGGTGGTAAGCTCAATGATGTCTTCCATGATCTCATTGGTTTCGGATTCGTTGAGCTTGGAATAGTTCTTTACATAATTATTCAGCACCACAAATCTTTTTTGGCCTAGTTGTTTACGATTGCTTTCATACGAGTCATACAGTTTCCAGAATAAATCCTTCTTATTATCGTCAATCTTCATAAACTCTGAAACAATCTCTTTCTTCGGCATACCAAACAAAGTCTGGTACATCTGCATCTCATCGGTATTGATTTGCGAATACCCGAGTGTAGAACAAAACAGGAGAAATAGCAGAAACAGGTTTTTCATAAAAGAGGTAAGGATGATTAAAGTTGACTGATGATTCAAGTTACTAATTTTAATTAGAATATTTGCGAATGAAATAAAAATTTAACTGAAGCGAATAAAGAATAACTTTACGAGTCAATTTTTGTTCATGGATTTTAACTTCGATGCATTGCGCAGGATGTTTGAAAGTCTCACCAATGTGGGCTTGTGGGATCGTATTTTTGGCTGGGGGAAAATCAAGTCATTGTTGGTCAATGCAAATGGTGAATTGCAGCGGTTGCTTTCAAAATCGGAGAGTTTAAAATCCGACAATAGCAAACTGGAAAATATGCTCGCCCTGGAAAAAGGGGCCACCAGCAACCTTCAACAATCTAACAGCCGACTTGAGATTGAAAACGCATCGCTAAAGGCAGCCAACGATCTATTAGTAAAGGAAAAAGAGGAACGCATCAAGGAAATTTCAAAACTAGAGGAAACAAACAAAAATTATTTCAAGCGCGGAACAGATTTAGCCAATGAAGTTGCCGTTCTCAAAAATAACCTGGAGCGATCCGAACAGGAGTCAAAGAAATTGCTGGAGCGAATCACGCAACTCCAAAGCACCGAAGAACATCGTAAGTCAGAGTATGAAAAATCAATGTCATCTTTAAATCTGATTCAACAAAAAATTCAAAAAGATCGACATGAGGAAGTTGAACTCAGGAACAAAACCGAGATAGAAAAAGTAAGAAAGCTGCGAGAGACCTGGTCAAATCATGAAGAGAATGTGAAGCGAAGGATGAAAACAATTTGCATCCGCCACGGTATTGATTATATCGACAAAGTCCCCTTCAAAGGTAGCCCGGATAACACGATCAGAATCAAAGATGAATTTATCGTGTTTGATGCGAAGAGTCCGGCCAGCGATGATCTTTCCAATTTTCCTTCTTACATTAAGAATCAAACGGACAGCGTAAACAAATACGCAAAGGAGGATGGTGTGAGACGAGATATCTTTTTGGTTGTTCCAACCAATGCTCTTGAGCTATTGGGGCAATATGAATACAAATTGCCAGACTATACTGTCTATGTGATTTCCGTAGATGCGCTTGAGCCGATCATGCTTTCGCTAAAGAAGATTGAAGACTACGATTTTGTGGATCAATTGAGCCCTGAAGAAAGGGAAAACATTTGTCGCGTGATCGGAAAATTTGTTCATCTTTCAAAAAGAAGAATTCAGATTGATGGGTTTTTCGCGAAACAGTTTTTTGAATTGGTTTACCGAAGTGAGGCCGATCTGCCAAAAGATATTTTGGATAAAGTCGTAGAGTTTGAAAAGGCTGAGAAATTAAATCCACCCATTGAAAAACGTGCGAAGCAAATCAGTTTGAAAGAATTGGAATTAGAAAACGAAAAGCTGGCGAGTGAAGCCGCCCAAAAGGGAATTGTCACGCAAGACTCATCGCTGATCAAAGAAATCAATAAGTTGCCGCTCTACACTACTCAATCGAGCGAAACCGGAAAAGACCAAACCGATTTATTTGGATAATTTTTATATTCGTCTGTCAAAAAACCTAAACCTATGAAAACTTTATCATTCTTATTTGTAGCATTCATCTTAGCGTCTTGCGCTTCCATTTCACCCGTTGGCAATTGGGATTACAAAATCACCGGCACCCCGCAAGGTGATTACTCTGGAACTTTAGTAGTGACTAAAAATGCAGACAAGACTTTTACCGCAACGATGAAGTCAGAGGGAGGCGAAATGAAATTCAATCAATTCAAATTTGAAGGCAAAACAAAAAAATCTACTGGCGATTTCGATTACCAGGGCATGAACATCTACTTCGATACCACAATAAAGGAAAACCAAATGGCAGGTAACGTATCAGTGCAAGGGATGACGTTTCCATTCACGGCCACAAAAAAGAAATGAAGAACCTGAGAGTTCTTCACGCTCTCTTCCTTTTGGTTGATATCGGGTTTATTCTTTATTGGATCATCACGATTCTTAAAATAATTCCTGATGAATTTTTGTACAACGACTACACAAACCCAATTCTCGTTCATTGGAACTGGTCGTTCTTCCCACTGGATATGCTGGTGTCGGCTACAGGCTTGACAAGTATTTATTCATTCAAAAAAGAAATCCCGAAATGGAAAAGCCTCACACTGATTTCGTTGGTGCTTACCAGTTGCAGCGGCCTGCAGGCTATTTCATTTTGGATTTACCATCACGATTATAATTGGAGTTGGTGGGCGCCTAATTTATTTTTGCTGTGTTATCCAATTTATTTTATCATTCAAATTGTAAAGGAGAAGTAGTATGAAAGTGACAGCAGACAACAAATTGAAAAAATTAATCGTGGTGGGCGATCGCGTTTTAATCCGCCCCGGCAAACAAAATGATAAAACAGACAGTGGCTTGTATCTGCCACCGGGTGTTCAAGAAAAAGAAAAAATTCAAAGTGGTTATGTCATTAAAGTTGGGCCTGGATATCCACTGCCGATGCCCGCTGATGAAGATGATCTTTGGAAAGGAAAAGAGGATCAAGTAAAATATTTGCCCCTCCAGGCGCAGGAAGGTGACCTAGCTATCTTCCTCCAGAAAGGAGCGATTGAAGTTCAGTACGAGAAAGAAAAATATTTCATCGTGCCGCAAGCATCCATTCTTATGCTGGAACGCGAAGAAGAATTGTGAGCACATTTCTAACTGCTGAATGGAGAAAATTGGCCATGGCAAACTATGCCGTTGATCAAAAATACCTTCGACCCTTTCTTCCTAACAAAACTGAATTTGATTTCTGGAACGACACCTGCTATGTGAGCCTCGTTGGTTTCATGTTTTTGAATACGAAATTGAAAGGATTCAAAATTCCATTTCACACCAACTTTGAAGAAGTAAATCTTAGGTTCTACGTGCGTTACAAAGGTGGGAACGAGTGGAAACGCGGAGTCGTATTCATCAAAGAAATCGTTCCAAAGCCAGCTTTAACTTTTGTGGCAAATACAATCTACAAGGAGAATTACGAAACGATGCCGATGTCACACGTATGGGACAGTGCAAACGATTATCTCCGTGTCGAATACAAATGGAAAAAGAAAACATGGAATTCCCTTTCAGTAACAACTTCATCGACAGCAAATGAAATTGCCTCTGGTAGCGAAGAAGAATTCATTACTGAGCATTATTGGGGCTACACTCAGGTGAAAGACAAAACTTCTGAGTATGGGGTGCAGCATCCGCGCTGGGATGTCTATCAAACTAAAGAATACAACATCGATGTCGATTTTGGTGATGTGTATGGAAAGTCATTTGATTTTTTGAACTCAGAAAAACCTGTTTCCGTTTTTCTTGCAGAAGGATCAGAAATAAAAGTGATGGCTGGTCGCGTGATCTAAACGCGTGAATAAAAATCACCTTTCTCTGTAGCCGTGATTTTCAAAACGTTGGCAAGCACCAATAAAATCAACTTTCGCGAAGCCGCAAATTGATTTAAGCCGGTGAGCTTTTGAAAGTCCCGAAGTGTAATTGTTTCGCGTTCGTCCAGATATTTCATCAAAGTCAGTTCGTGTTCGGCAAAATAAAATCGCACGTTCTTGTTATTCCTTTTTCTGCGAATGATTTCATTCATCTGCAAACTGGCCTTTATGCTCATGTCATTCATGCGCACAAAACTTTCGCGTTGGTTTTTCTCATCAATAAAGTAGAGTGGACGTTTGTCGCTTGGCGGAATATCGAGGCGAAGCACAAATTTGTTTGGCGTCAACTCAACTAGTGAATCGTGATAAACCAATGGTTGTCGCATATGCCTCTCTAAAGCTTGCCGCACCATCA
Organism: uncultured Ohtaekwangia sp.; assembly: GCA_964510765.1. Taxonomy (GTDB): domain Bacteria; phylum Bacteroidota; class Bacteroidia; order Cytophagales; family Cyclobacteriaceae; genus ELB16-189. Next base: position 8,387 of record CAZECP010000011.1, on the reverse strand, counting down.
ATAATTCTTCATCAGGATACTTTACTCCGGCCAACGTACCGTCATCATCCACACCAATCAATAAAGTGCCGCCATCGCTATTCGCGAAAGCGATCATCTCGCGTACAATTTTTTCAGGCTGCGAAACTTTGCGCTTGAATTCAAGATGTTGCCCTTCGCCCTCCATCACCAACCTGCGCAGCTGATAAACTTCTTCGCTATCAGTACTTGCTGTTACCGAAGGCTTCGTCTTCTTCATCGTCTTCGTCTTCTTTGGGCATGCTGAACATGCTGCTGAGCAAGTCTTTAAATTGAAGGCCGGCTGTCAGATTATGTTTGCTGATCAAACTGTATTCGGCTAGGCCATGAAGTGCGAACTCCATGAAAAACAACTTAAGGTTTGCATCTTTTCCTTTTTGAAATTCATTCACAAGATCAGCAAGACCAGGCACTGATTTTAAAGATTTCTCGTAGTCCTGGTTACTCAAATCATGCAGCAAATCAATCGTGTTGCCATCGCCAAACCATTCGGTAATTTTCTTGTACGGGCTTTTGTCTTTTTGCTTGCGGAATTTTTCAGGATCAGGAAAGTAATTCAAAAACTGAGTGCGGAGCGATTTGCCAACCAAATTCTGAGCAACAATTCCCGGGCCCTCCTGCTGACCTTCATACACCAACTCCACTTTCCCGGTAACGGACGGAACCACTCCGATAAAATCAGAAATGCGAATGTCGGTGGATGACTCTTTATTAATGAGTGATCTCCGCTCGGCAGCCGCAATCAGATTTTCAAAGGCAGAAATAGTAAGTCGTGCAGATACGCCACTCTTCGCATCCACAAATTCACTCTTGCGCGCCTCGAATGCAATCTGCTCGATCAAATCCTTAGCAATGTCGTTTACAGAAACAACTTTGCTTTGCTCTGTTCGAATGCGGGCTTCTTGCTGCGTAATTTTTCTTCCGATTTCTATTGACCTTGGATAGTGCGTGATGATCTGGCTATCGATCCGATCTTTCAGTGGAGTGACAATGCTTCCACGATTGGTATAGTCTTCTGGGTTTGCCGTAAACACAAACTGAATATCCAAAGGCAGTCGCAATTTGAATCCGCGAATTTGAATATCTCCTTCTTGTAAAATATTAAAGAGCGCAACCTGGATTCTTGCTTGTAAGTCTGGCAACTCGTTGATTACAAAAATGCAGCGATGCGATCGCGGAATTAACCCGAAGTGAATCACACGCTCATCAGAATAAGGAAGTTTTAATGAAGCCGCTTTGATCGGATCCACATCACCAATCAAATCGGCAATGGACACATCGGGTGTGGCAAGTTTTTCGGTATAACGCTCCTCACGATGCAGCCATGTGATCGGAGTATTATCACCCAATTCATTGACCTTATCGCGACCATACCTTGACAACGGCTGTAGCGGATCATCATTCAACTCTGAACCTTCGATCACGGGAATATATTCGTCAAGCAAGTTCACCATCATTCGCGCAAGTCTTGTCTTTGCCTGACCACGCAAGCCGAGAAGATTCACATCGTGGCCTGCAAGAATCGCACGCTCAAGATCAGGGATAACGGTTTCTTCATAACCCCAGATTCCGGCAAATACATTTTCCTTCTTCTTCAGGTTCTCAATCAAATTTGCACGAAGTTCGTCTTTGATAGTTTTGAAAGTATGGCCGGATGCCTTGAGTTGGCCGAGTGTGGTTGGTTTGTTCATTATTAAACTTTTGAAAACAGAAATGTTGCTTATAAATTCTTCGTCCTATTCTTTTTGAAATCTTCAAACACCAAATTGCCCAATCCCTGCAAGCTACTGTAATACGCATTGCCGTTGTTGGCTTTGGTGAACTCTCGCACAAACGCTTTCAGATATGGATCAGTTGCAATCATAAACGTGGTGACAGGAATTTTTATTTTCCGCAATTGCACGGCCAGGTCGAGTGTTTTACTCAAGATTTTCTGATCGAGGCCAAAGCTGTTTTTGTAATATTTGATTCCTTGCTTGATACAAGTTGGTTTGCCATCGGTGATCATAAAGATTTGCTTGTTGGCATTTTTCTTCCTGCGCAAAATTCCCATCGCCAATTCCAAACCAGCAACCGTATTTGTGTGATAAGGGCCGACCTGCAAATAAGGCAAGTCTTTAATTTCGATTTGCCACGCATCATCACCAAACACTAAAATGTCGAGCGTGTCTTTTGGATATTTTTTCGTAATCAATTCTGATAAGGCCATCGCCACTTTCTTGGCGGGAGTGATGCGATCTTCGCCATACAAAATCATCGAGTGCGAAATGTCAATCATCAACACCGTAGAGGTTTGTGCTTTGAATTCGTTCTCCACCACCTCCAAATCATCTTCTGTCATGAAGAAATCTTCGAAGCCGTGATGGATTTGCGCATTGCGAAGCGAATCCGTCATCGAGATTTGCTCCAGCGTATCACCAAATTCATAATCGCGCCTGTCGGTGGTCGGCTCGTCTCCCCTTCCGTTGTGATGCGTTTGGTGGCCGCCTGGCTTGGTGCGTTTTAGTTTGCCAAATATTTCCTCAAGGGCTGATTCGCGAAGGCTCTGTTCCGCTTTTGCTTTCAATTTGAATTCGCCATTCGGACCATCATCGGTAATGTATCCATTCTTCTTAAGGTCTTCAATGAAATCACCAATGCCATATTCTGAGTTGGTCAAGCCATATTGTTTGTCAACCTCGGTGAGCCATTGCAATGCCTCGGCCGCGTTGCCTGATGTAATAAGCAGTAGTTGCATGAAAACCTTCAGCAGATTTTCAAACCCTGACTTGCCTCCGTTAGGCGGTGGGACAAATTTGGAAAAGCGATGACCGAGCATGAATTGTTTTGATTTTATCCTACTAAAACCAAATATCGGCAATTTATGTTCTGAAAACTTTCAATTTTGCCAGGTTAGTCAAGCTACGGGATTAATCCTGACGGCTAAGGACTTATGTAAGAATTTTAACATTATTAAGTTTTTATTAGCCAAAGAACGAACCTACCTTTGAACTTCACTAAAATCCAATAAGTATGAAAAAGTCTATTGCAGCTTTGTTGCTTTTGGCGGCTATCGTATCCGCATGTTCTCAATACACTTGCCCGACATACTCGAAAGCTGCTCCTGAAAAAAATCACAGAATCTAGTTCGCTATACTTAACCCGAAAACCTTTTAGCCGCCTCGCGGCTTTTTTTGTTCCAAGAAGTTGCTATTGTATCCAACTGATTTTTTATCGAATTTTCAGCATGGCCAAATCTGAGTTTTCCACCATTTGCAATCTCTGTGATCATCTGAAGGATTCGTTGTTCCACGGGCTGGAAACGGATGATCTTGATCGCATCAATTCTCACAAGACGTGCATTACTTATAAGAAAGGCCAGAACATTTTCTATGAAGGTGTGCGACCTACCGGCATCTACTGTATGAACGATGGTAAGGTGAAAGTGTCAAAGAACAATATCCAGGGCAAAGAATATATCATCTACATCGCTAAGCCGGGAGATTTTCTTGGGTATCGTGCTCTGATGGGTGAAGAAATGTATGCCGCCACAGCCACGGTCCTGGAGGATGCCAAAATCTGTTACATACCAAAAGAAGTTTTCTTTGATATCCTTCAAAAGAATCCGGCCTTTATGAAAAAAGTAGTGAAAGCAGTGTGTCATGAGATGGGCATTATGGAAGAGCGCATGGCCGAGCTCGCACACAAATCAGTGCGGGAGCGGTTGGCTGCCAATCTGCTGATGCTGAAAGAAACATACGGCATGGAAGGTGAAGGCAGCACCCTGATTGACATTGCGCTTTCGCGCGAAGATCTTGCTGCGATTGTGGGCACTGCAACGGAAACGGTTATTCGTCTTTTATCCGAATTCAAAAACGATGGCCTGATCACTTTTGAAGGTAAGAAAATCCGCGTGATGGACAGCCGAAGACTTGCCAAGCAAGCCGATCTCATCATCGCCTGAAAAATCCTGATGAAAGTCATCTTTTGCTTTGATGGCCATCATGAAGGAGGTCAATGGAGGGAGTGTACTTTTGATTCTAAGTAAACCAACCTCGTTATGAAAAAGATATTGGTTCCGGTCGATTTTTCTCTTCCGAGTCAGGAGGCCGTAAAATTTGCAGTGAGCCTTGCCACAAAAAGCAGAGGCGAGATTAAATTGTTGCACATTGTTGAGCTGCCTGTTCTGTATGACTCCACGCTTATGCCAGCGCTTTCTTTTGAAGAGGTCTATTATGATGATATGCGCAAGAGTGCCGAAAAGCAATTCGATAAACTGAAAGCGAAATGGAAAAATGATGCGATAAAAATTCGCACAGATGTTGAATTCGGCAATTTCACTGCAAAGCTATTGGCCCAGGCGGAAAGCTGGAAAGCCGATGCCATTGTAATGGGGACACATGGGGCATCCGGTATCCGCGATTTTATAATCGGTTCAAACACAGAAAAAATTGTTCGTCAGGCAAACATTCCGGTGATCGCCATCAAGAAAGCAGTAAAGCCGGAAGATATTCAGGACATTGTCCTTGCAGTTTCTTCAACGGAAGAAAACGAAGACCTGATGGCTGAGATCAAACGTCTTCAGGATTTTTTCAAAGCGCAACTACATTTAGTTTTCATCAATACGCCAGCCGTCTTCAGAAAAGATTCCAAAACTATTCCCGAATTAAAATCGTTCGCCAAACGCTTTATGCTGAAGAATTTCACCATCAACGTTTATAACGATCTTAACGAGGAAGACGGATTAAAAAATTTCGTGGAATTCAAAAAGGCCGGGCTGATTGCAATGGCAACACATGGAAGAAGAGGATTGGCACGCCTTGCGAGTGGAAGCATTACCGAAGACGCTGTGAATCATATCAGTTGCCCCATCTGGACTTACAAAATAAAATAAGTCTTGCAGATGAATGAAGTTCTGATTGAAACTACCTGCTACCACTGCGGGCAGCCTTGTGAAGAAACAATCATTGAGTTTGATGATAAGAATTTTTGTTGCACGGGCTGTAAATCTGTTTACAGTCTGCTTCAGCAAAATGATCTTTGCGATTATTATTCGCTCGATAAAAATGCGGGTCAAACAATCCGTTCAACAAGCCAGGAATTTGATTGGTTGAATGAGCCTAAAGTGCGCAAGCAATTACTCAGCTTTGACTCTGCTGACTATTCAAAGGTAGAATTTAAGGTGCCGGCTGTTCATTGCATCTCTTGTCTTTGGTTGCTGGAGCGGCTTCCAAAACTGAAAGAAGGAATTATAAAGTCAGAAGTAAATTTTTCAAAGAAGTCGGTCGCGATTGATTTCAATCCTCAAAAAATTGAATTGAGTGAAATTGCGTCTGCAATGGCTGCTGTTGGCTATCTGCCTGCTATTCATTTAGCACAACCTGAAAAAATAGCAAGTGACGAAACGAAAAAAACAGTTGCTCAATTGGCGATTGCCGGATTTTGTTTCGGTAATATCATGCTGTTGAGCTTTCCTGAATATTTAGGAATTGACAAAGGCGATGAATCGTTGCAAAAGATTTTTTCTTATTTGAATTTGGTGCTGGCAACGCCTGTTCTCTTCTACAGCGGAAAAGATTATCTCATCAACGCGTGGAAAAGTTTTTCTCAGAAGCAGATCAATATTGACGTGCCGATTGCGTTGGGTTTTTTTGCCTTGTACTTCCGCAGCATGTATGATATTCTCACTGCCTCTGGTGCAGGCTATCTCGATTCATTCACCGGACTTGTATTTTTTCTTCTGATCGGTCGCTGGTTTCAATCCAAAACCTACGATACGCTGGCATTTGATCGCGATTATAAATCGTATTTTCCGTTGGCGATTTACAAATGGATAGAAAAAGAATGGCGGCCCTCCATCATCTACGAAATTCAAAAAGGTGATCGCATCAAGATCCGAAATGGCGAGGTGATTCCTGCCGATAGTATTTTAAGAAATGGCGAAGCCTACATTGATTACAGTTTTGTGACTGGTGAATCGCGACCTGTGAAAGTAAGAGATGGCGAAGGAGTGTATGCAGGAGGAAGGCTCGTTGGCTCGTCTGCAGAAATGACCGTGGAGAAACCCACATCACAAAGTCACCTGACTTCGTTGTGGAACAATGCCGCCTTTCAAAAGCAACACGGAAGCGTTTACAAAAAAATCATCGATCGTGCTGCGCGAAAATTTACCTGGGCTGTTTTGGCTTTAACCATCGTAACAGGAATTGTTTGGTACTTCATTGACGCAAGTAATATGTGGTTGGTGGTAACTGCTGTTCTTACTGTTGCTTGTCCCTGTGCACTTGCGCTTGCTGCTCCATTCACTTATGGAAATGCGATGCGATTCATGGGCCGGGCTGGATTGTATTTGAAGAATGCAGAGGTGATTGAAAAAATGGCAACCATCAATTCAATTGTGTTTGACAAAACCGGAACAGTGACACGCGGAGCTGAAGATGTGAAGTTCATTGGCGTTCTTTCAAATGAAGAACAAGTTATTGTAAAATCAATGACGATGAATTCGGTTCATCCGTTGAGCCAGCTCATCAGCAAATCAATCAAAGCGAAAAAACTTTTAAGTGTTGAAAGCTTTGAAGAGAAAGCCGGGAAAGGAATTGAAGGGATTGTGGATGGGAAGAAAATAAAAATTGGCTCGGCAGAATTTTGTAAAGTGAGTTTAGCTCAACCAAATTCATTCAGTTCGGCTTATGTGGAAATGGATGGCGAGGTTCGCGGTTACTATCAAGTGCAGACAAGCATGCGAAACGGAATCAAAAAATTAGCACAAAGATTAGGAAGCCTTTGCACTGCTTTGGTTTCCGGTGATAAGGCAAGTGAAGAGTCACGCATGCGCGAGATCTTTCCACAGCCAACCCATCTTTTATTCGAACGAAATCCTCATCAGAAGTTAGACTACATTCACAACCTGCAGGAAAACGGTTTTAACGTAATGATGGTGGGCGATGGATTAAATGATTCAGGCGCATTGAAACAAAGCGATGTCGGTATTGCAGTGTCTGATGACCAGGGGATTTTCACTCCGGCCTGTGACGCTATTTTAGATGGAACAAAACTCGATCAGCTTGATGAGTTTTTGAAACTGAGCAAGCGCTCGGTTCAAATTTTGAAAGCATCGTTCGCACTTTCCTTCTTTTATAATTTCATCACACTTGGCATTGCTGTTACCGGCAACTTAAGCCCATTAGTTGCTGCTATTTTGATGCCCATCAGTAGTATCAGTGTGGTTAGTTTCAGTTCCTTGTCGGTACGATTTGCCTCGAAAAGAATTCTCAACCAAAATTCAAACGCATGATTATCATCGGGCTTCTGATTTTCGTATCACTTACCATCGCCATCATTTTCCTTGCGGCTTTTGTCTGGAGTTTGAAGAAAGGACAATTTGATGACACCTACGGCCCCTCCGTGCGCATGCTCTTCGATGACAAAAAGAAACCTGACAAACCATAAAGCATTGGCCTTACGGTAAAGTCTCAGCCTCATTGCGCTCACGCGATTTGCTGCATCCGTCACATAGCAAGTCAGGAAGTGAAGTAAATAATCTTAGTTGTGCAGCTTACTATTCATTCCCAAGCCTGCCTTTTGCGGAGAATTAATGATTGACAACCCGTGACCCCAAAAAAATAAAAATAAAATAGGAGCTACTCCTATGCCGGGCGCTCAAAGAGGCAGCGGCTCATTATCATAGCAGCACGAAAAACGCATTTAACCAAAATCGCTGCTGCATGTATCGTAGGTATAGCGCCCGCATTTTTCCAACAAGCGTACTGCCTGCCCAGTGAGTGTGCTGGGTGCACTGCCCGTGCTGGCGGCCTTTGGGGCAGCACCGCCTATGCCTGCACCCAATATTGAGCAGCGCTTTCGCGCCCTGCTGCAGCGCATTGTGCACAGCACCAACTACACCAAAGCCATAGGTGAAGACCTGGGCATAGAGGCACCCGATACCGCGGCTGCCAAAGCAGCCATGAAGGATGGCAAGCCCGAATTCAAAATTGAGATGAGCTCGGGCGGCTATCCTAACCTGCGCTGGACAAAGGGAAAATACCAGGGCATAGAGATATGGAAAGATGCCGGCAGTGGCTTTGTGAAACTGGACCGCGACATGCGCCCCGACTACATTGACAAGAGCGACCTGCCCGCCAGCGGCACCGCTGCCGTGTGGCGCTACAAGATCATCTACCTGATGGATGACGAGCCCATCGGCAACTGGAGCGATGCGGTGAGCGTGACGGTGTATGGCGAAGTGTAAAATATTTTCAGAGGAATGCGGCAAGGTGCCGCATTCCTTTTGTGGAAGTTCCCAAAAAAAATATACCCGATTTTGAAATGGAATCGAAGAAAAGTACCTTTAAAACAGCACTGCAACGAAAGTAAAAATATAGGCAATTGCC
>CAZECP010000010.1:0-72775 GCA_964510765.1 uncultured Ohtaekwangia sp. | reverse complement strand
ACATCGAATACTTACACAACCGCTTCGCTCGCCAATGGGGATGCAGTGACTTGTGACATCAGCATCGCGGGCGGAACCTGTTTGACAGCGACAACAGCATCTTCGAACACAGTAACGATGACAGTTAATGCAAACTCTACACCTACCGTAAGCATTAGCGGTACAGCTTCGATCTGTTCAGGAGTATCTGACACGTTTACAGCAACGGCATCAAATGTTGGCGGAGGCACAGTGACCTACGACTTCAAAGTAAACGGCACTTTGAAACAAAATACAACATCGAATACTTACACAACCGCTTCGCTCGCCAATGGGGATGCAGTGACTTGTGACATCAGCATCGCGGGCGGAACCTGTTTGACAGCGACAACAGCATCTTCGAACACAGTAACGATGACAGTTAATGCAAACTCTACACCTACCGTAAGCATTAGCGGTACAGCTTCGATCTGTTCAGGAGTATCTGACACGTTTACAGCAACGGCATCAAATGTTGGCGGAGGCACAGTGACCTACGACTTCAAAGTAAACGGCACTTTGAAACAAAATACAACATCGAATACTTACACAACCGCTTCGCTCGCCAATGGGGATGCAGTGACTTGTGACATCAGTATCGCAGGCGGAACCTGTTTGACAGCGACTACTGCGACATCGAACACGGTAACGATGACAGTGAACAGCTTGAATTCATGGACAGGTGCAACGAGCGGTGATTGGCACACGCCTTCCAATTGGGGCTGCGGCATTGTTCCTACCATTTTTAATGACGTGACTATACCTTCGGGTGTAGTGAATTACCCCATTGTATCTGCTACCGCCAATGCCAGGAGCTTAACGATTTCATCGGGTACAACCTTTACAATGACAGGTAGCTCTATCACTTTGAGTGGTGATTTAACAATCAACGGAACGTACATTGACAATGGCGGTTCGCTGATTTTGAATGGGACAACTCAGTCCATTGCTGGTAGCTCGGCTGCATCAACCGCATTTAACTCAATTGTCATCAATGCTTCATCCATCTTGACTCCGCCCGCAACGCTGACCATTACCGGTACGCTACAGAATGATGGGAATTTTTCAGCCGGCACGGGCACTGTCATATTCGCACCCAGTGGATCCTCCTCGGCTAAAATCGCAGGGTCATCTAAAATTACATTTTATAATGTGACGGTAACCAACGCAACAGCAACAACAGATCTTTTATTGACAAATACAGGCGGAGCGGAATTGAAGAATATACTTGACATCGGAGCATCCGTTTTTGATGTGAACGGAAATCCTTTCACGTTGATCAGCACGGCTGACAAACCAACTTCGGATGCGAGCATCGCACAAATTTTAACAGGGGGTGCAGTGCTGGGCAATGTGACTGTTCAGAGATATATGGCGCGGTCGGGAGTTTCTCGATATGACTATCAAGTGTGGCGAGACATCTCAGCTCCTGTCAACTCCAACGTGAAGGATTTACAAAAATCAATTCCGGTAACGGGGCCCTTCGCTGGTGCTACTGATCCCTCCGCGTTTACATCAAGCCCTTACCCTGTGGATCAAACTTTTTCATCTATGCAGCAATATGCAGATCCAGCCAGAGACAACAATGGAGATGGCTTGACAGATATGAATGATGGCTGGAGTGGATTTCCGGTAGCGAACAATCTGGAAGCTTTTGTTGCCGGCAACGGATATTCCGCCTTCATCTTTGGTCCTGATTCGGAGTTACTTGCCAATGGCAGCACGCTGTGGTCATTGACAGGTCCGATTAATAGTGGCAACTACGCATTGCCGGTAGCTTATAAAACGGCTACGGGAAAGTCAGCGGCCAACGCAGGATGGAACCTGGTTGGAAATCCTTACCCGGCCACCATCGATTGGACAAAACTCACGCGCACGAAAGTCAACAATGCGATTTACATTGATAACTATGCGACCGCTACTCCTGTTTATTCATCCTGGGTAAATGGCGTGAGTACCAACGGTGGTTCTCAATACATCGCGCTTGGCCAGGGGTTCTGGGTGAAGGCAACTGGCGCATCCCCTGCGCTTGCCATTACCGAGGCTGCAAAAGTGAAAGGAAAACAAACAACATTCTTCCGCGAGGGAAGCCCTTCTAATCTCATTCGCATTGCATTGGTTGACGCCAGTCAATCAAAAGACGAAACGGTTATTTATTTTGAAAACAAGGCGACCACCGGTTTTGATGATGAGTTTGACGCAATCAAATTCCCGAACCAAGGTGGCTATATGAATTTGTCAACACTATCGCCCAACAAAGATCAATATGCGATTAACTCCATTCCTTTTGGAAATTGCAGCGATGAAATTCCATTGTCGGTAGTGAATGTGAAGAATGGTACTTACAACCTCTTGTTCTCCGATTTTGAATCACTTCCTTCAACTATGAGCGTGGCTTTGCGGGACAATTTTTTAAACCAGGTAATTGACATCCGCAAAAACCCACTGTACTCGTTTAATGTGAATTCAAGAAACCCGGCAACTTTTGGCTCTTCCCGATTTAAAGTCACCATCACGTACCAGGGCACTGCTCCTTTGTTGGCAACCAACACGAAAGATGTATGTGACAGGAGTGAGGCATTTATCAAAATTTCATCGACTGATGCGAATGCGACTTATTCAATATTGTCTTCATCTGATTTTAAGATTGTCTCTGACACACTAGGTACCGGAAATGATTTGATGATCGCCATTCCTTCTTCAAACATGATAGAAGGCACAAATCAGTTCACCGTGATTGCCAGGAATAAATTCTGTTCTTCTCTGCAAACAGACACAACGGTAAGTTTTGTTTATAAATCCAAGCCTGCAGCTCCCTTATCTGTGGCAGGCATGTCTTGTGGCGCAGGCACAACAACTCTTCATGCATCTGGCGCTGCCGCTGACGGGCATTACAATTGGTACGATGGATTGAATTCCATTGAGGCGTACCCTGCCCAAAGTTCAGCGTTTGTTACTCCTTCTTTGGCAAAGTCAAAAACATTTTATGTATCGGTTTCCAACAGCATTGGTTGTGAAAGTGAGCGCGTAGCAGTCACGGCCACGGTCGTTCGGATGAATCCTGCTGAAATTATTTCGTTGGATTTAACAAAACTGGAATCCAATTATAGTGCCGGCAACCAATGGTACTTTAATGGCGAAAAAATTCAGGGAGCTACCGACCAGCTTTTTGCACCAAATCATTCCGGTACTTACCTGCTGGAAGTGACTTCTCCGGAAGGATGTAAAGTAACGGCTCAGAAAGAATTTGTTATGGTGAATGCAGACCAAACAGTAAACGCTTATCCCAATCCGGTAAGCAGTCAATTACAGATTGAATTGCCGGGTGACGCAGGCGCAGGTGAAATTTATAATGCCGCTGGAATAAAAATAGCTTCACTTGATTTTTCAATGCAAGCGGGTGCGCTCAAAGGCGGCTTCGATTTCAGTAGCCTGCCAGCCGGAATGTACATACTATCGGTAAAGCTGACCAACCGGACGGAGAAGGTGAAAATTATTAAAGAATAAACTAAACAAAGCTGCCTGAACCATTGGCAGCGCAAGGGCTTGACAATTTCTATTCTTCATGCTTTATTGATTGAATGAATAGAAATTGTTAAATCTTTGCTTGTTCATGGTCCTTGCCTGAAAGATGTACACAAGCACTGTGTAAACTCCAATGGCCACGGCAAGACAGGCAACAATCAGCTCCGCGTTCCAGCGACTACTATGTTTCATGTCTATAAAGTTAGTAGTGAGCGTACTTCATTGCAGGTTGTTAGAATGATTCATTCTTGTCGCAAAGGCTCTGAAGATAGTTGCTTTTACAGATCACCTTCCATTGGAATTTCTATAGCTTTGCCCGTAGCATCGGTCACACGCCATCGGGTAACTTGAAGCAGATCGGTTTCATTGATTGATGCCATGCACTCGCCCAGTTCATTCGCGTTGAAAGTACGAACCTCGCTGCCGCCACCAGGAGTGGTAAAGCTCACTTCCGTTTTTACAAGCGCGAAATCTTTCTTTTTAACATTAAAGGCGGCCTTGCCATTCTCGCTGATCTTCTCAACTTGCGGGTTGCGCATATAGTCGGTAATAGCGGCTGTGTAGGCATTGGGCAAACCCAGCTTCTTTGCTTTCTTTTGATAATAGGCTTTTTGCGCTGGGTCTTTTAATCGGATCTTTGCCCAGTGGGAGGCATTCCTGAATTTGCCCCGGTTTTCCTTCTGCCGTTCACTTTGCTTTTTTTTGGGTTTTGAATAGCTCGCCACAATGGTCTTGTTGCGAAAGGTCTTGAACACGATGGTCTTGCCCAGCATGCCGCTAAGGCCGTTGATGATAGGATTGGTAGCTACAGTAGCCATAATTTCTGTTGTTTTGGTACAAGTATAGTTGCGCACACCGCCACCAGTTGTCGGTGTAAATTATTTTTCAAATAAAAATAGGCAGCCCGACATCTATTGTCGGGCTGGAAATTATTTCTGAAAATGAATGGGCACCTGACTAGGTTATTACTTAGTACGTCATACCTTCATTGTGGAGCGAGAGTGCAGAACGAGCGGAGCGCGAGTGGAGAAAGTAGCCGTTCAATAGCCAACAAGAAGCCATCGACAAAGCCTCCATCAAGGACCTTAAGAAGGTACCAAATTGTCAGGCGGAGCTCCTAAAGCTTTATCTTAAAGGCCGTGCGACCACCTAAGATAGCTCACATCTCGTAGAAAAACTTTTCGGAAATGATTTTGCAGTCTTTTACTTCATAAAATCCGATTTCTTCCATCTTGGTTCTGGGGCCGCCTTTGGGGGTGAAGTCCATGGTCATGTAGCAGGTGAATAATTGCCGGCTGCATGCGATCCGCCAAGCACCAGCGCTTTCATATTGACAATTTGTTTCAGATCATCCGTGATCTGATCAAGTAGCTGTTTTTTTTCTGCAGGTAGTTTCATTGACGTTGCAATCCCGAATTCGGGCGCTGAGGGCGAATATGATCAATTTTTGATTTCGCAACTTTCGCACCGTTCTACTTTTGCATTCACGGCCTTCCAGCATTCATCAAATACCGAGCAGTAGCATACTTCCAATTGCACGGAATGTTTTGCCAAAGATCGAAGTAAGAGTGTGACTGAGACTGAGTCAGTTACTTCAATAAAAGTAACAGCCTCGCCCGGGGCAATCACACGATTGTTCACATTGCTGTAGCCATTTAGCAGTTTGTGCTTACCTGTTAACAGATAAGTGACGGAGTCCACATTTTTTTGCGTGTCGCTATAACGTACTTTGTCAAGAATAACAGCAGCATCCTTGATAATGGCCGGGCCAACGCCCTTGTTATGTACGTTGATTGAAAACTTCGAACCTGAGTTGGAGAAAATCATTTCGAGGTAGGGCCACGCAGCCGCATGCATCTGCTTGCTCATGATCTTCGCCTGGTAGATGTACACGAACATCGTGCACACACCAATAGCCACAGCAAGGCTTGCCACAATCAGTTCAGCGTTCCAGCGTCTGCGATTTTCCATATTTATAAAGATACGGAATGAGCTTGCTTCGCTGCAAACTGTTCTTTGGTGTGTTTACTGAGGCGGGAGGTCAACTACATCTCGTAGAAAAACTTTTCCGAAATAATCTTGCCGTCTTTCACTTCGTAGAATCCAATTTCTTCCATCTTGGTTCTGGGGCCGCCTTTGGGGGTGAAGTCCATAGTCATGTAGCAGGTGAAATAGTTGCCGGCTACCACGGGTTTATCGGTGGTGCCTCCGTGCATTTCGGCTACCATGTCGGCCCACTTTTTTCCTTTCTCGCCAATTTCTCTCATGCCTCTGGCTATCCCCCAATCGCTGCCGGGTGATTCTTCGCTGGTGGCATCGGGGCTAAATAATTCAGCATAAATTTTATCGAATGCGCCTTGCTGCATGTAGTCATAAAATTTGGCAGCTACTTCTTTGGTGGTCATTGTGTTTTTGGTTTTAGTTATTTAGTAAATTTAAGTTAGTTCAATTTACAGTGACAGAACTAATGTATTTATCATTTAAGTGTGAAGAATGGAAAATTTCTATTTGACAAGCCGAAACTCTGCCGCAAGAGGTGGGAGAAGTCAATGTTAGTGATCAGGCGACAAACAACAACTAATGGAAAATATTCCTACTTTATTCTCCCTGTGAAAAGCCCTGATGAAGTCTTCGCAAAAACGCAACTATCATTAAGTGCGATTGAGTAAATTCCTTTGTCAATCAAACCGTTGTTAATTTGAGACCAACTATCTCCATTGTTTGAACTCACAATAACACCGTTAATAGTTCCGACAAAAATATTCTTGGTGTTTGCAACTAGGCATGTGATTGTCGGTATTTGTGTTTGACCATCATACACCTTTGCCCAATTCTTACCCTTGTCAACACTTCTATAGATTCTGTTTACCTCTGAAATTACAAAAATAGCATTACCGGAAACAGTTAGTGAGGCTATACTTAGATCGGCAAGGCCAGTGTTAATACTTGTCCAGTTCTCACAATTGTCAGATGATAAGAACACACCTCCTGACAGGGTTCCAGCAACGAAATCAGAACCTAATAACTTTAGTGAAACGACATTCTTGTCAGCCAATCCTTTATTTGCGGAAACCCAATTGTATCCATTGTCGGTAGACAAAAATATTCCACTGTTTGTTCCGGCATAAACTACACCACCATTTGTCACAACGGAAGATGAAATTGCATTAGTAGGGAAGGGAGAATTCAGCGAAAACCATGACTCGCCACCATTCGCTGAAAAGTAGTAGTTCGTGCCGGATGTGGGGCTGTAGGAGGACGCCAGAACATATGCTTCGCTCTCAGAGATTGCATAAATTGTTGTGAAATCAGGAATACCGTTGTTTGTTGATTGCCAATTTCTTCCATTATCTGCAGAAAAGAAGATTCCTGTTTGGTCAGTTCCGACAAAAACATGATTGCTGCGAGCGGAAATGCCGTTTAAGACGATTCCTCCTTGTGCAATAGTATTTAACTGAAATGATTGATTGATTTTTGACCACTGAATTTGCAGAGTTGGGTCCACTCCATTTGTTTTTGAACAGTTGCAAAAGCAAACGGCAATGAACAAAATGAAAGGAACAGCTTTTAGCACTTTCACCATTGGAAATTCAAATTATTGTTGATCCTAATCTTCATACACATAAATTTACATGGGGTGAAACGAATCACCAAATTTGAAAAAACATTGAGCCTGAAGATCATTCTCCAAAATGATAAGGGGATTTTTCGTTATGTTATTCCCGGCCAGCGATAGGAGCGGCACCCCGCAGCTGCGTGGGCAATTGCGTGTGGTGCAAGGAGTATAGCGGAGCGCGGTGCGAGGCACGAGCAGGCCGCCACCCTTCGACAGGCTCAGGATGACAAATAAAAAAACAAACCGTCAGTATGACCTACGGTTGATTTTCCTGCGCCATTAGAACCAGTGATGATGTGGAGCTCTGGCACAATTTATTTTAACTAACCAGGTCAAGATCGAATTGCTCGCGAATCCTGGAAATTTCCTGACGGGAAAGTTCGCGCACCTGGGTAAAATCCTTCGCGTTTCTGGTATAGGTCACAAGAATGATTTTGCCTTCCGGATACTCGAGGTACGATTGATCACTTGGCAGTGAACGTGAGCTGATCATGAAGGGATTACTTGCTTAAGCCGATTGATCCTCAACTGTCTTACTGCGTTTGTTCCTCGTTGTTCAAGTTCGTGTACTTTGCTCATGTGGCGTTACCAATTGTTGCATAAAGTTACAAATGAATTCAAACTCAAGCAATGAAAAATCATCCTCTCTGCTTTGTGATATTAACTTAACCGGTATCCAGGTCGCGTTATCGCGCACGTGGACATTATCAAGTTAGGAATGATTGTCAGCAACTAATCCATCCCCCCAAAGATTTCTTTCAAGGCAATCTCAGTTTTTGAATCATAGTTGCCTTTCTTGTGGGCAAGGAAATCGATCAGGCTTTTCCAAAATCCTTTTTGTTCAAAACGAATGGGTATAAAAATGGAAGAGTCGTCTGTAAGATATACTTCTGACTCTATTAACCGATCTCCTTTGTAGTATTGAATTTCTTTCCCCTCAAGACCCTCTTTAAATAATTTTTCGAAGTATTCGATATTTTGAGAAATAAATTCAAGACCAGGATCACCGTAGCTTTTTGTTGGGTGGAAATCATTTCTGTAGAAATATTCTCTTCGTTGTTGCTCGTTGAAGCCCGGTGTGCGTGGATTTTGAATTTCAAGAGTGATCAGGCAATCGTCAAGAATGCCAACCTCGATCACCGTCTCGTTGGTTGAGCTCTTGAAAATTAGTCTGTCGGTAGAACCTTTGTGCGTCTCACCTTCAAAAGTAAAACTTCCATTTTGGGTGAGCCGTGATTTGAAAAATGATTTCCAGTTGTTCATCTACTAACTCAAGGTTCTAATTTCTTCCAGCCATCTGCTTTTACCCAAACGATCCTGTGCAGACTGTCTTTTGGTTCCATTCGCAATGGGTAGTTGTGGATTTTGAATTCCGGTTTCACAAATGCAAAATACCATAGTGAGTTGAGTGAGTCTCTTTTTGTGCCGGCAACAATTGCCTGCGTGCCTTTTAAAATTTTTCCGAACTGGTTTCCGGGTAACTCCAACACAAAATTATAAGGTGTGTCGAGTTCGATGGGATCATAACGGGCGATAATTGTGTCAGCAATGCTTTCAATACTAAAGCAGGTAAAATCTCGTGGCGGATGTCCTTCATAAATTTGCTCGCATTCAATTCGCTGCATGAATTTGGGTTGTGCACCATTGTAAACGACATCCACAATTATATAACCTTCAACCGAAGGACCACCGGAACCAAGAATTTCTGAAAAGTAAATGCGAGTGACTCTACCATTCGTAAAATCAAAACCAGTTATGAGTGCGGAGTTTTGAAAGTAAACCTTATCATTGAGTGTAATGGTTGTATAGTAAGTAACAGGGCCTGAGCCAGTGTAGATGAAATCACTGGTTGTGTCTCCATCGAAGTTGATTGCATGCAGGCTTGAAAGTGTTCCTTCATTCACGCCTCCGGCAATAGCCCATGGTGCGTGATCTTTGAACCACTTGAGTTTTATTTCATCTGGAGCTTTCTTCTCAATTGCAATCCACGAAAGGGTATAGGTGAATAGTTTTTTGAAAGCTGCTGCGGTGAGAGGAGGGAGTTTGACTGGTGATTCCTGTTCTTGCTTTTTTGAATTTGTGCAGGAGACGAACAATACGAGAATTAATACTAGCTGATAAATATGTCTCATAAGAAAATCAAAAGTAACTAAGAATCTGTTCGGCAGTGAGGCCAGCGGTGCCAACTACGATTGGTTCTTTCTTTTTGTTGAATAAGATCAGGTTCCAGATGGGAAATTCTTTTTTCCTTACTTGGAGTGTCCAGGTTTTATTGACTCCGACATATTGAACCATGTCCTTCGTTGCATCAACGACTTTTATTTTCATTGAATCCAAAAGCATGTTGGACGTAGCCTGATAATAACTTCCATCGTCTGCAATAGTGGCAAAGTCGTCTTCACTGTTTTCTTTTCGCAATTCTTCGATTTGTTCAGAAGTAGGTCCTATCAATAGTGCGCAATCAAAATCAATCTTAAGAACTTGCGATGTGTCACTTATTGGACTTACAACATAAGTTTGTAGAGAGTAATAGTCGATGTCTTTGGAGACCGTGTTAGTTTTCGATTGAAGAGAATCAGATTTTTGTTCAGAATCATTTTCCTTTTTTAACGAACAACTGCTCAGACCTGTAACCAGAGAGATTAGCAGTAGGCAGTATTTCGAAAATTGAAAGTAGTCTTTCATGTGTGATCTTGTGCTTTAAATATTTTCTCCTTGTTAGCGCTTGTTTGTAACGAGTGCTTTTCTGAATACTTAACAGTACGCGTTACAAACGCGCATCAACTTTGGTTTACTTTATGTTTTTATTCAGTACAGAATTTTTCAGGTCACCTTCAGCATTATGGAGTTTTACGGTGTGTGCCAACGATGAACTGACTTGTTGTTTAATTTTAACATCTAAGCCGTTATTAAGTATTGGATAATTTATTAAAGCGATAAACGCCTTTTTTGAAATGGACAATAAATTGGCAGCCACATTAGTGTAGTTGTTTGCAATGGTATTAGCGTCTTGAGGGTCATTAGCTGTTAAAATATATTCCCCCATAACATTCAAATAACTATCAATACCTGAAACGCAAAAGTATCTCAAACTGTAATAGAGAAAATAGGGCCCCTCTTCTTTATTTTTAAAAAGTGATTTAAAAATGTCGTCACCAAAGGTTGATTGTCTCTTAGAAAGGATCATCAAAAGAATTGATTTCTTATTAATATCAATATCTGATTTCAGTGCGATGTAGGCTTTTGCTAATTGTGCATCTGAGAAATCGAACGTTTGGCTAAAAGATAGATGAAGAGCTGCGTCAGAGCTTGTTTTTTCTTCAGGGCTTAGCAAGTCGATTAGTGAATTATCAATCCTTTTCAGTTCATCATTTTTTAAATATTCAATAAGTTTAACTTCGATTTTTGAATCAACATTTTTCACCTCGTTCAAAATCTTTTCCGCTGGTCGAATTTGAAAAAAGTAAATTGCAATTGGGAGCGAAAAACTAATTATTCCAACAATAACTCCAAGGATGGCAACGATGATTTCGAGATTCGTTATTGTTCTATCCTGATTTTCTGCAATGACTTTATAAAGATTTGTGAGTTCCGCCTCTTCTTTTGTTGAGGTTGTTGCTTTTTGAACGCTCTTGTTAATAATTTTTAGTGAGTCTTTCGATTCAACAGAAGGTAATATCAAGAAACTCATGACCAAAATCATAAGAAGTTTTTTGGTTAGCTTAACTTGTAGCATAGAGTATTTGTTATAAGTAAAGGAAATCTACAAATAATTGTTGGTTTCGGCCAGCGATAGGAGAGGCACCCCGCAGCTGCGTGGGCAAGTGTGCGTGGCGCGAGGAGTATAGCGGATAGCGCGGTGCGAGGCACGAGCAGGCCGCCACCCTTCGACAGGCTCATGATGACTGCCTAAATAGAACTTTCAAACTTTTTCTTTCGCGCTTGTCCAATTGGCAGGAGACGGATTGATATATCAGCAAAAATCTATTGCTAACTTTTTAAATTTACTGTTATGGACGAATTCATTTTAATTTTCAGGCACCAGGATGGCAGCAAAGTGGCCAGCCCGGAGCAAATGCAGGTGTGGATGAAACAAACGATGGACTGGATCGGAACGATTTCAGCGAAAGGCAAATTTGTGAGCGGCACGGGCCTGCCCTTTGCCGATGCACAGGTGGTGCATCACAAGGGCGTGGTGACCAACGGCCCCTTTGGCGACATCAAAGAGACGATCGGTGGCTTCGTCATCGTGAAGGCGGAGAGCCCCGAAGAAGCTGCAGAGTTTGCCAAAGGTAGCCCGGTGCTGCAAGGCGAGGGGAATACGGTGGAGGTGAGGAGGATTGCGCGGAACCACTAGACGTGAGCCGTGAGACGTGAAAAGTGAAATGTGAGAGGTGAAAGGTGAGAAGAAATTTTTTCTCACGTCTGACGTTTCACGTTTGACGACTTCTTAAAACTAATTACTAACAACTAACAATTAAAAACATGAAAGATTTCCTATTGATATATAGAATGGACTACACAGAGGCGCAGAAGAGAACAGTGGAGCAAGCGCAGGCGATGACAAAAAAATGGATGGACTGGATCGGGAGTATAGCGGCTCAGAATAAATTAATTGATCGTGGGAACAGGTTGGATGTTTCCGGTCGTGTGGTGAAGCCGAACAACGTGGTGACAAATGGGCCGTACTCGGACATCAAAGAATCATTGGGCGGATATTCTCTGATTCGTGCAGAAAATTATGATGCGGCCGTTGAGCTCGCGAAAGGTTGCCCGGTGCTGACGGTGGGAGGAAATGTGGAGGTGAGGGAGATTAGCGTGCTGTGAATAGACGTGAGAAGTGAGATGTGAGACGTGAGAGGGAAAGCCTTTCACGTTTGACGTTTCACTTCTCACTTTTGCTCACCCTTCTGGGAAAAAATATCTGTGCTCCAGCCTCTGAACTCGTAGTACTTGGCTTTGGGTTCGCCCGTGAGGCCGTTGATGCCTTTCTTGCGCGGGAGGTAGAAGCCGTGAATGTAAATAAGCGGAGGGATAAAACAGGCGAGGAAAAACATTGACAAAGCGCGACCGAAATAATAAGAGATGGCGACAACAATAACAATGGTGAGAAGATATTTACCAGCTCTGCGCCACTTGGGAGTTTGTTCTTCGAAGTGCCCGAAGAGAATGTTGCCGAGCGCATAGATGATACTGACGATGGCAACTTCAAACCAGAGTGATTGAGTTTCCCACATAGTTTTGATATTTGTTACAAGTTACGAAAGGTGAAACGTGAAATGTGAGACGTGAGAGAATTCTGACGTCTCACGTTTCACTTCTTACGACTAATGAAATGAATCAGCAAGAGCTTATACCACACTTATTCCGCACGGAGTTTAGGAAAATAACTTCGGTGCTGGGCAAGTTGCTGGGCGCTGATCGGCTGGAGATGGCGGAAGACATTGCGAGCGAAACGTTTCTCGCTGCGATGGAAACCTGGACATACAAAGGTATTCCTGAAAACCCGGCTGCGTGGCTGTATGCGGTGGCGAAGAACAAAGCGAAGAATGTGCTTACACGCAACTCGCTCTTCGATTCAAAAATTGCGAAAGAGTTAATTCAAAATTCGGAAAGCAACGAAGTGATCGACTGGTCGGAGAGGAACATTGCCGACAGCCAGTTGCAGATGTTGTTTGCGTTGTGTCATCCTGCCATTCCGGTGGAGGCGCAGATTGGTTTGTCGCTGCGGGTGTTGTGCGGGTTTGGTATTGATGAAATTGCAAATGCATTTCTTTCAAATAAGGAAGTGATCAATAAAAGATTGTTTCGTGCGCGCGAGAAGTTGCGTGAGGAGAAAATTGAAATTGCTTTTCCGGAAGAGAAAGAAATCCCAAACCGATTGGAAACGGTTTTGAAAACATTG
Source organism: uncultured Ohtaekwangia sp. (assembly GCA_964510765.1). Taxonomy (GTDB): domain Bacteria; phylum Bacteroidota; class Bacteroidia; order Cytophagales; family Cyclobacteriaceae; genus ELB16-189. The sequence continues at coordinate 59,711 of CAZECP010000010.1, read as the reverse complement.
TATCTCCTTTTCAGCGAAGGCTACTATTCCGAAAGCAGCGACAACGTGTTGCGTGAAGATCTTTGCCTTGAAGCGATGCGGCTCACACATTTACTTACAGAATACGAACCTACCAATCAACCGAATGTGAATGCGTTGTTGTCGCTGATGAGTTTTCATGCTTCGCGGTTTGAAGCGCGCAAGAATGCAAAAGGCGAGCAAGTATTGTATGATGAACAGGACGAAAGCAAGTGGAACAAGGAACTGATCGCGCAGGGAGTTTACTTTTTGAACATTGCCTCGAAAGGAAATACAATTTCAAAATACCATCTCGAAGCAGGCATTGCTTATTGGCACACACAGAAAGCCGACACTCATGAGAAGTGGGAAAGCATTCTACAACTGTACAACCAATTGCTGGCGATTGAGTATTCACCTATCGCTGCGCTGAATCGAACCTTCGCGCTTTCAAAGGCAAATGGAAAACAGGAAGCGATTGCTGAGGCAGAAAAACTTCAACTCACCGACAATCATTTTTATTTTATGTTGCTGGGTGAACTTTACAGTGGCATTGATGATGTGAAGGCAAGAAAGAATTTTGAACGTGCATTGTCGCTCTCCAAAACACATCCTGACAAGATTACGATTCAAAAGAGAATTAATCAATTTCACTAAAGTCCGTTTTTCATGATTTTTCGAGCAATTCCAGGCGCAAGCCAATTGATGATTCTTAACAGTTTTGCTTTGTCGATGTAGATTTCTTCTCGGTCGTTCTTGAATTTTTGGATAAATTCTTCAGCGAATGCGGAAGGTGAAATCTTCGAGCGTCCACGTCCGGTAGTCATTGGTGTATCAACCAGTGGTGGAATAACTTCAAACACCTTAACACAAGTATTTTCCAGTTGATAGCGCAATGCAATGCTGAAAGTATGAATGGCCGCTTTGGTGGCACAATAGACTGCTGCAGATTTCTTTGGCGCCATAGCCAGACCACTGCTCACATTTACGATGGCACTATTCTGCCTTTTCAAAAGGAGTGGTAAGAGTTGTGCGGTCAATACGCAAGGTGCTGTAAAATTAGTAGTGACCTCTTCTTTTATCTTTGAATTGAGAAGCGGCTCTGTAGTGAATTGATAATTGTGTTGAACGCCAGCGTTGTTGATAAGAATATTGAAATCAGGAAATTGGTTTTGTATAAACTCAGAAGCAGCAATGATTTCACCTGGGTTGGTTAGATCCATTTTGATAGTCTGAATAGCCGGATTCAAGCAGCTGGCTTCTTCAAGTCTTTGCTGGTTACGACCGGAAATAATTACCTTATTGTTGAGAGATAGAAATTTTAATGCCAGGGCAAGGCCTATGCCGGAAGTGCCTCCTGTTATTAATATCGTATTGCCGCTTAGCTGCATTTGTTTTTGATTAGGTGATCATTAAAATCTTCAAATCTGTTTTCCTGTCCAATGATAATATCCCGGATCAGGAAGTAAGGCTCACTATATATTTTTGAATCCCGCAGTAGTTCGATCAGCAGTTGGTAGTCATTGATGTTTTCGGTGGTCACAATCATAAAGTCGGAGACTTTAGCGTGGAAATATTCGCTATCGAACAGTCGGATCGTTACTTCCTTGCTAACCTGCTGGAACAAGGGCACGATTGAATTTTCAAAGTAGCTACCTCTTTCTTCACGGGAGAGACGCAGCCACGATGGTGTGGCATTCATCAAGAGAAGAATTGTAAAAGGCTTTTGATTTATCATGATACTTGACTTTGAATGTGAATGACGCGTAGTGCCCGGATTAGGAGCAAAGGCATCGTCACAAATAATTTTGTATAGGTGTATTTATAGTGTAAAAGTGAGGAAGCCAGGCCAGCCACACATTTACATATGTAAAGAAATTATTTTTTGCTGCGGATACGGCTCAGTTGAGTAGGAGTGATGCCGAGGTAGGAGGCGATGTGATATTGCGGAATAATTTGTTCCAGTTTGCCGAGTTGCTTTTGAAAAATATGATAGCGGGCTTCAGCATCCAGCAGAACGATTTCAATTTCCCGTTCTTCTTTGTCCACGAAAAAAAGTTCGGCAAGCCTACGTGCAGCGCGCTCCAGATCGGGGCAAACCTTGTAAAGAGCTATAAAGTCAGCATATTCAGCGACCAGAAGCTTGCTGTCAATCATGGCTTGTTGGTTGATCTTGTTGGGTTTGCCCGTGATTAAAGAAGAATAGCCGCCAATGAAACAAGGCGGGATGAAAAAATGTTTGTTGTATTCAGTGCCTTCTTCTTTACGGTAATACCCACGGAAAATTCCCTCTTTTAAAAAAGCAATCTGTCTCGCCTGCTCGCCCTCTTCTATGAAGTAATCATTTTTTTTTATTTCAATCGGGCGGAATAAATTAGATAATTCTGAAATAGTTCTGGCAGATAGAGGATTTAGTTTTGAAACAAAAGTAATCAGCTCTTTCATAGCCTATTCAAAAATAGTTACGGCCTGCCGGTCAAATCTTGACTTTGAAAGTTGATTAATCATGAACTTCGCGGTGTTCAACCGGCTGATGGTAAGTCGTGGCTTGGGAGAATTATTCTGACTGGTTTGAATGGGGGTTTCTTTTTTTGAATCAGTCAAACCCACCGGACGCACGATCACATAGTTGATGGAAGCTGACACAAGAAGTTTTTCCTGGCGTTCATGATCTGCGTATGCTTTTCCAACATTACTATTGTCAACGAACCAACGGAACCAGCCAGGCAAATCTTTTTTTGTTTCATTTACTCCCCATGCTGTGCATACAATTATTTTCCTGACTTGATTTTGAGTAGCAAATTCGAGCAGCGCTTTCATGGTGTCAGAAAGGAAAGTTGGTGGCGTTCGCAATTTCGACCAGGGAAAGTCAGAGTTGCGGGAAACGTTGAGCAAGCCGATTGCTGCCTCACAATCTCGGATTGCGTTTTGCAAGGATACCTTGTCGGTCGGGTTGCCTTCAAATAATTCCAGTTTGTCAGACGAAGAAGTCACTTTGCTCTTGTCGCGCACAAGCGCATGCACTTGGTGACCTTGAGCAAGCAATTGTTCAAGCGCTAGTTTTCCTGTTCTGCCGGTTGCGCCAAGCAGTAATACTTTCATTTGAAACTGGTGATTGCAACGTTCTTCCGTTCGCCAGCCTGCATGGAAACTGCCAGCTTCTTCCCTTTGTAAATCAAATTGGTTGTGCCTCCTTTTTTTGATGACACTGTCAAACTACTCAATGTATTTTTGCTCCAGGTCATTTCGATCTCAAAACCACCGCGCGCACAAATTCCCTTCACGCTGCCTTCGCTCCATGCATCGGGCAAGGCAGGAAGCAAACGAATCTCTTCCTCGCTGGATTGCAAAAGCATTTCTACCACTGCTGCTGTGCCACCGAAGTTCCCATCAATTTGAAAGGGCGGATGTGCATCAAAAAGATTTGGATAGGTGCCACCACCTCGTTGGTAGTTCGTTTTCTTTTCATCGGGCTCCACGTACTTCAACAATTCACGGTACATTTTGTAAGCATGGTTTCCATCCCACAACCGCGCCCACAAATTTATTCTCCATCCCTTTGACCAACCCGTTGTTTCATCACCCCGTATCTCCAATGTTTTGCTACAAGCTTGTGCAAGTTCCGGGGTTTTATCAGGAGTAATCTGATGACCAGGATGCAATCCAAACAAGTGAGACTGATGACGATGCTGCGGTTCGCGATCTTCCCAATCGTAATACCATTCTTGCAAGTTCCCTTTCTTGCCAATCTGATAGGGATATAGTTTTGCTAAAGCCGTCTCCAATTTCTTTTTAAAATCAGCATCTGTTTTTAAAGCTGTTGTCGCTTTTATAGTTTGCAAAAACAATTCACGGATCATCGCGAGGTCAGCAGTACTGCCATAGAGCGTGGCACCGGCATACCCATTTGAATTGATATAGATGTTTTCCGGAGACGTGGAAGGCGAAGTAATCAACTTTCCGTCTTTGTCTTCGATCAACCAATTCAAACAAAACTCGGCACAGCCTTTTAAAATCGGATATGCTTGCTTTAGAAAATTCAAATCTTTGGTGAACGCATAGTGCTCATAAATATGTGTACTCAGCCACGCACCGCCCATCGTCCAGTTGGCCCACACGGGTTCGCCTTTTCCGAAATCACCAACCGGGTTGCTCATCGCCCAGATGTCGGAGTTGTGTGCGGCTGCCCAGCCATCTATTCCATAAAAAGTTTTTGCTGTAATTTTTCCTGTTTTTGAAATGTTGTTGATGAAACTCAAAAGCGATTCATGCATCTCAGAGAGGTTAGTGTTTTCAGCCGGCCAATAATTTTCTTCCGCATTTATATTGATCGTGTAGTTACTGCTCCACGGTGGACGGATGTATGGATTCCAAATTCCTTGCAAGTTCGCTGGCACTCCTTTCGTGCGCGAACTCGCAATGAGCAAATATCTGCCGTATTGAAAATAGAGGACTTCGAGATTTTTGTCTTCTTTGCCTTCGGCATAGCGTTTCAGTCTTTCATCCGTTGGAAGATTGGGAGCCGAGGTATTTCCCAGATTCAAACTCACGCGGTTGAAAAACTTTTGATAATCTTTGATGTGTGCAGACTTCAATTGATCGGGCGATTTGGAGGTAGCACCATTCATCGCGTCTTCAGCAAGTGCCTGATCGTTGAGTCCTTCTGTCACGGGATTTTTATCGAAGCCATTGAAACTGGTGGCGGTGGAAATATAAATGATTGCTTCCGTTGCCTTTCTTACACCCAATGTACTGTCAGTCTTAACTAATGAACCTCCTGCGTTTTTAATTTTCGCAAGAGCCGTGAAGCGTGTGCCACGACCTTCTTCAAATACAACAGCATTGGGCATGTTGCCCCGGTAACTTGGCTCGGCATGGATAGGTGCGTATCCCTTCATGGTGAGTGAATAATTGGTAGCTGAGATCTTAGAACGCAACAAGCTTTTCATTTTAATATCGAAATTCAACTCTCCCTTTTTACTGCTGGTGAGCTTAATGACCATGATTTTGTCGGGATATGAAATGAAGTACTCGCGGGTGAACATCACGTCATTGATTTTGTACATGGTGCGACTCACCGCTTCGCTGATATTTAGTTCGCGGTAATAATTACTTGCTTCTCCCTCGTGGCGCATGTCAATGAAGAATGTGCCAAGCGGTGCGTAGGATTCCGAAAATTTACCCTGCAGTTTTTTGTTCAATTCATCTGCGCGTTTGTAATCTTCGTCTTTCAATGCTTCGCGAATAGCCGGAACATTTTTGTAGGCTTCCGGATTCATGTTTGCATTCACCGGCTCGCCCGACCAAAGCGTGACATCGTTCAAATATATCTTATCCGAGTTCACGCCACCAAAAACAGACGCTCCCATCTTCCCATTGCCAAGCACGAGCGTTTCTTCAAAGTACTGTGCAGGCTGTTTGTACCAGAGCGTGTTGGTTGATTGAGCCTGAACCTGTGAATAAATAATACCAACCAGAATGAGTGAAGTGAAGTGTTTCATATTGGAAACTTTAGAAATGAAATATAAGTAAAAGGAAAATGTTCCACTTATATTTGCGGTCATCAAATTTTAATTTTTTTGTAACCTTGGTCAATTCAAATATTAAAAACCTCATCTTCGACTTAGGCGGGGTTATCATCAATCTCGACACGGCACGAACTTTCGAATCATTTTCAAAATTATCGGGCATACCGGCAAGGGAACTTCAGCAAAAATCAAAAGAGGTTTCTCTTTTTGGCGATTATGAAAAAGGAATGATGAGCGATGATGAATTTCGCGCTGAGTTGAAGAATTTTCTTGCCGGTAATTTTTCTAACGATAAAATTGATCATGCATGGAACGCGATGCTATTGGATATTCCTTCGCAAAAATTTCAGTTGCTTGAACAGTTGAAGAAGACACATCGCACTTTTTTGCTTAGCAATACCAACAATATTCATCTCGAATGCTTTAACCAGATTGTAAAAGAAGCGACAGGGCTTGATGCCATTGATTCCTACTTTCACAACGCGTATTATTCTCATCTTCTGAAAATGCGCAAGCCGGACGATGAAATTTATTTGCATGTGCTGGCGCAAAATAATTTGAGTCCGGCTGAGACTTTATTTATGGATGACAACCTTGACAACCTGGAAGGAGCGAAGCGCGTGGGAATCCAGGTAGCGCATATTGCACATCCCGATGAGCTTTATTCTTTGTTTGCATGAATCCGAAACTGAAGCGAGGGCTGATACATTCATCTCTTTTTATTATTACATTCATTACAACAACCTTGGCTGGAGCTGAATGGACTTTCAGCAAGTCTTTCCTGATGCCTGGTTACGGTTGGAGCGATTTTGCCAGTGGGCTTCCTTACTCTATCTGTTTTCTTACGATTCTAACCTGTCATGAGTTTGGGCATTATTTCACGGCTGTGTATTATCGTGTGAAGGCAACGCTCCCTTTTTTTATTCCTTTGCCACCCTTTTTTCCATTTATCGGAACGATGGGCGCGATGATCCGGATTAAAAGCCTGATACGCTCTACGAAGGAACATTTTGATATCGGTATTGCCGGACCACTTGCCGGGCTGGTAGTAGCGATTGCATTTTTGATTTATGGATTTCTTACGTTGCCCGATGCGAATTATGTCAAAGAGATTCATGCTGACTCAGACCGAAGACAAGCAGAATATTATAAATCCTCTGGAGAAAAACCGGTGGAGGGATCAATTGATGTGGTGATCGGAAAGAACCTATTGTATATTATTCTGGAATCTGTGTTTGCTGATCCTGAACGGGCACCAAGTGTGCACGAGATCATGCATTACCCCTATCTCTTTGCAGGTTTTTTTTCATTGATATTTACATGGATGAACCTCTTACCCATTGGCCAGTTGGATGGCGGGCATGTGCTCTATGGACTGGTAGGATATAAATGGCATCGATGGATTGCCACGGTTATTTTTGTTGCGCTCGTTTTCTATTCCGGCCTGGGGGTAGTGAATCCTTATCAGCCTATGGAAGAGTTAATATTTCAAATTCCTTTCTACCTGGTATCACTCTTTCTTATGTTCCGCACCATCGCTGCACAAGTTAAGGATCGCATTTTGTATGCGTTGGTTATTTTTTCAACGCAATATCTGCTGGCGTGGATATTCCCAACCATTCAAGGTTATGCGGGTTGGCTTGTTTTTGCATTTGTTGTAGGAACATTTATTGGAATACCTCACCCAGTTTCAGAGATTGAAGAACGGCTTGACTGGAAGAGGAAATTGTTGGGTTGGTTTACGCTGGCGATTTTTATTCTTTGCTTTACGCCTCAGCCGATTAATATTATTGAAAATATCAAGGCAGCACCATAATTTTTTCGGTGCGCCAATATGCGCCATCAAAAAACCTGAGCACGTACATGCCCGGATTGGCTGTTAAGATTTGAATAGTTGTTTTCTCAAGATCATTTTCCTGTGAAAATGAAATTTGTCTTCCGGCAATATCGGTGATCATCAAGTGAGAGGGATTTCCATCCACCGTAAAACTTCCTTTGTTTGGATTGGGATAAGCATGAATAGTTTTCTCCGCATCGATTGCCGTTACTATTAACGGTGCATTTCCAAACACGGGCCGTATCATCAGGTTGCCATGCACATCCTGGTTGGGTTGCCAGGCTCCTCCAAAGTTCACGGAGATCTTTCCTCCCGAATCAGAACTGTAGTCCAACCCAATGCCCACAAGCACAGCCGTGGATTGTTGCCACCCGATATAAAAATGATCGCTCACCAACACCGCAGGACTAAGTGTAATGCGGGTGAATTTGTTTCTTTCGGTTCGGTTGACCACCACATCTTGCGGCAGATAAAAAGCAGTAACATCATCGCGCAAGCTGTCCATCACCAGAAGCTTGATTACCTGGCTTGATTCATCACCGGAATGTGTAAAATAAATGTCAACCGCTTTCAATGTATCGGGTTGTGAATATTTCAAATCGTAGCGATAGAGTGCACGGCTTCCTGGGGTTGTGAGGCTGGCCGCATATTCTGCATCACCATCATCATAAGCATAGTAATCTTTGAGAATGAAATTGGTGGCGGTGGTGTCGTTGTAACTGAAGTGAATATTTTTATATACGGTTGAGTCATGGTCGCCTTTTGTGATGAGTTTGCTAATATTAGGATCCCATACGGTTTGCTTGTCCTGATCATCGCCAGAATTCAATTTTATTTCTACTCGTATAGCAACAGAATCCGATGCAGGATCAACGCCAGAAACATCAGGAAGATTATTTAGCGAAAAAGACTTGCTTGATCCGGGGCCTATGCCATTTCCCCCTGCGCCCACATCAAGTGTGATGGTGTCACTTGCAGTCACCACTTTGTTTAACCTTGAAGTGAGTTTGTACCTGGAGTTATAATTTACCGGTTGAAGAAAGTCGAATCGCATGTTTCTCGCAACGAAGGATGGATTTGTAAGTAGTGATGCAGGGTCTGCAAGAAAATGTTTTGCTGGTATCGAACGATATTGTTTGAATAACGAACTCATGGGAGTCACAATGGCGCGATCCGGGAAATCGGAATAAATCGGTGAGTATTGTTTTCGTCCGTTGCTCACATACACATAGTCCAGGTTCCATCCATCAAAGGGACCTGTTAGCCTCCCGAAATTTCTGAATTGAATTTGAAAATTATCAAAGAAATAAGTGGTTGAATCATGATCTGCGGGAAAGGGAATTTTTACCGGAATGAAAACGGAATCGCTGCTTAGACTGTCATAGGTAATTGACCAAATATTTGTCCACCGGTTGTAATTGTCTTTTAGCCAAAGTGAAAGCTCATCTCCCGGGTCAGGCGATTCACCATAACCTGCGTATTCGTACATAAAGAATATGTAAGCGGAGTCGCGTCTTGATCCGGTGATCAGATCCGTTCGCATGGGGCGGCTTATCATTTTGTCAGCATAACCTTTTGCGTTCATGTCGATGGTGTTGTAAGGCTTGCCGAGCGAGTCAAGTCCATCGAAGGTTGCCACCTTCAATGTAGGCGTGTTGATGCCCATCCCGGTGTTCACCCAAACCGAGTTACTATTTTCCCAAAGCGTATCATTGAGATAATATTTTGAATTATTGAAAGAGAAGTCATCCCAAAAGGGAAGGTTTACGGCTGTCAAACTGGTGGTGCGTGCGGAGGGATTTTTCTTTTTGGGTTCAAAAGAAGGTCGTGTTACGGGCATGCGCACCAGTTGGGCCCAGCAAAATACCGGAATGAAAATCAGTAGTAGAGCCAGTCGTGTTCGCAGCATTCCAATTTTTTTCAGGGAGCAGTTCCTGGTTTTTTATTTTTCTTGATTCTCTTGATCCTCGCTGTCGGGTTCCTTGTAACCTTTGGGTGCAATCCACAAATGAACAGGATCACCCACGCGCACAGAATCTCCGGCTTGCGGACTCTGCTTATAAACGTAGGCCACTACGTCTGTAGTATCACCATCGGCAGGAACTTCAACACGACCGAGATGCAAATTCCAGCCTTCGAGTTTTAGCTTGGCGCGTTCGTAGGTATCGCCAATTAAATTGCCTACCGTAAAATCAGCGGGCCCATAACCATCGCCAACGATCAAATCTATGACAGAGCCTTTCGGGATGCGAGTACCGGGCTCAATTTTTTTTCCGCCATACCGAAATTCGTTGACCCAGTTTTTAAAGGGACTTGGCTCATAAAATATTCTTCCGATTTTGAGCTCGTTGCTTCTTAAGATTGCTTCCGCATTCACAAGCGAACCGGCAAGGTCGGGCATTGGCATGGAAGGTGGCGTGATCCGGTTGATTGAAATATAGATGGTGCGATTCTCCTTTACTTTCGAGCCCGTCACCGGAAACTGGCGTACCACACTGTTGGGCGGAAGCGTATCCGTGTAGGTAGAGTCATTGATTGCAAAACGCAAATTGTGTTTCTTTAAAAAAAATTCAAGGTCATCTACTTTTACACCTTTCAAATCAGGCACTTCAACAAACTCACCGTGATTGGTAGCGTTGGGTAAATAGATGTAGAAGTAAATAATCAGAATAAAAAAAAGCACACCCAGCATGATGGCCAGGTTGGCCAACAGGGCACCAACTGAATTCTCCTTTAAATATTTTTTGAACTCCATATCAATATTTCAACGATGACTTGAATCCTCGGTCAGCACGTTTTGAAAGATGATAACGCGCTTCTGCAAGATCAGCCAATTCCGTAATTAAATCCTTAAAGGAAATTCCTTGTTCTTTCCACATCATCGGGAACATGCTTGAATTTGTAAAGCCCGGAATCGTGTTGATTTCATTGACGAATACTTCACCATCGGCTGTTAAAAAAAGATCAACACGCGCAAAATCTTCGCAGTGCAGCGCCTGGTAGGCAGCCAATGACAATGATCTGATTTTGTCTGATTTTTCTTTTTCAAGTTTAGCAGGCACTTCAATCTTCACGGCTTCGCCATCCACATACTTGGCATCGAAGGTGTAGAACTCATAATTTTTGCTGATGATAATTTCCCCCGGGCGCGATGCTTTGGGTGGGTTGTTTCCGAGTACAGCACATTCAATTTCTCTCCCTTGGATATATTTTTCGATAAGAATACAATTATCATAGCGAAATCCCTCTTCGATTGCTTTTTTAAAATCGTCTTTCGATTTCACTTTTGAGACACCCACCGAAGAACCAAGACTTGCCGACTTCACCATGAAAGGCAACCCGAGTGTTTGTTCAATTTTTTCAAACGAAATTTCTTTTCTCTCAGAAAATTGGAAAGAAAGAAAATCAGCCACCGGGATTCCCGCCTGTTTGAGTAAGCGCTTCGCTACCAATTTATCCATTGACATCGAGGAGCCGAGTACACCTGTTCCGATCATCGGCACATCCACTACTTTCAATAAGCCCTGCACGCTTCCATCTTCACCATCAGTACCATGCAGCACGGGAAATACGATATCAGGAGAAAAGCTTTTGTCCTTGGTTTTAAACACAGGCTTTTTGGCATTCAATTGAAGCCATACTTTCTCGCCTTTGTTAATTTTGGATGAAACATCTTTCGTTAAAAACCACTCACCTTTTTCAGTAATTCCAATTGGTATTGGCTTAAAAAGTTTTTTGTCGATATACTGAAAAATATTTCGTGCAGAATTGATGGAGACACCGTGCTCCACCGAACGACCGCCATAGAGGATAACAATCTTTTTCTTTCCCATTAAAAAAATATTCCTCAAAGATGTTGAGGATTTGCCTGATTTCCACCTCCGATTTTCAATTTTTTCGGTCAGAAACCGAGGAACACTTTGGTTGAGGATATACTGTTTGCAGTTTGCACCCGAATGATATAAACCCCGGCTGCGCAATCCGGCACGTTGATCGTATATGTTTGATTGAGCACATCGGTCAGATACTCGCTGGTAAGCAAATTACCTTGCATACTATACATCTGAACATTCACATTTTGAAGTTGATCAAGATTGAAAGTAATTTTCACGGGAGAATTCAGTCCTCCGTAAACGTTATACGGGCTGTCAACTTTGACTGGAAAAGGATTGTCACTTAGATAAAACTCGATGTCGTCAAGATAAAGATTATTGCCATTGTCATTGGTGAAAACAAATGCGAATCGAATATTAGTCTTGCCGGCAAAACCATCAAGGCTTGAAGACTGCTGTCTAATCCAATCAGAACTTTTGGTTGGCGTCCAACTTGTTGTGGTAGCACTTAAATTGGGATCCAACTCATTTGCCGATTTCGAAAACACCCGAGTGGGAAATGTTACGCCACAATCCTGCGATGCATATACTTCAAGCAAGTCATTGCCGCTGCTGCGTTTCCGGTAGCTTGTTTCGAAAAACAAGGAGAATCCCGTTTCGCCTCTCGTACCAACGGATGAGAAATCCAAAGTTGGACTGACAAGCCAGGCTTGATCACCAATGTCTGTTCTGTTAAAAGCATCGTAATACACGCTGATGGAGTCGTTGCGCTTATTTGTTTTAGCGAACGCCCAATTCTCTCCGGAAGTTGGATTGACCATTTGCCAGTCTCCGCTGAATGGGTCAAAATTTTCCCGCAGCGGCATTTTACCTGCGGAGGTGTTGATGTTTCTTATTACAGCAATACTATCTGCTGTAGCTGCATTCGGCATCCCATTCGGATTTTTGATCCAGATGGAGAGGTTATTATTCCCAGTTATCAAAGATAAATTGTTCAAGGAGATGTTTTGCGTTGAGCCTGGATTGATCGAGATGCCAGAAATATTTTGAATACTTTCTGCTCCATTATTCAACACCAGGTGCGACTCCATGGAAGTAATAATCGTGTTGCCCACATTCTTTATCGCGATGACCGGGGTAATATCCGGATTGCAACTCACCGGTGAGGGGCTAGCCAGATCAGCCAGTTCAAAGGCTACAATGGATGTGTTCAGAACGGTGACATTATCAATAAATAAATTATTGCCGTTTTCGTTTATACCTTCAAAGGCAATTTGAATTTTTTTACCAAGGAAGGGGAGAAGGGAGATAAAATTTGTTTTCCATTGACTGGCTTCCGGGATAAATTGGTTGTAGGATGGATTTGTTGTGGCAAGTGCAGTTCCTGTTTTATTAAAGACTTCCACTGCGGCATTGTCATATGCGCAGGTGGTGTAAATGATCACGCGCAATCGATCCGGATTGGCACTGCTGAAAACGGAATAGGCGTGATCGAACGTAAGCGTTGCGGTCGTTTCATTTGTCAAATCAATAACTGGCGATACCAACCGGCTGTATGAATCCAAATTCGGATTGTCATAGAAATTCAGATACATCGCATTGTTTGTGTTGGACACAGAAAAATTTTGCCACGGATAGGTACCTGAAGGATTTTCAATCGTCCAATCGGTGGGAGTAGAGTTAAACGCTTGTACCATCGGTAAGGATGTCCCTACAGGAATGGTTGTGACAACAGAAAGATCATTGTTTGCGCTTTGTCCATCGCTCGCGCCATTTACACTTATCACAGTAAAATCAAATGTATAAGAAAGACCTTCGCTCACAGTCGCGGCAGAGAAATTAACTACGCTTTCGTCTCCGGGATTTAGATTAACCGAAATGTTTTTGGTTTCTGTCAAAGCTCCGTTAAGCAAAAACTGAAGTTGTGCAGAGGTGATGGTATTAGAACCATAATTCCGAACGGTGATGGAGGGCGAAACTCCACCAGAACAAGCCGTGTTCAATGGATTCAAAATCGATTTTATTCCAAGATCGTTAGGAACTGGCGCGGGAACTATTGCCCCTAATGAACTGGCCAGGCTTGCCCTGCGCGGACTATTTTGTGCAACAACGGTCATGCGGCTCACCTGGCCTTGGGTAAAAATATTCATGCAAGCATCATCGGTGTAGTCGAGATAATTTTGATACATGTTATGATCGCCACAGCTTGAAAGAATTCCTGTCGGGCAACCACTTGTTGAGTTGTTTTGAGTTGGTGTGTCATCCACATAGTCGGTACCTTGGCAATTCCCCACATCTCCCCAAATGTGACGCAACCCAAAATAATGACCGATTTCGTGAGTGGCAGTCCGGCCCTTATTGAACTGTGGAGTAAGATCAAAACTTCCGGCATCAATGGTTCCGAAAGCTTGATAGTCGATCACTACTCCATCAGTCAACCGATCATTCGAAGATTGTTCTAATCCAAGCAACGTGCTGGAGACCGGGAGTTGAGTGTAACCAATATAAATTCCGCTGAGGTCCGTAACCCAAAGATTCAAGTAGTCTTCAGCCGGCCAGTAACTCAAAGCCTTTAACGTTCTGTCATCGGTGATAGTCCACGTATCCTGAGTTCCTTGTACACGGACGACTCCTGAAGTGGCAGCTCCATCGGGATCTTGCTTTGCCAACACAAATTGGATATCCCAACTTCCTGCAACGGTCAAAAATTCGGATGGTGTTTGGCTTGCATCTGCATTGAGCCGTTGATAATCTTTGTTGAGTACGTCAATTTGTGATTGAATCTGAGCATCAGAAATATTTGTTCGTGTGCCGGGGTTTGCATCACCTGCAGTGTAGATCACGTGCACCACAACGGGAACGACAAGAGTCGTTTGAGTTCTTCCACCTGGCCTGTCGGGTCGAGGTTTGTTGACGAGCATTTGTTGCATCCATTGCTCAAACTGTTCTGTAGTTTCTTTTTTCTTGAGCTGAGGGTTGCGCATTTTTTCATACTCCACAGTGCCACAACGTTGTTGAGAAAATAAAAATACAGGTAGGAAAAACAAGATTAAAAAAACAAACTTGTGCATGCCGAAAGATACGTTTCAATTCGTTGTGAATGAAACTAAGATCTGAAAGGTAAGTAGTGGTTTAACCGAGATTGGTCACCACAATTGATTTTATTTCAGGCACCGCGCGTTTGATGGCCTCTTCCACACCTGCCTTGAACGTCATGGGTGACATGGGGCACGATCCACAATTGCCAAGGAACTCCAGTTTCAAAATATGGTCATCCACAATTTCGAGGATGCGCACATCACCACCATCTGACTTTAGATAAGGACGGATGCTGTCAAGAGCGGCCTCAATGCGTTCTAGGGTTGTAGATGTTTCAATCGGGTTCATCCTGTGACTATTTCAACTTTCTTCGTTCCTGCAAAGGTAGCATTTCTTATGGCAACCTGGCGCGCAAGGTTTTCAGCAAGTTCACTGAACGCTTTTGCGGTCAAGCCTTCCTTCATCACAGCCGGCAAGCCACTGTCGCCACTTTCGCGAATACTTTGCACCAATGGAATCTGTCCGAGCAATGGAACATCAAATTTCTCCGCTAAGTTCTTGCCCCCATCTTTTCCGAAAATGTAATATTTGTTGTTGGGCAATTCCTCAGGCGTGAAGTAGGCCATGTTTTCAATAACACCAAGAACGGGAACATTGATCTGTGGCTGTTTAAACATGGATAGGCCCTTCATCGCATCGGCCAGCGCAACTTTTTGTGGCGTTGTAACGATCACGGCCCCGGTAACCGGAACGGTTTGTACCAATGTCAAATGAATGTCGCTGGTGCCGGGCGGAAGATCGATCAGCAAATAATCCAATTCACCCCAATCGGTATCACTGATAAATTGTTTCAAAGCAGAACTTGCCATTGGCCCGCGCCAAACTACCGCACTTTCCGGTGGTGCAAGAAATCCAATCGAGATGAGCTTTACTCCATATTGTTCCAGTGGAAGTATCAGATTTTTTCCATTCACTACTTTCACTTCGGGTTGTTCTCTTTCACAATTGAACATTACCGGAATGGACGGTCCGAAAATGTCTGCATCGATCAGGCCAACTTTTGCTCCTGATTGAGCGAGGGCTACAGCAAGATTTGTGGTGACAGTTGATTTTCCAACACCACCTTTACCGGAAGCAATCGCAACAATATTTTTTACCTTCGGCAGGAGCGGTGCATTATCGCGCAAGGAAGTGACGGATGATGTCATGTGAATATCAACCTTCACATTGTCTCCCACTACTTTTTTTACAGCGTCTTCGCAGTCTTTTCGGATTTTTTCTTTCAACGGGCAGGCCGGGGTAGTCAATACTACCGAAAATGAAACAGCATTATCGCTTACAGAAATATTTTTGATCATGCCCAAACTCACCAGGTCTTTTTTCAGATCGGGGTCATTTACAGTGGAAAGGGCTTTCAGAATATCGGCTTGTGAAAAACTCATATCACTTTAAAACTATTTTGGATAAAAATGGTTCGCAAGGTAAATCAAAAAATGTAATCGTATTTTTAGTACATTGATAAAAACACTATTTGTTATGAAAAAGGCTTTAATGTCCAGTTTCATTTTGTTTTTGAATGGGGTCGTTTTTTGCCAAACAGTTCCATTCAAAACAGGCTCAAAGGCAACACAGGCCGATGCGCAGGCCGCCCTCGACTATCACAACAAAGTAAGAAAAGAAGTGGGAACCCCTCCGCTGGAGTGGTCATCAAAGGTTGCCTCGTATGCGCAGGCATGGGCAAATAATCTGGCGAAAAAAGGATGCAAGATGGAACACCGACCCAACGATGGAAAGTGGAAGCGGATTTATGGTGAAAATATTTTTTGGGGAAGCGGTAAAAAATACACATTAACCAATGCGGCTGAGAGTTGGTACAGTGAGATCAACGATTATAAACACGAGAAAATAACCAATTCCAACTTTCACGCTGTAGGGCACTACACCCAAATGGTTTGGCGAAATACAAAAAGTGTCGGCATCGGTGTGGCAGAATGCCCAAACGGAGATACCATCATCGTAGCCAGCTATGATCCGGCAGGAAATTATTTGGGTGAAAAAGCGTATTGAGATTATTCGAGCGGACTTTTTACATATTCTGTTTCTTTCACTGATGGCATTCGGAATCGGTTCACATCCAATTCTTCAAACAACACTTCATCGGGCACAATCAATGACGTGAGGCCTGTGCCCCCTCGCGCGGTATTTTCCCGAACGTTTCCAAGATTATAGGCTTTATAGTTTTCGCTCGCGCCAGCAATTCGTTTCAAAATTTTCGAATCAATGTTTGCAAGTGTGGCATCGCGCAGCAGCTCTTCTTTTCCATCTTTCAGAGAGACTTTGTAAACGTTCAGCAAGCGCAAGCCAGCTGCCCCGCTATTTCGAATGATGATTGCATAGTCAAGTCCTTGCTTCTTTGCCTTCTCGATCAGTTTTTTCTTAAGCGATTTTTCGGATTCCTTGCTCGCTATGTTGATTTGCAAAACCCCGGGCCCGCCACTAAATCCATTTGCGGTCTGTGATGGATTGGTGATGGTGCGATTGTTCATCAATACTTTTAAAACCCCGTGATCAACCAATGTGACTTCATTGTTGGGCGAGGCACACTCATCATCCACCTCAAAGCTTCCGAGTAATTCAATGCCATTAAATGTTTTCAATTTTGGTTTGGCAATCACTGAAACAGACTCGTGCATAATGTTCTTTCCAATTTTGCTGTCGTTGCCATAAAATTCATTGTCGTATTGATAGCCGCTGAGTTTGGTAATGTTATCACTTGCTGCCAATGGACTATTGCCGCCCAAAAGCTGCGATGCAAAGATTTCTGCGACTGATTGCCCCATCATCAATACAGGTCCTGAATATTCTTCATTGAACTTAGGCATGGAAGTTTTGTTTTCCATTTCACCAATCTGAGAGTTGATCTCTTCAATTAGTTGTGCATCAGTTGGTAATTTGTCTGGTGTGGAGGCGAAGTGTGTTACGCCATTTACGAATTGCTCACCCTCGGGGCTTTTGCCGAAAGCTATGCAGGTGAAAGATGCTATACGAAAAGGAACTTTTACCAGGCTTCCTTCTGAGTTGGCTAAATATTTTTTTCCTTCAATGTAATTGATCATCACTCCCGAGTTGAATATGGTGGAATGTTTCAAAAACAATTCAGAGAGTTTTCTTACGCGATTTTCAAGATCAGTCTTGTTGATTGAGACAGGCGCAATCGGGTTGATTATTGAAACGGCAGGGGTCTTTGCAAACGTACGGTGAGGAACATCTTTCAATTCTTTACCCGTCTCTTTCAGCGACTCTTTATTTTTCTCCAGGTTCTGCGCGGCATCGCGATATACTTTGTCAGTGGTGGCCCAAAATGATCTCCGGATTCCCCAGTAGTCGTCCTCCAGCGGCAACTCAATATCATTGGAGGTGGATGAACTGAATAGATCATCATCCAGACTTTCGTCATTGAAAGAATAATCGCCAACCAATACGCGTGCGGTAGATCGGTAGCGATTGTGATTTTCGGCTGATCGGGTAAGCGAACCAAGTGTAGCACCGAAAGAATAATTTTTCTGATCCACCACTCCATACATAATGAAAAACGGTTTCTCACGATCGGGAATTTTAAGTTCTGTCAGGTTGCGATTGATTTCATCCTGCATCGCTTTCAAAACAATATCGTCTGTTTGCTGTGCGTGGCTTGCACCGGTAGCGCAAATTAATATCGAGAAGAACAATCTTAATTTCATAATTACTTGTCGCTGGGTCTTGTCAATAATGTTTTTTCAATCTGGCTCACAGCCTTTTTTTGTGTTTCAATTTGCCGGACATAAAGGGAAGGGGCAATAGCAGTAACCGGAACACTTCCTGATTCGGCTCCGCAAAAACCAATGAACACCTCGGCCTGGTCATCGGCTGCCTGGATTTCAGAAAACATCGCGAGTGGAGTTCCGATCAAGTCCACACCGCGCACCAATTGATCCGGACGACCGTCAACATAAATCCGATATACTTCCGTTGGGAAAATGTTGAACGCATTTGGCATGGCACGTTGTGTAGTGGTGAATCCACCGGTCACATCCATAAACAAATAGCCATATTCCTTTTTTTGCTTTTTACATTCTTCAATCAGCATCTTTCGCAGTTCGGCCATGGGCACCACTTTCTCATTTTTTACAATAAGATTAGACTGCCGCGACACAGCATCCACTGCGCCTTGCGTACGGCCATGACCATTTGAGTGTGTAAAATTTTCAATGGGTGTGCGTGACATCAGGAAGTTTTTCAAAATCCCTTTGTCCACCACGGTGACTTTTTGGCCCTTCACACCTTCGTCATCAAAATCATAGTGACCATTCAGATCCTGACCTTTGAAATTTGTAAGCGTGGGATCAGAAACGACACTCAATGTTTTCAACAATACTTCCTGCCCGACTTTATCCTTGAAAGTTTGTCCATCATTTTTGTTTTTCAGTCGATGACCTTCCACCCGGTGACCAAAAATTTCATGAAAGAAAACCCCGGCAGCATGTGAATATAGAATAGCAGGACCCGTGTAAGGTTCTGCCATCGGTGCCGATTTCAATTGATTCAATTTTGAAATCATCTCGCGTATATCTTTGAGGATGACCTCATCGGTCGGCAATTGATTGGGATGAAAGGAAAAATAGGATTTATGCAAAGGCACCAGGTCTCCATCGCTGGTGCGAATGGAAGCGTAAATATTGAGATGAGCGTAGGTTCGGTTCGTTGCCAGCTTTGATCCTTCCGAGCTCACAAAATATTTTCTCTCCATGCCCACGCTCATCGTGGCTTGCGCTTTCACAATGTCAGCATTGTCTAGAAAAGGCGCGCTGAATTTTTTAATTCGTTCTTTCCATTGCGCCAGATCAAAAAAAATGTTGAAGTCAGGAAGTGGCGCATCTACAGAAGTAGCGGGTTCTTCTTTCGAAAAATCAGGCACTTGTTTATTGGATAGATTGGTCGCATTTTTTATTTCCTTGAATTTATTCAACGCATCGCGATAAGCGTATTGAGTTTGTTGCCAGATTTCATATTTTAAATCTTCAGGCTTGTTATCGATCGGCAATGGGTTCGCAAAACCGCGGCCACCGTACGATCTTCTTTTCGCACCCTCCACATCTTCCAGCGGATGTGAATCATCAAACTCATAAGAACCGATTCTTACATCAGTGAAAAGTGTGCGGCTTCGGCCAAAATTATCTTCCACCAAACTACCAAAAGAAGAACCGATCACAGCCGAGCGACTGTCATTGATTCGATAAGCGAGATAGTAAGGCGGCTGTTGTGTTTTTGCAAACTCCTGCATTTCTCGCTTCAGTTCGGTTTCGGCAATTTCTAAAACTGGGTCTTCAAGATTTTGTGAAAAAACAGAATTAAATAGAATCGTAAATGAGAAAAGACAAAATATTCTTGGCATTCGAAAGTATAATTTTAGTGGAAGTAAATATATGAGTTCTGATAATCAATTCGATAATTTAAGTGATGAACGCTTGATTCAAATAGTTTTTTGTGCCTGATTTATTTCAGGATTTATCCTCATCGTATTTCTTTATCTTTGCTCCCAAACCCTTTTTGAATTTGATCTCCCGCGAAACGATCGAAGAAGTTAAAAACCGCGTTGACATTGTGGATGTCATCAGCGACTTTGTTTCGTTGAAAAAATCGGGACAGAATTACAAGGCGCTCAGTCCGTTCAGCAGCGAAAAAACGCCATCTTTTTTTGTTGTTCCCGCCAAAGGTATTTTCAAAGACTTCAGCAGCGGCAAGGGGGGCGATTCATTCACGTTTGTGATGGAGCATGAGAAGCTCAGCTATGTGGAGGCAATTCGATATCTCGCCAAAAAATATGGAGTCGAGATAAAGGAAGACCGGAATAATCTCGAAACCAAGGAAGAGCAGAGCGAGCGGGAGAGTCTCTACATCCTCATGAATTTTGCGAAAGAGTATTATAAAAGTACTTTGATGCAGGCCGAAGAGGGGCGGAGCATCGGCTTAAGTTATTTTCGTGAGCGAGGGTTTAATGATCGCACGATTGAAAAATTTGAATTGGGCTATGCGTTGGAAGGTTGGGAACACTTCAGCAAAGAAGCCATAGCCAAAGGATATAATAAAGAGTTGCTCGAGAAGACAGGGCTTGTTGTTAAAAAAGAAGATGGATCGAGTTATGATCGCTTTCGTGGAAGAGTAATTTTTCCAGTTCACAACCTTGTTGGCAAAGTCATTGCATTTGGTGCGCGTATGTTGGGCAAGGAAAAGAACCAACCCAAATACATCAACTCGCCTGAGACAGATATATATCACAAGAGCGATGTGCTCTATGGTTTGTATCAAGGAAAAAATTCGATTCGTCAACAGGATGTTTGTTACCTGGTAGAAGGTTATACCGATGTGATCTCCATGCACCAGGCAGATGTGGAGAATGTAGTGGCATCAAGCGGAACAGCGCTCACAGAAAATCAGATTAAACTCATCCGTAGGTTTACTGAAAATGTAACAGTATTGTTTGATGGCGATGCGGCCGGCATCAAAGCAGCCCTTCGTGGCATCGATATGATTTTGCGTGGAGGCATGAACGTGCGCGTGTTGTTGTTCCCCGATGGCGAAGATCCGGACAGCTTCTCGCGAAAAGTTGGCACTACTGAATTCCAGAAGTATTTAAAAGAGCACACACAAGATTTTGTTTCTTTCAAAGCAGGACTTTATGCAAAGGAAGCGGCAGGAGATCCAATACGCAAAGCAGAGTCGATCAAAGAAATTGTTTCGAGTATCGCGGTCATTCCTGATCCAATCAAGCGATCGGTTTATATTCAGGAGACGAGTCATCTGCTGAAAATTGGTGAACCTGTTTTGCTAACTGAGCTGAACAAAATTCTGATCACGGAACGCAGGAAAAACGAAAAAGAAAAACTGCGCGATCAGGAGGTAGTTGAGTCGGTTGAGCCCGTTCAGGATATTTCTTCTCCTGTAAAAGTTGACGCGGAAACTTTAGTGCAATACCAGGAGAAGGAAACGATTCGATTACTTTTGAACTATGCTGACTCTCCGGCAAGCACCAATGAGGGCGAGACAAACCAAAAACTGAGTGAGTTTCTCTTACATGAATTGGAGGATGTGACTTTTACCAATCCCGTTTACAAAGAAATCTATGAGATGTTTCGTGAGCACCTTTCTTCGGGTAAGCCGCTGGATAGCCACACTATATTAAAGGTAGGAAGCAATGGTGTGAAAGCTACGGTCACGGATTTAATAACTTCGCGCTATGAAACAAGTCCGCACTGGGGCGACAAATACCACATCTTCATACCCAAAGAGAAGGATGTGCTGAACGAATTGGCATTGACCAACGTTCTCAGGTTGAAATTTCGGATCGTTCAAAAAATGATTGAAGATAATCTAGCACAAGTGAAGGAAGCAGAGGCAAAAGAGGATTGGGAAGGACTGGATCAGGCGCTCGAAACCCAAATGGGTTTAAAAAAAGCGGAAGGTGAGTTGGCGAGCATGTTGGGAATTGTAGTGGCGAAATAGAATTTTGATTTAAGACTTTACATATACTTAGAAAGATGACGATGGAAAAGATTAGCATTGATACGATCGAAGAGGCAATTGAAGATATCCGAAATGGAAAATTGGTTGTTGTTGTTGATGATGAAGACCGTGAAAATGAAGGCGACTTTATTTGCGCGGCAGAAACGGTGACACCGGAGATTATCAATTTCATGTCAAAAGAAGGTCGCGGGTTGATTTGCGCTCCGCTGATGGAAGATCGTTGTGAAGAATTGAAGCTCGATTTGATGGTTGGTAAGAATACCGCAGCGTTTGAAACTCCTTTCACAGTGTCTGTTGACTTGATTGGGCATGGCTGTACTACCGGAATTTCAGCGCACGATCGATTCAAAACCATCAAAGCGCTGGTTGATCCTGAAACAAAACCTGAAGAACTTGGAAAGCCAGGTCACATCTTTCCGCTGAAGGCAAAGAAAGAAGGCGTATTGCGAAGAAGTGGTCACACAGAAGCCGCTATTGATCTCGCTCGCCTTGCGGGATTTCGTCCTGCGGGCGTGTTGGTGGAAATCATGAACGAAGATGGAACGATGGCGCGCTTGCCCGACCTGCGCATTGTGGCGGATAAATTCAACTTGAAGTTGGTCACCATCAAGGACCTGATCAACTACCGGATGAAAAAGGAAAGCCAGATCAAGAGACATATTGATGTGAACATGCCAACTGAATATGGCGACTTTACTTTGGCAGCTTATGAGCAACTTGATACGCATGAAATACACATAGCATTGGTGAAAGGAACATGGGAAAAAGATGAACCGGTTATGGTTCGCGTCCACTCATCGTGTGTGACAGGAGATATTTTTGGTTCCTGCCGATGTGACTGCGGACCACAACTCCATGCAGCGATGCAAATGGTTTCCGATGCCGGCAAAGGTGTGGTGCTTTACATGAAGCAGGAGGGACGGGGCATCGGGTTGTTAAATAAATTGAAAGCCTACAAACTGCAGGAGCAAGGATTGGACACGGTGGAAGCAAACCTGCAACTTGGTTTTGATATGGATAACCGCGATTACGGAATCGGTGCGCAGATACTTCATCATCTTGGAATTTCAAAAATCAAATTGATTACGAACAATCCGAAGAAGCGTGTTGGATTGATGGGCTATGGTTTGGAAATTGTTGAGAATATCGCAATCGAGATCAAACCCAATCCGCACAACGAAAAATATTTACGCACCAAGCGCGACAAGTTAGGACACATGATTTTGAAACAACATAAGTAGGCGTGTTCAAGCGGATAGACTACAAAGTGAGATTGTTTTTTTTGACAGTAATCCTGACAGGTTCTGCATTTCCGTTACGTGCACAAACTTTTCCCTTTGATTTGTGGCACGATGGCAAGCTAGTGCTTGAGAGTGGCGACACCTTGCAGGGTATTTTGAAATATGATCTCAGTGATTTGCTGCAAGTAAAACATCACAATCGTTTGGAGAGTTTTTCTGCACGCAAGGTTGTGTTCTTTGAAATCTTTGATCAGACTTACAAGCGCTATCGCCAATTTTATTCTCTGCCCTATGCACTTGAAGGGCAGTACAAGACTCCTGTTTTTTTTGAATTGCTGAATGAGGGAAAACTCACTGTACTTACACGAGAAAAGATTGAATACCGAAGCTACTCTTCTCCTTATTACTATTACGGCAGCTACACACGTTTGGTGTTGGTGAACTATTATTATTTGCTGCGGGAGAATGGTAACATCGAACTATTCCCGGGAAAGAAAAGCGATTGGTATGAAATCATGGGTAACAAAGCGGATGATGTTCACGATTATGCAAAACAAAACCGTCTCGACTTCGATAATAAATATCAATTGAAAGTGATAGTCGACTACTACAATTCTTTTTTCAGCCCTAAATGATCTTTCTTTAGATTCATGATTAAATATTTTTCTCAAATATTTTTAATTCTATTCTCTTTTTTTTCGTCAGCCCAAACATTTCCTTCCTATTTATGGCATGAGGGTAAAATCGTTAAAGAGAAAGGAGATACGTCAGTTGGCTTTGTAAAATACCAACTGACGGATTCAATTTACTTTAAGAAAGGTCGAGTGATCCAAGGATTCTCTTCGAGAGATATCTTTTCTTACCAAATTTTGGATCAATCTTGTAAATGTGTCAGACAATTCTATTCATTGCCATATGCGAACGTTGGGCAATATAAGACACCGGTTTTTTTTGAAATGATAGCCGATGGGGAAGTAACTTTGCTTGCAAAAGAACGAATTGAGAATCAGGCCTATCCAACTGGTCACATTGCTTATCCACCCCGGCCGAAATGGGTATTGGTTAACAAATATTTTATACTTAAAGACGATGGCTCTATTGAAACGTTGTTCATCAGTAAGAAGAAATTGTCCGCCTTAATGGGCACCCGCGCAAAGGAAGTGTTCCGTTATGCCAAGAAAAAGAAGCTGAATATTGATAAGAAATATCAGTTAAAATTAATTGTCGATTATTACAATTCAATTACCAAAAATAATCTTTGATGCAAAAGCCTTTGATTCTTGTGACCAACGATGATGGGATCACTTCCCGCGGAATTTTGAATTTGGTGAACGTAATGAAAGAACTTGGAGACGTGTTGGTGGTGGCGCCCAACAGTCCGCAGAGTGGAATGGGACACGCGATTACCGTTGGGGACACACTTCGGCTAAACGAGTCAGCCATTTTTGAAGGCGTGAAAGCGTATGAGTGCAGTGGTACTCCAGCCGACTGCGTGAAGATGGCTCGTCATTTTATTTTGAAAGACACGGTTCAGCCGGATATAGTGGTGAGTGGCATTAATCATGGGAGCAATACCTCGATCAGTGTTCTGTATTCCGGCACTATGTCGGCAGCGATTGAGGGGGCGATCGAAGGCACGCCTGCCATCGGATTCTCACTTTGTGATTACAGTCATGCGGCAGATTTTTCTCACACCGCTCCGTTCGTTAAAAAAATTGCTGAGCAAGTTTTAAAAAAGGGATTGCCCAAAGGGGTGGCGTTAAATGTAAACATTCCGCCCAGGCGAAATGAAAGCATCAAAGGTATTCGCATCTGTCGTCAGGCGAATGCGAAGTGGGTCGAGGATTTTGATCAACGATTTGATCCTAACGGCCGCGCCTATTTTTGGATGAGTGGCAACTTTGTCAACTTTGATAAAGGTGAAGACAATGACGAGTGGGCCATTGCCAACAACTATGTTTCTGTTGTTCCATGCCAGTTTGATCTCACTGCACACCAGGCTATTCCTGTTTTGAATGAGGACTGGGATATTTTGAGTTGATTATTTTGTTGATCGCATGCCGGATTCAAATTGAATCTTAACTTCGCGGCATGATGAACTGGCAACAACTTCTTTCTTCCAACCGACTTGACCAAAAAACGGATATGGCCGGCCCCTCACGCAGTGCCTTTGAGCAGGACTATGACCGGATCATTTTTTCTCATCCGTTTCGAAAACTTCAAGACAAAACACAAGTTCATCCCTTGCCTGAACACGATTTTGTTCACACACGACTTACTCATAGTTTGGAAGTAAGCAGCGTGGGGCGCTCGCTTGGAAAGAAAGCCGGTGAAATTATTTTGCACCGGCATCCGGAATTGGAAAAAGATTTTTCACTTTTTGATTTTGGCGCCATTGTAGCTGCGGCATCCTTGGCTCATGATTTAGGAAATCCTCCGTTTGGTCATGCGGGTGAAGATGCGCTCTCAGATTTCTTTTTACACCATTCCAATGGTATAGCATTCAAACCTTTTGTGAATGAAGAGCAGTGGGCCGATCTCATTAAATTTGAAGGCAATGCACAAGGCTTTCGCCTTCTCAATAGAAAACAATATGGTTTAAAATTGACGGCAGCAACTTTGGGTGCTTTCACGAAATATCCGTGTCCGGCACATTTTCCATTGCGCAACAAAAAACGAAAGAGTCAAAAAAAATTTGGATTTTTTGAATCGGAAAAAACAACTTTCACTTTCATCGCAGATCAACTTGGTTTGATCAATCAAGAGCCGAATGTATGGAGCCGCCATCCGTTAGCTTTTTTAGTGGAAGCCGCAGATGATATTTGCTACAGCATTATCGATCTTGAAGACGGATGTCGATTGGGTTTGATCACGCTGGAAGAAACCATCGACTTGATGGCTTCCATTTTGAAAGAGAAATTTAATCGCGAAAAATTGGGAAAGCATGCAAGCCTGAACGAGAAGTTGGGTGTGCTGCGTTCGTTGGTGATTGGAAAATTAGTTGATGAATGCACGCAGCTTTTTGCAGATCAGGAGGCAGCAATCCTGAATGGAGTATTTGACTTTGCGCTCACTGATCGGATTCCTTCGGGCGAAGCGTTGGAATCAATTTCAAGAATCTCGATTCAAAAAATTTACCAGGCGCGTTCTGTGGTTGAGATCGAAGCGAGCGGGCATGTAGTTTTGCCTGGCCTTCTGGAAGAGTTTGTTGCAGCTGGCAAATCATTGCAGCAAGGTTTGGCATCGCGTAAATACAAAAATCTCCAATTACTCTTGCCGGAAGACGTACGCTGGGAAATCGAGGAAAATACAAACGACACTTATTTGATGCTGCGCCTGATCATTGACTTTGTGTCAGGGCTTACCGATCGTCATGCGCTTTCGCTCTTCAGAAAGATCAACGGTATTTCCATCCATTGAAAGTTGTAATGTAAATTTTGTGCCCTTACTAATTTCTGAATGCACGGCAACTGTTGCGCCTAGTTTGGTTGTCATTTCCTTCACGATGTAAAGACCGAGGCCTGACCCTTTTGAGTCATTGGAAGCACGATAGAACATATCAAATATTTTCGGCAGATGCTCCTCTGAAATTCCCTTGCCATTGTCTTCCACAAAGATTTCAACGGTCGAGTTATTTTGATGGGCTCCTACCTCAATAAATTTATTGGACTTTTCATCATCGTGATATTTAATAGCATTGCCGATGAGATTAAAGAAGATACTTTTTAATCTCACTTTGTCAGTTTTAATGAACAATTCCTCATTGATGGTGACCTTGAAGTCAATACCCGATGCACCGGATTCAAAAGAGGTTTCCTTCACAACCTCTTGCACTACGGTTTTTAAATGGAGTTTCTCGGGCTTAAGTTCTGCACGATTGTTACGATAGATCTCGATGATCTCGTTGATGAAAAAATATTGCGCCTTCACACGATCCTCAATTAAAGCAAAACATTTTTTTATTTCGTCTGGATCGTTTGAGATTTTACCTATTCCCACAAGACCTTGAATGGAACTTAGAGGCGAACGCAGGTCGTGCGATACACTGTAAACAAATTGATCGAGTTCAGTATTTATTTTTTGAAGCAAATCATTTTTCTCTTTTTCCGATTTTTCTCTTTCGCTTAATTCATTTTCAGCGAGATCGTTTAAATGGCCGAGGAAGTAAAGAATAGACAAAACGATTGATAGGGATATAAAAAAATTGAAAACGAAACTGAAAATGATATACGATTGAGAAAGAGCCGGGTGTTCAATTTGAATATTTCCGAAAAATGCAATGATGAACAGGGCCGCAGAAAAGCAAGCCAGTAAGATTGACTTTAGTCTTTCCTGAAACCCAAGAATTGCAAATGAACCGGTGCCTGCTGGAATGAAGAGCATACATGTGCCGGTAGCAGACGGATCGTTGAGTGCGGAGAAAAACACTACGAGGTTGGCATTGACCATTAAAACTATTTTAGCCAATGAGTATTTTTGATTTCGCAGCAGGATGGTAACTATGATCGCAGATAGGAATAGTACGATATAGCCGGGCATCGAGTAAAACACGTCACTCCACGCATCAGAAATTGCGTATGAGATGGATACAAATATGCACACGAGGCTGAGGTAGCCGGTAAGCATTAATCTTTTGTACTCTGGCCTGGATAACTGCGCACCATTTTCTTTTAGAAAAAATGTTTCTATCGAAAAGCGCTTACTCATGGGTTATCCAAATAAAGACACTTAAAGTTAGGTTATATTTTTTGATTCGGTTTGCGGATGTAATTTATGAGTAAGACAATGATGCAAATCATCAGCCCAAGAAATTCGCGCGTCTCTTCGATGTAGGGGAATTGCATCTTGGCGATGTCATCGAACAAAAGACTGCGATCATCCGATTGAAGCCACGTGATGCAGGCGGGGAGTAACATGGCTGCATACACCAAATAGCCAACCATCAAGGTGATCATAAATATTTTGTAAAACCTGCCGATGACGGCAAGCACGCAAACAATTGTCATCATTCCGTAAATCCCGATCCAAAGAAATGGATCGGGATCGTTGTATTGAACGGCAGCAAAGGCGAGAAAAATAATAGCGAAGACGATGTTGAAGATTTTCATTTGTTACGATTTCATGAATTCAAAATTACCTTTATTTAGTAATTTTACATGATAGAAAATTATGGAAGCATACGGTAAAATTTTATTAATAGCAATGCCCGCATTTCTGCTGTTGGTATTGTTTGAAAAATGGTGGGGATGGCGAAGGGGGAAAGATACCGTTCGCACCAACGATATGATTTCAAGTCTTAGTTCTGGTGTCACCAACGTGACGAAGGATGTGCTTGGAGTTGCCCTTGTGGTGATCTCTTACGAATGGCTTGTTGGAAAAATAGCGCTTGTTCATATTGAAGCAACCTGGTTGGTGTATGCGATTGCTTTTTTGGCTCTTGATTTTGCAGGCTATTGGTCGCATCGGATTCAACATGAGTACAATTTGTTTTGGAATGCGCACATCATTCATCATAGCAGTGAAGAGTTTAATCTTGCGTGTGCACTACGCCAGACAATTTCCACTTTAATAAAAGTGTATGCTGTCTTTTTGATTCCGGCAGCACTGTTGGGTATTCCACCAAGTGTGATCGCGATTGTTGGGCCGTTGCATTTGTTCGCGCAGTTTTGGTATCACACGCGGCACATTGACAAAATGGGCTTTCTTGAAAAAATCATAGTGACACCATCACATCACCGTGTTCACCATGCGATCAATCCTGAATACCTGGATAAAAACTATTCGCAGATTTTTATTTTCTGGGACAAACTTTTTGGAACATTTCAGGAAGAGCTTTCTGCAGTGCCACCGGTTTATGGAGTGACGCGCCCAGTGCAAACTTTCAATCCTATCAAAATAAATTTCATGCATTTGTGGTTGCTGATCAAAGATGCGTGGCATACACAGTCAATCAAAGACAAGCTTCGCATTTGGTTCATGCCGTTGGGCTGGCGCCCGGCTGACGTAGTTGATCAGTATCCGGTTTATAAGATCAAAGACGTTTTTCATTTTGAAAAATTCGATCCTGCTATCCCGAATAGTTTAATCAGTTATTGCTGGTTTCAAATGTTGATGGTGCTCGTCTTTGTAAGTTACCTTTTTGGAAACATCGCTGCGATCGGAAGCCCGGGCATGTTTTACTATGGAGCGTTTATTTACATGATGGTGTATGCTTACACAGAGATGCTCGACAAAAGTTCAACCGCATGGATTTGGCAATTGCTTACCTCGGCATTTGGTATTTTCATTTTATGGCAACAAGGTGATTGGTTTGGTGCCAGCAAATGGATCCCGTTTATAAATTATGCAGTGGCGGGTTATCTTTGCCTGTCCGCTATAGCCAGTTTTCGGTTTTGTTCCAACATCAGCAAGCCTGTTCTTTCCCGATAATTGTAGTCGCCCACATCCCAAAAATCCTTAGCTTTGCGCACAAAATTTTGAACCCATGTGGGATAAAGTCGCGCAGTTTATCATTCGGTTTCGCCTTGTCTTGATTTTGTTCATTGTAGCGGTCACAGGTGTGATGGGCTACTATGCTACTCGTGTGGAAATGAGTTACGATCTCGCGCGTACAGTTCCATCTGATGATCCTGAGATGGTGTTCCTTCAAACGTTCAAAAAGCAGTTTGGTGAAGATGCCAACATTATTGCCGTTGGTTGCAGAGACAGTTCTATTTATTCTTTGGGAAAATTCAATCGCTTTCGTCAACTCAACAAAGAAGTGAAAGCGATAACTGGGGTAAACAATGTGTTGAGTTTGCCTGAGGTGAAGATTGTGAAGAAAGATACAGCGAAGACTAAATTTTTCCTTGATGCACTCTTCCCAAAAGAAATAAATTCACAACGGCAACTCGACAGTTTGATGCATTCGCTGCGCAACCAGAAATTTTACATGGGGCAGTTGGTGAACGAAACCAATGGAGCCACCATGATGATCATTTCTGTTCAGAAGGAAGTGATGAATTCATCGAAGCGAATTGAATTAACCAATGCGCTGGTGGCAGCAGGAGATGCTTTTACTAAAGACACGGGCATCAAACTTCGTTATGCTGGTTTGCCTTTCATCCGTACACTCATGGCTACGCAGATAAAAAAGGAAATGCAAATATTCCTATATCTGTCCGCATTGATTACCGGATTGATCATGTTTTTCTTTTTTCGTTCGGTGCGTGCTGTTCTTTTCTCCATGATCATCATTGGCATTGTGGTAGTGTGGGTGATGGGCACTCTGGCATTGTTGGGTTATAAAATCACATTGCTTAGCGGATTGATTCCCCCGGTGATTGTGACAATTGGAATTACAAATGCTATTTATCTTTTGAATAAATACCATCTCGAATTCAACAAACGTAAGAACAAGGAGGAGGCTATCGCAGCGGTGGTGAAGAAAATGGGACTTGCTACATTTCTCACTAATCTCACAGTGGCAATTGGTTTTCTTACATTGCTTTCCACTGATATCACTTTGCTCCGTGAATTTGGTTTGGTGGCAGGTATCAACATCATGGTACTTTTTGTAGTGAGCCTGATTATGATTCCCGGGGTTTTCTCGTGGCTGCCTGAACCGAAAGAGAAACATTTGCGGCATCTCAATTTCAAAGTCTTAGGAAAATTCCTTTACCTGAACGACATCGCGGTTCACCGCTATCGTCCCTTGATATATATAGTTTCGGCTGGACTGGCAGTCATTTCTATACTCGGGATGCTTCAATTGCAGTCGATCACATTTATGGTTGACGATGTTCCGGAAGAGAGTGATATTCGCAAAGATCTGAAGTTTTTTGAATCAAACTTCAGCGGCATCATGCCCCTGGAAGTGGAAGTGAACACAGGCAAGCGCAGAGGTGTGCTGCAAATTCCCAATCTTCAAAAAGTAGATGAATTTGAATCATTCATTGATTCTATTCCGGTAGTATCTCGGCCAATTTCGATTATCAGCTTGGTGAAAGCCTCCAAGCAAGCCTTTTATAATGGTGACCCGAACCGCTATGAATTACCTACTTCGAAGATAGAAGCTGCGCATATCCTCCGCTACATGAAAGGGCAGAATGACAATACCGGTCTTTTGAAATCTTTTGTTGATTCCACGTTCACGCGGATGCGCATCTCTATGCAGATTGCTGATATTGGTTCGAAGAAAATGGACTCACTTGTGCACGGTGTAATAGAACCCAGGATGAACACGATTTTTGATGGAACGGGTATTACGACCAACGTAACGGGAACGACAAAACTCTTCATTAAAGGAAATAAGTTTCTGATCAACAATTTACAGGAGAGTTTATTGCTAGCATTTATTCTCATTACACTTTCTATGGCGATGTTGTTTGCCAATGTGCGTATGATTTTGATTTCTCTTGCACCCAACTTGCTTGCGCTGATGATCACAGCTGGATTGATGGGCTATTTCGGAATTCATTTGAAAGCAAGCACTGCTTTGATCTTCAGCATTACGTTTGGTATTTCTGTTGACAACTCAATTCGTTTCTTAGCCAAATACCGGCAGGAGCAATTGGTAAATAATTTCTTCGTTCCCGTGTCTGTAAGTGAGAGTATTATGGAAACAGGTAAGAGTATCATTTACACTTCAATCGTGCTCTTTGCGGGCTTTATCATATTTGCCTTC
This sequence comes from uncultured Ohtaekwangia sp., assembly GCA_964510765.1. GTDB lineage: Bacteria > Bacteroidota > Bacteroidia > Cytophagales > Cyclobacteriaceae > ELB16-189. The sequence goes on along the minus strand of CAZECP010000010.1, from coordinate 28,011 downwards.
TCAACATTTGGTGGCACGATCGCCCTCGGAATTTTAACCTCAACCACGTTGATTATATCCATGTTCACCAACCTGATCTTGTTGCCAGCATTGATAATGACCTTTGATAAACCGAAGCGTCTTGATCAGGAAAAGATACTTCTCGATGATTTTGATACAGGCTTTTACACAGAAGACGAAGACAAGGACATTGACTTGAGTAAAATCCGCATTCACGATAGAAGCGGTTCAGCCGAATAGCCCATCGGTAAGGTAGTTCGCACCTTTTTCACCTACGCTATTCCGGCATTTACCGACTATCTTCCTTTAGCAGCCTATCGATTATAGACCAGCGTAACTTTTCTGCGTTCCTTTGAGCATAAATTCAAACATTATGAACACAGACGATAAGTATCCGAAGGATCAAAAATCCAATTTTGAGTCGAACAGATCAGGCCGCGCACTGGCCGGTACCATATTAGTGGTTATCGGAGGTATTTTGTTGGCGAGGCAAGTAGGTGTGGAGATCCCCTTTTGGATTACGACCTGGCCAATGATTTTAATTGCTATTGGATTGTTCCTGGGAGCTCGCAAAAATTTCCGTCCCGACTTCTGGCTTGTGCCGGTGTTTATTGGCACTGTTGCTCTGATCGATGATTTTTATCCCGATGTGAGTTTACGGCAATTCATATGGCCGATGGCAATTATTTTCTTCGGACTTTATATGATCCTGAAACCCAAACGAACAAAAAAAAACTGGGATGGTGATTGGCAGAAATATACAACGCAATCAACTGACTCTGATAATGTAATGGATATTACCAATGTATTTGGAGGATCGAAAAGAAAAGTTGTTTCTAAAGATTTCAAATTTGGTGATATCACTTCAGTATTTGGCGGAGCTGACATTGATTTTATGCAAGCTGATATCAACGGAGTAGCAACGCTTGATATTACCAATGTATTCGGTGGAACAAAACTGCTCGTGCCTGCGAACTGGAAAGTAAAATCAGAACTGGTGTGCATTTTCGGTGGAGTAGAAGACAAGCGCCCCCAATCAAATGATGTGTATGATACTAAGATGTTAGTATTAACAGGTACAGTAATCTTTGGAGGAGTAGATATTAAGAGTTATTAGAATTACGAATTACGAATTACGAATTACGAATTAATTAATTCATCATTAAACATTCAAAATTTTAAATTCAAAATGAACTGGTACATCGCAAAAGTGGTCTTTCAAATAGTGGGCGAAGGAATGACAAAGCCTCAGTTTGATGAGCATATCCGGCTGATAGAAGCAAATGGTTTTGAAGAAGCCTTGTTGAAAGCACGGATGCTTGGCTTGCGTGAAGAAGAGATTGTGATCAACAAACAGCATGGACCGTTTAAATGGGAATTTGTAAATGTCGCGGAGTTGGTTCTTGTTAAAGAAATCAAGGATGGAATTGAATTATATTCGCAGGTGCGCGAAATGGAAGAAGCAGCACCCTATATTAATTATGTACACAACCAGGCTGCCCGTATGCAACTTGACTATTAATCTGAATTTTAAGGAATGACAGAAGCGGAAACATCCCTCAGGCAACTCGGCAGTTTTGCAATTGTCGGGTGGCTTGCTTTCTGGACAAGCGCTCAATGTGCTCTCTTGCTTTCGTATGGATTTCCTTTTTGGACTTCGCTAACGGATGCCGCCATTACCCAGTTGGGTGTTATGGCGGATTCGTACATCGGGTTAATGATATTCCGCTACTACCGACCCAGCGGAAAATTTATTTTGCAACTTTTGGTTTCCAGCGCTGTTTTAAATTACCTGTTGACCAGCCTGCTGCAATGGTTGCTTAAAAGCCTGGTTGATGATTCCGGATATCTCAGTATGTTGAGCTTTACACTGCCTCTGCGCTTTTTATTCATGTGGCTGATAATGGTACTTTCCGGTGGTGCGGGCTGGATTTGGTTCTACTTGAAAGAGCAAAGCCAAAATAAATTGCAACAGGAAAATGCAGAGAAATTTTTGCGTGAAGCCGAGCTTTCAAATTTGCGTCAGCAGTTGCAACCACATTTCTTATTTAATAGTTTAAATTCGATCAGTTCCCTTGCCGGTACACAGCCCGAATTGGCAAGAAAAATGGTGGAACAATTGTCGGTTTTCTTGAGAGGGACCATTAAGAAAGACGCCAACCAATTTGTTTCATTGGAAGATGAGATCGATCATTTGAATTTGTATCTCGAAATTGAGAAAGTTCGCTTTGGCCATCGGCTTGCAACGCATTTAAAAATCGCAGAAGACAGCCGCCAGTTAAAATTGCCCTCGCTATTATTGCAACCAGTCGTTGAAAATGCCATCAAGTTTGGATTGTATGATACGCTGGGCACAGTTACGATTTCTGTTTCTTCAAAAGTGGAGGAGAATAATTTGATCATTCAGATTGTAAACCCATTTGATAAAGAAAGCTCGCCACCTAAATCAGGAACCGGCTTTGGCTTGAGCTCTGTACAGCGCAGACTTGCTCTTCTGTTTTTTAGAAATGACCTGCTCAAGACAGAACAAACTGAAAATACTTTTATTACAACTTTGAAAATTCCCCAATGATGAAGCGAGTCATACTTATTGACGATGAGCCGCTGGCGCGAAACGTGGTGAAAGAATACCTGGCGACCTATAAAGACCTTGAGATTGTCTCCGAATGCAACGATGGTTTTGAAGGTGTGAAAGCAATTGCCCAATATCAACCTGACTTGATTTTCCTCGACATTCAGATGCCGAAGATTAATGGGTTTGAAATGTTGGAATTGCTGGATAAAATCCCTGGAATTATTTTTACAACAGCCTTTGACGAATACGCCATCAAAGCATTTGAAGTACACGCGATCGATTATTTATTAAAACCGTTTAGTAAAGACAGATTTGATAAAGCAATTCAAAAATGGCTCTCGCAAAATGCTAATTCTGCCGAGGGCATTCAAAAAGCCCTGGAGGAATCCAGTCAGCCAGAAGAGCGAAACAGGGTAGTGGTGAAGAAAGGACAGAACATCGTGGTGCTGCCGATTTCAAAAGTTCATTATATCGAAGCATTTGATGACTATGTGAAAGTGCATACGGCAGATGGCTTTTATCTGAAGAAAAAGACGATGAGTCATTTTGAAAAGGTTTTAGATTCAGGTCAATTTGTGCGTGTGCACCGTTCTTACATTCTTAATTTACAAGAGTTGACAAGAATTGAACCCATGGAAAAGGATAATCATATTGTACTGTTGAAAAGCGGCATTCGAATTCCATTGAGCCAGACGGGTTATTCCAAATTAAAAAGTGTACTTGGAATCTGAATCTGATTAAACTGTGACCGACTTTTTTCGTCTAAGCGCAAAACAAACATAACTTGAAAATGAGAACCTTGACTTTTATTTCCTTCATTTTGATAGCAAGTGCCAGCGCATTTGCACAAAATGCAACTACACCTACAACAGATGCCCGTGAGTTAAGCCAGCGTGCACGAATTCATGAAGGTCGTAAAAGTGGCGAGCTTACTAACAGGGAAGCGCGTAGGTTGAACCGTCAACAACGTCACATCCGAAGAACCGAACGCAGAGCGAAGGCAGATGGAACCGTGACATCTCAAGAACAGAATAAACTGAACCGCGAGCAAAATCGTGCCAATAGGAAGATTCGCAGGCAAAAGCATGACGCGCAGACAAAGCCGGGCACAAATTAAAAATTCAACTGGAACCAAAGTAAAACCCCGAAATATCCGGGGTTTTATTTTTTAGATTTTGTTCAGCGCCTGATCAAGATCGGCAACCAGGTCTTCGGCATCTTCCACACCAATGCTGAGTCGAATCAGCGTGTCGGTCAACCCGTTTTTCACCCGTTCTTCTTTTGGAATACTGGCGTGCGTCATCGAGGCAGGATGATTGATCAACGATTCTACCCCACCCAGCGACTCAGCGAGCGAAAAGAGTTGAACACTCTCCATCAACTTCGTTGCTTTTTCAATGCTATCTTCTTTCAATGTGAAGGAGAGCATTCCGCCAAAGTCACGCATTTGCTTTTTTGCAATGGCATGATTGGGATGATCAGTAAATCCTGGCCAATGTACTTTTCCTACCTTCGGATGATTGCGCAAATGTTCGGCAATAATTTTTCCATTTTTGCAATGGCGTTCCATTCTCAGATGGAGGGTCTTGATGCCGCGAAGTACAAGAAATGAATCTTGTGGCCCTGGAACTGCTCCGCAAGAATTGGCGATGAAGGCAAGATCCTGGTAAAGTTTTTCATCGTTCACAACCAACGCGCCCATCACCACATCGCTATGGCCGCCCAAATATTTTGTTACTGAGTGCATCACGATGTCTGCGCCAAGATCAAGTGGATTTTGTAAATAAGGCGAAGCAAAGGTGTTATCAACAGCCACGAGGCAGTTGTTCTTCTTCGCGATTTTTACGCAAGCTTCAATGTCAATGATGCGCATCAATGGGTTGGAAGGAGTTTCAATCCAGAACATTTTCGTTTTTGAATTGATGTGTGCCTCAGCATTTTTGGCATCGCTTAAATCGATGAAATGAAATTTAATCCCAAATCGTTCATACACTTTCGTGAACATGCGATAGGAGCCCCCATACAAATCATTGCTGGTGATTACTTCATCGCCTGGATTTAAAAGTTTGATCACAGCATCGGTAGCTCCCATCCCAGATGAAAAGCATAATCCAAACTTTCCGTTCTCCAATGCAGCAATGCTTTTTTGAAGCGCATTGCGCGTAGGGTTTGCTCCACGTGCGTAGGCATAGCCTTTATGTTTGGCCGGAGACTCCTGCACATAAGTGGAGGTTTGATAAATTGGTGTCATAATAGCACCGGTGGATGGGTCAGGTTCAACTCCTGCATGGATAGCTTTTGTTCCGAATTTCATATTATCAGTTTTTATTTTTAAATACAGATCAGTGTGTTTGCAAAGTTTAAATCACTACATTGTATAAGGCTTAATCTAATACTCGCAAACTTGCAATTTTTTTCGAGATATTCTTACATCTGGAAGTTCGGCAACGCGAAAGAATCAGCCTATGAAGAATATTGCCGCGCTGCAAATCTTCTGTCACTCTATTTGGTTAATGGCCTAATTATTTTTGGGATGGGCATGTTCCTGGTCATTGATTATTTCAGGCAAGTTGATTACACTTTTGTTTTTTATGCCAGGCTTTTATATGTATTTATCAGCCTGGTTACTATACTGTTTGTTTGGAAAACGAAAGTCGGCCCCACGAGAGTGAATTACCTCATACTCCTCACTATGTTTTTGTTGATTGTGTTCAGTATGGTGGTATCTTACTTTGCAAGAATGCCATCGTTTTTTCTTACTAACCTTACGGTGATGGTGCTTATGGGAGTAGCTACTATCTCCGGGCTTCCGTTCCGTTATTCAATTTTGTTTAACGTTTTCCTCCTGGTTGCATTTGTTATTTACTCTCAAACAATCCTGCCCGATCCGTTTTACAAAAGTCAATATGCCAATATCTCACTTATGTTTATCGATAGTACCATTGCAGGTGTTTTGTTGGAGATCAGAAGACGTAGATCATTTTTGCAATTTGAGGACATTACGAGGCAAAAGAAACGAATCGAAGAATTGAATGAACAAAAAAATAAAATCATCTCGGTGCTTTCCCATGATGTAGCCTCGCCTATTAATTCACTTGCCGGGTTGCTTCATTTGCAGGAGGAAAGGAATTTAAGCGCTGAAGAAGCAAAACAATATACACGCGACCTCAGGAAGCGTCTTGATAGTGTATCAACTATGGTGTATGGTTTGGTACGTTGGTCAAAGACACAAGCTGAAGGTTTCGTTCCGGAGAAGCAAATGGTGAATGTGGGTGGTTTGGTGGATGAGACCGTAGAACTTTTTCGACCAGCTGCTACTGATAAGGCGGTGAAAATTGAGGTTGAGGTTGTAGAAAATCTTTTCGTTTATTCAGATGTTGAGATGACCCGCATTGCACTGCGAAACCTGCTTTCAAATGCAGTCAAGTTTTCTCTTACCCAATCAACTGTGAAAGTGAATACTTATCGCGAAGCTAACAACATTCGGGTGAGTGTGACCAATGCATCCATGCCCATTGAAGAAGAGCGTGTGAAGCAAATGTTCAGTTACCAGATTTCTTCCAGCGATGGAACGATGGGAGAGAAGGGTACCGGCCTCGGACTCGCCATGGCTTCGAATTTTATCAAGGCCAATGGCGGAAAAATATTTTTTGAAGGTTACAAGCCGCCAACCGGCACAGTCACATTTGTGATTGAATTCCCACCAGCGAAAGAAGAGCCAATCAAATAGATCTGTTGACGTCCAGTTTTTCCAGGTAATCCGCAACTCTTCTCACAAAGCTTCCCCCTAGCGCACCATCCACCACTCGGTGATCGTACGAATGCGACAAAAACATTTTATGACGGATGGCGATGGAGTCACCATAAGGAGTTTCAATTACCGCAGGTTTTTTCTGAATCGCTCCCAACGCAAGGATACCTACTTGTGGCTGCACAATAATAGGCGTGCCCATTACGTTGCCGAACGAGCCTACATTTGAAACTGTATAAGTTCCTCCGGAGAGTTCATCTGGTTTTAATTTATTTTCTCGTGCTCGAGTTGCCAGGTCGTTCACAACTTTGGCAAGACCGGTGATGCTGTATTGATCTGCGTTTTTGATCACAGGCACGATCAAATTGCCTGAAGGCAGAGCCACAGCCATCCCAACATTGATATCGCGCTTACGGATAATCTTGTCACCATCTACCTGGATATTGATCATCGGATAATCCTTGATTGCGTTGACCACAGCTTCGATAAAGAGTGGTGTGAATGTAAGTACCTCGCCCGTTTGCTTTTGGAATTCATTTTTGACTTTGTTTCTCCAAAAGACAACGCTGGTCACATCCGCTTCCACGAAGGATGTAACATGCGGAGAAATACGTTTGCTGTCCACCATGCGCTCGGCAATCATCTTGCGCATGCGATCCATCTGGATGATTTCATCGCCTGCACTAATGTATGCGGGTACTAGCGGAGCAGTAGAAACGGAAGTAACTGCAATGCTCTTTCCGAGTCTCCGGTTTTGAACATAGCCTAAAATATCTTTTTTAGTTACACGACCTTCCGCTCCAGTACCTGAAATGGTTTCGAGTTCGGCTACAGCAATACCTTCTTCCTTCGCAATGTTTTTTACAAGAGGTGAATAGAAACGAGTTGCTGATTTAAAATTGGAATGACCATTGGAAGAAACAGCAGTCACGGCCTTTGCCTCCGCAACCGGTTCTGATTTAGACATAACCGGAGCAACAAGAGGTTCCTCTGATTTATCTTGTGCAAGATCAGTTGTGATAATGGCGATCGCCTTTCCTACTTTCACCACTTCGCCTTCTTTGGCGAGAATTTCTTTCAGCACACCGGCATACAGTGAAGGAACTTCGGTATCCACCTTATCAGTTGCCACTTCCAATACCGATTCATCCTGCTCGATTTTGTCACCAGGTTTTTTCAACCACTTTAAAATGGTTGCTTCCATAATGCTTTCGCCCATCTTGGGCATCACGAGTTCAGCTTGTGCCATTCAGAATGATTTTTTCAGATGGCAAAGTTACTACTTTTCAATTCCAATGCTAACGTTTGAAATCGTTTGCAACCAATCAGAAGATATTTTTGTGCTGAGCGAACAGTACAGAAATATTCTTTTGTGTCACGGTTTTATTTCGGACTAAACTATTTGGTTGCAACCTCATTCCGAAAAGCATAAGAGCAACTTTGTTCGGATATGGTGGCTGTTTCTTTGCTAATGACTTAATTGTTTCTCCACACTTTCTCCAGTCATTCTCCACTCTCTGTCCACAGGCTGGATAATTTGGGTGTATGTTGAATGCATTCTTACGGTTGGTTTAGAGACTGTGTGTTGCTTAGGTTTTTGGGATGAACCTGGCATGAATCAATGGGCCACTTGTTTCTTATCGGAATATTTCGTCTATTTACTTAACAAAATATAAGGAAATGGCTAAAGAATATCTTGGTGAATTTGAAGAATTGATCCTCACACTGGTAGCAGCACTGCAGGAAGATGCCTACGGAGCGGCAATTGCGGAAGAGTTGGAGACGCGTGTGAAGCGCGAAGCCAACCTCAGCGCCATCCATGTTACACTCTACCGGCTCGAAGACAAAGGCTACATCAAATCTTCTTTTGGTGGATCCACCAACGAAAGGGGAGGGCGCAGGAAAAGAATCTACACAATCACGAGCGCAGGTATGGCGATGCTTAAGGCGATGAAAGAGTCGCGCATGGAATTGTGGAAGCTGGTGCCGCAGTTGAAAATGGTTGGAGGCAACTAATTGCTCAATGAAGGAAAAACTACCATTTGCAATCAAGCTGCTCCGCGCATTCTGCCCACCGCACTTGCTCGAAGAGATCGAAGGTGACTTGCTTCAGAAATTTGAGAGTGATGTGAAATTGTTTGGTGAACGCAAGGCGAAGAGACGATTGCTTTGGAATGTGCTGAGATTTTTTCAGCCAGAAATTATACTGCGAAGACCCAACATAAATCATAATCCCTTCAATATGCTAGTGGCTAATTTTTATTTTGCATTCAGACACCTTTGGAAGCAAAAATTTACAACAGCAATCCATTTAGCGGGCCTTACGATGGGAATTGCAGTGTGTTTCCTGATTGCATTGTTCATCAACCATCACGCCAGCTTTGATGGGTTTCATAAAAATGCGTCAAGAACCTATCGCGTAAATTCTTCATTCACGGAAGGTGAAATGAAAATCGGAACGTATGCCACACCTATTCCATTAGTTCAAACTTTGCGTAACAACGTTTCGGGTATTGAAAGTGCGGTGTTGGTTCGTCCTTTATTTAAGACCGTTGTCGAGGTTGGTCCCGAAAAATTATTTAATGAAGATCGAATCCTAATAACGGAACCACAGTATTTCGATATTTTTAATATCACCCTCTTAAAAGGCCATTCAAAAAACATACTTGGCCTACCCTATCAAGCTATTTTGTCTGAATCAACGGCAAGGAAGTTTTTTGGGACGGAAGAGCCAATGGGTAAAGTGATAAAGCTGAAAAGCAAATTTGAATTTACTGTCGTTGGTGTTATGCAAGATGCTCCAAGCAATACCAGTTTGCCTGCGTCAATTTTATTGTCTTACCCTGAAGGAGGCGTACTGATTGAACACGGTGATACTTGGTATTTTGGAGATTTCCCTTGGGTGAAGCTCCAGTCGTCAACGTATGTTCTTCTTAAAAGTGAAACTGACTTTGCTGATGTTCAAAATCAAATCCATGAAATCGCAAACACACACATCAACGCCAACCCGGCCCTAAATGAAAAAATTAAAGGACAGTTTGATCTTCAGCGCTTGCTGGATATTCACTTCGATCCAGAAGGTGGTGGCCCCTGGGTGAAAGCCATCAGCAAATCCTGGCTTTTGTTTTTTGCAGGAATTGGATTCATAGTTTTGGTTCTTGCCTGCGTCAATTTCCTGAATTTATCAACAGCAAAGGCCGCCACCCGTGCAAAAGAAGTGGGCATCCGCAAGTCAATTGGAGCACTGCGGCACCAGTTAATCACTCAATTCTTAAGCGAAGGATTTGTTCTTGTATTTTTATCATCGATACTTTCTCTGATAATTGTTGCTGTTTCGCTTGAGAGCGTAAACCGTTTACTTGGTCAGTCCATCAATGTTGAAAACATGCTGGGCATTAAAACAATTGCAGCTATACTTATTGCCGTTGTAAGTATTTCTTTTTTGTCTGGCATTTATCCGGCATGGTTTATCTCCAAGTTTAATCCAACAGCAACACTCAAAGCTAATTTTGCTGCCACCTCTACAAAAACTGCCAATTGGGTGCGCAGAAGTTTGGTGATGACACAGTTTCTGATTTCAACGATATTAGTAATTACTGTATTTGCTCTGGAAAAACAAGTCTCTTTTATGTATAATAAAGATCTTGGATTTGACAAAGAGAACGTAGTTTCGTTGGAAGTTCCTAACCCCAGAAACGGCCAGGCGTTAGGCGAAGAATTACTTCGATTACCAGGAGTCAAAGATGTTTCGCTTTCAAGGTCATCACCCATAAGTACCGATCACTGGTGGAACAGTATTAGTCAAGCTTCCACAAGTGATCAACGTTTTCCTGTTTGCGCTATTTATGGTGACGAGAAGTTTTATTCATTTTACGGGCTCAAGCTTTTAAGCGGACGTTTTCTTTTATCAGACGATTTCATACCAGATTCCCTCCAAACAGAAACCACCATCGTGAAAGTGGTGGTAAACGAAAAATTATTGAACACCTTGGGTTTAGGAAAGCCCCATGAAGCCATCGGCAAGCAATTTTGGTGGGGCAGAACGACAGAAATTGTTGGCGTAGTTGCAGACTTTCACACCGAGCCTTTGAAATACGCACTTTCTCCAACGCTGATAGCCCAGCATCCTGATTATTACGAGCAAATAAATGTGAAGCTGGAGCAGGGAAGCAATCAAACCGAAACCCTTTACAAGATCGAAGACATTTGGAAAAAACTTTTTCCTGAGGGGGTTTTTGAATCAAAGTTTCTCGATGATCAAATTCAAAACTTCTATTTGCTTGAAAGCAAGATTTATCAACTCTTCAAATTATTTGCGTGGCTGGCTATTACAATTTCGTGTTTAGGACTGTGGGGATTGGTAACTTTTATGGTAAACATTCGAACCAAGGAAATTGGTATTCGGAAAGTGTTGGGAGCAACGGTAAGAACTATTGCTTGGTTGTTGTCTAAGGACTTTGTTATTACAATAACCAGTGCCTTCATCATAGCAACACCATTGGCATATTCGTTACTAAATTGGATGTTATCGAAAGAAGCTTATCGCATCTCACCTGGTTGGGACGTTTTTGCATTCTCTGCCCTTGCTATCGTTGCGGCAGTAATCTCAACTGTAGCAATTCGAATTTTACAAACAGCGAAATCCAATCCGGTTAACGCTTTGAAGAATGAATGAGCACAACTCCATATTCTTCATTCGACTCCTACGGCTCTTCTGCCCACCGCACCTGCTCGAAGAGATTGAAGGTGACTTGCTTCAAAAGTTTGAGAAGGATACGAAGTCGTTTGGAGAGAGGAGAGCGAAGAGAAGATTGTTATGGAATGTGATCAGGTATTTCAGATTAGAAATTTTGTTAAGAAAAAAATCAAGAACAATGAATTCAAATATGTTTGGTAACTACATGAAGGTGGCGCTGCGCAACCTGGGAAGAAACAAATCCTACTCAGCCATCACCATTGGTGGTATGGCGGTAGGGATTGCCTGCAGCCTGGTGATCTTCTTATTTGTGTATGGCGAGTGGAGCTATGACAAAGGTTTTAAAAATGCGGATCGTGTTTATCGGATCGGCATTTCTTTTTTTAATATCGGGAACCTGGCTCCGGGCCCGGAGCATTTGCTGAATGTGCTGCCAAAGGAATTTGCTGGAGTTGAAACGGCCACCCGGATCATGAAAAAGGCAAGTGAGCCAATCTTGATCAAAGAGAATTCTTTTGTTGAACAGGTTTTTTACACCGATACGGCCTACTTTAAAATTTTCGATTACCAGTTTGTAGAAGGCACCGCGACAAAAGTGTTGCATGGTGCAAACGAGGCGGTGATCACTGATAAGCAAGCAGAGAAGTTTTTTGGGAGAACGAATGTGCTTGGCGAAACGATTGAAGTAGGGAAGACGAAGACACCCTACACAATCACGGGCGTGGTGCGTGCTCCTTCTTTCAATACGCACCTCAAATCGAATATTTGGTTGTCGAATCAATCGGTGATCACAAATTCTACGGTGTGGACTTCTGCTGCTTTTTATAGTTATGTATTGTTAAGAGAAAATAATAAGGAAGCCGATTTGCAAGCGGCACTCGACAGGATTTATGAAAATCATGTGTACCCTGAGTCAGGAAAGCCGATGGGATTTCAGTCGTTGGAGGATTACAAGAAGAATGACATCTCAGTTAAGTTCTTCATTCACAAGCTTACTGATATCTACCTGAAATCAAAACTCAACTTTGAATTGATGCCGGGTGGGGATGAGTCGAACATCTACATTTTCTCAGCGGTGTCTGCTTTCATATTGATTCTGGCGGCTGTGAATTTTATTAACCTGAGCACGGCCCGCGCTTCACGCAGAGCCAAAGAGGTGGGCATACGTAAGTCGCTGGGTACTATTCGCGGCAAGCTGATGATCCAGTTTTTGTTGGAGTCGGTTGTCACCAGTTTGTTCGCTATGACAGCCGCATTACTGCTGGCGGAAGTTTTCCTTCGCGTCTTCGAATATGTAACGGGTGCTGCCTTGCAAACTACGATCTGGACAAGCCCCTACTCGGTAGCAGGTTTTGTGCTGTTCTCCATCTTGGTCGGGTTGGCGTCAGGAATATATCCGGCATTCTACCTGACTTCTTTTGTTCCTATCAAAGTGTTGAAAGGAAATGTCGCGGTGAGTGGCGGTGCCTTTAGAAGTGTGCTGGTGGTTTTTCAATTCACTGTTTCTATTTTATTAATTACCTGCGCGCTGATTGTGCAGAGCCAGATGCGATTCATGGCAAACAAAGATCTTGGTTTTGATCAGCGAAATGTTCTCACCATTGATCGTATTGATTTGTTGAAGGGGTCGGCAGAGTCTTATTTCAACGAATTGAAGTCGCAGCCCGGTGTTGTATTATCGGGTGCGCACACCGGGGAACCTGGCAGCAAACGGATTATCAGTGTCTATACTTATCAGACTCCAACCATGACGCATCCCACATCCATGAGCGCTTATTTTGGTGATGAGAATTTTATTTCACTTCATGGAATGCACCTGATCAAGGGTCGCGACTTTGTTAAGGATTTAGCGTCTGATTCGTCTTCCGTCATCTTCAACGAAGCAGCAATCAAAGCGCTGGGAATTCAAGGCGATCCTATTGGACAACGCATCAACGAAAAGCAGCAAATAATAGGCGTGGTGAGTGATTTTCATTGGGAGTCGCTGCGTAATTCTATTGCACCTATTGCCATTCAAATTGGAAAGAGCCAGGCAGAGCTTGGATTCAGGCTGGAGCCATCGGTGGTGCAGGCATTTCTAAAGAAAGCGGAAGAGCGGTGGAAACAACTAGTCCCCGATGAACCATTCCGCTATCATTTCCTTGACGGTAATTTTGAAGAGATGCTTAAGAAAGAAAAAGTGTTTGAGAAGGCGATCAACTTTTTTACACTGCTTTCCATTTTCATTTCGTGTTTGGGATTGTATGGCCTTTCTGCCTACACCACAGAGCAGCGCACCAAGGAAATTGGTATTCGTAAGGTGATGGGTGCATCCGCACAACGAATCGTAGTTTTGCTGAGTAGAAAATTTACAATCCTGATTCTCATCGCATTGATTATCAGTTTACCACTTTCTGTATTCATTGTCGATAAGTGGTTGCAAGGATTTGCTTATCGTGTGGAGTTGGGTGCGGGCGTTTTTGTATTGTCAGTGATATTGTCGGTATTGATCGGCTGGCTCGCGGTTGGCTATCATTCCGTAAAGGCAGCGCTGGTTAATCCTGCGGATACATTGAAATATGAGTGAGCGTTCTTTTCCGAAAAGTGTTCTTCGGCTGCTTCGCAGCTTCTGCCCTCAGCAATTGTGCGAAGAGATCGAGGGAGATTTGCTACAGAAGTATGAGCGTGATGTGAAGCTGGTTGGTGAGACGAAGGCGAAACGAAGATTGCTTTGGAATGTTATTCGATTTTTTAGACTTGGGATATTGCTGAGACATAAAAATTATTCTAATCTGATTTCGTTTATGATGTGGCAAAACTATTTAAAGATCACCTTTCGTACTCTGCTGCGTAACAGGCTTTATTCATTTATCAACGTGTCTGGTTTAGCAATGGGCATTGCCAGCGCCATATTGATTTTGATCTAGGTTCAGAACCAGTATTCTCACGACCACTTTGCCAATAACTATAAAAACATTCACCAGGTAAAACTGAACATGGATTTTAATGGAACCATCAGCACGGAGGAAAGCAATCCTATCCCGGTTTATACTTCACTTAAATCGGAGAACGGCATGGTGAAAAAAGTGTGTTTCACCTCGAATACTTTTGGTCACCTCCTGAGTGTTGACGACAAGATGGTAAACAAGGAAGTGATGTCCGTGTCTAATGAATTCCTGGAGCTGTTTGATATTCCACTTGTTCATGGAAACAGTCATTCGCTCGATGATCCCAATTCCATTATGATCAATGAGTCGACTGCGAAAGACTTGTTTGGTGAAAAGGATCCGACAAATGAATTTGTAAAATTTGATAACGAGCGCGAACTGAAAATAACCGGTGTGTTCAAAGATATTCCAGGAAATTCCACTTTCTGGTTTCATGCATTGATTTCAATCAGCTATTACAATCGTCCCGATCAATGGGTGGGTAGAGATTGGGAGAAATGGGATAATTTCTATCCGCGTGTTTTTGTTGAGCTTCAGTCTCATGTTTCGGAAGAAGAATTTAATGAGCGTATCCATAATCTTGTAAAGAATCATTTTGATGATGGCACACACCCGGAGCTGTTTGTGCAAGCTATGGATAGATGGTATTTGTATGACAAGTTTGAGAACGGAAAAGAAGCAGGCGGAAAGATTGAATACGTTCGATTATTCACATGGATTGCTTTGTTCACTTTATTAATTGCCTGCATTAACTACATGAACCTGGCTACGGCTCGGTCGGAGAGAAGAGCAAAGGAGATTGGTGTACGAAAGAGCATTGGGTCAAGTACGGGTGAGATTGCCCGCCAGTTTCTTTTTGAGTCGTTCATTATTGCAGCCCTTTCTATTTTGATTTCGTTGCTTGTTGTGGTATTGATTTTACCGTATTACAATATTCTCGTGCATCAGCGGTTGACAATTGACTTCACTTCTTCAGTATTTTGGTTGATTGTGTCAGGCGTATTTGTAACTACCGCATTCCTGTCCGGGTGTTATCCAGCATTCTATTTTTCTTCATTGCTGCCCGTTCGTGTTTTGACGGGATCTATAAAAAGTAATGGATCTTCGCTGCCGCGGAAAATATTAATGATTTTCCAGAATACGATCGCTGTGTTCCTCGTGCTGGGAATGCTTGTGATTTATAAACAGATACAGCATGTAAAAAATCGAGACCTTGGATATGATCAGAATAATCTCATCTGTTACGCGGTTAATGAACAGATGGATAAAAATTATGCAGCAATCAAAAATGCATTACTTCAGTCGGGCGTGGTGGAAGCTGTTACCATTGCCAACCAGGGAATTGACGTGGATTACTTTACCGATTATGTAGAGTGGCAAGGAAAACAAATTCAAGGCAAGGTTGTCTTTACAAGATAATCAACGCAGTACGATTATTCAACCACACACAATATACATATTATTGAAGGGCGCGATTTTTCGCCTGAATTTCCCAGTGACAGCAGCGCGGTGTTGATTAATAAAACTGCGATGGAGCTGATGGGAATGAACGACCCTATCGGTAAAAAGATCCGCATTCGCGAAGGGGAAAAAACAATCATCGGTGTGATGGACGATGTGCTTAGAGGCTCTCCTTTTGATCCGATCAAGCCTTTATATATGGGTATGCTCAAGGATGGCAACAACCATCTCTCCATACGATTGAAAGAGACCAATGATCTGGCTGCTAGCATAAACGTCACCAATGCAGTCTTTAAAAAGTTGGATCCACTCAATGTCGATAAGCCTGATTTTGTAGACGAGCGATTCGCCTGGAACTTTCGCTCGATCGAAATGGTCGGTAAGCTCTCCAACTTGTTTGCGTTATTGGCAGTAATGCTTACGGCTTTGGGTGTATTTGGATTAGCTGCTTACACGGCAGAGCAACGCACAAAAGAAATTGCCATACGAAAGATATTAGGAGCAAGTTTGAATTCGTTGATGATTTTGCTTTCCAGTTATTTCGTTCGAATAGTGTTGCTGTCAGTTGTTATTGCTTCACCGGTGGCCTGGTGGTTGATGGATCGTTATCTGCAAAACTATTCATATCGCATTGATATTCCCTGGTGGACGATTCCACTAACATCAATTGCCATCCTAGCCATGACATTATTTATTGTATTTACTCAAGTGACTCGGGCTGCTTCCACTAATCCAGTAAATAGTTTGAAAAATGATTAGCCAAAATAAGGACAGTTATTTTTGGGCGCTTCGCATTTTAAGATGGTATTGCCCACCACACCTACTCGAAGAAATTGAAGGTGATCTGCTTCAAAAGTTTGAGAAGGACTCAATTTCGTTTGGTGAAAAGAAAGCGAAACGGAGATTGTTTTGGAATACGATTCGATATTTCAGACCTGAGGTTTTATTTCGAGGTAGAATGCGACCAGGTTTTTCTTTTTTCACGCTGTTGCAAAAAAATCTTTCTCTCGCTTTTCGTCATTTACGAAATGACTGGGTTTACTCTTCAGTAAACATATTTGGCCTGTCGGTTAGTTTGGTAGTTTGCCTGATCATATTCCAGTACTCTTTTTTTGAATTGAGTTATGATGGCCAGTTTTCAAATAGGATTTGCAGACTGGGTACCATCACAATTGAAAACGGAATAGAGACACATCGGAGTTCAGTGTTGACCAGTACGGATATTGATTTAATAAAAAGTAATCTCCCTGAGATCACCGCTACTGCCCGTGTAGCATCCACATCCGGTTGGTTTGATTGCTCATTGAGTTACGAGGAGGAACAAAAGACAACCATCTTCAATGAGAATAACAGTTTCTATTTTGTGGACGAGGAATTTCTCCGGTTTTTTGATTGCACATTTCTGAAAGGGCATGCAAAGCAATCTTTGACCAAACCTTTTTCTATGGTGCTTACAGAGACCACTGCAAAGAAATATTTCGGAGAAAAAGATCCAATAGGTAAAGTACTGAGATTGCGGGGAAGTTTTCAAACACACGATTACACCATAACGGGTGTTATTAAAGATTTTCCTGAGAATTCACATATCGCGCCAAATGTATTGGCATCCGTCAACTCCTTTAATGATTCCAAACCTTTTGACACGCGACTATATGTTGAGATGAATGATCATGCCAGCATCGAGTCGTTGACACAGAAGACGAATCAAATGCTTGAGTCGGCTGTTAAGCAGGAGGGAGTGGTGAAAAAGAAAGTGTTTTACGAGGCCATCCAACAAATTCATCTCTATAGCAAGGTGGAGGATCTTGCAAAATTACCTGGCAGCGCCACCACGGTGTATTCTTTATTGGCTGTCGCAATTGTTTTGCTGATCATCGCCTGGATCAACTACATCAATCTTAGCGCATCCCGTGCTGTGACCAGAGCCAGGGAAGTTGGCATCCGCAAAGTAACTGGTGCTTCTTTTAATCAAATCATATCGCTGTTTCTTACCGAGTCGCTTGTTGTTCATCTTATCAGCTTGATTTTAGCAGTGACTGTTTTCATTTGCCTCGCGCCCTATTTTTATTCGTGGATCGGCATGGGATATTTCACCCAAAGAGGTTTTACGTCCTCTCTCACCGGAGGCGAATATTTTCTTATTGCTCTTTTTATAGTAGGTACTATTCTTACGGGAGTTTTGCCGATTCAAATTATTTCGCGACTTAACCCAATTGTTGTTTTAAAAGGAAAATGGATTCGGACAGAGAGCAATTTTTCTTTTCGTAAGGCCGCGGTTGTATTCCAGTTTTGTTGTGCATTCATTCTGTCCATCACGGTTATTGTTTTTCAAAAACAATTTGAATTCATGAAGGCGCAGGATCTTGGGGTTGAGATCAGCCGATCCCTTGTGGTGAAAGCTCCCACAAATGTTGACTCTTCTTATTTAGGCCGAATGGCCGCATTCAAAGAAAACCTTCGATCTTTTTCCATCCTCAGTGCCGTTTCCACATCCGCTGAAGTGCCGGGTAATTTTATCGGGGATGATTGGGGAGTTGATATCCGGAAGAAAAAAGATGATGTCTCGGTTTCGTTTGGGGTGAATGTGATCGATACGGATTTCATGACACTTTATGGTCTAAAACTATTGGCAGGCCGCGATTTTGTGAGTGCTGATTTTCCTGGTAAACATTTTGGAACGAAGATCGAGTCGATCATTCTCAATCGGAAAGCGATATCGAGGTTAGGTTATGAAACGCCTGAAAGTGCGATCAACGAAGTTATTCTTTGGGGAGAGAACAAATGCCGCGTGATCGGAGTGATGGAAGACTTCCACCAGCGATCTGTGAAGGAGCCGATCATTCCCATGTTGTTCGTTGTTCATAATGGTCCTGCCGTTACATTGAAACTCACTACGGCTGCCATGAAGAACGTGGCGGAGAGCCTGAAACAAATTCAAGAAGCGTGGAACCGGTTTTTTCCCAACAATGCATTTGACTATTTTTTCCTCGAAGACCACTTTAACGAGCAATACGGCTCGGACGATCGGCTAGGTAAATTATTTGACATCTTCTGTTTGCTGGCAATTGGGATTTCGTTTCTTGGATTATTTGCACTGACTCTGTTTTCGTTCAACCTGAGATTGAAAGAAGTCACCATTCGAAAAGTGCTTGGTGCTTCTATCAGAAGTTTGATCACATTGCTTTCAAAAGAATACATTCTTTTGATCTTAATGGCAGTTGCATTGGCCATTCCCCTTGCGGGTTGGGGAATAACGGAATGGCTGAACGGATTTGCGCTCCGAATCAATTTGAGTTATTGGCTATTTGCGTTTCCTGTATTATGGATTGCCTTGGCAGTCGTTATTACTTTGATTTTGCAAATAGCGAGAGTTTCATTCAAAAGTTCCGTTAGCCTGTTGAAGGATGAGTAAGGATCAAATATTGCGCATGCTTCGAAGTTTCTGCCCACCGCACCTGCTCGAAGAGATTGAAGGAGACTTGCTTCAAAGGTTTGAGCGTGATGTGAAAGCATTTGGAGAAAGAAGTGCAAAGAGAAGATTGCTTTGGAATGTGATAAGGTATTTCAGGACGGGGATTATCCTCAGAAATAAATTCAAACATCAACTTAATTCGATAGCTATGATTCAAACCTATCTTAAGATTACATTTCGCAATTTAAACAGGAGAAGAGCTTATGCATTGATCAACGTGATTGGGCTCGCGGTTGGAGTATGTGCCTGTCTTGTGATTGGAAAGTATGTTGAGTTTGAAACCAGTTTTGAAAAATTCAATACAAATTCGAATAATATCTATCGCGCAGTCAGTTCATTCTACACGGATGGAAAAGTGGAACCATATTGTGGCTACGATCTTGGCCCTGGTTTACTAAATGACTTCCCTGAAATTAAAAGATTAGCGAGAATTCATGGCAATGGAAGTGTTGTGACTGTTACCTCTGAATCTCAGAAGCAGTTAAAGTATAAAGAACCGAACATGTTGATTGTGGACAGTACATTTCTGAAGATTTTCAGCTTTAAGATTCTTGAGGGGAATTCAAACTCCGCCTTGGCAAAACCGAACTCTGTCGTTATTACCAAATCAATCTCGGAAAAATATTTTGGTGCTGCCGACCCAATCGGGAGAGTGGTTAAGCTGGAAGATGGGTGGATTCCTGGGATTTATGAAATAAGCGCTGTTATTGAAGATGCTCCTGCCAATACACATTTCAAATTTGATTTGCTTTTGCCGATGCATAATCTCTTGCAGACAGATTTTTATCGAAACGATCACGCCCGTTGGGATAATTTTCATACCTACCTTGAATTGAATTCCTCATCTGACATTGCGAACATAAATAAAAGGATACCAGCTTTCGAAAAGAAATACCGAGGTGAAGACAAAGACAGTAAAAAATCGAATCTTCAATTTCAACCTCTTTTGGATATCCACAATTCTCCGGTGCTTGAAAACCCGGGAAGCCAACAAAGGACGATTTATTTTTTTGCAATCGTAGCCGCCTTCATTCTTGTGATCGCCTGGATTAACTATATCAATTTGTCTACCGCACGTGCTATGGAAAGGGCGCGTGAGGTAGGCGTAAAAAAAGTGTTGGGTGTTTTCAGAAGGCAATTGATCTTGCAGTTTATTTTTGAGTCAGCGCTGATAAACTTGATAGGTATCTTTATCGCGTGCATTCTTGCCTGGCTAACATTGCCTTTATTAAACCAACTTATCGAACAATCTTTAAAATTCAATTTCCTGGATTCAAACCTATGGATGGTTATACTGATATTATTTTTTGTCGGCACATTAGGTGCTGGTGTTTATCCCGCATTGATACTTTCCTCTTATAAGGCATCTGAAGTGATTAAGGGCAAGATTGTGAAGTCAACAAAAGGGCTTTCCCTACGCAATGGCCTAGTCGTATTCCAGTTTGCAGCTTCGATGATTTTGATCGTTGCCACCTTTGGTGTTTATAGACAAGTCAATTTTATGAAAGCTCAAAACAAGAGTTTCGAAACAAGGCAGATCGTTATTATCAAAGGCCCTGAGCTATCGGAATCAAAAGGGCTTGGTGAAAGAGTCAAAGTGTTCAGAAATGAAGTACAACAATTTTCATTTGTTGAAAAAGTTTGTACTTCTTTTTCTCTACCCGGTGAAGAAGCCAGCATAAGTACAACCATGAGGAAAGAAGGGAAACCATCTGAGGATGGGCGAGTAGGAAACCTCTATTGGATCGATCCGTATTTTATAGACTTCTACAAAATTCCATTGGTTGCCGGAAAAAATTGGAACCCGGATGTTAATTCAGAAATGGATGCTGTCATTATCAATGAAGAAGCGGTCAAGGTTTTTCAGTTAGGGACCAATGAAGAGGCGCTCAAAGAAAAAATTCAAACCCCGCTGCGTACTTACTCAATTCTTGGTGTGGTGAAAAACCATCATTGGAATTCTGCGAAGCGTCCAATAGTTCCCATGCTGTTCGCTGCGGAGCAAGTATCCACAGCAAGCCTGTCAATTAAGTTAAAGGGTGACATTCAGCGATCGATGGAGTTGATCAGATCAAAATTTGAAACAACTTTTCCAGGAAACACCTTCAACTATTATTTTCTGGATGATGCGTACAACACTCAATACAAAGAAGAAATTCAAGTGGGAAAGCTCTTCAGTGCTTTTGCAATGCTTGCTGTGCTGATTGGCTGCCTCGGCCTTTGGGGGTTGGCTTCGTTCACCACGATTCATAGGACGAAGGAGATCAGCATCAGAAAGGTATTGGGTGCATCTGTAAATTCGATTTTGATTTTACTGTCAAGGCAATTTCTCAAGCCATTGCTGATTGGAAGCATGATAGTGCTTCCTATTATTTGGATAGGAGTAGCGAGATGGTTAGAGCAATTTCCTTATCGAATTCAATTCACCATTGACCTGTTTCTGATTCCCTTGCTCATTCTGACATTCATCGCGTTGGCTACAATCAGTTTTCAGACAATTCGTGCCGCAACAACCAACCCTGTTAATTCTTTGAAGAACGAGTAATATTTGAATTGAGCAGATACGTTTATTCTGATTTAATTGCAATTGCTCAGATTAAAACCATGCAGTCAAGCTTGCAGTCAATTGGGTGTAGCTGTTCGTTGGATTTTTGTTCTCATCGAGATAGATGTTTGCGGGCGCAAAGAATTGTCGTGCTTCAAGTCTCAACAGCGCATTGTGATTGGCCGTGTAGTTAAAACAAAACCCCGTGCTGTATGTTTCAAAACCGGTAGTTCTCTGTTGAGTGAGTTCCTGCACTCCATCTTTGTCGGTGAAATATTCCACTCTACCGGAAAGTGAAACCCGTTCGGTAAAATTATAACGACCAATAAAATTGAACGTAGCCCAGGTGGCGGAAGAATTTCCAAGACGATCTTGAACACCGACATAGATGCAGGAGGTAGCATCGAATTTTTTTGAATGATAGATCCAATACAAATCCGAAAAGTACCGGGTCCTGAAATCCGGATGTGCAGTGGAGCGTTCATCTCCAATGTACGTGTCCCAGTTGAAAAGCATTTTTGAGTTGGGCCGGAACTCCAGTTGTGTGCCCAGCGATTTTCCATTGTTGTTGTCTTCAATCACTTGCCAACCGTTGAGCAGATAAATAGTAGTTGTCCATTTTTTGTTCAGTGGTATCGATACTTTTGCTCCCGATAAATAATAAGGGACATTTTGCGGAGCGAACGACCGAGAATACATCAGGTGATCTTTTGAAATAGCGCTTTCGTTTGTGTAGGGTGAGCCAAGTACTCCCACATCCAACCAGATTTCCTTGTTGGCAAACAAACGCACACCCACATTTCCCTCGAGAATATTTTTTAGTGAGCCTTCTTCCGCAGCGTAGTTGGCATTCATGTAGGTTCCGAATGAGGGAACAAGGCGAGCACGAAAGTTGGTGGATTTGTAGCGCACATCAATGTAAGCCAGATTGATCGTGATTTGATTCAGTCGATCGTTGCTTACAAAAAAAGGATCTTTGTTATTCGTAGGTTGATTGAAGGAATAACTATAGTATGTATCTACATATCCGCCAATGCCGAGGCGACCAATCCTGGTAGCTTGCAAAGTGTCCATCACTGCCGTGTTGATCACGCCTTCCTGCGCCCACAGTGGTGCAGCGATGCACATCAGAGCTAAACAGATCAGTCGCTTCATATGAAATTGAAATGCCGAAAGTTAAAGGAATTTATTCTGTAAACTCGGAGGGTTCAGGTGGAGGAATAAAAGTGCCATAGTCTCCGCGCTCGATGGCTTGCGTAATGGAATTCACTACGTCATCCAGTTTTTTGGATGATATAATTAAATGCTCAAGGCAGTCTTTCTCCGCTTCCGACAGCGGCATACTCTTCATCAGATTAACCAATCCAAGAATGCTCGCCACGGGTGCACGAAGTTGGTGCGCATTGATGAATGCATATTCTTCAAGCGCTTTGTTCTTGCGCTCCAGTTCAGCTGTGCGCTCATGAACCATTGCTTCCAGGTTTTCATTAATGCCCTTGATCTCTTCGGCCTGTGCTTTGATTTCTTCTGCGTTCGCTTCAATCTCCATTGTGCGTTCGTAGATGATTTTTTCCAGCTCCAGTTTTTCAGCTTTTAATTTCTTCTCCCGCAACTTCACCACTGAAAAGAAGACAAAAATTATAAACGCAAGGGAGAGCATGTAGAAAGCATTCGTGCGCCAAAAAGGTGGTGAGATGCTGATTTTTACTTTTGCTTCATCGGCATTTTCAAAATCACTCGTCTCCGAGACTTTCACATGAAATATATATTCGCCCGGTGCTAGTTGAGAATAGCTTTGCGAATTGTCTTTCGATGTGAACCAGCCTTCGTCATGGTTTTCGAGCTTGAGTTGATAGTTCACATTCTCCGGATTTTGAAACCAGAGGCCGGCAAAATGAATGTTGATGTTGTTCTGATTGTGTTCCAATCGAAACGAATGCGTGAATGAAATGGCCTGATTATAAATATCCAACCCCTCGATCACTGCTTTCGGCTTTTTGTTTTGATACGCTTCGCCCGATAAGACAAGAATGCCATGGGTGCTTCCCAGGTAAATTTTTCCATTTGCATCCTGGGCTGTTGCATCCAGGTTGGGCGACATATCTTCGATGCCTGACTCTTCACCGAGATATTGAATTGTTTTGGTTTTGGGATCGTAAATATCAATACCCTGATCGTGCGCAATGATTAATTCCCCCGCGCTATTGGTTGTCAGGCAGGTGATGTTTGTTTCGCGGAGCGAGTTTTGTTTTTGAAAGGGAACAAAGTCCTTTCCATCAAACAAATACAAACCCAATCCATGTACATTCGCCCACACATTGTGCTCGCTGTCTTCAGCAAATCCGTAGATTACTTTTTGATCAATAACTCCTGTGTAGTGATGAAATCCATTTTGATCCAGCATGTCAATACCTGCACGGTCGGTAGCAAACCAGACTCTGTTTTTTGAATCTTCAAATACCTGGTAGATATAGTCAGTGGACAATCCGTTTTCGGAAGAATAATTTTTTATTTCCATTTTTCCATCCGCAAATTTCAATTGACTTGCCCCACCCAACGTTGCCAGCCAAAGTGAATTATTTTTTCCGCTGATGTTCAGGATGCTTCCATTATTAAAACCTTCTTTGATTTGTTTTACTTCACCATTTACAAGATGAAGCAAGCCATCGTCATACAACCCAGCCCACACGCTTCCGTCTTCATCGGCAAACAAACTTGTTACACTGCTCTTTGCGAAGCGTACATTTACCAGTTGTTTTTGAATTTCTCCTTTTGAATTTCTTTTAAACAAGCCTTCCGCGGTTGAAAACCAGATGTTGTTCTGTTTGTCGATGGCCACGGCAAGTACATCAAGATTTTGTTCGGTATCCCGGATGAATTGAATTCTGTTTCCGGTCGTTCGGGTGATGCCATTCTTCTTACCAAGCCAAAGATTCTCTTCACTATCGTGGAAGAGCAAAGTGATGCCTTCCATCTTGTAGGATTTGAATTCAATTTTTTCGGTTGAAGTAGAAATTAGAGCATGATCAGTAGCAATCCATAATTGATCGTTGAGTTCTTGCAAGTCAACCGTTTTCCCAAAATTCCATTGTTCTGAAATTTTTTTAAACTGTTTTGTTTTCAAATCATAGCGCACTACACCTGCGTCCTCAGTTGCCAGCCACACGCAGTTTTTCCCGACCGATAATTTTTTCACAATATTATCGGGCAAGCCTTGTGCTGAACTGATCGGGTTGATTTTTATTTCTTTGTTCTCAAAGGAACAAACGGCAATTCCCCCGTCTGTGCCCGCCCAAATGTTTCCGTCCGCATCCTCAACAATATCATAAATAAAAATATCGGGCATGCCGTCAATGTCATCCAGGCGATAGAGGCGGCTGTTGCTATAATAATAAAGTCCATCGTTGAGTGTGCCGAACCAGAGTGTTCCTTTTTTGTCAAACAGAATATCTGAAATGGGTTTTGATGGAAGTCCCTCTTCAGGCTCGAAGGGTTTGAATTTCAAATGCTCAAAAATTGAAATCTTTCCGTTGCGATGGCCCAGCCAAATGCGGCCAACGGAATCTTCGGCAAGCGCAGTCACGTGATCATCCGGAAGCTTGTAACCACTGGCCGAATCATAGTGTGTGAAATTTATTCCATCAAAGCGAAACAAACCTTTGTCAGTGCCCAGCCAAATGTAACCCGACTTGGTTTGGAGAAATGTGTTCACTTGCACCGCCTGCTTTTTCTTCAACGGCAAATAATTTTGAAAGTAAGGCGTTTGGCCTATCACATTTTGCAAACATCCAACTAAGAAAATGACGTTTACTATTTTCCGCATAAATCAGGATTGTGGAGTAAGTGAGCTCGTAAACTCCACCACAATTTCGGTGGCAATCTTTTGACTTACAATTTTTGGAATGGTAATGTTATGATCGGTCAGCGGCACGGTAAAGGTGGATTCAATCTGAAGTTCATTTTGCTTCACGGTCACTTTCGCTTTGATGATGCGTGTTTGCTTTTGCCCATGGATGTCCAGGTCGCCTTTGGCACGCACTTCATACACTCCGGGCTGCGCCAGGTTCACATCTTCAATGATCTTGCCGCTGAATTTGGCGGTGGCGAATTTTTCGCTTTCCATGTAATTCTCATTGAAGTGCTTGCGCTGCAGCGCACTGTTGAAGCCCTCGAAGGAGGAGATGTTTACCAGGAAGGCAAACTTTCCCGTGCCGGTGTCGAGCACACCTTGTACTTTGTTGGAGTTTGCCTTGATCAACTCCAGCTCGGCTTTGGAGGTAAATTTGATTTCGCCTGAGCGGGTGGCAAGTTTCTGAGCGTGCAGCCCGAAGCTTACAGCAAGCGACATGACTGCCAGGGAAATTCGGAGAGGAGGAAAGCCAATCATTTGGCGAATATAAGGCTTTTATGAATCAATGGCGATGCGGTTCGCGATTGACGCACCTGAAAATCACAACAATACCGTGTGCCCATTTGTTGATCTTCGTGAAACCTCTTAAATTAGTTATCACTCTTTTGCCGCGTATGAAAATTCCATTTGTCATTGAGAAGAAAGTGACCATCGGGGAACTGATGACCGTGGTTTCTATTTTGGTGTCGGCCGTGTCAGTGCTGGTTACCTGGAGGTACGAGCAAAAAATCAAATTGCTGGAGAATGCCACACGTGCACGCATTGAGATTGCTCGCACATTGAACACCGTGAACCAGGTTATTCAAATTCAACTTTCATTTTATGAATTGCTGGAAGAAGATATTGTGGAGACCAACCAGATTTACCTGTCGCAAAAAGATGTAGCGAAGGCGCGCGATTACATCTGGGAGAAGTTTTATGAGCACCGCGCAACGATGTTGAATACGCTGGCTCAAAATGACTGGGAAGTAGCTTACACCAATTTGTTGAGTGCGGGCATATCGGCCGATTCATTGTACATAAAATCGATTAACCGGCTGAAAGGATTGCAGGAGTCGCAGTTTGAAATTTTGCTTCGCGATTTTGAATCGAGCATCATCAACTTTAAACCCGCTACGGGCAAACCGAACGAGCTTACCGACTTGCTGCGCGACCTGAAGAATGCACAACGCGAAATGCACCTTGCCTACACGCGCAGGGCCACCGACAAGCTAAGTGACTTCTGCCTGCGCCTGATCAAATCCACTGATAAACATTTATTGTTTGCAAGCGATACGCTGGCATTGAGGTGACTTTTTTCGCGAAAGTTCAGTCTTTATTTTTCGTCACAGGGTCCGTTAAAGCTCTTTGCAACACTGTTTTACTCTAAAACATATATGTTAAAGTACCTACAACACGGCATATGTTTATAGTCTTTGTTAGCGCCTGTTGTATCTTCACTTTTAGTTCAACCATTTTTCATCATTCAAGTCCTTCTCATATTCAGACGTTCCTTCAAATCCTAAATTCTTTAACTTTTCGAAATAAGGTGTATAGTCAAAGTCATCCGTCTTCCATGGTTCAAGATTCCAAATAAAATCAGCTGCCCAAGCAAGCCATCTGGGGGAGGGCGGATATTTTTTTATGTAAGCTATTCTTGCCGTTTCTGTTTTTAATTCATCTTCTGCCCACCCACTTAAAACCATGATGAGCGTTTCACCACCACCCATTCTCCATTGAAGGCTATAAGGGTGTGATTGAGAGTCAAACACCCATGGAGGTGGAACATCAGAATACTTGTCTGTATATTTTTTTACTTCTTGTTTAAACCAGTCTTCTTGCTTGTAACTCATATATCTATTGATCCCATAACGTTTATGTATAAGCCGTGGCGCTGAGTAAAAATAAAACAAAATGTCCTCCTTATCAGCGCCATGGATTATACATTTTGTTGTAGGTAGTATGCCCTTACGGCAACTCGTCTTCTAAGTACAGTTCAATTCCCGTTCTCAGCGTTCTTGCAATAGCATCATTCTTCAAAGGGTTCGGATGTTTCCAAGTCATATTGAACCTAAAATCATCAACGTCCACTAACTCGATACCACTTTGTTTCCCTGTGTACTTCATTACCAAAAACCTTGTCCGGCCTCCTTCGTTGATCACTCTCAGGTAAGAGTATTCCATCTCAAGCTTCAACTCCTTTCTTATAAAAGTCCAAGCTTCCGCTCCGTACTTATTGAGATCATTGTCCGATATGTTTTGTCCCACCAGTAGCCACAGTCCAACATGATCGAAACCAAATCTCTGAAGAGCTAGTGCTTGTCCAATACCCCAGTAATAGGGAAGGTTATATCCCTTTGAAGTATTGTTTAGATATTTGACCTCGATCGCATTCAGCTTATTGTCAATTGTCTTGAATACTAAATCAAACTCCGGTTGTAAAATCGGAATGTATCCCAATTCTTTTTTGATGTACTTCTTGAATTTTGGAGAAGCTGAAATTTTCTTATGAGTCCAAATCTTTTGAAACTGGGGTGCTAGGGTGTCCTTAAGTTTGATGACGAGATCTCTCTCAGTCTGTTCTCTGTCCGTTAACATATGTGTCCAAGGGCATATTACCTACAACGTAAGTGCATGAGCCGTAGCGGGGTTTAGGAGGACTTGGCAATGAAGCGAAGCGGAATGCCAAGGCCGA
>CAZECP010000009.1:0-79972 GCA_964510765.1 uncultured Ohtaekwangia sp. | reverse complement strand
ATGGCAAGCCGTTGATATTTGGCAAAAAGAAAAACAAAGGAATCATCCTCGATGGTTATACACCAAAAGTTGTAAACCTTGATCAAGGCGAGCACTCGGTAAGTGATTTATTAATTCACAACGAAAAAGACAGCACACTTGCGTTCATCCTCGCAAATATGACTTACAGTGAAGACTTGCCGAGACCAATGGGAGTGCTGCAAGCTATCAATCGCGCGCCATATGAAGAAAGAGTTGTGAACCAAATTCAACACGAGATTGTGACGAAAGGAGAAGGAGATTTGCAAAGCTTATTGGCCGGTGAGGCGAATTGGTTGGTGTAGCTATAAAAAAATATTCTTCAAATATTTTTTCCGGATATTCCGATAGATGTAAAAATCGGAATCGATGGTTGCGATTTTAGAGATGCCTTTCGCTTCGGAAGCCACAATCAGTGTTGCATCGGCAAAGTCCATTGGCACGTCATTGAATTTTTCACTGAGCTCAATGATCCGGATGAGATGGTAAAACTCCAGGTCAAAAATCTGAAGTCCTCCCCGGTTGATCCACGTTAGAAAATTGATTTGTGTCTTCGTGCTGAAATCGAGCATGTGCGACACTTCGTTAACCACCGCCCACGTTGAGAGGAGGGGAGCCTGGTTTTTTTTTAAGAATGAAAGAGCCCGCGAATGGTGCTGATCGCTTTTATCAAACAAGGCAATCAGTGGTCCTGCGTCAACGAGGATGCTTGACATTCAGTTTCTCTTTTAGCTTTTTCTTGTAGGCGGTTGATTGATCTTTAAAACCACTTCCTTCCTGCCCGAAAAGATCGGCCCCCACTTCATAAGCACTCTTTACCTTTCTTTTTTGAGAGAGGTAGGCCTCCAGCGCTTCTTTAACTACCGTAGATTTGGACACACCTTCATCCAGGCAGTAGCGGAGCAATTCCTTTTCAGTCTCTTGTGAAACTCTTACGTTAAGCATAGTGTAACAATGTGTAATACAAATGTAATACAAATTGTGCAACACTCAATGAAGCAATAAATGCCTTTTCAGGTGTGCAATAGGTCAAGTCAGGATATTAAATTTCCGCACTTGCTTTCGCTTTACTTCTGGTTCGCACGGGATAGTTCTCCAGCATCCTTAGACTATTGTACAGGATGTCGCCCATAGAGTGGCAGGATAAAAACGAATTGTCTTGGTATAAGTCAGCGAGCCCGGTGCGAAGTGAAACGACATTTTCTGGTTTTGAAATCTCTTCTGTGCGCATGGCTGTAAGAAGAGCTTCAAGTGGGCCGCCAGCAGCTTTCACGCGTGTGAGCAGACGCGCTCGTTCTTCATGCTGATATTGTAGTTCGAGAACTTGCGTCATGCTTTTTAATCCAAGATTGATGATCGGATTATTTTCTTTGAAGTACTGAGGCATATAGACTTTTAAATCGCCTTCATAACAATGTTGATCGAAGTCTATCGCGCGTAAACGAAAATACATCTCGTCAAAGTCAGGAATCATTTCAACCACATAGTTGTCGTTGCGCATATCGCCTAATAGTTGAACAAGGCAGCGCTCATTGAATTTCACAAATTCTTTTGCAACGCGAAGTGGATTAAAATTCTGCTGAGGCAGGTATTTTTTTATGAATGTATCTCCGGGTATTCCTTGTATGTGCTCTTCGATGAGCGTTGTATTTTTTACAAGGTAGTTGATTTTGTTGGGTGAAAGCAGATGCTCCAACTCCATGCCATAGATGCGCGACATGTCGGCCTGCTTCACATAGAAATAGTCGAAGAGATCGTTGAGTTTGTTTACAATTCGAACACGCACCGGATGTGTATTGGCATATAAACAATAATCGACACGGTCCACATAAAGATGATCAAACACAACTACATCGCCACCTACTTTCAGTTGCGCATATACTTTTTTCAAACACTCATGAATAAAATTTTGATCTGATTGATTATAGATCAGCGTTTCCCATAACGTGTCTTTTCCATTTTTGTCGAATAAGGTAACTGAGCTACTATATCGCAATAGATCAGAATAGGAAATGGGTACTTCCGTCTCGCGATTGGTGAGAAGAAGATACCCACGTAATGCTCTGCTTACCGGATAAGAAATTTTCTTGAGCCGGATTTCCGCCACGGCTTTAAGCGAATTCGGTTTTCAACTGAGCCACCCATTTTTCGATGCGGCCTGCAGTAAGATCTTTCTGATTGTCTTCATCGATAGCGAGGCCAAGAAATTTACCGTCCACCAGAGCTTTCGAGGCTTCGAAATCATAACCTTCGGTAGGCCATGCGCCCACAAATGTTGCTCCTTTGTCTTTGATACGATCGTGAATGATTCCCAATGCATCGATAAATGTATCCGGATAGCCGTCTGCATCACCAAGACCAACATAGGTCACTTTCTTTCCTGCGAAGTCAACGTTTTCAATTTCATCAATGAAATTTTCCCAGTCCTCCTGTAGTTGGCCGATATCCCAAGTAGGGCATGCCAGGATTACAAAAGAGTATGGTTGCACATCATCGGCTGTAGCCGAGTTTACATTGTGTAGCTCAGCATCGCCCAATTGATTTTGAATTTCAGTAACGATGCGCTCAGTGTTACCTTCAGTAGAGCCATAAAAGATTCCAATCTTTGCCATAAGTCGAATAGTTAATCGTTATTAGTTAGTTGTTAGTCGTAATTCGTGTTTTAAAATTCATCATGTCGGTTTTCAAGCTCTCCGCGCTTGGGATGATATTGCAAAAACATTTCTGACTTCATCAGAATATCCACATACTGTGCGCGCTTGTAAGCGAATGGATCTGGTAAATTTTCTTTTGAAAGTTTGCCCTGAAAATCGAGAAGTGAGGTGTATTGCTTTTTAATCATCCAGGTTTCTATTTCAGATAACATGTGTGAAATGGTACTGATGCCACGCTTGTAAACGGCACTCACCACCTGTACCGCATTGGCTCCTGCCAATAGCATTTTGATCACATCCTTGCCATTCAAAATTCCGGTGTTGGAGATTATGCTGGCACGGATTTTTTTGTGAAGCAATCCCGCATAGCGAAGCGCCAAACGGTTATCGCTTTCACTGCTGAAATTATATGGATAATGATGCTCTTCATGATCGATATCAATGTCCGGTTGAAAGAGTCTGTTAAATAAAACAAAACCATCAATGTCAACTTTGTCCATTTTGGAAATCATGTTCACCGTGTTGGTGTAGAACGGACTTAGTTTCACAAACAGCGGAAGCCGTACGCCTGCGCGAATTACTTCCAATGTTTTGATTTGCTTGTCTTCAATAGCTTTTGGGCTAAGATCAAAATCAATCTGGTTGTGGTAGAAATTTATTTCCAATGCATCAATGCCGGTGTCTTCCATCTTCAGTGCATATTCCAGCCACGTTTCATTGTTCACACAATTCAAACTGCCGATCAGTGGAATTTTTATTTTGCTCCGAGCTTCTTTTAGTTGGCGCAAATGTTCGCTCGGTCCCGCATGGCGCGGAGCAGGAAAGAACGAGGCGTGCTCTGCATCCCAATTGCTTAAATCTTCGTGTGCCTGATCAAGCTTGAAGGATTCCAATTGAATCTGTTCTTCAAAAAGCGATTTGTAAACAATTGCTGCTGCGCCTGCTTCCTCTAACTTTTCCAGGTTATGAACATCTGTTACGATGTTGCTGGCGCCAATCACAATGGGGTTTTTGAGTATTAAACCTCCGTACGATGTTGATAAGTTGAGACTCATAGTTGTTGGGTTTAAACTTCGGAGAGATGTTTGATGTCTTTGAATCGTTGCTCGTTATCTTTTTCTGCCAACTCAACAAGGCGCTTCGACTCTTCCGGATTGGTAAGTGCGAGGGTCTTGTACCGGATTTCTTCTTCGAGATAAGTTTCGAACTTGGTGTCAATTTCTGTTCCATCCCATGTAAATGGATTAAGACTTTCTTTTCTTGCATCCGGATTGAAGCGGTACATTGGCCAGTATCCGCACTTCGATGCTTTTTCGGATTGCTTCTTCGCTTGCTGCATATTGTAGCCGTGTGCAATACAAGGAGAGTAAGCGATGATGATGGATGGACCATTGTGTTTTTCTGCTTCCACAAATGCGAGAGCAGTTTTCTCACGGTCCATACCCATGTCAACCGAAGCAACATAAGCACTTCCGTAAGATGTCATCATCAAACCTAAATTTTTCTTACTGAGTTTTTTTCCATCAGAAGCAAACTTGGCAACAGCTCCGCGCGGAGTAGCTTTTGAAGCCTGGCCGCCTGTGTTGGAATAAACTTCTGTGTCGAGCACAAGTATATTCACGTTGCGACTTGATGCCATCACGTGATCCAATCCACCAAAACCAATGTCATATGCCCAACCATCGCCACCGAAAATCCACACACTCTTATCAACAAAGTAATCTTGCAGCTCAATTACTTTACTTAAAGTTTCTGAATTAGAGGAAGTTTTGTTTTCAGTTGCCAATAATTTTTTCACTTCATCGGCATGAGCTTTTGCTTCGTTGTTAATTTCGTCAAACAAGGTCATTGATTTTTCCAAGACAGCTTTCAGTTCTGGGCTGATCGTAGTAGTGAGCAGCTTGACCAGATTTGTTTTCAATTGCCTGCGGTTTGCATCGATCGCTAATCGCATACCCATACCAAACTCAGCGTTGTCTTCGAAGAGTGAGTTGGCCCACGCAGGACCTTTTCCATTTTTGTCTTTGGTATATGGAGTGAGCGGAAATGTGCCGCCATAAATCGAAGTACAACCCGTTGCATTTGCAATCACCATGCGGTCGCCAAACAACTGCGTTACTAAATGTATGTACGGAACTTCGCCACAGCCAGAACAGCTCGGAGGATATTCGATATAAGGCTCAGCAATGTAAGGCTCTTTCACAAACGGAAGCTTGTCGATCCAGATGGCAGGATTACCAGGAACACCTTTGTATTCTAATCGCTTGGTGCCTGTAGGAATAGCGCCATTCAACGGCATGTATGAAACAGGAATGGAATCTCCTTTTAAACGGAGAATCGGATCCATGATTTTTTCAGCAAACCATCCGCTGTTTTCAGGAACCACTTGCGCTATCTCAGCAAATTTTTCTGATACTTCTGGAATCGGAACGGGAATAACTGCCGCTGATGCCGCATCGATTGCTTTCCAGTTCATCTCCACAATTTCTTGTCCTTTGCGCGCAAATTGTTTTTGTACAAATTTCTTGATGAGTTCGATTGCTTCTTCTTCAGGCAACACACCGGATACTTTGAAGAACGCAGTTTGCATCACTGAACTGATCCTTCCACCAAGGCCTACACTCTTTGCAATTTTAGATGCATCAATGGCAAACACTTTTACTTTTTTATTGCGAATAGTTTCCTGCATGTCCTTCGTGAACAAACGGAAAATGTTTTCTGGCTTCTGACTGGAGTTGATAAGGAAAGTTCCGCCTTCAGAAATTCCTTCGAGAATATCATACTGGCCGATGTACTGCGGGCGGTGAAGCGCCACGAAATCAACTTTGTTCAAAAGGTATTCCGATTGAATTCTTTGTTTACCAAAACGCAAATGAGAGATCGTCCAACCGCCTGATTTATTTGAATCATATTGGAAGTAGCCTTGCACAAATAAGTCTGTGCTGTCGCCAATGATTTTGATGGCATTTTTATTCGCACTCACCGTTCCGTCTGAGCCATAACCCCAGAATTTGCAGCGAACGATTCCCTGTTGTTCCGTATCTATTTCTTCTGTGACAACAATTGATTTGTTTGTTACGTCATCGTTGATTCCGATGGTGAAATTGTGCCAGCCGCCATTTTCCAAATGATTGTAAACTGCCTTCACCATACTTGGTGTAAATTCTTTTGATGACAATCCATAACGACCGCCAATGATGTGTATGCCTGGGCGCTCGATAGCAAGAGCCGTCACGACATCCATGTAAAGAGGTTCACCAATGGAGCCAGGCTCTTTCGTGCGATCCAATACGGCAATCTTTTTAACTGTCTTTGGAATTTCGTTTACAAAATCTTTTACCACAAATGGTCTGTACAATCTCACTTTAAGAACGCCTACTTTCTCACCGTTCTTCCTCATGTAGTTGATCGTCTCTTCAATGGTTTCGGTAGATGATCCGATGGCGACTAAAATTTTTGTGGCTTCAGGATCGCCCACATATTCATAGAGTTTGTAACGTCTTCCGGTTTTTTCGGCAAACAGGTTTACATATTTCTGAATGATGCCGGGGCATGCATCGTAATATTTATTTACCGTTTCACGTCCTTGAAAATAAACATCCGGATTTTGAGCTCCCACTTTGCAAATAGGAGATTCGGGTCGCATCGCCTGCGCACGAAACTCTTCAACAAATTTCATGTCCAGCATGCTGCGCATTTCTTCGTAACTGATCGGAATTATTTTTTGAATGGAGTGAGAGGTGCGAAATCCGTCAAAGAAATGAAGGAAAGGAATTTTTGATTCAAGCGTAGCAAGGTGCGCGATCACGGCCATGTCTTGTGCTTCCTGCACATTGTTGGAAGCGAGCATCGCAAAACCGGTTCCGCGTGTTGCCATCACATCCGAGTGATCGCCAAAAATAGAAAGCGCCTGACACGCGAGTGACCTTGCTGATACGTGAAAAACAGTGGGCAACATTTCTCCCGCCATCTTAAACATCAACGGCACCATCAACATCAAACCTTGTGAAGCTGTGAAGGTAGTGGACATCGCACCGGCAGAAAGAGATCCGTGCAATGCACCAGCGGCACCACCTTCCGATTGCATCTGAACCACATCTACTTTCTCACCAAAAATATTTTTTCTTCCCTCCGAAGCCCACGCGTCCGCACGCTCGCCCATATCAGATGAAGGTGTAATAGGATAAATCGCTGCTACTTCCGAAAATCCATAAGCAACGTTTGCAACTGCTGTGTTGCCATCGGTATTAATGTATTTGTTCGCTTCCATGACTTTGAAAATGGTTGAATAAAAGTACCCGCCTCTTGGAATGAAAATGCTGTCAGTGGTCAGGCTGGAAAATGATTTTGATCACCTTAACTGGGATGCCACATGAAAGCGCGATTAGTTTTTTCAATTAGAGCAACTTGTTTAACTTGGATCCTTACACAAAAAGTTTGGGACCGCGAGGTTATGGATTCATTTGTTTTCTGGCTTAAGCAACCATTTCATTTACTTGATTCCACAAAAGCCAGGTTGAAGCTGGTGATCTTCTGTGGTGTTTTTGGATGCCTTTTTTTGAACGTGTTTCTACCATTTAATATGGGTACGTGGTTCATCGTAGGGAAGGCTCCTTTGTATATTATTATCACTTTTTTTTCGGCAGCAGGGATGGCCGCTTTGGCACTTACACAGTTTGCATTCCGTTCTCTTTTCAAAATAAAAATTGCGACTCGTGGAGGTTTCCTTGCCTGGCTATTGCTGGATTTTTTTGTGATCTCTCTCGCCATGCTTGGGGTGAATTCCGTTTTCACTGAGCATTCCTTTTTTGAACTGGATGAATATCTGGTGACGCTTAAATACACCGTCTTAGTGCTCGTTCTGCCCTATTCACTCGGCATTCTCATTTTGTTTCTACAAGAACAATTGAGAGTGGTTGAAGATCTGAAATTGAAAGTGAATCAATTTGCAAACCTTGAAAACATTGTGGTCACAGATGAGAGCGGACGAGCTGTTGTTACGATGAATGCGCGGAATATTCTCTACTTCAAGTCAGAAGACAACTATGTCCTGTTGTTCTATCGAGTGGAAGAAACAATTAAGAAAGAATTGATTCGCACCAACCTGAAGAAACTGGAACAGGAATTGAATTTTGGAAATTTCATACGCATCCACAGATCATACATGATTAACACCCAAAATCTGGTGGCTGCCACTAAAACTTCCAAAGGCTACCAGGTTACTCTCGATTCGGATTCAAATCTGGTTCTCCCGGTTTCGACCACCTACCAAACCACTTTTATTGAAAAATGCCTGCAAAAGGCTTCGTAATCATCCGCAACAAAATCATTACAATCAGGTAGATCATTAAAATTTCGCCCCGCCTATTCCTTTTTCGTCCCAAAGCAGGTTTTAAAAGAGAAAAATCATTGTTAGCTTATCAATCTTTGCAAAGAATTGATATGAAACGAATTTCATTTGGGTTTCTGATTTTGCTGGCGGCCTGTTCCTCTAAAGGGAAAAAGGACCTTCCTGCCGTTGACCTTGATAAGGGGAAAATACTTTTCGAAGGTACTTGCAAAACATGTCATGGAGCGTTTGGTGAAGGCAATCCTCAACTTAAATCTCCAGCATTGGCCAACCTGGATGGAGATTACCTGTATCGGCAAATCATGCATTTCAGAAATGGCGTAAGAGGAAATATAGCCGGGGACACACTCGGTGCTCAAATGGCTGCTTTCGCAAAGACTTTGTCGGATACCATTGCTGTTCGTAACGTAATTGCTTATATCGACTCCCTGCCACAGATTGAAACAACAGAAAAATTGACGGGAGATTGGAAAGCAGGTGAAAGAACTTATCAGGGGCTTTGCGGTTCATGCCACGGGGCAAACGGAAAAGGAAATCCAAAACTACACGCGCCCCAACTCAATGAACTCGCTTCCTGGTATTTGAAAAGCCAGTTTGAGAAATTTAAGAACGGCCAACGCGGTGCTCATCCAGCTGATAAGTTTGGTGCGCAGATGACTTCCATTGTTCAGGTAATGACGGAAGGACAATCCATCGATGATGTGATCGCCTATTTGAGATCAGAACCACCGGCAACAAAATGAAATGGCTTTTGATCATACTGCTTTGTGGAATCATTACTACACTTACGTGGATGAATTTTTCATCGCGAGAAAGTTCATCTGAGATAAAGCTGTGCTCCTCGTGTCCTCCAGGATTCGAACTTACCGAAAACAATCAGTGCAAACTACGATCCCTTTATCAACTTTATGAATCCGGAAATGGCAATGAACCGGGCGTAGGTGGTTTGAAAACAGCATTGCCTGAAGTGCGAGATGGGTTCACCCCACAGCAAATTGATTTGGGAAGATATCTGTTTTTTGATCCGGTACTATCGAAAGATAAATCTGTGTCGTGTGCAACTTGTCATCAGCCTGATAAAGGTTTCAGCGATGGACTGAAAACCAGTGTGGGCGTAAAAGGAACTCATGTAAAACGCGCAGCTCCAAGTCTATGGAATGTAGCTTTCCTGAAAAAATTTTTCTGGGATGCGCGGGCAAAAACATTGGAAGAACAAATGACGGGGCCACTTTATTCGGAAGATGAAATGGGCACCACGCGTGAGCAACTGCTGAAAACATTAAATGGAATCGATTTGTACCGCGATCTTTTCACGCAAGCATTTCCACAGAAGAACACAGAAGAAATTAAATTGAATGAGGTTTATCTCGCAATCACTGCATTTGAATCTTCACTCATTTCGTTGAATAGCAGATATGATCAGTATGCGCATGGCTATCATGAAGCATTGACTCAAAATGAAATAGAAGGAATGAATATTTTTCGTTCGTTTGTTGCGCGTTGTGCCGAATGTCACACTCCTCCCTTGTTTACCAATCAGCAAGTTGCCGTGATTGGATTGGCTGAGCCCGACAACACTTTTGATAACGGAGCGGCAACAACTTTCAATGATTCTACACTACGTGGTGCATTCAAAGTTCCAAGCCTGCGCAATGCGGCACTGACAGCTCCCTACTCACATTCCGGCAGGTTTGAAAATCTGGAAGACATGATTTCCTTCTACACGAAAGGTCGTGGCCATGAAGTGCCTGTGAACGAAGATCTTCGCATTCACTGGCACATTTGGGAGCCGGGCCTTCGCGATGACGAAGTCGATCGTCTTGTGGATTTTATAAAAACATTGAATGATGAAAGTTTCAAACCACAGATTCCTGATGTTCTTCCGTCTGGAATTAAGTTAAGAAAAGGTTCATCAAAAAATTTATTGTCATCTGTTTCAAAATCAAAAAAGTAAATCGTTCATGAAAACATTTTTGAAAGTAGCTGTTGTGTTGGTAGTGTTCGGAGGTGGAGTTTATCTGGGAAAAGTTTTCTTTGGAAGAACTTCAAGTGTTCCAGCTCCGGTGCCAACTTATTTTAGTGCCGGAGGAAGTTCCTCAGATTCAACGGGAGTTGGTGCTGGCACAGTCACCGGGAAAACTTTTGAAATCAAACCCGGCAACTCGATTCAAGATGCAGTGGGTAAAGCAAACCCAGGTGATTTGATTCGTGTCTATCCGGGCGTTTATCACGAAACCGTTTACATCGATAAAGACAACATCACCATTCAAGGTGTGATTGAAAATGGCGAGTGGCCGGTGCTGGATGGCGAGAAAAAAATGAACGATGCGATTTTATATTCCGGCAACAGCACGCTGATCGAAAACATGAAGATCACCAATTACAAAGGCAACGGCATCATGGGCCAGGCTGGAAATAATTATGTGATCCGCAACAACTGGATTGTTGATACGGGTGTGTATGGAATTTTTCCGCAGTTTGGAAAAAATGGTTTGGTAGAAAGAAATATTCTCACCGGCATTGAGGACGCAGCGATTTATATTGGCATGTGTGATAATGTGGATGTACGATTCAACGAAGTGTTTGGAAATGTGGCCGGTATCGAAATTGAAAACTCTCGCCATGCCTTGGTTGAATTCAATTACTCTCATGACAATACAGGTGGAGTTCTTGCCTTCCTTACACCGGGCTT
Organism: uncultured Ohtaekwangia sp.; assembly: GCA_964510765.1. Classification (GTDB taxonomy): domain Bacteria; phylum Bacteroidota; class Bacteroidia; order Cytophagales; family Cyclobacteriaceae; genus ELB16-189. The sequence goes on along the minus strand of CAZECP010000009.1, from coordinate 69,258 downwards.
GCCAATTAAGACTTGTTTCGATGTAATCATTCGCAACAATTACATCTACAACAACAACACCAAAAACTTTGGTGCTGTTGGCTCAACGGTATCTCACATTCCAAAAGGAACCGGTGTGCTTATTATGGCTGCCGATGATGTTACTATTGAAAACAACATTATCACGGGCAACGACAATGCGGGGATTACGGTTACCGATTATGCCAACGCAGGTGTGAATCACGCGAATGATCCTGAATCAGAACCAAACACGGATCGTCTTACGTTGCTTGATAATTTCATGGACAACAATGGTCGTAATCCCATTGATGAAATAAAGGCATTATTGAAAGTAAAATTCACCGACAAAGGCATGGACATCATTGCCGCTGGCGGTGGCCAGGGAAGTTGCATTCTGAATCCTGACCGATATACGACCTTTGGCGTTGACAAGTATTTGAATTGCCAGGTGCGTGACACTCGTGCAGTGAAAAGTTATGTGCTTGAAAGACCTGTTGCTCCGCGCAATACAAGTATTGAAGGAAAAGGAAAACTAACCTATTATGGTGTGTGCTCCGGTTGTCATGCGTATAACACACGGCTTGTTGGTCCTCCGGTTGTAATGGTTCAAGCCGTTTATAAAAACAATCCGCAAGGTATCGTTGACTTCATCACCAATCCTGTTCATAAACGGGATGATTATCCAGAGATGCCACCACAAAATTATTTGTCGCCTGAAACAAGAAAGGCTGTAGCTGAATACATGCTCTCGATCACAAAGTAAACCCCAACTTTTTACTTCAATTTTTAACTAAAACCCCTTTAGTATGCTATTACTATGCAAAAAAACTGCCCTTTGCTCGCTGCTGTTGCTCTGCTGCAGCTTGGGCTATGGGCAAGAGATAACTGGAAAAATTCTTGACAGTGACACAAAAGAGCCGTTGCCGGGAGTGAATATCGCCCTCAAAGGAAAAACAGAAGGTGACTTCACTTCTCCAAATGGAAAATTTTCCGTGAGTGTGAAATCATTTCCCGTCACGCTGGTATTTTCCTTTATCGGATTTGAACCCGTAGAGATGACATTCAATGGGCCTCAGGACATTGTGCTTGAAATGAAATCAGCACCTATGTTTATTCAGGAAGTAGTTGTTTCAGCCAGCCGCAGTGAACAGCGAAAATTGGAAGCGCCTGTTACAATTGAGAGAATTGGTGCGAAGGAAATCGCCAACTCCCCACAGGTGAATTACTATGACATGATTCAGGGATTGAAAGGCGTGGATGTGACCGTGTCGAGTATTGGTTTTACTTCGGTGACTACGCGCGGCTTCAACACAAGTGGTAATACCAACTTCACACAAATGGTAGATGGCATGGACAATCAAGCTCCCGGCTTGAACTTCCCGCTCGGCAACGTGATAGGACTTACTCAACTTGATGTTGATAACATTGAAATTCTTTCCGGTGCTTCTTCTGCGCTTTATGGTTCGCGTGGGTTGAACGGAACGATGATCATGAAAGGAAAAGATCCTTTTCAGCATCAGGGATTGAGTGTGTTATATACGCAAGGTGTTAATCATGTTAACAACACCTCGAACAATGATCCGGTACCGACTTCTCCGTATTCTGATTTCACTTTACGTTATGCGAAACGAATTGGAGAAAAATTTGCATTCAAAGTGAACTTCCAATACACCAAAGCAAATGATTGGGTAGCGAGCAACATGTCTAATAAAAATGGGCAAGGTACTGCGCTTACAGATCCAAACTATAATGGCGTAAATATGTACGGCAGTGCAACTTCAACAGATATTACTCCTTTCCTTCAATATGCATTAAGTCAGGATAATTCATTGGATCCGATCATTACTCCGTTACTGAGCTCGGGTCAACCAATTAATGTTGCGCGCACCGGCTACCAGGAATATGGTTATCTGAACAACAACATTCAACTAATCAAGAGTAATGTAGAATTGCGTTACAAACTTTCTTCCAAGACAGAAGCAATTGTCTCCGGAACACTTGGCACTGGCAGTGTTGTTTACACAAATGATACGCGCTATCAAATCCGTGATTACGTTGTCGGACAGTATCGCGCTGAGCTGTTGTCAAAGAATTGGTTCTTTCGATTTTATACAACGCAGGAAAATTCAGGTAAGACATTAATTGCGGGCCCGACTGCGCAATTGATCAATGAAGCCTGGAAAACCAGTTACGATCCAAATACGGGAGACGGGTGGTATCCACAATATACCGGAGCGCTTATCCAAGCGTTGGCAACAGGGGCAGATTTAACAGGTGCTCATCAAGCTGCAAGAGCTTTCGCTGATCAGGGACGCCCCGAACTTGGCTCACCCCAATTCAATCAATTGAAGGATCAGATTTCACAAACACCGATCACACAAGGTGGAACTCTTTTCCTCGATCGCAGTAAACTCTATAACTCTGCGTTTCAATACAACTTCTCAAATGTGATTAAATGGGCCGAGATCATTGCCGGTGTGAACTGGAGAAATTATCAACTTGATTCAAGAGGTACGCTCTTTCCCGATGACAACGGGCCGATTAATGTGAATGAATACAGTGGTTATTTGCAAGTTGCTAAACGAGTTGCCAACGATCGCCTTGCGCTTACCGGCTCTTTGCGCCATGATAAGAATACTCTTTTTGTTGACGGGAAAACCACTTCACGTTTTACTTCGGTGTATCAGGTTGCCGATCAAAGTTACTTACGATTCTCTTATCAAAATGCGTACAGTTTTCCTTCCAATATTCAGGCATTGCAACACACGTTGAACGGATCACAACCGACTTCCTTCGCTGCGGGAGGTTCTGCTTATTTGCTCAACGGCACTTTTCATTTTGACCAGTTTGCCCCATATACGTTGGAGAGCGTTCAGAAATATCAGCAAACCAATAATCAAGCTGACCTGCAAAAATTTATTTACAATGATATCAAGCCACAGTCAGCAAACTCTTTTGAACTTGGTTTTGCAACCGTAATTCACAAGCACCTTTTACTTGATGTGCTCGGTTACTCCACCACATGGACGAATTTTATTGGCTATAAAGATGTTGCAAATACGTATGTAGTAACTGACCCGGCAGCCAGCTCGACCGACAATACGAATTTCCTTGATCCCAATAAATACACCAAATACAATATCGCGTACAACGGTGGTCAATCTGTAATCAGTTATGGTTATGCCGCGAGCGTGAGCTACGACATGTTGAGGAATTTTATTTCGAAAGTGAATTTCTATTCTGATCATTTGAAGAATGGAAATGAAAAGCAAATTTCTTATTTCAATACACCGAGCTATCATGTGAATCTTGAATTTGGTAATTCAGGGTTTGGCAAGAAAAAATTATTTTCATTTAACACTACACTGCGATACAAACCGGCATATCACTACGAAGTAATGGGCGGACTTGGTCAAGGTACTGTTCCTGAATCGGCCGTGATCGATGCACAAGTGGGCTATCGCATTCCAAAAGCAAAGACTATTTTCAGATTGGGAGCTACCAATATTACCAACCAATATTATTCAACAGGTATTGCTAACCCGATGATCGGAGGAATGTATTACGCGTCCATCGGTTACAACATCGCCAATTAAGTAGTTTGTTTGGTGTTTATTTAAGCCAGGTGCAGTTTGTGCCTGGCTTTTCATTTCTTATCAATGCAGCAACTGATCAAAGTACCATTGAGATAATGTTTAAACTTCGCGGTGGAAAAAAGTTATTTTTGTAAGAAGTTTTAAGGTGAATTTTATACAACCATTCAAAATGAACTTAAGAAAGTACACGATCTATCTGTTGACGATCTCTCTGCTGAGCTGCAGCTCAAATCCCACTGATCCAAACTCATCCACAAATACCGGTTCAAGTGCCAACGGGCCGGAAATAAAAACCTGGACCACCACGATTGATAAATCCCAGCTACTTAATTCTTCGTCACTTACGTTTAAAGAAAAACAGCAAACTTCTATCGTAATTTCAATTGACACTACCGCTGTGAATCAAACGATGGATGGATTTGGTTATGCATTGACGGGTGGAAGCGCCTATCTGATCAATCAAAAAATGAACGCATCGGATCGCAGTTCTCTTTTGCAGGAACTGTTTCTCTCAGATGGGAATGGAATTGGCATTAGTTATTTGCGCATCAGCATCGGAGCTTCTGATTTGGATGCTCAAGTGTTTTCGTATGATGATCTTCCTGTTGGAGAAACAGATGAAACTCTTTCAAAATTCAATTTGGACCCTGATCGCGCCAATTTGATTCCGATCTTAAAAGAAATCAAAAACTTGAATCCTCAGATCAAGATCATGGGCAGCCCTTGGTCCGCGCCAGTTTGGATGAAAACAAATGGAGCCGCTAAAGGTGGAAGCCTCGATTCAAAATATTACAGTGCATATGCACAATACTTTGTTAAGTATATTCAGGAAATGGCCAAAGAGGGAATTACGATTGATGCTGTCACTCTTCAGAATGAACCGGAGAATCCAGGAAACACACCGAGTATGACGATGACGGCAAGTGAGCAAGCAACATTTGTTAAGACATATCTTGGTCCAGCTTTTCAGGCAGCCTCTATCACAACGAAGATTGTTGTATTTGATCACAACTGCGATCATCCGGATTATCCGATCGCCATTCTAAATGACGCTCAAGCGAAACCCTTTGTTGATGGGTCAGCCTTTCATCTTTACCTGGGAGACATTAATGCCTTGAGTACTGTGCATAATTCTCACCCTGACAAGAATATTTATTTTACTGAGCAATGGACAAGTGGAACTGGAAATTTTGGCGGTGACCTTCGCTGGCATGTGAAGAACCTGATTGTCGGGGCGCCAAGAAACTGGAGTCGAAACGTATTGGAATGGAATCTTGCAGCTGATGAAAATTTCAATCCGCACACGAGTGATGGAGGCTGCACTAGTTGCCAGGGAGCAATCACAATTAATAGTGTGAGCGGAGTTGTGAAGAGAAATGTTTCGTACTACATAATTGCCCACGCTTCTAAATTTGTTCCTGCCGGCTCTGTTCGAATAAGTTCCAACATAGCAGATAACCTCTATAACGTTGCCTTTCTCACGCCAACTGGCAAAAAAGTACTGATTGTTCTTAACGATAACAACATTGACAAAACATTCTCAATCCAATACAAGAATTTCTATGCACTTAGTACCCTTGCCGCTGGCGCAGTATGCACGTATGTTTGGTGACCTTGCGGAAGCGAGGGGTGCCCGATGTAGAGGTGAAAGAATTTTCGTGCAACTTTGCATGAGTTATTTTTAAATGCAACCAACACACAAAGCAGGTTTCGTAAGCATCGTAGGCAAGCCCAATGTGGGCAAGAGTAGTTTGATGAACAAGCTGGTGGGAGAAAATCTCTCGATCATTACCGCCAAAGCACAGACTACACGGCATCGCATTATGGGCATTTTGAATGGCGATGATTTTCAAATTGTGTATTCAGATACTCCCGGTTTGCTCGAACCAAAATACCAATTGCAGGAAGCAATGATGAGTTACGTCAAGGTATCGCTGGAAGATGCTGATGTGATTTTATTTATTGTGGAATTGGAAGAGAAATTTGATGAGAAGTTGATGGCGCGTTTTCAAAAAATGAATACGCCATTGATTTTGCTTGTCAATAAAGTTGATTTAGCCAAAGGCTCGCAGGTAAATGACAAGATTGAATACTGGAAGCAGTTTTTAAAACCTTCTGAAATTATTCCTGTCTCTGCGAAAACAGGCGAGAATCTTGAAAAGGTTTTAACAACGATAAAGAAATTTCTTCCCGAACATCCTGGCTTTTATCCGAAAGATGACCTTACCGACCGCAGCGAGCGTTTCTTTGCAGCGGAGATCATTCGCGAAAAAATATTCCTGAATTACGAACAGGAAATTCCTTATTCAACAGAAGTGAACATTGAGTCTTTCAAAGAAGAGGAGACTATCATCCGCATTCGCGCTACCATTTTTGTTGAACGCGATTCTCAAAAAGGAATTTTAATTGGCAAAGGCGGCTCATCACTGAAGAAAACAGGTATGGATGCGCGCAAAGACCTTGAAAAATTCTTTGGCAAAAAAGTATTCCTTGAGACTCACGTGAAAGTTGCCGACAACTGGCGCAAGGAAAGTCAGAAGCTCAGGCATTTCGGCTATCTCGAATAATCAGCCAAGTGAGAACCGATTAGCCAATTAGCCAATGAAGGATTAACTTGCGCGCTTATTCAGTGCCCATTGATCATCGGCACATTGAAATTGAGCATTTAAATCATGGCGAACATAGTAGCAATAGTAGGCAGGCCCAACGTAGGCAAATCCACTTTCTTTAATAGACTTGTTGAACAGCGACAGGCAATAATGGACGACATGCCGGGTGTTACGCGTGATCGTCATTATGGCTATGCCGAGTGGACCGGAAAGTTTTTCACCGTCATTGATACAGGTGGTTATGTGACAGGTTCAGATGACAAATTTGAAAGTGAAATCCGGAAGCAAGTTGAGTTGGCGCTGAATGAATGCACGGCCATTATCTTTATGGTTGATTGCCAAAATGGATTGACCGGTTATGACAATGAATTTGCTAACATTATTCGCAGGTCAAAGAAACCGGTATTTATTGCAGCCAACAAAGCAGATACTCCACAGAAAACTTTGCTTGCTTCTGAATTTTATGAACTTGGAATGGGCGAAGTATTTCCGATCTCGGCAGAAAATGGTTCGGGCACAGGTGAGCTTTTGGATGAAGTGATAAAAACATTTTCAAGCGAAGGCGTTGAAGATCCGAATGCAGGTATCCCCAAAATTGCCATTGTCGGCAGGCCGAATGTTGGAAAGTCATCGTTGCTGAATGTGTTGCTGGGAACGGAACGAAGTATTGTGACCGATGAAGCAGGAACAACCCGCGATGCGATTCATTCGCACTACAAAATGTACGGCAAGGATTTTATTTTGGTTGATACAGCCGGCATCCGGAAAAAGTCCAAGGTGATGGAAGATGTTGAATTTTATTCGGTGCTCCGTTCGCTCAACGCCTTGGAAGAATGTGATGTGTGCATTGTGGTGATAGATGCTCAGCGCGGGTTGGAATCACAGGATGTGAACATCATCAGCCTTGCACAAAAACAAGGCAAAGCAATTGTGATCATGGTGAACAAGTGGGACCTGATCGAGAAGGATGGAAAGACAGCTGATAAGATGAAGAAAGAAATGGAAGAAAAGATTGCGCCCATTAATTATGTTCCTTTCATTTTTGCTTCAGCCCACACAAAGCAACGCATCTTCCAGGTAATTGAAAAAGCCGTTCACGCCTACGAAAACAAAACGAAAAAAATTCCTACTTCGGAATTGAATGAGGCATTGCTCCCGGAGATTGCCCACTATCCTCCGCCAGCTATCAAGGGCAAACACATTCAGATAAAGTACATCACACAAGTTGCGGCTAAAACACCCACGATTGTTTTCTTTTGTAACCTTCCACAATACATACAGGAGTCTTACACGCGATTTTTGGAAAACAGGCTTCGGGAAAAATTTGATTTTGAAGGCAACCCTGTCCGTTTGTTCTTCCGCAAAAAATAGGTGAAAACGTTTGAAGAACTGCCCGACCCTAAACAATTGAGCCTTAAAGATTTGAATTGCTACTTTTTTTGAAAGGTAGTGCCTCTGATTTGACCGTTTCTGCTATATTTGCGCCCAAATTAACAACCTGTAACCATGAAAAAATTATTTGCACTTATGATGGTGAGCGCTTTCGCACTTGCTTTCGTAGCATGCGGTGGCAAAAAAGTTGACACCGAAAAAATGAAGGCTGACTCAGCACGCGTTGCTGACTCAACCGCTAAAGCACAAGCTGAGGCTGCTGCTCTTGAGGCTGCTGCAAAGGCGAAGGCTGATTCAGTTGCTAAAGCTGATTCAATCGCTGCTGCTACCAAGAAGAAGTAATCTCACCAGAGAAATTCACGGGAAGGCTTTAGTCAACTAAAGCCTTTTTCTTTTTTCATGAATTTAGAAAAACTGCAACAATTACTTACCGACCGGATACCAACTGCATCACTTCCTTATTGTGTTGGTCTTTGGCAACAACTGCCATTCGATTTTAAACTTCGGAAAACGCGACTGACCAAAGTTGGTGACTTTACGTTCCGAACAGGCAAGCGAATTCAAATCACCGTCAACAGGGATTTACATCCGTATCTTTTTCTCATGACCTATGTTCATGAAGTAGCGCACCATTATGTTCATGCTTCTCATGGTCATCGCATTCAATCGCATGGTGTGGAGTGGAAAAGAAAGTTTCAGGAACTCATGACCCCGGTTTTGAGTGAAGAAATTTTCCCGGAGCCGATTCTTTCACAGTTGAGAAAGCACATGCTTGATCCAATGGCGTCAAGTTTTTCAGATTCAGAGTTGACACGACTTTTCAGATCGTACGATAAAAATGAAAAAGAAAAAATCGTTCTTTCTCAACTACCGGAGGGGAGCATTTTCAGTTTGAATAAAAGATGGTTTAAAAAAGGAAAAGTAAGACGCACCCGGGTTTTGTGCAGTGAAGTCAAAACAAAACGACAATACCTGATTCCTCTTGACTCTTTGGTGGGCGAAGCTCAGCTTTCGCTGTTGTGAAATTATTTTTTAGATTGTTCGATCGCAGCGCGAACAGAGCCAAATTCTTTTAGCAATCTATCAGCTTCTTTTTCAGAAACGTTCAACTCATCCATGATCATTCTCACACCGCGATCAAACAGTTTATCGTTGGTGAGCTGCATGTCCACCATTTTGTTTCCCTTCACGCGGCCAAGTTGAATCATTGTGGTTGTAGAGATCATATTGAGCACCAGCTTTTGAGCAGTGCCTGCCTTCATGCGTGTGCTGCCAGTTACAAACTCCGGTCCGACTACCACTTCAACGGGGTGATCAGCATTTTTTGCCAATTCACTTCCTTCATTACAGGTAATGCAGCCGGTTACAATGTTTTGAATTCGTGCTCGTTTGAGAGCGCCAATTACGTAAGGCGTTCTGCCGGAGGCAGCAATGCCGATTAATACATCATTTTGATTGATTTGAAATTCATGAAGATCTTTCCATCCTTGTTCCGGATCATCTTCTGCATGCTCCACTGCTTTGCGAATGGCTTTGTCGCCACCGGCAATAATTCCAATCACGCGGCCATGAGGCATCCCATAGGTAGGAGGAATTTCAGAAGCATCTACAATTCCAAGGCGACCGCTCGTGCCAGCTCCAATGTAAAATAATCGTCCCCCATTTTTCATTTTAGCAACGATCGCTTCCGTTAATTTTTCTATTTGAGGTAGAATTCGTTCGATTGCCTCAGGTACTTTTTTGTCTTCGCGATTGATGTTTGAAAGAATTTCGAGAACACTCAATCTTTCAAGGTTGTGATAACCTGAAGGTGATTCGGTGGTCGTCACTTTACAGTTGAAATTTTTAAACCCAAATCCTGCTGATGATAAAGTGTAAGTCCGGCAATAGGACCTTCAAGAATATTCTTTACCGTAATGCCTTTATCGTTTGCCACTTGTCGGAGTACGTCACTGAAATAAAAACCAATGGAGCCCACGAAGTGAACCTTCATGGTTTTATAGTTTTCGTATTTCATCACATTGTTTTCAAAAAAATCAGAGAGACTTCTGTATGCAAGTTGATAACAGTATGGTTCGTTCAGGTGATCGAAAATGAATTTTGCGAAGCTCGCAAGAAATGCCCCTGGTTTTTCTTGTTGATAGACTTTCTCCAACACTTCTTCACGTGACCATGGGTAACGTTCGCGAAAATACTTCGCGACATTTTCTGGCATTTCTTTCCTGAAATAATCGAACACAATTCGCTTGCCCATATAAGTGCCAGAGCCTTCATCAGCAAGTATCCAGCCGAGGTTGGAAACATTGTCAATTATTTTTTCACCATCGTAAGCGCAGGAATTTGAGCCTGTGCCGAGAATACAAGCAATACCCGGTTCATGTCCACAGGTAGCGTGCGCAGCCGCGAGCAGGTCCCAGCCCACTTCGATTTTTGCTGTTGAGAAAAATTCATGGAACGCATCTTCAATCACTTTCACATTCTTCTCCGAACTAACACCCGTTCCATAATAGAATATTTTTGAAACTGGTTTATTTATTTTCGGAACAAGTACATCCTTTACAATTGTTCTTAGGTGATCAATCGGTTGATAATAGGGATTGAATCCGGGGCTGTTGGCCTGGCCGATGCTGCCGTCCTCATTCAGCAATCGCCAGTCTATTTTAGAGCCCCCACTGTCTGCAATTATTATCATGGTGTGAACAAGAAATGAGTTTCGATTTACAATTAAAAAGCGCAAGTTACAACGACATTGGATCAAAAGCATGAAAGAACAGAAATCACTTTTTGTAGAAGGAATTTTTTTCGCGCTGCTTGGCGCTGTGTGCTTTTCCACAAAAGCAATCTTTGTAAAGTTAGCGTATCGCGACACTGGGATTGATGCTGTTTCATTGCTCGCACTGCGAATGATTTTTTCATTGCCTTTCTTTATCGGCTCAGCTTTCTTTTCTTCCTCCAAAAGCAGCAATGTACGCTTCACTCTTTCTCAATGGTGGTGGGTTGCTTTCATCGGATGCCTTGGCTACTACGTTAGCAGTTTACTTGATTTTATCGGACTTCAATATGTGAGCGCAGGGCTTGAACGTTTAATACTCTTCATTTATCCCACCATTGTTTTGATCATGTCTTCAGCTTTGTTCAAAACGAAAATCAAACCGATACAATGGGTTGCCTTGATCGTCACTTATCTTGGACTGGCATTTGCATTTTTCAGTGAAGTGGATTTCTCCTCTGAACAAAATAAAAATCTCGTCTTTGGATCGATTTGCATTTTTATCTGCGCGATCACCTATGCCTCCTACATCGTTGGCAGCGGCCGATTGATTCCCGTTATAGGCGCATCTAAATTCAATAGCTATGCGATGAGTTTTGCAAGCGCTGGTGTGTTGATTCACTATTTCGTCAATGGAAGCTTTCATTCACTGCAAAACTTTTCTGGCACAGTTTACCTGTACAGTTTTCTCATGGCGATCATTGGAACTGTAATTCCCTCGTATTTAGTAGCAGCGGGAATGAAGCGAATCGGCTCTGACAACGCAGCGATCATTGGAAGCATTGGCCCGGTATCGACAATATTGATGGCGTATTTTTTTCTAAGTGAAAATGTTTCTTTCGGTCAAATCGTGGGGACAGTATTTATTTTAATTGGAGTGTTGCTGATCGGAAAACAGAAGCAATGATTCCGTTTGAGTTTGGAATTTTTCCGCTTCGGCAGAAATTTTTTGGTTGTTGTTCTAATCAGACACAAATTGAAGTCTGTTTAATCATTGGTTTATGAAGAAAATTTTCTTGCTTATCCATTTATATGTTTTCTGCAGTGTAGCTTTTTCGCAATCGCACATTTTCGTTTTCCTAAACAAGCGTCTTGACAAAGCTGAATTGTCAAAGGAAGAATCTGATAAAATTATGGACGGTCACATGGCCAATATAAAGCGATTGGTTTCGGAAGGAAAATTGCTCGCGGCCGGCCCATTCGATGGAGGCGGTGGCATTTTTATTTTCAATTCAAAATCGACTTCCGAAGTAGAAGGCTGGTTGCAAACCGATCCGGGTATAAAAGCCCAGCGATGGCGCGTAGAGGTTTTGCCCTTTTATATCCGCGCAGGAAAAATCGGATTGGTATCAGAACCTTATCAAATGGTGAACTATCAATTCATTCGCTACACTCCAAACATCCTGAAATCAAACATCAAAGAGTTGCCAGAGCTTTTCAAAAAACACGATGACTTCATCAACGAAATAAAAAAGAAGAGTGAACTAATTGCAGATGGAATTTTTGGAGATACCGATGGTGGTATCCTTATTTTAAAGACGGAGTTATCACTTTCAACTTTTGAACCTGATCCTGCCGTGCAGCAGGGCTTGCTCCACATCGATTTGAAGAAACTTTATATCGCGAAGGGAGCTTTCGGTGAGAAATAGGATCATTCAGCAACCACCACAGCCAAAAATTTACCGTCAGGGCTAACGGCCACGCGTGTTGCGCCTCTGATTTGTTCTGCTCCTGATTCAATTTCAACTTCTTTCCATTTTTTCTCCCGCTTAGGATCCATCCAAAGAATTTTTGAATCATCGCTCAAAATTATTTTGCCGTCAGGTGTCCAGCAGATGTCTTCACGATAAAGAGGAGTTTCAGCAATCAGGTAAATTGCTCCTTTCTTCTTCCGGGTGTAAAACTTTTTGATGAACCATTTCGTGGTCGTAGCTTTTTCAATGTAACTAAACGCATCTTCATTAGGAACCCGGTGAAGAGAACGTCCAATGTTTTCTGCGATCAATGTATCTGCCTTTGTAGGAAGGCGCAGATAGTGAAGCGTGTGAGGTTTCCCTTCTTTCCCCAACACGAACAATCCCACGTGGCTATTGTCCATCCATACATAATAACCTATTACCATGTTATCGATTATTGTCAGGGCTTCACCACCTTGAACAGGATACTTACCCAGGTCCTGGGCGCCATTATCTCGTTGAATAACACATGATATATATTGTTTGTCGGGTGTGAGTGTAGGAGAGTATTCGCGTTCGCTGGTCTGAGTTAACGGTTTACTCTCATTTGTTTTGTAGTTGTAATATTTGATGTCGGCTCGCCCATCTTCGTTGAAAGAAGAATAATAGATGATTGGCTCATCGGTATGAAACGAAGGCTGGTTGTCATATCCTGGATGATTTGAAATATTTTTTGGTTGACCAATCGCGACTTTGTCTTTCGTCACTTTCAGTTCAAAAAGTAGAATTTCGCTGGGTGTTTGTGAAAATGCAGCTGCAGTAAGAAGTAGCAACAAGAGCGTAGAGAAAATTCTCATAGGTTTAGTTTTACACAAGTTTGGAAATATCGCGGTTATTCGAAAGTGAAAATTGTTTTATCGCATTCCATTTTTTTCCATCATGTTTCAAAAGTGACAAAGATTCACAAACGAAAGACCTCTCAAACGATTTTAAATCAAATTCTTTCCAGGCTATTTTGAATTGATCTTTTTTCAGATCCCGAAAGGCAATGGTGAGATGCGGATGAAAGGATTGATCTTTATACCTGGCATTATAAAGCTGTAACTCCGATTTGCAAAATTTTGTCAAAGCGGTTTGCAACTTTGAAAGTAATTCACTCGGAACAACCTGGATGAAAATGACTCTTGGCTCGAAGCAACTAAAATTTTTCAACTCGACCTGAAAAGTTTGGTGGTCACTGCCGAATTGACTTAGTTTTTCCAACAACTTAGCCTCATTCTTTTCCTTCCAAAGAAATGGCATATGCAAAGTGATGTGCGGTGGAGAATTTAATGCTCCCTTGCTTTGATAATGATCTTTAAAATAATGTTTCAGATGTTCCGCCTCCTCATAAATCGGGGAGGGCGGCACGATGGCGAGGAAATACTTTGGATCAGTAGATGGATTTAGTTTGCTCACAATCTGTGTTTACCGGTTAACAAAAGTATCTTTGAGCTGTTTTTTATTTTGTAAGTTACGATAAGAAAAATTAGCGATGTCAGATTACGATTTAATCATCATTGGAGCGGGCCCGATCGGGTTGGCGTGCGCTATTGAAGCAAAAAAGGCCGGTTTAAACTACCTGATCATCGAGAAAGGCTGCCTGGTGAATTCGTTGTACAACTATCCGCGAAACATGACTTTCTTCTCGACTTCTGAGCGATTGGAAATTGGAGAAGTGCCATTTATTTCAAATAACCCAAAACCTACCCGTACAGAAGCGCTCGAATATTACAGGCGCGTGTGTTCAAGTTGGGATTTGAATGTGCATTTGTACGAAGAGGTGAGGGAAGCAAAACTCTCTACCGTGGGGAGTTATTCAATCACCACCACGAAAGGAAAATATTCAGCACGTGCGTTGGCGCTCGCACTCGGTTTTTATGATCTGCCGTATTTACTTAGCGTTCCCGGTGAAAATCTTCCGAAGGTGAAGCATTACTACGATGAACCTCATCCTTATTTCAAACAAAAAATAGTTGTAGTTGGCGCAGCCAATTCAGCCGTAGATGTGGCCCTTGAAACATGGAGAAAAGGTGCGGAAGTTACAATGGTGATTCGCGAATCAGCCTTGCGCGAGAGCGTGAAGTATTGGGTGAAGCCCGACATTGAAAACCGGATCAAGGAAGGATCAATCAAAGCGTACTTCAATTCCACTATCAAGAAAATCACCGACACTTCAGTAGAGATTGAAACTCCGGAAGGAACCCGATCCCTTCAAAATGATTACGTACTGGCGATGACCGGCTATCAACCTCCGTTTGACTTCATGAAAAAACTGGGCATTCAATTTCATAACGATGAGTATCACACACCAGTGTTTAATGAGAAAACGATGGAAACAAATGTCTCAAGTTTGTACCTCGCTGGGGTGGTGTGCGGAGGATTGAAAACCAACAAGTGGTTTATAGAAAACTCGCGCGATCACGCTAAGTTAATCATCAAGGATTTGGTCGGGTAAGAAGGTAGCGCAATCCAAAATAATAATTGCGTGGAGCAGCTGCGTTGAAATATCTTCCAGGTGCGGAGTTCAGATCATTTCCCAAACTGTACTTCTGATCAAGTGCATTGTCAACTCCGCAAAAAATTTCCAGATGCTGCTGTTTATTGAAGTTTACCCGGTAACCAATTCTCGTTCCCACCAAAAAATAATCGGAAGCGTAAATTGAATTTAAATCGTTCAATGGAATGCGATCTACATAATTCAAAGTGGTGTTCATATAGAAATGCTGCAGCAAACTCAGATCAAGTCCACCGGCCACTGTTTTGCCAGGTGAGCCAGTAAGCCAATTGCCTGAATAACTATTTCCATCCTTCTGATAATCCGCAAACGTGTAGTTCATGAATGCAGTACTCGACCACACTTTTAAATTATTGACAATGGAATTGAAATTCTTTTGCCACGAGAGAAACAATTCAATTCCTTTTTGAGAAGTACTTCCTGCATTGATAAAATAATCGGCATTGTTTGCCAATTGCTTTTGACTTACGATTGCCTGATCGAGTTCAAAGTTGTAAGCGGTGATGTCGAAGGAAAAGTTTTTGATCACACGACCGCGCATACCAAGTTCGTAATTCGTTCCAAACTCCGGAGCAAGAGAATTGTTGTAAACTCCAGCAGAAGGCCGAACCTCTGCGAGTGATGGAGGTGAGAATCCTTTGCTTACTGAACCGAAGAACGAAACATTATTTACTTTTTTCAAGACGGCAAGTCGCGGAGAAAATACAGCATCAAAATTTCTCGTTTGGGTTCCACTTTGTGGTCCGGCCAATCTGGTGAATTGATAATTCAAGAAATTCACACTTCCACCTGCAGTCACAAATAGTTCGTGAGGAAATTCAAAATCAACTTGACCGAAACCAACTGCGAGTGTTGAATTCAATTTGTCATCGGTTTGAACATTGCCCATTACTCCCGCATTGTTGTCATAATCAGTGAGTGGTGACGAAAAGTTTTGTAACTCAGCGCCAAAAGTCAACTTGCCTTTTACTTTATTGCCAAATTCATATTGTGTGTCTGTTCGCCCACCCCAGTTGGATTCCAATCGTCTTTCGTAGTTGTTGATTGCCGGATTGGTAAAGTCGGTGTACGAATAATAAAGTCCAACACGTGTTGACCATTTTGAATTCCATTGATGATCGTCATTTAAAGCAGTGTAAATCGTTTTGTTTTCGATGGAGGTCTTTTGTGAAACGGCTGACGGATTTGCGCGACTCGGATCAGTATTGAATTCAGAGAGTTTCAAAGCTCCTGGAGTTTGATAATAGAGATCAGTGTAAAGAGAAGTGAAGCGCAGATTGTTTTTCTCTGACAAAGAAATTTTCCCTTCGAGATTGAATGCATCACGTTTCATAGCGGATTGTTGACGGTAACCATCCGCTTGTTGATGCGCGTAGTTGAAAAAGATTTTTGCCTTGCCAACATTGGCTGACACATTGGTTTGATAGCGTTGAAAGCCGAAGCTTCCGCCCGTTGCACTCAGTTGAATTGAATTTGGGTTGTTGATAGCGCTGTTTAAAAGTACAACGCCACCGGTTCCGGCTCCATACAAACTGCCTCCCGGGCCTTTGATTACTTCCGCACTTCCAATCGCGCTGAGATCAATTAAATTCAAATATGTGTTTCCTCCGCCATCTGTAAAGGGCAAACCATTCCAATAGAATTTTACATTGCGCACACCAAACGGAGAGCGCAGCGAGCTGCCGCGAATCGCGAAACGATAACTCCCCGGTGAGCGCTCCTCCATGCGAACTCCCGGCTGCGTATTGAAGGTTGACAAAATGGATGAAGGACTGAAGCGAGCTAGATCACTCATCTTTATCAGCGCAACCGAAGCAGGCACGCGGATTAGATCTTTGTTTGCTCCATAAGCTTGCACAGTTACTTCACTCAAAATCTTTATTGAATCGCTTTTGGTTTGTGCGAAAGAAACTGAAACGAAGAAAGCAAAAATGATTGAGCCGGGGAGCTTCATTAAAATGAACTGATTACTTGTTCAACAGATAGGGTATTGTCAAAAAAATCCAACAGCCGAAGCATTATCCGATCAACCAAAGTATCCGGGCAACTTGCTCCGCTGGTAAGCACAATTTTTACAACCGGTTTCTTTGGAAGAAAGCCTGTGCTGATTTTTTTCTCTTTGGAATGATAATCGAAATGACGTATTTCATTTTTCGATAGAATCTCCTTTTCAGAATTGACGAAATAGGTTGGAAATTTTTGCTCGCACAGCTCAACAATATGCGAAGTGTTTGAACTGTTGTATCCGCCAACAACTACTGCAAGATCAGCATCGGTTTTTAATAATTCATAGGTTGCGTCCTGGTTATCATTGGTGGCGTAGCACAAGGTGTCACGCGCATCGGCAAAGTGATCTTTGATTTTGTCTTCGCCATATTTTGCGATCATCACTTTTCGGAAATAGTCTGCGATGGCTTGGGTCTCCGTGGCAAGCATTGTGGTTTGATTTACTACCCCCACCCGCTGCAAATCTTTTGCAGGATTGAAGTCTTTTGAAAACTTGCCTTCAAATTCTTTGTAGAATTCTCCGGGCGATTTTTCCCCAGTCACATATTTTGCGAGGGCGATCGACTCGTTCATGTCTTTTACAATCACCGATGGCCCATGATGCGCGCTATGTGAGAAAGTGGCTTTCGTTTCTTCGTGCTTCGGCTTGCCGTGGATGATCACCGTGTAATTTTCTTTGCCGAGTTTCTCCGCACGGTTCCATACTTTCTCCACAAAGGGACATGTTGTATTGTACTTCTGAACTTCCACACCTTTGTCAAGTAAGAAGTTTTCAATTTCAAGCGTGGTTCCGAATGCGGGAATGATGACCACATCTTCGGCATTGATTTTATCCCAAGGGATAAATTGTGTTCCGTCAGTATCTAAAATAAATTCAATGCCGCGACTTTGCAGATCGGCATTTACTTCCTGGTTGTGGATCATCTGACTAAGCAAATACACCTTCTTGTCAGGATTTTCTTCGAGTGCTTTGTAGCTGATCTCTATCGCATTCTCCACGCCATAGCAAAAACCAAAGTGCCGCGCGAGGATAAACTGCACTGGACCAAAATCCAGCACCGATGGAGCGAAGTCCTGCTTGCGCAAATCTTTTACTCTGCGCTGCTCTTTCACCTTTCCGGTAATGGCCGAGCGATAGTAAGCGGGTATGTCAAACTTTTTGATAAGAAAGGAAATTTAAGACGCAAAGGTAATGACAAAGAGGAAAAAAGAAGTTGATCTCTACTTCACATACCTGCTGGTATCAATCGTAGCTTCCAGTTCATGTAGCAGATTGTACAACCCATAATAGGTTCTGTTGATATACAACGCATCTTTCACGCCACGCGCCTTGGTTGATTCACGAAATTCTTTCATCACCGAAATCTCTGCGCCAAATTTAAACAGTTCTTCGAAGTAGGTCTTCTCAGAAAAGTTGAAGGTAGTATCACGAAAAGGCCGGCCCAATAATTCCACCAGTTTCAAAAACACTTCCGTGAAAAACTTTTTCTCGCTGGCCGAATCCTCGGGGTAGATGAAGTGCAGTTCATGAAATACTTTTTGCTGCAAAGCCTTATCGGTAAGAATCTTTTTATTCAGCAATTGAAAATAGACTTTGTAAAATGAAGACGGAATTACCTTCACACAACCGAAGTCGATGACTCCTAATTTACGATCGGGAGTAATGATAAAATTGCCGGGATGCGGGTCGGCATGCAAAGCTTTTAGCGTATGAATCTGGTAATGATAAAAATCCCACATCGCTTGCCCAATGCGTTGACGCTCCGCCTTCGTTCCTTTTTTGCCTTTCAAAAATTCACCAAGTGGTTCACCATCTATCCAATCCATCGTCAATATCTTCGGTGAAGACCATTGCTCATAGTAGGTTGGAAACACCAGGTTCTCAATCTCACTGCACTTTCGCGACAACTCAATCGAGCGTTTCAATTCCAGTGTATAATCTGCTTCCTCAGTCAGGCGCACTTGCACTTCCTGAATGAATTCGTTGTAGTCGGTGGGATTGATCTTGAACATACGCAAGGCGATGGGCTTCACCATGGCAAGGTCACTTTTGATCGTATCGGCCACTCCGGGATATTGCACTTTTACCGCAAGCTTTTTGTCTTTCACGGTAGCCTGATGCACCTGTCCCATCGAAGCAGCATTTACAGCAGAAGTAGTGAATGTGTCAAATATCTCAGATGGCTTTTTACCAAAATGTTGTTCAAATGTTTTTACCACGAGCGGATACGACAAAGGCGGAGCACTATACTGCGCCATCGCGAATTGTTGTTGATAAGCCGAGGGCAAAAGATTTTTATCCATGCTCAACATCTGCGCCACCTTCAGCGCGCTGCCTTTCAGTTGACTCAGCGAATTATAAATGTCATTTGCATTATCCTGGTGCAACTCCTCCTTCGATACCGATGAGTTGATGAGCCGCTTGCCATAATGCTTTAAATAGTTCGTTCCAATCTTCGCACCAGTGGCCACAAATTTTGTGGCGCGATGCATCTTTGTTACCGGAATCCGCTCTTGCTCTTTCAAGTGAGTCAATTAATTTTTTGAAGTCTGATATAAGAATTTTCCAAAGTCGATGGCATTATCAAGAATGCCTTTGCCAATCAAATCAAATGCGAGGTTAACCGATTTCTCAATCGCTGCATCGGTCTTTTCGAAGTTCACACTTTCGTCATGCGCCCAAAACTGAAGTACGAAAAGTAAATGCATCCAAAGCAAATTATGATAATGCTGATCGAAATACGGTCGCTTTGCAATTTCCCCCGACTGGATGCCCGCTTCAACCACCGGCTTCGCCCACTCTTCAAACGCGTGCTGAAATCCTTTCAGGAAAGTGGGTACGATTGTTGGCTTCTTCCAATCTTTTAGCTGCTTGATTAAAAAACTGCGATCTGCTTTTAAATGCTCTGCGAGCGAAAAATAGAACGTAAGAATTTTCTCGCGCGAATTAAACCGCTCATAGTCTTTATCAGCCAGCAACTTCGACTTCACAACTTCCAGGTGATCTGCCCAAACTGCTTTCTCGATGGCTTCAAAGGAAGCAAAGCTCTTGTAAAACTCAGCCTCTTTAATTCCCAGCTTCTTGCAAAACAGGAATACGGAAGTTGGCTGCGTGCCTTCAGTCAATAGATATTCACGGTACGATTCTTTAATAGCTTCGTGCGAGGAGCGAGAAGCTTTTGCTTTAGATTTTTTCGTCTTTTCCATAATGTTATAAAACAGATTTTTTTGAATTTGGTTTACAAGCCAGGCTATGATTTGAATACTTTTTTACGGTGCTTGCCTCGCCTTGATTCACATGTTATCATCCGTAAGCTGGACGTCAAACTTTTTGATAGCGAAGGAAAAGTTTAAATGTAAAGGTAATTGACGCGGGGAATTAAGATTAATGAGAATAGGATTGTTCTCAACGTGAATCAAATTCTTATCTTTAACAACTTCATAAAACATTTATGCAAGCAGTAAATAAAGTAAATATTATTTCCACAATAGGCGTGGCCTTTCTTTTTAATGCCTGTTGCCCATTTGTTAAAGAAACCAAGTTGGGGAATAATTTTATACTATCAGAATATGATAATGCCGATAGAGTAATATTATATTCTGAAGAAAAATGTTCGGGATCAGGTATTCCGATAGTTCCAATGACAGTTCTTGAGTACGCTGATGATTCCAAATGGGTTATTGCAAAATCAGATTCAAGGCAGAAGCCAAATCCTAAGTTCTGGATTATTGACAAGGATTTTAAAGTTAGTCTTGACGAGGGTGAAAGTGCTATTGAAAAAATAAAAGCTCATGTTTATGGGCCTCTCGACTCATCAACATTCATTGAAAAAATGCAAATGGAAAAGATAGATCTTTTACTCAAAAGGATTTAATTGCTTTGTCTTTTGAAAGACTGTTGACCAGCCCCCAACAATAACTTATCTTTCACCCCGAACAAACTCCCTCTCATGAACGAAAATTCTTTTCACTCGCGTATCGATTTAAGTTTACTCAACCAAAAGCTGGCAGATATTCGCCAGGAAATAAGCAAGGTGATTGTTGGACAGGATGAAATGGTGGCGCTGCTGATCACCGCTATCATGGCCGATGGACACGTGCTCATCGAAGGTGTGCCAGGTGTGGCTAAAACACTTACCGCCAAATTGCTTTCAAAAATTATCTCCGTTGACTTTTCACGCATCCAGTTTACACCTGACCTGATGCCCTCGGACGTGTTGGGAACTTCAGTGTTCAACATGAAAACATCGGAGTTTGAATTTAAGTCGGGCCCCATTTTTTCCAACATTGTTTTGATCGATGAGATCAACCGCGCCCCAGCGAAAACGCAAGCCGCACTTTTTGAAGTGATGGAAGAACGGCAAGTAACGGTGGATGGCCACACGCACAAAATGAAAAGTCCTTATTTAGTAGTGGCCACGCAAAACCCGATTGAGCAGGAAGGAACTTACCGTTTGCCAGAGGCGCAGCTTGATCGCTTCTTGTTCAAGATCATTGTAAACTATCCGACACTTGATCAGGAGTTAGGAATTCTTTCGATGCATCATGGGCGTCAGGGATCTTTGCCTCTCACCGAAGTAAATTCAGTTTTGAATGCAGAAGAGATTCGTTCTATCCGAGGCTTTGCTCAGCAAGTGCACGTAGAAGAAAACCTCTTGAAATACATCGCACAGATTATCCATGAGACGCGCAGCAACCCGATGCTATTTTTGGGAGCGTCACCGCGCGCATCCATTGCTGTGCTGGCAAGTTCAAAAGCGTACGCACTCATTCATGGCCGCGACTTTGTAAGTCCGGATGATATTAAAACAATGATGCTGCCGGTGTTGCGTCATCGCATTATCCTCAGTCCCGAAAAAGAAATGGAAGGAGTGCGCGCTGATGATGTGCTGAAGCAGATTATCAATAAGATTGAAGTGCCGCGGTGATCAAAGCAATCAAAAGCATTTTTTTAACGAGTCGGCTTTTCTATGCGTTGAGCGGAGTGGCTGTGCTTTTTGTGCTTGCTTTTTTTTGGCTGCCTTTGATTTATCTGCCAAAAATTCTTTTCTGGATTTTGCTCGCAACCTTTCTTACTGATTTGATCTTATTGTATCGCGTGAAGCGTGGTTTTGATGCTGAACGAATAGTTGCCGATAAGCTTTCGAATGGAGATGAAAATGAAATTCGGATTTCGCTAAAGAATTTTTATACGTTTCCTGTTGACCTTAAAATTTTTGATGAAGCTCCACACCAGTTTCAACGCAGGGATGTTGAATTCAATTTGACGCTCGCGGCAGGCGAAACAAAAATTATTCAATATTTTCTTCGGCCTGTGAAACGAGGCGAATATTCTTTTGGTTCTGTAAATGTGATGGTGAACTCGCGCTTGAGTTTGATCAGTCGCAGGTTCAAATTCTCTGCCGATAAAATGGTGCCGGTGTATCCTTCCTATTTGCAAATGCGCAAGTATGAATTAATTGCTATTCATCATCGGCTTACAGAAACAGGAATTAAAAAAATCAGAAAGATCGGCCACAATCAGGAATTTGAATTGATCAAAGAATATGTGCAGGGCGATGACTTACGCACGGTAAACTGGAAAGCCACCGCGCGCAGATCGCGATTGATGGTGAATCAATTTCAGGACGAGCGCTCGCAGCAAGTTTACTCACTGATTGATAAAAGTCGTGTGATGCAAATGCCCTTCAACGGAATGAGTTTGCTTGACTATGCGATCAACGCCTGTCTTACTATTTCCAACATCGCAATAAAAAAATATGACAAAGCCGGACTCATTACTTTTCAGGAAAAAGTAAACAGTGTTCTTCCTGCGGGGCGATTGAACAATCAAATGTCGGCTATCCAGGAATCACTTTATCGCCAGAAGACCGCCTACATGGAAAGCGATTTCTCGACTTTGTATGCCACGGTTCGAAAAACAATTTCACATCGCAGCCTGCTTTTGTTGTTCACCAATTTTGAAAGCATTTATGGTTTGCAGCGACAGTTGCCTTACCTGATTAATTTGAATAGGATGCACTTGTTGGTAGTGATCTTTTTTGAAAACACAGAAATCAAAAGTGTGATCGAAAAGAAGACGGATGATTTGAAAGAAATTTATTTGCAGGCCGTGGCGGAGCGATTTGTTTATGAAAAGAAGTTGATCGTAAAAGAATTGACAAAATACGGTATTCAATCCATTCTCACTTCACCTGAAAATCTGACGGTGAATACAATAAACAAATATCTGGAATTGAAAGCGCGTAACCTGATTTAAAAAAATTCGGTAACGTAAAACCGGGGATCAGTCGGCAGATTACTTTTCAGTTGAAATCCAGGATTCAGAGATATTTCAAAAATCAGTATTTTTATTTTTTATTTTAAATCCAATACGGTATGTCGCCCAGAAGATTGTTAAGTGTTGTATTGATGATGGTTGTGTTTGCAGAGATGACAGCCCAAAAGACGAAGCCTGCAATGAGAAGTATGAAAGCGAAATCAGCAACGGTGTGTTATGCACTAAAAGATAACTCATTCACAACTGTTCAACCTCCTGCGAGCTATTTAGAATGGCAGAAGAATCCGGGAGCGCGAGTAAAAACCGCAACGATTAATGTGACTTATGTCGGATTTAGTGATCAAGCTAAAGCATCATTTCAAAAGGCAGTTGATATCTGGGAGACGTTAATATACTCTTCCGTACCAATTAATGTTGAGGCACATTGGGAAGTTCTTGGAACCAACGTTCTTGGTTCAGCCACTCCTTATACATTTTTTATAAATTTTGATGGTGCACAAAAAGATGGAATTTGGTACCCCGTAGCTCTTGCTGAAAAAATTGCAGGTAAGGGGTTAAATGACAGCAGCGAGCCAGATATTTATGCTTCCTTCAACAGCAACCAAAGTGCCTGGGACTTTGGAACGGGATTGACTGGAGTGAGTGGTAAGTATAATCTCACCTCGGTTGTCCTTCATGAAATTGGCCATGGCTTAGGCATTACTCACTCCTACGGTGTAAGTAACGGCACAGCGCAAGGCGCTGATTATCTTTATGGACTGCCCGTGGCTTTTGAAAGTTTTATTCAGACAAGCAATAAAAAAAATCTGGTAGAATCTTTTTCGTCCCCGTCTACAGACCTGGCTGTACCAATAACAGGCGATGATTTATATTTTAATTCTCCACTGGTCAAAGCAAAATCCAGTGCTTTAGCCAAATTATATGCACCAACTACCTTTAGTGCAGGATCCAGTATAGCTCACATGGATGAATCGACTTATCCTGCCGGAGATGCAAATTCACTTATGACACCTTTCTTTAATGCTGCAGAAGTAAATCATAATCCCGGTCCGTTGGTAATGGCGCTCTTAAAAGACATGGGATGGAATAATGTTCACATAAAACACACACCGTTAAACAACACGGAAACAGTAACCCAGGATTTTCAGATCACTTGTCAGATTGACAATGACACCACTTATGAAGCGTCTTCCGTAAAACTAACTTATGCCATCAACAGCCTCAATCCCACAACTGTTTCGATGACGGCAACGGGGACCCCGAATGAATTTTCGGCTACTATTCCTAAACCTACTAACGGAGGAGTGATAACTACTTATCAATACTTTTTGTCATTGAACGATATTGTTCCTCGCACTTTTTCATCCCCTGGCAAACTTTGGCAACAAGGTTCAGCTACTCATACTGACATCATATTCTCGTTCGAAGCTGGACCCGACACAAAACCACCACACATTACACACACGCCTGTTACATTTATAAAAGCAACTGACACTCAGCTACCGATTACAGCCATACTGACTGATAATATTGGAATTCAAAGTGCAGTTGTGCAATACCAGATCAATGGAAATCCGAAGTCAGATGTGGCAATGATTAACACGGCCGACTCGACTTACACAACTACACTCAATTTTACTGTGGCAGATGGCGATTTGATTGAATATAGGATTAAGGTGATTGACAGCTCTATTGCGCAAAACGTAGCCAATGCCCCAACCTCATCCACTTTTTATCCGGTCAATGTGGTAGGATTGGCCCCCACTCAAGACAGTTATTCAAATAATTTCAATTCGGCCAGTTCAGATTTTTTTGGCGACAATCTTTTTAGCATCATAACACCCTCGGGCTTTGCTGATGGATCAATCAACACGTCACACCCTTATCCTGCCGCTAGCCCCAAGGACAGCATCAGCTTCATTTATGAATTGCGGGTGCCCATCAAATTGAAAGGCAGCGGGTCGGCTACCTTGAAATATGACGAAATTGCTTTGGTAGAGCCAGGAGATAACGGATCAACCTGGCCTCCTTATCAAGGTGGCAACTATAATAATTTCTACGATTATGTAATTGTTGAAGGTTCAAAAGATGGGGGTTCGACTTGGAATAGATTGACAAAGGGATATGACAGTCGTGATCAATCGGTCTGGTTAACAAAATGGAATAGCAGTTCGGATAGTAACAGTCCTGCAAATTCGAGTGCAGTGGGGGATCCGAGTTTATACAAAACACGGATAGTTGATATGCTTGCTACGGGTTATTTTAAACAGGGAGACGAAATCGTGATTCGCTTCCGGCTAATGTCTGATGCATTGACTTATGGCTGGGGATGGTCAATTGATAATTTGAAAATTCAAATTGACGAAACACCACCCACGCTGCTTCATGATCAGGTAGATTTTGTTTACTACAAATCTCCAGGTTTTGATTTAACGGTAAAGGCTACGGATGCCAGCGGGGTTAAAACTTTGTCGATTGATTATTCGATCAATAACGGAGCGATTAGCAACCAGGCGTTTCCAGTATTACCAAAAATAGATCAATACGATTTCAATTTCCCATTGAGCGGACTAAACCTTAACGAAGGGGACGAAATTGAATATAGAATTAATGCTATGGATAGTGCAGGGAACAGCATATCACTTCCTGCCACCGGTTTTTTGAAAGTTGCTGTTTTGAATTTCAAAAATGGAGTAACTTCTTACGTTTCCAATTTCAATTCTTCTAACACTGATTTCGTTGGAAACTATTTTTCAGTATCAACACCATCTGGATTTTCAAGCGCGGGAATTAATACAGATCACCCCTACTTAAATGGTTTTGGAATGGACTATACAACCAGCTACAACTACATTTTGAGAAATCCAATTGTAGTAAGCAGCACCAACCCAAAGATGTTTTTCCGCGAAATACTGATAGCAGAATACCCAGCTTCTACAAAAGATTATGCAGTAGTGGAAGGGAGCAATGACAAAGGGGTAAGCTGGCACCAGCTCCTTTCGCCTTATTCAGCTAGCGCTCAAACTATATGGCAGAATAGTTACAACTCTAAGGCAAATGGTGCTGAATCGATGTATAAGTATCGGGAAATCGATCTGACTTCAAGTGGAGACTTTGTGGCAAAAGACTCAGTTGTTATTCGATTCAGATTGTTTGCAAACGCTACCAACAACGCATGGGGTTGGGCTATTGATGATCTCAGCATTCAGGGTACAATCACAGCCTTGGAAGAAATTCAAAATCAGGTTTCTGTTTATCCAAACCCGGTGAGTGCAGAATATATAAATGTTACGCTTCCTCATGGAACCAAGGCTTCTTCCCTTGAAATGGTGAACAGCCTTGGGCAACCAGTTATAACAAATCAACTTGACGCAAATCAAACTCAACAACAAGTTTACGTTGGCAATCTCAATGGTGGTGTTTATCTCATGAAGATAAATGTTGATCAACAGATCGTTACTAAAAAATTGATTGTATCGAGGTAATTATTTTTTCACGATCCGAAATTCAACCCTGCGATTGAGCTGACGGTCTGCTTCGGTGTTGCCATTTGAAACAGGACGAGATGCCCCGAAACCTTTACCTGAAATGCGGCTCGCTCCGATTCCTTTAGAGACGATATATTTTTTCACGGACTCGACCCGATCTTCAGAAAGTTTTTGGAGAACATCGGCTTTTCCCATGTTATCCGTATGACCTTCGAGTTCGATCGAAATGTTTGGAGTTTCTTTCAGGATATTTACCAATCGATCCAGTTCAGGAAATGATGCCGGCTTTAAAGTGGGTTGACCGGCATCAAAAAACACATTGTTCAATTTCACAGTCTCACCAATCTCAATCGGCACCATTAAAAGATCTTTTGTGACTTCAGCATATTTTGCAGTTTCTTTTAAGTCAAGGTTTTCATGAACGGAATAAAATCCTTTTGTAGAGGCGCGCACTCCATAATGAAACCCAAAAGGAAGAATAATTTGATAAGCACCGGTTTTTGGATCCGTTCGCGCATCGCCCATACTTGTTCCGTTATCCAGGTTTTCGAAATGAACCGCTGCCGCCAATGGCGAAGTTGTTTTTGAATTCAGAACTTTTCCTTTAACCAGTGTCACATTTTTTGGGCGCACACTTTCGTTAAGCAGAATTCGAAAAATATCTGCCCGGCCAAACCCTTTGTCATAGCTTACGAAATAGGCGTAGTCACCGGAAGCAGGCACCGTATAATAGGCATCGAAATACGGAGAGTTAACACCGGGCCCAAGATTTATTGGTGTTGACCAATCCGTCCAGCCATCTCCATTTCTTCTTGCAACAAAAATGTCCTGATCACCATAACCCGGCCTTCCATTCGAAGAGAAGTACAAAGTCTTTCCATCGGATGAAAGGTAAGGTGAAGTATCCTCGCCTGGTGAGTTGATATTTTTCCCAAGATTGACCGGTGCCTGCCAGGTATTATTTTCTTTTATCGAAACATAAAGATCTCCTTCATCTCTTTTGAGATCATAATAAATATTTGATTTCAGTTTTGCGCTGAAGATAACGGCACGCCCATCTGCCGAAAGACTCGCCACAAAATGATCCAGTTCGTTTTTGAAAGTCAGTCCAAGTTTTTCTAAATCTGACCACCCTGATTCGGAGCGATGGCGCATCATCAGCTCATGATCTTCGTCAAACATCATGGAATTGTTATCAGCGCTAACGGCCAGCAAATTGTCGGTTCCGGTAGTATTGATCGCACGCCCCATATTTTTCGCCTTCGTCCACGCACCCTCTATCCATTGGCTCATATACACATCTTCATCATCATCTTTTCCGCCCGTATTTTCTGGAACATTTTGTCGAGCGAAGTAAAGTGTTTTTCCATCGGTTGAAATCACGGGGCCAAGCTCATCTTCTGCCGTGTTGATGTTAGCTCCCAAATTTTGCTTTTTATTGGGAGATGCAATGGCCGGTAATTCGATCTTTTGATCTTGTTGGAAGATAAAGTTATCAACAATCAGTTTCATCTCTCCAAAAAAGATCAAACCAATATTATATCCGAAACATGGATTTGGTTTTCTGTCCTCAACCTTCTTATCGTTTATAAAAAAACTTAGGACTCCATTCATCTGCTGAACTTTTAAATTATTTATGTTTCCAACCGGCTTAATGGCATCGCTTTTTTTCCATCCTTTGAGTTTCACCGGATCGCCACTGAAAACCACATAGGCTTCATCGGTAATCATAAATAAGTTAAAATCATTTTTTCCTGAGCACCAGGCTAAACCATAGTCATCCTGCTGACCACTCAATTGTTTTACATCAACTGATATAGTAAAATCTTTTTGAGGGTCAAGAAAAAAAGTCAACAGTGATTCATCGCCATCGGCATTGGTAGTTATTAGATAACCGCCATTCGTAATCTTCTTGGTTTCGTCTTCGGCCCACCCATAATGATTGTATTCAAAGTCTTCGCGAATCAATGCGGACTGCCCTTTAGCCAGGAAGGACAGAAGGATGAAGGCGAATGCCAATCGCATAGAATTTATTTTTCTCTAATATAAATCACTTTCCAGATATTCTCAATTAGCTGGATTGCTCGAAACAAGGATTTTGAATTTTCCTTTTAAATGAACTTATTTCATCCATTCATAAACGGTATAATGATCACCGTTCATTTGAAGATTTTCATAAACTTTTTGTGCTGCGCGATTTGTCTTGTCAACATAAAGCCGGATGCCTCGCAAGTCAGGATCTTCTTCTACCATCTTGCGGATAAAATAATACATTGCCTTGTAAACACTTTTTCCCCTGAATGCCTTTTCAACATACACAGATTGAATCCATAGCACGGTACCATTGCGCCAGTCGCTCCATTCAAAAGTTGTCATCAGGCACCCAATCGGTTCAGTATCTTCCATGGCAACATAGTATTTGCCTTTAGTAGGATCTTTAAAAAGTTTGTGAATTCCTTGGGTAAGTTCACTGATTTCCAGCGTAATGTTTTCTGTTTCCAGCGCCATCTTCAATTGAAAGTCAATCAGGAATGGAATGTCTTGCAGGTTAGCTTCGCGTACGATCATTTTGAAAGAGTAAGGATAAAAGAATGTTTACAAAGCCTGGCGTATATCTTCAATAAGATCGGACGCTTCTTCGATGCCGACAGACAAACGTAAAAGTTTATCGGAGATGCCAGCCGCTTTTCGTTCGGCAGGAGTAAGTTTTGCATGTGAAGTTTTCACTGGTTGGGATAAAGTTGACTCCACCCCGCCAAGGCTTATCGCTCGCCTGATGAGTTTTAATTTTTTAATGAATTTTTCGGCATCGCCTTTTAATTCAAAAGACAACATTCCGCCAAAGCCACCGGGCATCTGCTTCCAGGCGATTGCATAACCTGGATGCTCCTTCAATCCTGGGTAATAAACTGCGCTAACAGCCGACTCGCTTTGTAAGAATTTTGCAACCGCCATCGCATTTTTATTTTGCTGCTGTACGCGAATGACAATCGTCTTCAAACTGCGCTCAACTAAATAGGCGGTGTGCGCATCCAGGCTTCCGCCAAAATGCATGGCGCTGGCGAGGATTTTTTCATTTAATTTTTTCGATGATACAGAAACCCCACAGCACAAGTCACTGTGACCGCCAATATATTTCGTGCCGCTATGTGTTACGATATCAATGCCGAGGTCAATCGGGTTTTGATTCACAGGCGATGCGAAAGTGTTATCTATAATTGTTATAATACCGTGTTTCTTTGCGATCTTCGCCACCCCTGCGATGTCAGTAATTTTTAGTAAAGGATTAGAAGGCGTTTCAATGAAAATAACTTTTGTGTTTTTTTGAATCCCTTTTTCAAATAGTTTTAAATCAGCAACATTCACCATCGAATGACTGATGCCATAGCGACCCAATTCATTCAAAGCGGCATGATGGGTGCCTCCATAAAGGTCATCCTGGAAAAGAACATGATCACCCTCTTTCAAAAAGGCAAACAGCGAAGTCATGATAGCGGCCATGCCGGAGCTAAAGAGCAAACCATCTTCAGCGTTTTCAAGAGCGGCAATTTTTTTAACAACTGCAATTTGATTGGGTGTATTAAAATAGCGCGGATAACGAACGAGGCTGTCGTAATCGTAAGCTGAGGATGGATAAATGGGATTGACGAGCCCGCCAGACTGTGGGTCGCCAACTGAACCAACGTGAACGCTTTGAGTAAGCTTGGAAGTGGACGTTTTCTTCATGAATTTTTATTTGGAGCGTAAAGATAGCAGTCTCGCTTCTAAAAATAGACAGCATTTAATGAAGCACAAACTGTGACTTGTGAGGATAAAAATTATTTTGAGCCGAGAGATCACGCATTTTTTTAATCACCTTTGAGATAAATTGAAGCATTGTTTTTATGAGCAAGATTAATGTCTGCATAGTTGATGACCACCAGATCTTCAGGAAAGCACTGATGGGCCTGCTTAAGACTTTTGAAAGAGTGGGAGATATTTGTGAAGCTTCCAATGGCAGAGAATGCATTCAAGTTCTGAAGGAAAAAAACCCGGATGTCATTTTAATGGATTTGGAAATGCCCGTGATGAATGGAGTGGAATGCTCCGAATATATTCTCCGCAAATTTAAGGACGTAAAGATCATTATGTTGACTATGCACGACAGCGAAAAAGTAATCGCCTATTCGCTGGAGATTGGCATCCATTCCTTTCTTTTTAAAAATTCGGACCCTGAAGAACTTGAAGAGGCAATCTATTCCGTCTTCGACAACGACTTTTATCACAATGATCTTTTAATATCCATTATACGGAAAAGCCTGCAAGACAAGCTGAAGACGGAAAGACCCTATATCAAAACAAATACAACCCTGACGGAACGGGAAATTGAAATTTTGAAAATGATTTGTGAAGAGAGGAGTCTAAAGAGCATTGCTGACAAACTGGGACTGAGCGAGAAGACGGTTCAAACGCACAAGCTCAATATTCAATCCAAACTCAACGTAAAGGGTACAGTAGGTTTGGTAAAGGCTGCATATGAAATGAAGCTCATTTAGAAAGAACGGATTAGAAGCGATTAAGGAATTCCTGATTTTTCTAAGGATATCCTTACAAAAATTTTTAGCATTTATACCAATATTACTTAAATCCGAGCCCGAAGGGCCTTCCATGGATTTTAGCGTTATCATTTCTTTCTTATTGGCTGAAATGAAAGATTAAAATTTGCCCGATTTTTTCAGGGAAAATAATTTTTCTTGTATCCGTGGTGTTGTCAAATCTCTATTATTTTTCTCTCCGACATAGGGGCTTTTTTTGGGAGTCTCCCGCGCCAACTTCAAAGCCAAAGCCGCCACTTGCTGTTCCAAAGCCGCCACTTTCTGTTCCAAACCCGCAGTTTACTAATTGGTGCTACCATTCATTGGTGATTTGATATAAGTTTCATGAAAAATTTAACAGTTAAACAGATCACAATGAAGGTGCTGATTGTACACCGGCAGGAAATTGTTCTCCAGAACATCAAGTCGCAGATGACTCATTGGTATGTAAAGACATTATCCAGCGGGCTCGATGGACTTATTGCCTGCAAGCTCGAAACATTTGACTTGATACTTTGTGGCCAAAGTCTTCCTGTAGTTACAGGAATTGAATTGGTAAGATCGATCAGAAACTTAAGTCTCAACAAGCACACACCTGTGATTTTGCTGGCTGAAGGGAATGAAACCGAAGAACACGAACGTATCTTAAATATACTTCATGCGAATTTAATGACCATCGAGGAGGTAAGCGAAATGGGAAATCTAAGCTTGAATTTAAACTAGAGCTGCCCATGAACAATTACCAATCAGGTCTGCTTCATTTTGCTCATCTTCTTTCCGGTGCCGATGGATTTGTTGATCAGCGCGAAAACATAGCTATGGAAGCGATGAGGAACCAGGAAGGAATCTCCGATAAGGATTATCAGGAATTTTTACTCTTTTCAAACGGTAAGTCAGAAAAGGAAATCTACGAACGTGGTCAACAGCTTTTAATGGAGTGTTCAAAGGAAGAAAAGATTGCGGTGATTGTTCATTTATTCCGTCTCTCCGATGCCGATAATATCCTACACCGGAAAGAAGTTCGATTGCTGTTCTATTCATTGAGTGTGATGGACGTTGATTTCGAAGATGTAGAACTAACGGCCCGGATGGCTGGAACTAAAATTGGATAAAACAAACAGAAAAAATTTAAGAAGATTAAGAACGACCTCAACCCAACTTTTAAAATCAAACTTTTTTAATTTATGCCTCACAAGATTTCCCGCTACGGCTGGCTGCCCGATTTACCGGATCAAAGAGATTTAATGTATGGAGCACCGCGCCCCGTACTAAAAAAACTTCCATCTAAAGTAGATCTGCGCGAGCAGTGCGCAGCCGTTTATGATCAGGGACAGTTAGGAAGTTGTACAGCAAATGCTATAGGAGCGGCCTTTCAATTTGCAGTAAAGAAGCAGAAGGGCAAAGACTATACTCCTTCCCGTTTGTTTATTTATTATAATGAGCGGGTCATCGAGCATACCGTCAATAGCGACAGTGGGGCAATGATTCGTGACGGAATCAAAACTGTGCACAAGCAAGGTGCATGCCCTGAAAATATGTGGCCTTACGATGTAAATAAATTTATTAACAAACCCCTACAAAGTTGTTACACCTATGCGCTCAAGCATCAGGTAACTTCGTATCATCGCGTAACACGCACGCTCAATCAAATGAAAGGTTGCCTCGCTGAAGGTTTTCCTTTCGTCTTCGGCTTCTCGGTGTATGAGTCATTTGAAAGTGAAGGTGTTGCCAAGACAGGAAAACTCAATATGCCGAAGAAAGGCGAGGCGCAGGTAGGTGGCCATGCTGTGATGGCTGTTGGTTATCTTGAAGCGAGTAAAAGGTTTATCGTACGAAATAGTTGGGGTGCTGCATGGGGGATGCATGGATATTTTACAATGCCTTATGACTACCTACTGGAAGAAAATCTTAGCGATGATTTCTGGACGATTCGTTTAACAGAAATCTGAATTATTCTTTCTAATGTCTATAGTTTATTATCAAAAGTTGGCTGAGATCATCGGCCAACTTTTAGCAAATGAAATTAAAGGTTTTTTGTGAGAATATAGTTATAAAATTAAGCGGAGCAGATATGGAGTTTATGAAGTTGTTTTTATCCCGCGAAAAGCCAGAACCATCTGGCGCTATCGAAGACCTCACTATTTACAAAGTAGAAACAAGAACTAACACTTACTGCGGGCGAATTAGTCATCAAAATGATATGATGATGTGGCTTCGTAGCTCTACAGACAAGCCAGTGAAAATCCTGAAAGAGAATATTACACGCATTACAATACTTTAGTACTGTATCCCTTGGCTCTAACTCAAAAGGGAGTAGGAGTTTCTCCTATGCGAAAAACATTTCTTTAATTATTCCTAAACGAAGTCATCGGGTTTTGGCAAATGCTTCTTTAATGGCTACCTTAATCGCATTTATAAGATATGCACTGGCCACCAAGTATTTTTGCGCCTATCAATTGCTATGTGATGTCTTTTTTTCAAGATGCAAATGTTAGTTTTAATCCACTTCTGGAAGAACAAAATAATCAGGTGCAGCGCACCCTTTTGCTGGCGCTGATACCAGTAGTTGTTGCATTTTCATTCATCATTTTCGTTTTTTATCGTTCCAGGAGGGAAGCATTCTTCAAGCATCGCGAAACGGACTTAAAATTGAGCGTAGCGGAAGGAGAGTTAAAGGCATTGAGAGCACA
This sequence comes from uncultured Ohtaekwangia sp., assembly GCA_964510765.1. Taxonomy (GTDB): domain Bacteria; phylum Bacteroidota; class Bacteroidia; order Cytophagales; family Cyclobacteriaceae; genus ELB16-189. The sequence goes on along the minus strand of CAZECP010000009.1, from coordinate 35,619 downwards.
GATGAGCCCTCACTTCATTTTTAACTGCATGAACTCTATTCACCATTACATGCATGTCAACCAGGCGCAAGCGGGAGAATACCTGATTAAGTTTTCTCAACTTATTCGACACGTACTTGAGACATCATCCCTTCGAATGGTTTCGCTCGCTGATGAAATCGAGGCCAATCGAAATTACATTCAATTGGAGCAACTCCGGCTCAATCACTCGTTTGAATATAGCATTGCTGTTGATTCAAGGCTTGATACCGAAGTTATTCAAATACCCCCGATGATCATTCAACCTTTTATTGAAAACTCGATCTGGCATGGTTTGAATCAACGGGGAGAAGGTGGAAAAATTTCAATTCGGTTTCTCCCTTATAACGACCTCCACATTCGATGCGAGATTGAAGACAATGGAATGTCATCAACGGAGAAATCGGAACTTGATTTAACTCGCGTGGTAAAGAAAACATCGATGGGGATGACGCTTATCGAAGAGCGGTTAAGAATCATAAATACCATTTACGGTTCAAATGCTCGCTTTGAGACCAAGAACCTATATCATGGGAAACAAATAATAATATTCATACCGTTTGAAGACTAAGTATGAGCTATCGGATTGTACTTGTGGAAGACGAATTTCATCAGCAAGAGGCTGTGAAGTTGCTCCTATCACAACATCCCGATTTTCTCCTTGAGGGAATTGCCTCAACAATCGCGGAAGCAAAAGAAATGCTTGATACACTAAAACCAGACCTGGCTCTTTTAGATGTGATGGTTTCCTCGCAAACTACTTTTGAACTTTTGCAGGAAATGGATGAGATTCCTTTTGAGGTCATTTTTACTACTTCTTACGACCATTTTGCGGTTCAGGCATTTCGGTTGTCAGCAATTGATTATTTAATGAAACCTGTCGCAAAAAGTGATTTCAATGCTGCACTGGAAAAATTTAGACAAAGAAAAGGAGGGCAACCAACTATGGGGAACATCAAAAACATGTTGTCCAATTTGCAGTTTCAGCCAGCTGATGGGAAAAATAAAATCGCCCTCCCCACCATTGCTGGCTTCTTATATTTGCCCATCAAAGATATCGTGCGGTGTGAGGCAGACAATACCTACACAACCTTTCACACCATTGACAATCAAAAAAAAGTGATCTCCAGAACACTGAAAGAAGTTGAAATGTTAATTTCCGACTATCGCTTCTTCAGAGTGCATCACTCTCATTTGGTCAACTTAGATTACGTAGTTGAATACGTCAAAGGAGAGGGAGGCGTAGTCAAAATGATCGATAATTCGGAAATAGAAGTTTCCCGAAGACGAAAGGATGAATTTCTTCAATTGATGCGTATAAGGTAACCAGTTACTGTTCCAAGTCCGCCACTTACCTGCCAAAACCCGCAATAGACTATTTGGTGTCATTTCATATATCGCAGACAGATACCTTCGGGGTATTGTTTAAACCATGCGCTAATGACACAGTTAACAGCTTCAACATTTATTGGGAATGGCTCGCTCTGGTTGTACGTTGATAATAACTTAATCGCAAAGAATAGCGATTCGATTTCTTTCGAATTGGAGGAAGGCAAGGATTACATTTTACACTGGTTTGTATCTGGTGCTGAGGGTACGCGCTATTCCATCTCCATCTCTTCTCCACGAGAAGCAGAATATCAGGTAACTCGCAGGCTACCGGAGGCCGGTAAAGATATCGGTTCAATTTCTTTCGGAACATGAAAAATTTCTAATAATGTCTTTATGTCAAAACTCATCCCACACAAATCACGCGATTCGGCTGCCCAGGGCAGTGGCGAAACAGCACTCGATCTTATTTACAATTTTCTTAATGAACCATCGCTGAGTAAAATGTCGCAACTTGCCATCGGGGGTACATTTCCGATAAAAGATTTTGCACTTGCGAAAGGAGCATTCGGCAAACAGTTTTGGTTCTGCTTTGATTCAGCCCAGAAGAAATCAACACAGCGTGTATTTCTCGCGCTCGAAAATTCCTGGAAAGGTTGGTCGCGTAAAATGACACTGAAAGATGTACCCAGAGTTCCTGAATCGGAAAAACTACTGAGGCCAACTGCTCCGTTTTCGTTTGATGACGAGAACTATGACCGAACAGATCGTAATTCTGTTGACCGCTTCATTCACGCTCATATTGATGGGCCAACCTCTTCGAAATCGATTACCCGTAGTGAGGTACAGAAGCTGAGTAAAGCGTTTGTATCTGCATTTGGCGGAAATGGTAAGAAAGAGTTTTGTTCTATCCCACTCGCACATCTGGAGAATTTCGAGCCCGAATCCAAAACACTGCACATTGATGAGTTTCTTGGTCAAGGTGAAAGCAAATATGTACGATATTTTTTCGGCTTGGATAAGAGTAGGGCTCACAAAGTAAACCGTATCCGGGTGGTATTATTTCCAATTGGTTCTGAAAAGACCAAAATGAAATTGACTCTTTCTGGCACGGACGTAAGTGCGCTCGAAAATACATGGCCGCCTCCACCTTATAACTGATAATGAAAGGACAAAGGACAGGCCAAACCTGTCCTTTGCATTTGATAAGTTTTAATTTACTTTAGCTAAAACAAGAATCAAGCAAGTGTCAGAAAAGATCGGGTATTATTTTCAAGTAGCATCTACATTCTCTGTACTGTTGCCGATATTTTTTGGAATCCTGAGATGGAAAAACTTCGACTCCCTTATTCATTGGTTCATTTTTTTTCTTGGAGTCGGTTTCGCGAATGATATGGCAGGATGGATTTTTTATTTGACAAAAAACATCGAGGGAAATGCTTACGCGCGCCATAGCTATGACCTTTTTGAAGCTACGTTTTTATTTTGGTTTTTATGTCGGGCTTCTGCTGACAATCTTTCGAGAAAATTGTTGCCCTGGTTTCTGGCGGTGTTGCTTGCATTCTGGGCCGCCCGCTTATTTTTTCCGTGGGGCATGACTATCTTCAAGACGACTACAGAAATAGCAATTGCCTTTGTCACAGCCTTTCTTATCCTGCAAAAAGTAGAGGCCAATGCACAAATATGGAGGTTGACAATTTTTTGGTTACTGGTTGGGATGTTCTTTTATTGCTTCAGCACATACTTTCTTATGGGTTTGTTAGGCGCACATTTACAGCAGATCTGGTATTCGCATGCGGTTATCAACATTCTTACAAACATTATTTATTTCATAGGATTTTTCAAGTTCTTAGATCAGTCTCATCATGAGAGAGCTTCGTCTCTTCCTTGATCTGCCAAAGCCTTGCTTCACCAGTTCCTAACTCAACCCCACCAAATTCCTGGCGAAGTCCGCAGTTTACTAGTTGGTGGTGGTGCAGAGTTGTAGCAATGCTTAGTTTGGCATACCCTTTTTGAAACCACCCGTCTAAAATAAACGCACAAACGAACCATGCGCCAACGCTATCATGCAGAATTAAAAAACTATGTAGCGAAGGGTCTTTCTATTCTTGCCATGATCATACTGCTAATGTTTATTTGGTTGGGCTAAACTAAAAAGTGCTGTGCTTTTAGGTTCCACCGGGCAATAAAAACATAGGAGTTTATCCTATTAAAAGGATGTCTTTTTTTAGCTTCTGTTACTGCGGGCAAAAAATTATTGTTACCAATTTCTAGTCCATCTCCACCATATTCTAGTCCAAACCCGCCAGATACTAATTGGTGGTGGCGCGGGTTGTTCAGATGATGTAGTTTAACATTGGTTTTGCGGAAGTTAAAACCAACCTAACCCATCACCTATGAACATTGACATCAACCATTTTGTGGAAGCGCAATTTTTGAAGGAGAAAAGAATTGCCAATAAAAACAAAGTTAAGTTCACCGCCTTCAACCACCCCGAAGCAGATACTATCATTATTCACTATACTGCAGGGAGTAGTGCGGAGAGCTCAGCCAGTTGGCTGCAACGCGATGATGTGAAAGCATCTGCACATGTCGTGATTGGCAAAGAAGGAGAAATTTATCAACTCGTGCCTTTTGACACGGTGGCCTGGCACGCAGGCGAGAGTGAATACGGTGGCAGAAAAAGTTTCAATCAATTTTCAATTGGCATCGAGTTGGACAATCCCGGCTTTCTCAATTCGGTGGGAAACGAATATATCTCACTGTTTGGAACAAAATATCCGGCCAATGAAGTGATCAAAGCAACGCATCGCAATGAAACCACACCGCGCTTCTGGCACATCTTTACCGAAAAACAAATTGCTGCCTGCGAGGAGTTGTGCCTTGCCTTAATGGCGAAATACAAATCGATCAATCAAATTCTGGGTCATGAAGAAATTGCGCCCGGAAGGAAACAAGATCCGGGGCCTGCCTTTCCGCTTGATAAATTCCGGATGAAACTTTTACATAACGATCGCGAGTCAGATGTCGATGAGCTTCCTCCCCCTTATGAAAATGGCAAAGTGATTATCGACAAATTGAATATCCGAGAAGGGGCCAATGTGAATTTCCAAAAGATTGCTTCGCCACTTCCCCTCAATAAAAAATTGAAAATTCTTGGCGAACGAAATGGATGGTATCATGTGAAGATGGAAATGGAAGGCTGGGTAAGCAAAGCCTACGTAGCCAAAGACGAGTAACATGAATCGCGTATTATTCCTCATTTTACTTGGTGGTGCAACTTTTCTTATTGTGCTCTACGTTTCGCGACCTGATTTGATCAAAGATTTTTGGTTGTGGGGAGTTGGGTTGGCAGGTCCACTTGTCAAAGCAGCTCACAGTTTTATTCTTAAAATGAAAGAATCATTTTTTCCTTCGCCTTCTAAAGAGACGCAATACATGCAAAACAAAACATTGAACACCAACGAACAGGGTTAACCTAAAACGAATTATTATGAAAAGCGAATTCAAAAATTTCATCTTATGGGGATCAATTTTGTTTCCTGCATTGATTTTTGTGAACACACTTCTTTTTGAATTTGTGTTTGCTCCGAAAGAACAATTCTTTCTGAACCTTGCCGCCTGCATTGTGATCAGTTGGCTGTTGATGCTCACGATCTACTATGTGTGGGCAATCTATTTTTATAACATCAATCTTGGGTGGACGGATAAAGACTGGCAGGAAAAGGAAACCAAGGTGATGGTAACAGGCAGTGCAGATGAACCCGATCAAAATCCAAATCAAGAGGAGACACTCGGATTGCCGCCAGGCACGGTGCGCGGAACCATTGCTTTATCAATATTGGTATGTGGTGTAGCGATGATGATCGCATCCTTTGCGATGCCAGGAAAAATTAAACAAAATGAATTCATCATAGATCACTTTGAATTTTTGAAAACAGCTTTCCTGATGATGATAGCTTTTTACTTCGGCAGCAAGTCATTGGAGTTGTTGAAAGATCGAAAGATGATTGATGGTATTCAGGGAACCACAGACCAAACAGTTTCATCGACTGCGACAAATACAGTTGTACCTGTCAACACAACAGATGGAAAAATTATAGCTGATGTAACTCCCGTCAGTAAATCAAGTGACGCAGATTTTCATGATCCAAATTCAAAAGGATAGATCATGTTACGCATAGCATTTTTGGTTCTCATTTTTTTGACAGCTTCCTGCAAGCGCGATGATCGTTTCATTCTGGTAAGTAAAATCAGGCAAGCTGCCAAGCTCGCAACTACTGAGATGACCGTTGACAAAGTAGTTTTTGGCACAAGTGATAAGAGAATACTGGGCATCATTCATCTGAATACCGCACGCTTTGCAGCCTATTCAAAAGCATATATCAAAAGTGGAATTGATCTGGACAAAATCAAACCTGTTGACATTAAGATTGACGGAAAGCGAATTGAAGTAACCCTGCCGCACGTTGAGGTCATCAATTTTAGTTATCCATTCAAGGATTTTAAAATTGATGAATCGATTACTGAAAATGCGTTCCTCAACAAGATTGATATTTTCGATCAGGAAAATTTTTACAGGCTGGCAGAAATTGATATCAGAAATAATCTGAAGTACACCGGTCTTCAAAAAGCAACGGAGCAAAAAACCCGGTTGCTCATGGAGAGTTTGTTAAAAAACCTAGGCTACGATGAAATCTATATTTCATTTAATGACCAAGGCGAGCTGCTGCCCGAAGTTGAATTAAAAGAAGGCGAAACGGAATAATCCATGAAGAGCATCTTCAGTTTGATTTTACAAAGCTTACTCGTAATAGCAGGAGTGTTGTTATTCTCTTACTTTGATCCGTTCGGAATTCTTGCTCCAAAAAAGAAAACGCTGCAAGATACTCCCGTCAGTGTGGAGAGCATTAAAGAGATCGGTCAGCTTGTGACGGCTGAATACTATGGAGAAGTGCTGTCGTCTTTGCATGAAACATTTATCGATGAAGTGAACAATGTTCAGTTCAAAAACAAAGTTGATACGCTGAACTTAAAATACATCAAGGCACTCACCGATTTTAAAGACGGCAAAGATACCATACAAATCAAGGTCAGATGGTATCGAAAGAGAAAGGATCTGGTGGACTATTTCCACAGTTCCTATCCGGAGTTATCAAATCATCCATTTTATCAAAAGATGTTGGCTATCATAATTGAAAAAGCGAACCGACTAAAATATTCCTATGACAACGAAGGAGACATTCTCAAGGCGATCTGGAAAAACGAAAAGATTGATCCTACTATTTTTAATTTGACGCCTGCTGAAATTGAAAACAGCTTTAGGAAAGAAGAGGAAGAATTAAAAACGACCAAAGCCTATAAGAAGAGACAAATCATCGCTATCGGTCGTGGGTGGGTGAAGGCAGGACTTGATTTTGGAAATTTCAATGAACGGAATTTCAAGTACGACAAAGCACACAACACTATTTACTTATTTGGCATCGATGCAAAAATTCTGGATTACGATATCAATCCCTGGTTTAACGCAAAAGCAAAAATCAAAGGTTTTGAAATCATAGCCGCGACCAATCAAGCTAATCGTGCTGACTATCTGGAGCAGGTGAAAGAAAGTTGTTTGATAAAATTGAAAACACAGGCTGAAAATTCAGGCATCGTGAAGCAAGCGCAGGCAAACGCCATTGAAACGCTGAAGAACTTTTTTTCTCTTCTCATCGGAAGCCCGATTGATCGCGTAGTGATTTCCAAAAGTTCACCAGAAGAATACTTGAACGACCTCGCGCAGAAGAAATTAATTGCCAAAGATCAATTGATCCGAATCGATTCACTGCTGCTTTCGCTGGATAGTATTGATTCAAATCTGGCGGACAGTGCCGTGTTAAAAATATTGCGACTAAAATTTGTTTCAGGACTTGACACGTTACTAGTGAAAAGATATTCGGCTCTCTCCTATTCGGTTTCCGAAGATAAACTGATTACCAGTGAAGAGAATGAAAAATTGGAGCGTGTATTTGAGGATGAGAATTTTTCGAAACTTGATTCGATTTGGTTTTTCTCTCACAGTCTGAGAGATTCCGTTAAAAGGAAATCTGCGCAACAAGCAGATTCAATCACAAAATATGAAAACACAGGAACCAAGCGGTGGTATGATTCAGTGACCAATGATCCTTCATTCAAAAAATACGCTGACTCGTTAATCTCTTTTAAACGTTCGATCATTCAATCCGCATTGAAAAATCGAAAATCAAAAGCGATTGCGGAAGCAAAATCCTTTCTGAGAAAGAACGTACTGCAAATTCAACAAGTTGAAAAAAAGTCTTTCACCAGAAGGTCAGAAGTGGATTCACTCATCAACCGATATTGATATGAAGTCATTGCGAGACCACTTTGCTTCAAATCTTTCAGTTTACATACTGGTTGTTGTGCTTGGAGGCTTGTTGTCGTTTTACTCCTTCGTGTTTATTCCCATGAATGAACGGCAAGTAAACCAGCATCTTGATAGGTTGCTGGCAAATAAAGCAAAAACCGTGTATGAAAAATATAAGGGTTATAAAGGCGCCATTGAAAGCACTCCGATTGCCTATGTCATCAGTCGTGCATTTTCACTAAAGCCAGGCCTTGACCCAATCTACTTTTATAAACTCTCTGATGAACAGACGATGCTTTATGGCTTTGATCCGGCTGCTTTATGCTTGCGTGCAAAAGATCACAAGGTAGATATCTTGACAACCAACCTGACTAGAATCAAACGCGAGGACATGAAACGTACTGCAGTTGATCCTGCTCTTAACGTCCAGTCGAATGAGAAAAATCTGAGCATAGAACAAGAATATCTTTGGCAAGAACCGTCAGGAGCATTTCGCTTTATCTACGAACCTGACGGGACTTTTATAAATACTGATTCGGCAAAATCTGCGCATCCGTTTTTCTGGCTATCTGTGGATGACTTTATGCAAAACATAAAAGAGCGCGATTTTTTTGATGACATGTTTCTTGTCTCCATTGATACTGCCACCAGGAATAAGAGACACTTCAGGCATAGCACCGTGTTAGATCGCTCTTCGCTGGGATTAGTAGAGTTTGATTTGCCGGATTCGCTGCTCAAAACCGGAACCGGATTTTTCTTTAGAAAAATATCTGATCGAACCTATGGCACGTATGTAAAAGAAATAAAACTCAAACGCGATCTACGTGTTTACCTGATCGGACTAATTGATAAATCAAAGCTGACAACCAAGTCGCGTGAAGTACCTGCCTGGTTTGTTGTCTTCAGCTCGCTGATTGCTTTGCTTTTGATTTTTTTGTTGCCAATCATAAAACTCTTTTCGATCAATAAATCGGAGAGACTCCTATCGCGCGATGCACGGCTCACTGTTTTTTCTTTGATATTAACTGTGAGTTTGCTAACGATCCTACTTGGTGGATGCTATCTTTTCTGGGGCCCGGAGAAAAACCAATTGGATGGTTCAATCAAAGCCCTTTCAAAAAAAATGGATAGTTCGGCAAGAGCTCAAATAAGTAATGTTGTTTCTGCGCTCAGTGATGAAGGAATTTTTGAAGAAAAGTCATGGCAACATGCGTTGTCAATTCACAATGTCAGTCATTTCAACGAAGTTATTCGAGTAAACATTTCGGATAATGACCAATACCCTTTCGGAACAGTACTAAAAGCTTTCGGTGAAAAAGGCACTTGCTATTTGACGGATACTTTTCCCATCGATTTGGGAAGTAGGGAATATGTGCAGATGCCAAAGGCTGCTATGGACAATGATTTATCGTCCGATTACTTTCTTCAAGCTTTCAATTCCTACTCGTCAGGACGTGCAGAAGTAGGTGTAAGCAAGCTTCAGAAAAAAGAAAAAAAAGTAGCCGTCATCACCAGCAGGCTTCCGGCCATTATCAATGCAACAGTTCCAACTCCTTTTCACTATGTAGTTACTGACAAAGAGGGTGAAGTCAAATTCAATTCAAGGTGGGACGAACTACAGATCGAGAATTTTGTCAGTGAATGCAACGATGATGTTTCCTTGTCACATCACATTCGAAATGATGTAGCCGGGCCACTTAGCTTTAATTACCTCGGATCGGATTGCAGCGGCTACGGCAAACCGATTCTAAAAGACTGGTTCCTCATTGTCTATTATGAAGTATCCAATACAAGAAATCTTGCGGCAGAGGTGTTTGGCTTGTGCCTTCTCACACTTGCAATTGTAGTTATTGTTACTGCCCTGGTGCATCTCTGTCTCCTTGCTGATAGAAAGAAAAGTAGCGTTTTAAAAACCAGCGATTTCATCTATCATTGGTTAAACCCATTTTCAGTTTCTTCATCGATGTGGATGAAACTGAGCATCGTTTGCTTTGTTTTGTTTTTAAGTGAAATGATTTGGTCTTGGTTTTTCTATTCTACGGTGACCGACATCTTTTTTATCATTAGTTGCATCACATTGTTTTACTTAATCAGCTATCGCTCATTGAGTCCGAAGTCTGCCGCGAGCCGGGGGCCATCACGAGCCACCAAAGGAATTTTATTTCTATTACTGTTGTGGGTATTGTGTTTGGTAGCAATCATTGTCTTTAGCCATGCGTGGTGGCAGTTGGTGTTTATCGTTCTATGTTCCATTGTCATCTACTTGTTAGCTCGCCAAAACGAATGCTTTTTTGATTGGGCTTCAAAAAAAATCAAAACCTATCTCGCTTATCGTTTCTTTCTGGTGGCGAGTTTGATGGTTATAGCTGTGGGGCCATCGATCACATTCCTCTCCAATCACTATTATTTTGCCTCACTGTCTAAAGGTTATCACTATGCATTTGAAGACATACGAAAACTTCAAGTAAAAAAGGTTGACTTTGACAAACGGTTGCAAGGCAGCAACTACATTCAATGGCCTGCTAGAAATCACAGTAGGGTAAATGAAGAAATGGACAGCGCATTCTATTACTTCATTCAAAGCCTTCAGCCACAAACGCTGTCATTGTCTGCGATTAATCTTGGTCTTTTGCCAAACGAAAATCCGACAAAGTCATTTCACAATCATAATGCACTCTTTATGCAGGCACCCTCCTCAACTCTTTCTTCAGAAGATGAAGTAATTGTTGCCTCCGCGAAAATTCAAAAATTGGAGTGGGTGAATAATTCGTTTTCTCATTGTGTACTGCTGGTTGCGTTGATTGTCGCAGGAGCGCTTTGGTATGTGTTGTATCTTTTGCCGCGAAAAATATTTTTTGCTCCTGACTTAATCACCTGGGATTGCTATCCAAAAACATACTCCTCCAATTTCCTTGAACGTGAGTTTCAAAATGATGATGAACCTCGCCATCCATTGCATTTTTTCAAGAAGCACAAAAAGGAGAAACTTCTTCAAGAAAAAGAAATTGTGGGTTTCCAAAAATATAATGAGGTCGATCAGCAATACATTCATGATGAATATATCCTAAAACTCCAAGACAAAGCGGAAGATCTTTACCAGGTGACTTGGTATCGATGCTCAGATTCCGAAAAATATTTCCTCTATGACCTCGCTTCCGATGGAGTAGCTAATCAGGTTGACCAGGTATTGATCAGAGGGCTCGCGGGAAAAGGATTGATCAGGCTGCGTCCTCACTTGGCGCTCGTCAACACAAGTTTTGCAAACTATGTTTTGAAAGCAATGACGGACGATGAAATCGCCAAGTGGAAAGAAAAAGAATCCACCGAAGGCAATTGGAAAAATCTGAAATGGATTTTGTTGATCCTCATCGCAACAGTGTTCATTTTTCTTTCCGTGGCGGAAGAAAATTTCTTAGGGAGAGTGACAGCGATCGTGGCTTCCATTGGTCTGGTAGTTCCGCAGCTAGTCAACATCATCTCGTCAGTGGGAGGAATATTTAAAAAAGGATAAGCATGGTTTCACAAATTACCGACATCCATTTTCATCCGACATTAAAGCCCTTTGGCAACTCGCTTACACCCGGAACAAAAACGGATGATGTGAACAGCATCGGCTGCATTTGGCATTCCGATCCGCCTGATGCAGATGATGAATTAGCTGAAAACATTCTTGGTTTTGCCGCTTATCGCGAGAGTGATTTCTCAACATTAGTCAGTGGCAACGTAAGTGTTGGCGTAGTGGCGCTTTATCCTGTGGAAACTGGTTTCGTTCACCCTGAAATTTTCAAACCGGAAGCAAAAGAGCTGATCGAGATGGTGACGTTGCTGGGAAATGATTGCATCGATTTTCTGCGCTCCTCATCTTACAATTATTTCGAATACCTGAAGAGAGAATACAATTACCTGCTTTCTCTGGATGGCAAGATTCCAATTCAAGGCAGTCAAAAATATGTGATGGTGCGAAGTGGATCAGATTTGATCGCAAAGAATAATGAATCGTTGAAAATAATTGTATCCATTGAGGGAGCGCACGTTTTCTGCGAAGGCAAAGATGTAAAAAATGATGTTGCCTGGAAAAATCTTGAAGCGAATGTGAAAGAAGTGAAGGCATGGAAGTATCCGCCATTCTTCATCACTTTTTGCCATCACTTTTATAATAGTCTTGCATCACATGCCAGGAGTTTGTTCATCGATGTGCTCGGAAAAAATTTACTCAATCAGTCGGATGGAATGGATCATCCGTTGGAAAATGGAAAGTACATCACTCAACGTGGCTATCAATTGATTGATTTGCTTTATACGACTGATAACGGCAAGCGCATTCTGATCGACATCAAACACATGGCAAAGGAAACGCGAAAGGAGTTCTATGTTTATCACCGCACGAAGTATCCTTCCGTTCCAATTATTTTTAGTCACGGAGCAACTACCACTTTTTACAATCAGAACATCAACCTTGACTCTGACGACATCAAGGAAATATTTCTTTCCAAAGGATTGATTGGTATTGAGCTCGATCAAAGGATTCTCGGCTATAACGATCAGCACAAAGACAACCGTTTCTGGAATTGGCTGTTGGATATATTTCGTTCTTCAGCAAAGAAAGATTTTTTATGGGCCGAGTATTACTGGAAAAATATTCTGTTGATTGCCGAAGCTTGCTATGAGCTAAATCCAAATGATGATCCATGGAAAATTATTTGTGTGGGCAGCGATCTTGATGGAATCATTAACCCACTGAATCGCTTCAGGCGATCGGACAAATTGCAAAACCTCGCTGCCAGTCTTTTGAAATATCTCAATCAATATTGGGCAAGCGGCAAGAACAAAATTCCAATCATCCACAAAGGAACTCCTGCTCCGGATGTGATCGATCATATTTTCCACAAAAACGCATACGATTTTATTGTCAATAACTACTGAACCAAAACCCAAATCTCAAAACCCGCAAATATGAAAACAGATGCCAAACCCCTTACTGCACAGGAAGTGCGACTTCGGTTATTCTTGCGAATTCTTTTTTTCTTTTATATCGGTGCGGTGATGTTGTATTTATTGCCGGGCATCACGTTCGTTCCCGATTTTCTCAAACCTTACACCTTTATTATTGATCCGGCCTTCGCCAACAATTCATCTATCAAGATGGGATTATTTATGCTGCTCTGTCTTTTCGCGGCAGCAGATGTGCGCAAATATATAATTGCAGTGGAAGCCATCATCATCGTGATGTTTCTGGCAGTGGTGTCGGGTTTGCTCATTGCTTTTCTCTCGCACAACAATTACGATCTCATCATTAACGGGAAAGCCGTACCGATGCGTACGATGATTCTTCTTTCCACAGCATTCGACCTTAGTATCAATATCGTTCTGATTATCTTTTATTTGGCTGCTGTTAAAGCGCGCTATCAACTCAAATATTTTACGGTCGGTCAGTTCCTTACTTTGAAAGCAATTGCCGAGGTAGCTATTGAGGGCACAGATGAGATGCTGCCCGCGGAAACGGTCGCGAAAAATGTGGATGGATACATGGCCAGTTTTCTCGCACGACAAAAATGGGTGAGTAAACTTGCGCTCACGGGCATCAGCATCTTTCCAATCTTTTATTTTCAACCACCTCTTCGCTTCATGAGAGCAAGTGACCGCAAAGATTTTTTAACGAAACATTTTTATCAGGAACCTTCGCTTCACATCACGCCCAAGTTTTTAAGAGGAATCATTCAAGGTGCAATTCGATTAGCGAAGCAACTCTGCTATATGGGTTACTATAATGATCCCAAAACATTTGCTTCAGTGGGTTATGAAGTTTTTTCCAAACGGGCGGATACTCCATCGCGCAAAGAAAAATTTCCGGTGCAGCCGCACAAACCACTAATCGTTGACAAAGAATCCGATTACAGCGACAAGTCGGATTGGGACGATATAGTCATTATTGGCAGCGGCCCCGGGGCATCCATTCTTGCGAAAGGACTTTTGGAAAAAGGAAGACGCGTGCTTATGGTGGAGCGCGGAAAATATACACATCCTTCTCAATTTACCGAAGATGAAATCGGAATGGTATCTCAATTGTATGCCGATGGCGCCTTGCAATTGGCTGCTGACTTTTCATTCCAGGTTTTCCAGGGAAGTTGCGTGGGCGGGTCGAGTGTGGTGAACAATGCCGTATGTTTTGATACACCTGACAATGTTCTCGATAAATGGAATGACAAAAATTTTCTCAACGCAGGTCTCGATTTAACTCGTTATAAGAAATGCAACGCAGAAGTTAATGAGATGATTGGTGTGAAACGCGTGCCGGAAATGACAATTGACGACTATCTCAATCCCGGAGGAAAGAAATTCATACAAGGATGCAAGGCATTAGGATTAGATCAATCACCGAACGTAATGCGATCCGTCTCGGCTAATGCGTGTGGATGTCTCGGCTGCGGCTATTGCAACATGGGCTGCGCATATGGAAAAAAATTATCGATGCTTGATACCATCCTTCCAGATTCCCAACAAAAACATGACGCAGACAAATTAAAAATACTTGCTGACTGCGAAGTGATAAAAATCCAGGCGAAAGGCAAGAAGGTTACTTCTATTATTGGGCAATTTAGCAGTGGTAGAAAAATCGAGATCAAAGCGAAAACATTTGTAGTAGCGGCAGGTGCCATCTCGTCAAGCATCTTGCTGCAGAAATCTGGTATTGCCGTAGGTAGCGCTGGAAAAAGACTGTCGTTTAATGTTGGTTCACCGATCAGCGCAGTCTTTCCAGAAAAAATTAAGTCGTACAGCGGACTTCAGATTTCGCATTACTTGCAGTTCGAGCCGGGCCGTGGATACATTTTTGAAACCTGGTACAATCCGCCCATGTTTCAATCCACTGCGATGCCCGGTTGGTGGGATCAGCATTTTAATAATATGAAACGCTATGATCGAATTGCATGCACGGGTGTATTGGTGGGAAGTGAATCAAATGCCGAAGTGAGAGTGGGGGGATTGACTGGCAGAGATATTCGCTACCAAATCACACAGAAGGATTTTGATTCAGTGATCAATGGCTTAACTAAAGCGGGGGAAATTTACCTGGAAGCCGGAGCTGAGTGTGTGATGCCGAATACTTTTAAGTATTATGAATACGATAAAGTAAAAATTCCGATTAGTAAGATGAAACAAGACATCCGCGATTCAGGAGATATTGGTCTTGGCACTGGTCATCCGCAAGGAGGCAATCCTATTTGCCTGGACCCAAAGATTGGTGTAGTCGATAACGAGATGCGCGTGCACGGCTATGATAATTTATTTATCTCCGATGCAAGTTTATTTCCCTCAAGCCTTGGCGTGAATCCGCAGATCACGGTGATGACGCTCGCGCACTATGCAGTTCCTTTTGTTGCTAATAGTTAAACCTAAATGTTATGGAAGAAATACTTGGTCTCAACAATTCACTGCTTTCTTATCTGCCTGTGGTGCTCATTTATGGATTGATGTTTCTGTTGATCCGCTATCCGAAACCCGCGCTTGAGTTGAATTATCACGGAAATTTTATTTTCCTCGGCATCATTTGGTTCATCCTCATGTTCACCGGAAATTATTTGTTTTATCGTCTTGGTGTAATGGTCTTTCTACCGTGGCTAAATAACTTTTTGCACTGCTTGTTGTGGATTTCGGTTTGTCTTACGTGGTTGTACTACATCGCGCGCTTCCGCCCGTGGTGGGAGCAGTTCATTCATTTTTCTTTCACAAGCTTCATTGTGAAAATGGCAGAACACCAGTTGCTTGGTTCATGGAGTAAAGATTCTTATCTCGGCATTGACCATCCGCTGGCCTATCTCATCGCTATGAGTATAGTCGATGGATTTTATCCGATCATTTCAGGATGGCTGATCCAATGGGCTGCGAAGGCAAAAAAGTTTAGCGTGATTGCAGATTATTGAACAAACCATTGCTTGACATGGCACGAAATCAGAATAAGTACATCGGCCTCTCTCGAAACGTGATTATCAATCGATACAAAGCTGATGCATTTAAGAGAAAAAGAGCGCTCCGATTAAAAGGCGTTCAACCGAAACCGGGATTCAGCCTGAAGGATTTCCTGACAGAAAAAATCTGGAAATGGATTGAACATTCGATTCGTCATTTGCTTGGAAGGAAACACAAATTCCAAACCTACGCAGGCGATGATGAGGGAGTTTATAAAATGAATGAGCAGCAGGGTGAAATACGAATTGCCCTCGCTGCCGATTGGGCTTCCGATACAGAGGAATCGATCGAAGTTGGCAAGGGTATGAAATCACACGAGCCACACTTTACCATCCATATGGGCGACACGTATTACACCGGTGAACCAGACGAAATCAAGGATAACTTTTTTGGTGATAATGCTCCGTGGCCTAAAGGCTCTCAAGGATCTTTTGCCATGATGGGCAATCATGAAATGTATTCAATGGCTAAATCGTATTACAATGATTTGCTGCCCACGCTTGGAATATTTGACCAGAAAAAAAATGTATATGCAGGTCAGGGCGCATCTTATTTTTGTTTGCACACGGAGCATTGGCTGATCATTGGTCTCGATACCGGTTATAATTCGGTAAGTTTTCCCTTTGTGTGGAACTCATTTAAAAATAATTGTGAGATGCCAGGCGAACTCATCGAGTGGATAGACAAAGAGGTGAAACCGTTAAGCAAAACGCGTGGAATTATTCTTTTATCGCATCATCAATATGTCTCTGCTTTTCGATGTCAAAAAAATTATGCTGCACCTGCGGAACAACTCGCAAAAATTTTCGGCACGGAACGAAGTGTGATCTGGATATGGGGTCATGAACATCGGCTTGCTTTTTATCAGAAGTATGCTTCCCGCAACGGTGTGGTTACCTATGGCCGCTGCATCGGGCACGGTGGTATGCCCGTGGAGTTAAAGGAACTGACGGTAAACGATGGGAGTGCCGGAGCAAATGTGTTGGTGGGATTTGATAAGCGTGAAAGAGAAATAATTGATGATGTGGCAATCGGCTGGAATGGGTATGTCGTGATGAAAATCTCCGGTGACAAACTAGGGATTGAATATTATGATCAAACCAAAAAGCTACTCTTAAATGAAACCTGGAAAACAGACAACGGAATCCTTAAGGGTGTAAACATTACTCCACACGAGAATGATCGCGACTTCGTTCTGGTAAAAGGGAAAGCTTGGGGCGATGCTATAAAGTGAAAGCAATTTCGTACTATCAAAGACTTAAAAACGTATGACAAACAATAACTTCAAAATACTCTCCATTGATGGAGGCGGTCTTCGCGGTATCATCCCTGTGCGCATCCTGCAAAAACTTGAGCAATTAACCGGCAAAAAGGTGCATGAGATGTTTGATATGATCAGTGGCACTTCCACTGGAGGCTTGATCGCATCTTTCCTCACGCTACGGGATAAAGAAAATCCCGAGAAACCAATGTATGGATTGGATACACTTGAAAAAATTTATTCCCAACAAGGTAGTGTGATATTCCCTTTGCCAGGCAACAAAGTATCTGAATGGTTACGTGATCTTAAAAGTTTCTTTCGCCCAAAATTCAGTGACGAAGGCATCAATAAAGTATTACGTCAGTATCTAGGTAACTACACCTCTCCTCCACGTCTGGCTGATTCGCTCTTGCCAATTCTTGTCTCCACTTACAATCTCAAAATCAATGAACCCGTTTTCTTCAAAACCAGTGAGGCCAACGGAGATGCATCCGCAAATGCTCTTATCTTCGACATTTGCCGTGCCACCTCAGCAGCGCCTACTTATCTTCCCGCTTATAGTTTTACCTACAAGAATCAACTTGCCACTTGCATTGATGGCGGAGTTTATGTTAACAATCCAAGCATGGCCTCCATCGCGGAGTTGAAAAAATATGGAAAGAAGGGATTTTACAAAAAGAGAGATGGCTCACTAGTTGAAAATCTGAGTGAAGTGACAGTGTTATCGTTGGGAACTGGCAGCTACACTGGTGACATCACAGAGCAGCAAGCCGAGCATTGGGGTGCATTGGCGTGGGTGACTCACATCATCGATATCATGATGAAGGGAGTGAATCAAAGCATAGATTACGAATCGCACGAAATGTTAAACCAAGCCAATTATTTGCGCGTGAACGTGACGATACCAGATCCAAAATATGACGAAATGGATGATGCCAGGAATGAAACAATCGAGTACCTCAAAGGGCAAACAGAGCAACAAATCACTAGCAATGATAAATTGATGACACAGATTTTAAATTTGATTAATTAAGAAATTTAGGATTGTAGAAAAGGCAAAACCTTGAAGGAGTATTCAAAACCTTCTTAATAAAAACAGCCGGGCGACAAAACCCGGCTGCAACCAACCTGGACGAAAAACTAAACTATAGAAAGAGGATGCTATACTTCACTTCTTCGATGTAAGCACATAAGGCGTACTCTGTATTTTTCTTCAGCACAATTTCCTGAGGCACTGATGTAATTTCTACTCCATCAGACGTGGTACTGCCAGAGGTAAACAGCGTGGGTGCGCAGAGACGATGCACCTGTCCCTGTTCCGAATTGCCGATGCGGTGAATGACCAATTTTACATCGTCCAGATAAGGGCCGAGTCTCGTGAATGATCTTCGTTGAAGTAGTTTGTCTTGCATGGTTTTTTCAACTCCGTTGATTGGATTACAAAATGGATTAAGCGATTGCATAAAATGCCGATGGAGTGGAAAGGGAAGGTTTGATTTCATCCTTTGATAATTTTCATTTTGGTTCGGATGGAATGGTCGGCATTATCATTTCATTTTTGCAGGAACGAAAAGCGTGCCCATTTCATGATTCGAAATTGGAATGTGTGGCATTTAATAAAAAGAGTAGAATTGCCTGATTTGAAAACCCGGTACTTGTACCTGTTTTTCACAGATAGTAGGCACATTCCTTTCTTTTTTTTCATTAAAGGGTTAGACTTGCTGCATTTCCTAAATCTTACAACCAATGAAAAAATCAATTTACTTTTTGTCGCTGATTGTTTTAGTTACAGCTTGTAATCCATCAGAGAAGAAAACAGCGGACAATCCTACAAAAGGGCCAGCCCATTTCGCCTTGTCGTTAGACTCGGCTGTAGCTTACACCAAACGTTATCGGAAAATTTCGCGAGAAATATTCAAGGACACTGTGCCAGTGAAAGCATTCACAGTGCGGGCGGAGGATTTGATTGAGTCTCTTGGAATTGCCGGAGTTGACTCCATTAAATATAAGCACGTTCGTGTTTATCTCGGTTTTGATAGTAACAACAAGTTTCGCTTGTTTCTCACTCCAGTTAAAGATGCAGATATCAAAGGGCATAAGCCAGGCACAGATATAATTCTCAACGGGCCTTTTACTCCTGGCCTCGGTGATGACGCAACTTCTGTAACTACGAGTGGTCAATATGTTCTGGATTTTTCCGCTCCTTGCCCTGTCGTTTGCCCGACTGGAAGCCCTTTAAATCAATAAGAGATGAGAGAAGCAAGCCTATTCATTATTCGTTACGCTTTTATAGGCTCTGTCGTCATTGCTATTTATGCTGCGGTTAATTTCAGAAAGTTGCCAGGAGAGCTTAAGAAACTGTCATGGTATATATTTCTTTCAGCATTTACTGAAATTATTTCAAGGCTTTACGCTTTGTACTTCGGTAACAATATGCCCTTGCTTCACTTGTATGTGCCGGGTAGTTTTTTCTGCCTGGCACTTTTCTATCAAAAAGTGTTAGAAGGTTTCATAGATAAGAGAATCATAATAGGCATCTTAGTTGCATTTCTGCTATTCACATTTGTTAATTCGATTTTTGTTCAGAATATTTATTCCTATGATTCTAACGGGTTGATGGTTGAATCAATATTGGTTGTAATCTTATCCATCTCAACTTTTATGGTGATGATGGATGATGTGGTAAAGAAAAAGAGATCACTACTCTCCAAAAGTTTAAACTGGGTTAACTCTGGATTATTTATTTATTATACATCGAGCTTGATTATTTTTCATTTTGCAGGTCTTTTCTTTTCTGATCTCTCCTTCAAGATATTTTCAGTTACATTTCAGTTTCAAACTTGGGGATTACATGCCTTCTTTCTTCTGATCATGTATTCTTGTTTCTTTGTAGGGCTATGGCATCGGCCGAAAACGTAAATTTTTTTTATACACTTTTACCTGCGGTGGGGATTGTCTTTTCTATCGCAGTGGGTGTGATTCTTCTCTATCTCCACTTTCGTAAAAACCTTTATCGACAGATGCTCGAACAGGAAGAGTTGAAAGCAAAATATCAAAATGATCTGCTGCGCTCCAGCATTGAAGTGCAGGAAGAAGAGCGTAAGCGTATCGCCCAGGATATGCATGACGAATTGGGCGCAACGCTTTCTATCGCTCGCATGCAGTTGGTGCAGATTGAACAGCAAAAAGATGTGCAACCTGAGTTGGTAAATGCCGTGCATCAAGTCAGGATAACAACGGAGGCAGCGCTTGCCACTATGCGCAGGTTAAGCCACGAACTCATGCCACCCCAATTGGCTAACTTTGGATTGATCAAAACACTTGAGTCGGTGAGCGATCAGATCAATGCAGCAAACACTATTTCAATTGGTGTTACCGCGGATGACGAGCAAATGAGATTGGCCGCGTCTGTTGAACTCGCGCTCTATCGAATCTGTATGGAGTTTATCAATAACACCATTAAGCATGCAAAAGCGAAACATATTTCTATTTCGATAACGCGAATGGAAGCTCATGTAGCATTTCATTATGAAGATGACGGACACGGCTTTCTCAATCAGGAAAATGGCCAAGGGCTTGGGCTTAAAAGTATTGAGGCGCGTGTCAATTCTTTTCTTGGCAACCTTGAAATTTTAAATTCAAGGAGTGGAGGTTTTGCAGCCACTATTGTTATTCCGATTTGATAAATTTATTCATGAATCAAAAGATAAATGTTGGCTTGGTGGAGGATCAGCTCCTCTTCCGCCAAGGCATGAAAGCCATTCTATCATCCTGGAATAATATTGCCACGGTATTTGAATCCGCTGATGGCCACAGCGTGATTGAAAAACTGAAGAGCACCAACCAAATTCCTGATGTGATGTTGGTTGACCTTTCCCTTCCTGCTCTGAACGGAGTGGAATACAGCGGTCGCGATGTTACAGTTGCTCTTCTTAAAGATTACCCGGAGATGAAGATTATTATTCTGTCCGGCCACAGCGATGAAAATTTCATTGCCCAAATGATCGAGTTTGGTGCGCACGGCTACCTGGTTAAAGACAGTGATCCGGGTGAAGTACTTGAGGCTATTGTTTCAGTATATACGAAAGGCTCCTATATTAATGAACGCACTCTAAAGGCATTGCAAAAAACGGCACAGCGAAAAGATAAGAACTCAATTGTGAATTCCGAACTCACAAAGCGCGAACTCGAAATCATGGAATTGATTTGCCACCAGTTTACTTCTGAAGAAATTGCCGAAAAACTTTTCATTAGTGTGAAAACAGTGAATGGCCACCGCATCAATATCCTTGAGAAGACCGGAGCCAAAAATATTGCCGGCCTTGTGATTTATGCAATAAGAAATAATATCGTAAACATCCTTCCTTGACAAACCACTCTTGGCAACGAGGACTTTGCTTGGATGTAGCTAAGAAGCATTCTCGGCAACTTTAGTGCGCTTCGTCTGAAAGATAACAAGTAAATAGGTCAGGCGGGCGACCGGGAATCTGGCAGCTAAAATATTTGTTTAAACTTGCAATAGTCAAAAGATGATGAATGTGTTTTTTTTAACTGATTTTGATCATTTTTTGCAGGACATCAATGCCGAATATTGCGCGTTTATATGGCTGAGCAAAAGACACTCTTTTCCGAGACGGACCGATTCGGCATTATCACTTTCGTGAATAATTCGTTTTGTGAAGTATCGAAATACCATCGCGATGAACTGATTGGTAAGCCTCATAATATTATCCGGCATCCTGAAATGCCAAAAGAGCTTTTTCGTGAGCTTTGGCAAACGATTTCAAAAGGAAATATCTTCAGAGGAGTTATTAAGAATAGAGCGCAAGATGGATCTGCTTATTGGGTGAAAGCAGTGATTATGCCCCAGTGGAACGCCCCCAAAGATCAAATAGAAAAATATGTGAGCTTTCGCCATTTAATTGAGGATGAAGTGCATGCAAACAATCTTTTTCAGGAACAGCTCAAACGCCTTCCAACCTCTTCCTGACATCTTTATTCTTTCACTATTTTTCTGTTCTTAAATTTCCAATTTTTGAAATTGGATGACTCCTTATTTTGACAGCTTGCAGCCTGAGAGCATTGATGGGCGACAACTTGATGTTGTGCTCTCACTTGGCTGGTATAGAATGCATCAAGGAATTTTCACCACTTCACATGTGGAGATGGGTGGAATTTATCGCGTTCATTGGCTTCGTTATTTCATTCACAGTTTAGTGGAAAGGCAAACCCACAAGCGCATCCGGCAGCGTGCAAAAAGGTTTTCATTCACGATTGAAGATTTTGATCCTGGCAAAATCCGGTTAGATCATTCGGTGCTTCATGCTCATTACCGTGCATACATTGATTTTGAAGGAGCGAATAGTATTCAAGAATGTCTCTTGCACGAAGAAGGGTATAGGTCAAATATTTTCAACACCAAATGCATCTCTGTTTTTGATGAACATAAACTTGTTGCCGGAGGCTACCTGGACCTGGGCGAGAAAGCAGCAGCTTCCATTCTCCATTTTTTTGATCCTGACTATGCCCGATACAGTTTGGGAAAATATTTGATCCTGATCACGATCGACTATTTGAAAGAAAATGGATATGATTATTACTATCCTGGCTATGTAGTGCAACACTTAAAGAAAATGGATTACAAACTTTTTCTTGGAAAAGAGCATGCGGAGTACTTCGAGCCTGAAACAGTGTCGTGGAAGAAATTTCAGGATAGTATTTTAATTTGAGTTCAATACCAACAACTAATTTTCAAATGTTATCTCTATAATAGATTGTTGGTGAAGAGCTAATTCAAAAAAATCAACACAAAGACGGTAATTCTATTCTTCCCGAATCAATTTTAAACTTCTATTTTCTAAATTAACTGGAAATCAATTCCATGAAAAAACTGCTTTTAATTTCAATTCTTACAATCGCTATCTCATCCGCTTATTCGCAAGATGCCAAAACAACAATGGAGAAGACTACCAAAGAGCTGTATCGAGTGTTGAGTGTTTCGGATAAAGAACAGTATAAGAAGTTTATGAAAGACAATTACACGAAAGAACTTTTGGAGAAACCAGTACGGCTCAAGAAGTCAACATCTGATTCAAACGAGCCGCCAAAAACGGAGAATAGTGCTGCCGCCACTCTTGAGGCAAAGGTTCAAATGTATGCTCAACTGCACAACGAATTTGGTGATAGCAAACTTGCTTCGATTAACCAAACTGAAAACCAAATGGAAATGGTTTTAAAATCTCCGTCAGGACTGACAGGAACATTCACATTAGTGTTTTCAAAATCCAGGCCTTATCTTATCGATCGGCTGGGCGTGCAGGCAGAGATGGGGAATTAATTCACCTTGAAATTTTTGTAGGCATCACGCAAAACAGATTTCTTAAACTTGCCCACGGAAGTTTTTGGAATTTCCTTTACGAACTCAATCACATCTGGCAATTGAAATTTAGCAAATTGGGGCTCCAAGAATTTTATTAACTCTTCTTTCGTTGCACCCTTTCCTTCTTTCAATACGATGCAAGCCATCGGTCGCTCCATCCACTTATCGCTGTGGATGGCAAACACGGCAGCTTCGGCCACACTGGGGTGGCCCATCAATGCACCTTCCAGCGCCACGGAACTAATCCACTCGCCACCTGATTTGATCACATCTTTGCTGCGATCTTTTATTTCCACATATCCATTGGGTTCAATCGCAGCAATATCGCCTGTTCGAAACCACCCATCTTCTGTAAACTTGTTGTCATCATCGGGTGTATTGAAGTAAGCTTTTGCAATCCATGGGCCGCGCACTTCCAATTCTCCCATGGTCTCGCCATCCCACGGAACCAACCCATCTTCATTTCGTGCGCGCAGCTCCACAAGAGGTGCCGGCATTCCTTGCTTGGCGCGATAATCGTATTGAGTTTCTTTCGAAGCAGATTTTAATTCTGCGCGCAAGCCGCAAACTGTTCCTGCCGGAGAAGTCTCAGTCATCCCCCACGCATGAAGCACTTTCAAGTTATGTCTCTCTTCAAATCCAATGATCATTGAGCGCGGTGCGGCTGATCCTCCAACAATCATGGTGCGCAATTTCAAATTATATTTTCCTGGATTGCTGTCGAGGATAGTTAAGATGCCAAGCCAGATAGTAGGAACACCAGCCGTGAGTGTCACTGATTCATTTTCGAAAAGTTCGAGAAGGCTCAAGGGATCCAGATGCGGACCGGGAAAAACCATCGATGCTCCCATCATCAAACCAGTAAAAGGAATTCCCCAGGCATTCACGTGAAACATGGGGACGACAGGGAGAACGATGTCTTCATCACGAATGCCTACTCCGTCAGCGAAGGCAATGAGTGCATGAAGAAGTATGGAGCGATGAGAATACAAAACACCTTTTGGTTTTCCGGTGGTGCCTGTGGTGTAGCAGAGTGCGGCTGCTGTGTTTTCATTCCCTTCAAAAGAAACAAAATCTTTTTCGTGGGTGGAGGCAATTAGTTTTTCATAATCAATGTAACCTTCTGCCACAGGTTGACCTGCATTCGGGATTACAACAATATGCTTTGGGTGAACTTTGGATTTAAATTTTTCGAAAAGAGGGAGAAGCACTTGATCAACAATTAACACGGAATCATCTGCGTGATTAATGATAAATTCCAAATCGTCTGGTGAAAGACGGAGATTTAGTGTGTGTAATACAAATCCTGAAGACGGAATTGCAAAGTACATTTCCAGATGTTGATAATGATTCCAGCACAGTGTAGCAACCCGGTCACCCTCTCTTAGTCCAAGGTTTCTCAGGGCCACTGACAAACACTTTGCTCGTTTCGCAAAATCCGAATAGGTGTATCGATGAATCGATTTGTCGGGCAGACGGGTAACGATGGTTTTGTTACCGTAAAGGGTTTCTGCCCTGCGTAGCACAAGCGGCAGAGTGAGTTGAAAATCCATCATCAAACCTTCCATAGATTTCAGTTAGATAATTCAAGCTACAAAACATTTTTGAATGCAGGTAGTTTGATGTACTCCACAGGCAAAGAAAGTTTTACTGTGGAGGCAAAAAAAATAGCCAGCGTTGAGCGCTGGCTATTCAACGGATTATCAAATCAGATTCTTTAGCGACTCAAATACAGGTTTCTTTCCGAATAAATATTCATGAAGTAATCGTCCATCAGATCATCGATGAAGTAGATGGCTTCTCCCGTTGATTTCATTTCCGGACCAAGCTCTTTCTTCACTTCAGGGAATTTGCTGAAAGAGAATACAGGAACTTTGATCGCATAGCCTTGCCGCTTCGGATTGAAATTGAAGTCTTTCACCTTACTTTGACCCAGCATCACTTTAGTGGCGTAGTTCACATAAGGTTCATCGTAAGCTTTGCAGATGAAGGGCACTGTGCGTGAGGCACGTGGATTCGCTTCAATAATGTAAACCTTATCGTCTTTGATTGCAAATTGAATATTGATCAATCCAACCGTTTTTAAAGCAACGGCAATTCGCTTTGTGTAGTTTTCAATTTGCTTGATCACGAAGTCACCGAGGTTGTAAGGAGGAAGAACCGCGTAGCTATCGCCTGAGTGAATGCCCGCTGGCTCAATGTGCTGCATAATGCCGATGATATAAACGTCTTCGCCATCGCAGATCGCATCGGCCTCTGCTTCAATTGCACCATCGAGGAAGTGATCTAGTAACACTTTGTTTTCGGGCAAGTGTTTCCAAATGTCAATGATATGATTCTCCAGCTCTTTTTCATTGATCACGATCTTCATGCTCTGCCCGCCCAGCACGTAGGAAGGACGAACAAGCAACGGAAAGCCAATTGTTTTTGAGACTTCAATCGCTTCCTCAGCATCAGTAGCCACACCAAATTCCGGATAAGGAATTCCAAGATCTTTGAGAAGAGTTGAGAAACTTCCGCGATCTTCCGCAAGGTCGAGCGCCTCATAAGAGGTGCCCATGATCTTAATTCCATATTTTTTGAGTTTAGCTGCAAGCTTCAAGGCTGTTTGGCCTCCAAGCTGCACGATCACGCCTTCGGGCTTTTCGTGTTGAATGATGTCCCACAAATGTTCCCAGAAAACCGGCTCGAAATAAAGTTTATCGGAGATATCAAAGTCGGTCGAAACCGTTTCAGGATTGCAGTTGATCATAATAGTTTCATAACCACACTCTTTCGCGGCAAGCACACCATGTACACATGAGTAATCAAATTCAATTCCCTGGCCGATGCGGTTCGGGCCGGAGCCTAACACAATTACTTTTTTCTTGGTTGAAACTACCGATTCATTTTCTTCATCGAAAGTTGAGTAGTAGTAAGGAGTCTTTGCTTCAAACTCGGCAGCGCAAGTATCAACCAATTTATACACGCGGTTGATGCCCATGCTTCTGCGCTTTTGGTGAACTTCGCTTTCAAGGCAGCCAAGAATATGAGCAAGCTGTCGATCAGCATATCCTTTTTCCTTCGCCTTCTTCATGAGTTCTTTCGGAATGGTGTTGAGTTCGTACTTTCCGATCTCTTTTTCCATTTCTATGAGTTCCCATATTTGCTCCAAAAACCATTTGTCGATGCGCGTGAGTTTTTGAATTGTCTTCATCGGGATGCCGATCTTCATTGCATCGTAAATATGGAATAAACGATTCCAACTTGGATGCTCAAGGCTTGCAAGCAACTCTGCATGTTTTGTCAACTCTTTTCCATCCGCTCCCAAACCATTTCTCCTGATCTCTAAACTCTGACATGCTTTCTGCAATGCTTCCTGGAAATTTCTTCCGATACCCATCGCTTCTCCAACTGATTTCATTTGCAAACCAAGTCTGCGGTCAGCTCCAGCAAACTTGTCAAAATTCCACCGAGGGATTTTCACGATCACATAATCGAGTGCAGGTTCAAAGTAAGCAGTGGTTGTTCCCGTGATGGAATTTTTCAGTTCGTCCAGATTATAGCCAATTGCCAACTTTGCAGCCACTTTAGCAATCGGATAACCCGTTGCTTTTGAGGCCAGGGCGGATGAGCGAGATACACGAGGATTTATTTCAATGCCAATGATATCATCGGTATCCGGATTTACAGCGAACTGAACGTTGCAGCCACCGGCAAATTTTCCGATTCCGTTCATCATCTTGATGGCGAGGTCGCGCATCTTTTGATAAACCGTGTCTGGTAGTGTCATCGCAGGGGCTACAGTGATTGAATCGCCTGTGTGCACACCCATCGGATCAAAGTTTTCAATTGAGCAGATGATGATCACATTACCGGAGCCATCGCGGAGCAACTCTAGTTCATATTCTTTCCAGCCCATGATGCTTTGCTCTACCAGCACTTCGTGGATCGGTGAAGCATGTAAACCACGGTTCAAGGCAGCGTCAAAATCTTCTGGTTTTTCCACGAAACCACCACCGGTTCCTCCAAGGGTATAAGAGGGACGAATAACCAACGGAAACCCAATCTCTTGTGCAATTTCTTTTCCTTCCAAAAACGAAGTAGCGGTTGCTCCCTTGCAAACACCAACCCCCAACTCATTCATCTTCAGGCGGAACTTTTCGCGGTCTTCCGTGGTCTCAATCGCTTTAATATCGACACCAATGATTTTTACACCATAATGTTCCCAAATGCCCGCTTTATCGCACTCAATGCAAAGATTCAGTGCTGTTTGTCCGCCCATGGTAGGCAGCACTGCATCCACATGATGCTTTTCCAATATTTCTCTAATGTATTTTTTCTCCAGGGGTTTGAGGTAAACATGATCGGCCGTCACCTTGTCTGTCATGATGGTGGCTGGGTTGGAATTGATCAGAATTACTTCAATGCCTTCTTCACGAAGGGACCTGGACGCTTGTGAACCTGCGTAGTCAAATTCGCAGGCCTGGCCAATAATAATCGGCCCGCTTCCAATAATTAGTATCGAACGGATGCTTCTGTCGCGTGGCATAGTGTAGTGGTGTAGGTAAAATCCCGCAAAAATAATTCAGACTTGGAGGATTTTTAGGATTTCCGTTTTTTAATTTTAAAATAATTTTTCAACTCCAAAATCGTGAACTATGGCTTATCTTAATTTGAAATCTGAGCAACAAAATTCCTTTGATGCAATCGTGGTAGGTTCTGGCATCAGTGGTGGATGGGCGGCCAAAGAACTTTGCGAAAAGGGATTGAAAGTGCTGATGTTGGAGCGTGGCGCTCCTGTGGAACATCCAAATTATTTGACATCAACAAAAGACCCTTGGGAATTTCCTCATTGCGGAAGGCTTACGGAAGAAGACAAGAAGAAAAGTTTTGTGCAGGCACGCCATTGGTCATTTCGTGGCGACAATAAACATTATTATATAAACGATTTGGAAAATCCCTATACCGAAGAAAAGCGGTTTGACTGGGTGCGTGGAGATACGGTGGGCGGGCGTTCTTTATTATGGAGTCGAGCATGCTATCGCTGGAGTGATCTGGATTTTGAATCGAATTTGAAAAATGAAGTAGGTGTTGATTGGCCGATTCGTTACAAGGACATAGAACCGTGGTACGATTATGTTGAGCAATTCATTGGCGTGAGTGGTAATAATGACGGCATTCCGCAATTGCCAGACGGAAAATTTCAACCACCGATGGATTTGAATTGTGTGGAGTTGGATTTTAAAAAGAAAGTGGAAGGGAAATTTCCGGAAAGAAAAATTATTATCGGGCGCACAGCTAATGCAACTGCCCCACTCAAGGGCAGAGGTGTTTGTCAATATCGTGATTTGTGCCATCGAGGATGTCCGTATGGTGCATACTTCAGTACAAATGCCAGCACACTCCCTGCGGCATTTGCAACCGGCAATCTTACGCTTCGGCCATATTCATTGGTGAACAAAGTCATTTATGATGAAACGAAGAACAGTGCGACTGGAGTTGAAATCATCGACATACAAACCAACGAAGTAATTGAATTTTATTCCAGAATTATTTTTTTAAATGCAGCTACCCTGGCAACTGCATTTATACTTCTCAACTCCACTTCAAATCGATTTCCGAATGGATTAGGAAATGGAAGCGATCAGGTTGGCAGGAACATTATGGATCATCATAAGCAGGGTGGCCACTCGGTTCGAGTTGAAGGATTTGAAGATCAATATTATTTCGGAAGACGACCAAACGGATTTTATATTCCTCGCTTCCGTAATGTTCAGGAGAAAAGAAAAGATTACGCGGGCGGTTTTGGGATTGGTGGAGGTGCTTCGCGCGAGGGGTGGAGAGAACATATCGCTGGCGGAGTGGTTGGAGCAGAATTGAAAGAAATTGTGAAAAAACCCGGAAGTTGGGAGATTGGTTTCACAGGATTTGGCGAGTGCTTGCCATATCACGACAATCGTGTGACTTTAAATACAGATAAAAAAGATAAGTGGGGACGCAACACTCTTACGGCCAGCATTGAATTCAAGGATAATGAAAAAGCAATGCAAAAGGATATGAAAGAGAGCATGGCCGAAATGTTTGAGGCAATTGGCTACAAAAACTTCAGCACCAAAACGAGCATGTCATTTCCTGGAAATGCAAATCACGAAATGGGCAGTGCAAGAATGGGGAAAGATCCAAAAACTTCAGTGCTTAATAGCTTCAATCAAATGCATGAAGTGAAGAATGTGTTTATAACCGATGGATCCTTTATGACTTCTTCTTCGTGCGTAAATCCTTCACTTACCTACATGGCCATGACTGCGCGGGCATGTGCCTATGCGATAGATGAATTGAAGAAGAAAAATATTTAAAATGAATCGGTCAGTTCTTACTGATAAATCTCGAACTCCAATATTTCTTGAAGAATTCTTCGTTGAAATTGATGAAGGGTTTTTCTTTTCTCATAATAAATTTTCGAAGGATGTTCTCCAAAGGCAATATCAGCAATGCCATCGCCACTTGTAAGAAGAAATCAAGAACAGGAGTTGTCTTCACAGTGATGAATGAATTGACAATGGTTTGAAGGAGTTGAATCAACATGATTACAGTTAGCAACGAGAGTACTTGACTTACTACACGATACTTTGGGTTCCCTCCACTTAGTTTCATTGACATGAAGACCAACAGCGCAAAGAAAACCATCTCCAATAGATAGAACCACCATTGTTTCCAGTAAGGGGGTGTTACTATCAAATCAATTTGTTGGATCTGGGAAACTTTTCCCATCAGGTCACGGGTTTGAATTTCAAGCTTGTAACGCCCATTTGGCAGATAGGAAAAATTCACAATGTTGTTTTCGGATGACCACGCTGTCCAATCTTTACCAAGCCCTCGCACATTGTAGCGATATTCCACTGCGTGCATGCCCAAATAATCGGGTTGTACAAATTCAAATTGAACTGTGCTTTCCAGTTGACTGATTCGCACGGTGCCTGTTGGCGCCAGCTTATTTTTTTGGCCTCTCACTTCTTTTAAAAAAAGCGGATATCCTATTTTAGTAGCATCGGCTTTCTTGGGTGTGAACTTGTATAACTCATTTGATGCAGTGATAATCCACAGCGCTTCTCCGTTATCGGCTGGAGAAATGTAACGAAGGTTTTGAAAAAGACCGAGCCATTCCAATTTCAACTGACTTTGCATGCGCGGATCTACGGTGCGCCACCGATGACCGTCATTGAACCAAAAATATCCTGCGGATGCAAAATATTTTTTCGGCCCCGGAAAGGAATCATATTTTTCAAAAGTATTTTTTCGGATATTATATCGGTTAAAACTCCCGGCTGCTGCTACATACACTTCGCTTCCATATGCAAGCCCTACACTCTCCTCTACCGTAGGATTTACAAATGGGATTTCTTCGACCGAAGAAATGGCTGCATCCACGGTTTCCACTTTTGTGATTTTGGTTCTTCCACACAGCCAAATGTTCTGGAGTCTGTCTTCGAAAATATAACTCACGTCTGCGTTGAGAGTATCAAGCAAATGTGTCTCTGCCAATACTTGTTCAAACGAAAATGTCTTTACAGCATCGGTGGTTGTGCTGGCGATCAACTGGTTCAACGCGGGCGACATAAATATCGTCTTTACGGATGTGCTCCATAGAATTTTTGTCGTCTGGTTTTTCACAGAAGCGATTCCAAATGATCCGGTCACCAGGAGTTGGCCATTACATTCAATCATCTGTGTCACTTTGCTGTCAATGCCCGCTACTTTCTCAAAAGCATAGCCGCTTAATTTCAGAGTTTTAACACCAGTGGATTTTTTCTCGTCTTGAATTTTTTCTCTTTTTGATTTTCTCTTTAAGACAGATAATAGCCCGCTGCTCTCAGAACCTGGTGTAGCGTCAAAGTTTTGCCCCAGGGAGTGCTCCGTTTCTTTGGCCACAAGTGCAAATAGTCCAAGCGTAGTGCCCACGTATGTTATACCTTGAAAACTCTTTACACTCAAAAGATTCCCGGCCAATCCAGGGTAATGACTGAATGAGTGAAATGGAAGGAAGGGCGTGATCCGCGTGAAGCCATATGCATGCGCTACCCACAAGCCTTGATGACTATCATTGCTCAATGCGAAGACTTCATTGTCAGGAAGGCCGGTGAGAAAATTTGAAATCTCCTTTGTCTCGCCAGTGCTGGTGTCAATAAAATAAATTCCATTGGTCAGTGTGCCAATAGCAATCAGCGACTCGCTCACCCAAGCCAAATCAGAAGGCTGGTAATGTGCAATGCTGACTTCGTCTTTCAAAATAATTTCTCTTAGTGAATTATTCTCAGTTACAAGCAGCCGATTTGTGGAAGAGAGTAAAGCTGTTTTGCCTGACCACATGGAAGTGAATTCAATCACCTCGCCTTCGCGCAATGCTAAATTGGCAGCACTTGCTTTTCCATTTTCGATTTTAAAAATCTCACCTACCGATTTTGCAAAAACTGTATTTCCAATTTGGAATAATCCGCTCCATTCACTGTGTGAATTTGAAACCGGAATTATGTTTTCAATTTTTTCGTTCGCGATTGAGTATTCAAAAATATTCCGGGAGTTGCAGAAATAGATTTTGTTTTGGAGTGCAAGGCCTGAAATAATTTGATCAGAGTTGGCAACTCCCTCCGTCAACGACTGATAGATTTTTGCATGATCGGGGCCAACTGAAATTTTCCCGAAGCCTCTGTAACCTCCGGCAAAAACTAAATCGCCATTTGATACAACAGTGAATACCGGCCCTGGAGTTTGTGTCATGCTCCAGTTTCGTCCATCAAATTCCAAAAGCCCATTATTGTTGGCAAAGTAGATAACTCCTTTCTTATCCTGCACAATAGAAAAAGTGTGACCTCCCGACCACTCCTCATTGGGCACGTAGTGTGAGAGATAAAAATTTCCCTCCTGGGCGCGCAATGAAAGAACCACCAACCATAGAACAACTGTCAAAAACCTACTCTGCACCAAACTTTAAATTGTTTAATATGTTCAAAGCTAACTTTGTTTTTGTCTTTATAAAAGCCCAATGTTTTTTCAGAAATGATTTTTACATTGGCAGATATTAAGAAATTATGAGCCGCTATTTGATTTTAATCGTGTTGCTGTTTTTGGGTAATGTAATCTATGCCCAAAGCAAAAAGACCAACCCTAACAAGGATTTTATAATTCAGTCCGTTAATAAACATCAAGCCGAGTTGGTAAGTCTCAGCGATAAAATCTGGGCATATGCAGAGACGGCTTTGAAAGAATATAAATCATCCAAAGAACTTGCCGACTATGCAGAAGCACAAGGCTTCACGGTGAAACGTGGAGTTTCCCAAATGCCAACTGCTTTCATCGCAGAATATGGTTCGGGCAAACCGATCATTGGTATTATGGGCGAGTACGATGCGCTTCCAGGAATTTCTCAAAAGGCTCAACCAACTAAAGAAGCATTAAATGCCGGAGAGCCCGGTCATGGCTGTGGACATAATCTTTTTGGTGCAGGAAGCTTGGGTGCCGCACTCGCGGTGAAAGAATTAATCCAACAAGGAAAATTGAAGGGCACTATCCGTTTTTATGGGACCCCAGCGGAGGAAGCGGTTGGCGGAAAAATTTACATGGTCCGCGATGGTTTGTTTAATGATCTTGATGTATGCCTCGATTGGCATCCGGATACGGAAACAACAGCACTCACACAAAGCTCACAGGCACTGGTGGATTTTACGGTTGAGTTTTTTGGCAAAGCTTCTCATGCTGCTGCTGATCCTTGGAATGGCCGCAGCGCGTTGGATGCAGCGGAGTTGTTCACCGATGCCGTGAATATGTTTCGCGAACACGTTCGTCCTACCGTGCGCATGCATTATGTGATTCAGAAGGGTGGCGATGTTCCGAATGTGGTGCCGGAATATGCAAAGGTATGGATGTGGGTGCGTGATAGTAAAACTGCAAGTGTGAATGAGATATTAAAGCGCATGAGGCAAATGGCAGAAGGAGCAGGAATGATGGCAGACGTGAAAGCTGTGGTTAAAGTTCAAAGTGGTGATTACGAATTGCTGGTGAACAGAACGGGAGCGCAAGCGCTTCAAAAAAATCTTGAAATCCTTGGGCCAATTGTTTACACCGATGAAGAACAATCCTTCGCGAAGAAAATTCAGGCGGAGCAAGGCGGTGAGCAGACTGGCTTGAATGGAAAAATTATTCCTCTCAAGGAAACAAAACCGGATGCGGATGGAGGTTCAACCGATGTGGGCGATGTGAGCTGGAATGTGCCGGAAATCACTTTGGTAACAACAACGGCTCCAGCCAATACAGCATGGCATGGTTGGAGTGTAGTTGCTTGCGGAGGCATGAGCATTGGTCACAAAGGCATGTTGTTTTCAGCAAAAGCGCTCGCGATGACGATGGTCGATCTTTTTGAAAACGAACAACTGAGAAAGGATATTCGAGCTGACTTTGAAAAGAAAAAAGGAACGCAGGTTTACAAAGCATACATACCTGACGGTCCGCCACCAGTACCCGTTCAAAAATAAAATCAGGCTTTTGCCGATCATAAAAAAGCGCGAGAGTAATCTTGCGCTTTTTGTATTTTGAGAAATTAGATTATCCACTTATGAAAAAAATATTCTTGCCTCTGCTTGCGCTGATTTGTTTTTCAGTTCAGGCACAACATGTTCCCACTTTCGAAGAGGTGATTTCGCTGCGCAGTGTAGGTGCGGTACAATTGTCTCCCGATGGAAAGACGGTTGCATTCACAGTTACAACCACTGATTGGAACGACAATCGCTACGACACGGAGATTTGGCTTGCGCGCGAGAACGAAAAACCATTTCAGCTCACCAACAATCCCAAGAGCAACAGCAACGGTGTTCTTTTTTCGCCTGACGGAAAATGGATTTCATTTTTATCTGATCGTGGAAACAAAACGCAGATTTATGTGATGCGCGTAGATGGGGGAGAGCCAAAAGCAATGACGCAAGAAGAGGAAGGAATTTCATTTTACGAGTGGCATCCGGACGGCAAGCGATTCATTTTTGTAAAACCCGAAAAGGAAGACAAGAACAAAAAAGATCGCGAGAAGCGCTACGGTGGCTTTGAAGCTGATGATAAAGAGTTCACGCTCTCCCATATCTGGCAAATCGATTTCAATCCGGAGTTACCTGATCCATCAGAACTTCCTTGCTATGAAACAACCGATTCTTTGAAAACAAAAGCAGGCTGCATTCAATTGCCAAAAGCACAACGTATTACGGAAGGAAAATATACAGTGACTGGATTTTCTGTTTCACCAGATGGAAATAAGATTGCGTTCACGCACCAGCCTGATCCGTTAATCAATTCATTTATCAGGTCTGATATTTCGTTGGTGGATTTGTCATCGAAGAAGATAACTGCGCTTGTTACTAATCCCAGTTCGGATTCAGTTGAAGACTGGTCGCCTGTTTCAAAAGAAATTTTATTCACGTCTAATCTTAATGACACGACTTCCAATTTTTACACGAACTCGAAGTTGTATGCAATGAACATTGAAACAAAAGCCATACGGCAACTTGCAAAAAATCTGGATGAAGACCTGGGAGGATTTATCTGGAGACCGCATGCGATCTATAGTGCAGTATGGAACAAAACCAATCGCCCTATTTACAAAATCGATCCAGCAACAGGGGAGCATTCTATTTTTAAAAACTCTCCTGAGCAGATTTATGGTTTATCTTTTTCGAAAGATGGAAAGACATTCGCCTTCACCGGTCGCAATGGAAATCAATTGACGGAAGTCTTTCTTTCAAAAGCAGATGGAGCAACAACACAACTCACCGACTTGACGGGACAAATAAAAAATTGGAAAGTAACGCAGAGCGAAGTGGTGAGTTGGAAAAGTAAAGATGGTGCAACGATTGAAGGCGTGCTTCACAAGCCAATGAATTATGATCCTTCAAAAAAATACCCGTTGTTGGTTGTGATTCATGGCGGGCCAACCGGCATCGACACACCAACACCTGTTCCATCCTATGTGTATCCAATCACGCAGTGGGTTGACAAAGGATGTTTGGTGCTGCGACCCAACTATCGCGGCTCAGCCGGATACGGAGAAGCATTCCGTTCGCTCAACGTAAAAAATCTTGGCGTGGGCGATATGTGGGACGTGATGAGTGGTGTGGATTATCTCGCGAGCAAAGGAATGATCGACAAAACAAAAATGGGATGCATGGGCTGGAGCCAGGGCGGATATATTTCCGCGTTCCTCACTACGAACACAACCGAATTCAAAGCGATCTCGGTTGGTGCAGGCATCAGCAACTGGATGACGTACTACGTGAACACCGA
>CAZECP010000008.1:0-81384 GCA_964510765.1 uncultured Ohtaekwangia sp. | reverse complement strand
CTCTGCATCCTTCAATCTTAGCAATCTGCCCTACGATCATTCCCACTGCGCCCGCTGCACCCGACACCACGACCGTCTCTCCTGTTTTCGGTTTAGCAATATGATTCAAACCTACATACGCAGTGAGGCCCGGCATGCCAAGAATGCCGACATAGTAACTATCCGGCACGCCCAACGCTTCGATCTTTCTCAATCCTTTTTCTACAGAAATAATTTGTTCGCGCCATGGCAGCATGCCTGTCACCTTATCTCCTTTTTTAAATTGCGTTGATTTGCTTTCCAACACTTCGGCCACCACACCACCTTCCATCGGTTGATCAATTTGAAAAGGTGGGATGTAGGACTTCGCTTCATTCATTCTTCCCCGCATGTACGGATCAACGGAGTAATACAATCCTTTCAGTAACACTTCGCCTGTTTGCAACTCTGGCAAGTCGATAGTTTCAAAACGAAAATTCTCTTCGCCAGGAGTTCCTTTGGGGCGAGAGGCTAGTACAATTTGTCGGGTAGTCATAGTTTGGAAATGTAGAAATGAAAGATCTTATTTGTGATCAACTTAACAAATATTATTAAGTAAAGTAAGGCTAGTTCAGTCTTATAAACTTGCCTGTCCCAGATGTAACATGTGGGCCGCCTACTCCCGTTAAACGAAAGACTAACTTTTTACCCGTAGTCTTTTCAAAAATGAAGTAAGGGTGATCAGATTTTAATAGTAGGTTTTGAACCTCATTCTTGGTATTCGTATCTAAATGGGTTGGGTAGCCAAGTCGTAAATTGCAATCTTCATTTAATAAAACATCTCCCCCTGTTTCCTTGCCGTTTTTGTATTCAGTGAAGTGCCCTTCTTTGATAACGAGAATGTAGGTAATCCCTCCAAATTCCCTATTGAACTGAACCTTGTACTTGCCATCTGTAAGTGTTTTACATGTTTGGCCGTGGGCTAAACTAAGAAATGACATCGTTACAATAACGATTATCATTTGATAATTTATTTTTCCCTTCATCTAATGTTAGTAATTCATAATCAAAATACAAACCGTACAAGTATAAACACTCTAAATCTTAAATCTATTTAGCAACTTTCAAATCAGCGAAGTACCCATCTGTTCCCGGGCCTACCCAAAGTGCAATACTCCCCAAGGTCTTTCCATATTTAAGATCGTTCACAATCAAACAAGGTTGGCTTGCACCATTCACGTACAACTTTGCCTTGTTGTCTTTTACTTCGATCCTTAGTTTCGTCCATTCGCCTTCGACTAAATCTGCGTAGGATTCATACATGCCGGGGTTTTCATTTCGCAGTTTGTACCAGGTGTATTTGGGATGTGAGATGTATTGGGCACTGTGATTTCTTCGCAGTTGATCCTCCGCCCTGCCATTGGTAGGACGAATGTAAAAGCACTCGTAGCGAATAGAGTCAACGTTTCGAAACCGAAAGGCGATACCAATGAATGCGCGGGCATCCGCGTCAGCATCCGGCAATCTTGTTCCGGCTACTTCAATTTCAATTGTTCCGTTTTCGAAATTCTTATCTTTTATGATCGCGAGTGTTTCATCGGCATTCGATGCCATCACGCGCACCGCTTTCTTTCCTTTGTAGGAAGCATCTTCGATCTTCACGTTTAGCGGATCAAGAACCTGTTTTGAAAGTTGAACTGTTTGTGATTGGCTGCAATAAAATGATACCGTCATGGTAACTACAAGAGACGCTGACTTGAAGATGTTTGTCATAGAATTTCAGATTAAACAGTGATAACGTTTAACGGTGAAGAAAGTTAGAAACCAATTTTGAACCACATAGACACATAGGCAAATAACACCTCCATGTGTGCATTCCTATGTTTCTACTCAGCCCATTTGGTTCAGAACTATTTCTATGCAAACAAAAAGGCCGCCATTCGTTGGCAGCCTTTCTATTCACTTAAAAACTTAAAACTCAATTACTTCACTTTCTTTTCAAGCTCATCAATTTTTGCCTGAGCTTCAGTCTTGCCCATTGATAAGGCTTTCTTGTACAGCTCGATCGCTTCCTTGTAAGTCTCTTTCTTTTTCTTCGGAGCCAGCTTGGTGCGGTTGCCAGCTTCTTCGATTGCTTGCGCTCTGGTGAAATAAGAATCAGCCTCGCTCACTTTGCTTTGCAATTGCACTTGTTGAATTTTTTCTTCCAACAATGCCAACTCTTGTCTCTTCTCTTCGATTTGCGCTGTCTTATCATTCAATTCCGCTTCCTGTAATCCAACGGTTGTGATCAGGTTTTGATTTTCGCTTTTTAGTTGTTCTACTTTTTCGTTCAGTTGAGCTATTTCTGCGTTGCGTGCTTCGAGGTCGGCTTTCAATTTTTTGATAGTAGCCGCATACGCGTTGGCGTTTGCTTTTGATTTCTTCACCGACTTCTCAAGATCTTCAATCTTGCTCTGCGTATCCTTCACATAGTTGTTAATGTCCTTCATACGTGAAGTGTAGTCGGCAAAGGTGGTTCCCTCCACCATATTTACGCGAAGCAGTTGGCGGTTGGCATCGATGGAATCCATCAAAGTGCCCACTTCCTGAAGTGTTTGTGCTACTTGCTGACTTGTTTGCAGCTCAGCACGCAGCGAATCCACTTGTGATTGAAGCTTTTCAGACTGGCCACCGCAGCTCGCTAAAGCAACGGCTGCAAAGGCGATGATGATCAAATTCTTTAGCATAAGTTAGGTTATTTGGTTTTGCAAAAATAGAATTAATTACTTGACTTTCTTTTCCAGCTCGTCTATCCTGGCTTGAGCATCTGTCTTACCCAGCGACAATGACTTCTTATAGAGTTCGATCGCTTCCTTGTAAGTTTCTTTCTTTTTCTTTGGAGCAAGTTTGGTTCGGTTGCCGGCCTCTTCTACCGCTTGTGCCCGCGCATAGTATGAATCCGCTTCATTCACTTTGCTCTGAAGTTGCACTTGCTGAATCTTTTGTTCCAGCAAAGCAAGCTCTTGTTTCTTCGCTTCAATTTGTGCCGTCTTATCCGTCAGTTGTGATTCTTGCAAAGTAATGGTGCTGCTCAGGTTCATGTTTTCATTGGTCATAGTGGCTACCAGGTCCTGAAGCTTGGCGATCTCGTCATTCTTTTGCTGCAGATCGGCTTTGAGGTTTTTTATCGCAGCAGCATAAGCGGCAGTACTGCCTTTCGATTTCTTTAAAGCACTTTCCAGATTCTCAATTTTGCTTTGCGTGTCTTTTACATAATTATTAATATCCTTCATCCTGGCGGTGTAGTCGCCATAGGTGGTTCCTTCCACCATATTTACCCGAAGTAGTTGTCGATTGGCATCGATGGAATCCATGAGTGTGCTCACTTCTTCTAAAGTCTTGGTGAATTGTTGGCTTGCTTGCAATTCAACACGAAGAGAATCCAATTGAGATTGAAGCTTTTCCGACTGGCCACCGCAGCCTGCCAAAGCAATGGAAGCCAATACAACGATGATTAAATTCCTGATCATAAGTTTGGTAGATTGTTTTTACAAAAATACACTTGCCTTCAGGTGCTAAAAAGGCACTTAAAATATTTATTTTTAATACTATAAATCGTGAAGGAAGGTGTAAATTTCGCCCCGTTTTTAAAGAGGCTATTCCTAAATGCCCATTTTCATTACCACTGGCTTGCTTGGCCCCAATTCGGTTCTTGACACTGATTCAAAAGAGTCACATCCTGCCCTTTTGTTCATTCAAAATTTTCTTTTTCAAATTCATACATTCACTTTCTTTTTAAAAACTAAACGGATCAACTCTCCAGATGATTGGCGAGATTCCAGGCAAGAATGAAAAGTAACGGGTTAGACAGCGGGTCGCACAAGAGCAGCATTACCGCAGCAGGTGTTTTGGTTTCACTGGGTATTATTTACGGAGACATTGGAACCTCTCCACTCTACGTATTCAAAGCAATAGTTGGCGATCGTGAGATTTCTGAAACCTTGGTGCTGGGTGGAGTAAGTTGTGTATTCTGGACACTCACACTCATTACTACTTTCAAATATGTATATCTCGCACTCAATGCAGATAACAAAGGTGAAGGCGGGATTTTTGCCTTGTATGCACTGGTAAGAAAGTACAAGGCCGCCTGGGTAATTTTCCCTGCCATCATTGGCTGCGCTACGTTGATTGCCGATGGCTTCATCACGCCTGCCATCAGTATTTCCTCTGCAATTGAAGGTCTGCGTTTGAACTATCCCAACATCCCGACAGTACCAATTGTGATTGTGATTTTGGTGTTGTTGTTTTTCTTCCAGCAATTCGGCACCAATATCGTAGGTAAAACTTTTGGACCGATCATGATGATCTGGTTTGCCATGATAGGTGTTATTGGCGTCATTCATATCATTCCAAATCCGGGTGTATTCCGTGCCATCAACCCAATGTATGCCTGGAATCTTTTGGTGAATTACAATGAAGGCTTCTGGCTGCTGGGTGAAGTATTTCTTTGCACTACCGGAGCCGAGGCGCTGTACTCAGACCTTGGTCACTGCGGAAAAGGAAACATCCGAATCGGTTGGGGGTTTGTAAAGATTGCGTTGCTATTGAATTATTTTGGTCAGGCTGCGTGGTTGCTAAATCAACAAGGCACACTCGGTGGAAAAATTCCATTCTATTCAACCGTTCCACAAGCTTTCCTGATTCCAAGTGTTGTGGTTGCCACAGCGGCCGCGGTGATCGCCAGCCAGGCATTGATCTCAGGAACATTTACGCTGGTGAATGAAGCCATGAAATTGAAACTGTGGCCAAGCACCAAGGTGAGATATCCAAGCCAATTGAAAGGTCAGATTTATGTGCCAATGATCAATTGGATTTTGATGTTCGGAACGATAGCGGTGGTGTTGCTATTTCAGGAATCCTCGGCCATGGAAGGAGCATATGGTTTGGCAATTACATTGAACATGTTGATGACAACCACGCTGCTTTCATTTTATTTCAGCACAGCCAAGCATTCACGCGTTCGAACCTTCTTGATTGCTGCCCTCTTTTTCACATTTGAGTTTTTATTCCTTGTTGCCAATTCACACAAGTTTGAACAAGGCGGATGGTTTACTTATTCCATCGCGGTGGTCTTCTTCACGATGATGTTCATTTTGCAAAAAGCCCGCGTGCTGCGCGACCGCCACACAGAGTTTGTCGATCTGAAACATTATGTGCCGGTTATCCAGGATCTGCAAGCTGACACCAGCATTCCGAAAGAATCTACCCATTTGGTTTATATGGCCGTAGCCGATAGCAAGCGCTACATCGATTCAAATATTATCTACTCCATCTTCAAAAAGAAACCAAAGCGTGCCGATGTATATTGGTTTGTGCATGTCGATACTGTTGATAGCCCGTACACTTCGAAATATTCTGTTGACACCATCATTCCAAAAAAATGTTTTTTCGTGCGCATCAAGCTCGGTTTTAAAGCAGATCACCGAGTGAATTTATTATTCAATAAAATCCTGCACGACATGGCGGAGACGGCAGAGATCGACTTGACCAGCCACTATGCTTCTCTTCATAAGCACAGCATGCCGGCAGATTTCAAATTCATCATTCTGCATTCATTGGCATCCGTGGATAGCGAAATTTCTTCGTTCGATAATTTGGTCATCCAAGGTTATCGGTTCATCAAAAACCACAGTCTCTCCACCGAAGCGATGTATGGCCTTGAATTGGCAAACATTGAAGTGGAGAATGTGCCGATCATGGTGGGGCCTCCGGCCAAAGTTCGCATCAAAAGAGAGAAAGAGGATGCCGAGCGCGAGAAAGAAATGCGCTATCACGGCCATGCTCAAAACTGACCGATAACGGACGTGATTGTTCGTATGCGGCAAAGCGATCTGCTTCAAAACTTGAATTCTACTTTGAATTAGGCATTTTGCCCGTGGCATTGTACTTGGAATGATTGGCTGTAAATCATTCTGGTCATGCTCAAAAATTACATCAAAGTTGCTTTTCGCAATCTGCTTCGAAATCGTACTTATTCTGCCATCAACATTTTTGGCCTTGCCATAGGAGTTGCCTGTTGCCTGCTCCTTTCCTTATATGTAATGGATGAAGTGAGTTATGATAAGCACCATCGTCAGGCAGAAAACCTTTATCGAATAGTGTCAAAGTTTCAAGGCGGTAACGGCCTTGACAAGATCGGCACCGCTTCTCCGCCTATAGCTATGGCTGTAAAAGACGAGATACCCGAAGTGGAATACGCAGTGCGCGCACTTGATCCACCGGGTGTCGGACAAAACCTGATTCGCTATAAAGAGAATCTGTTTTATGAAACCAATGGATTCATTGCTGACTCTACTTTGTTTGACGTCTTTACCTATGACTTGAAAGAGGGGAATCCCAAAAAAGCCTTGACACTGGCGAACTCAATTGTCATTTGTGAACGGCTCGCAAAAAAACTATTTGGCGATGAACCCGCGCTCGATCAGACAATAACGCTGAGCCAGGGCGGCACACCGCGTGAGTATAAAGTAACAGGTGTATTCCTGGAAAACCATAAGAGCTTTCTGAAAGCAAACTTCTTCACCTCGATGACCAGCGCAGGATGGGGCGATTATATTCGGGGTGAAGGATCCAAAGCATGGGCAGGAAATAATTTTGTACCATCCTATGTAAGACTTGTTCCTGGCCACGACAAAGCAGCCGTTGAAAAAAAGATGAATGATGTGCTTCTCAAACACGGTGAAGCCGATATGAAAGCATTAGGCTTGCACAAGACACTTCATCTTGAACCCGTAACTGATATTTATCTGAAGTCGGATGTGGGACAGAAGCCACGAGTGAATTATTTGTATGTGGTAGCCTCCATCGCCATTTTCATTCTGTTAATCGCGTGTATCAACTTCATGAACCTTTCCACTGCAAAAGCAACCAAGCGTGCCGCAGAGATTGGCATTCGCAAAACGATGGGCGCTTTTCGTTCATCTTTGGTAAGTCAGATT
Source organism: uncultured Ohtaekwangia sp. (assembly GCA_964510765.1). GTDB lineage: Bacteria > Bacteroidota > Bacteroidia > Cytophagales > Cyclobacteriaceae > ELB16-189. The sequence goes on along the minus strand of CAZECP010000008.1, from coordinate 74,446 downwards.
CTGGGAGAAGCGATGGTCATCGTAGTGATCTCAATAGTTCTAAGTATGGTCCTCGTTCAAATCAGTCTTCCTTATTTTAATCAACTTACTGACAAAACCATTTCTCTTGACAACGAGAACCTGCTACGCTTCCTTAGCGCTGCCGTTCTGCTTACGCTCATCACTGGTTTACTGGCAGGCAGCTACCCCGCGTTTTATCTTTCATCTTTTCAGCCTGCTCAGGTTTTAAAAGGAAAATTGAACATCGGTAATTCGGCTGGCAGGTTGCGCCAGGCGCTTGTTGTTTTTCAATTCATGATCGCTATTGCTTTGGTGTGCGGCATTTTTATCATCACCAATCAGCTCGACTACATGCGCGAAAAGAATCTCGGCTTCGATTCAAAAGCTAAGATCGTATTGCCACTTCGCACAGATGATGCGCACAAAAAATACGATGCACTCAAAAAAGAATTGCAGAATAACAGCAACATCCATGCGGTGTCAGGCAGTGTGTATGTTCCTGGAAACACCATTTTTATGGACATGATGTTTTATGCCGATGGCGGGAACATGGATAAAGCCGTTGACATCAGGCGCAACTTTGTTGATGCTGGTTATGTGGAACTGCTCAACATGAAAATGCTTGCCGGCAGAACTTTCACAGAAAACCGCGCGATGGACAGCCAGGCAAAAATGATTTTGAATCGCACTGCGGCATCAAAACTTGGCTTCACTCCGGAAAAGGCAGTTGGCCAGAATCTGCATTTCGATTGGCAAGGAAAGAAATATGATTTCCAGGTGGTAGGTGTGATGGAAGACTATCATCAGAATTCGCTGCACGAAGAAATCAGACCAACTTCATTCGAAATGGCAGACAGTACCAAACGTTACGATTTCATTACTGCGTCAGTCGCCACAGCCGGGTTTGAAGAAACAGTGCGGTCCATTGAAAAAACGTGGAAGTCAATTGTAATTGATACACCCTTTGAATATTCATTCCTTGATCAGAACATCCAAAAGCAATACGATGAAGACAAGAGGGTGTCAAGCATTATCTCAAGCTTCGCTCTGATTGCAATGATCATTTGCAGCCTTGGTTTATATGGGCTCTCATCCTATATGGCAGAGAGGAGATTCAAAGAAATCGGCATCCGGAAAGTAATGGGCGCGAGTGTCCAGCAAATTGTCGCCATGATGTCCTCGGAGTTTGTGAAACTGGTTTTGATTGCCTTTTTCATTGCTGCGCCTATTGCATGGTGGAGCATGGAAAAGTGGCTTGAGACATTTGCCTTCCGCATGGAAATCAATTGGCTCGTGTTTGTATTCGCAGGCATTATAGCGCTTGCGATCGCATTATTGACGGTAAGTTTTGAATCGATTAAATCTGCCACAAGAAATCCTGTCAACTCATTACGCTCTGAATAACCATGATTAAAAATTATTTCCTCATCGCACTCAGAAACCTTCTTCGCCAAACCGGGTTTTCAACTATCAATATCACTGGCCTGGCCGTGGGCATGTGTAGCGCGGTTTTAATTTTCCTGTGGATTGCCAATGAAGTCTCTTACGACCAGTTTCACGAAAAGAAAGATTATCTGTATCAGGCATGGAACCGTTCAGTCTTTGACGGAAAGTTGCGCTGCTGGAGCACAACTCCAAAAATTCTCGGGCCTACTTTAAAGGAAGAGTTTCCTGAAATCAAGTCAACAAGCCGTATCGGATCCACTTTTGGTTTTCTCTTCACCGTTGGCGAAACTAAATTAACTCCCACGGGTTCCTTTGTTGACCCGGAGTTCCTTTCCATGTTCAGTTTTCCATTAGTAAAAGGAAATGCGGGTACTGCGCTGAAGGATGTGTACTCCGTGTTGCTTACCGAGAAGCTGGCCAGAAGAATTTTCGGTGATGAAGAAGCGATGGGCAAGACCATCAAAATCAACAATTCAGATGCAATGATCGTGACGGGGATATTAAAAGACTTGCCCAACAACACAACTTTTAATTTTGAATATCTCGTGCCATGGTCGTATATGAAAAAGCTTGGCTGGGACGATGATTATTGGGGAAACAATTCAACCAGCACACTTGTAGAATTAAATCCTGAAGCGTCTATCGATGAGTTTCAGAAAAAGATTAAAGACATCACTATCCGTCATTCAAAAGGAGAAGAAGCGAATGAAGTATTCCTTCATCCCACCACCAAGTGGCGGCTCTATTCAAAATTTGAGGAAGGTGTGAATGTGGGAGGCCGCATTGAAGTAATCCGGTTGTTTGGCTTGATTGCTGTGCTCATTCTTTTAATTGCCTGCATCAATTTTATGAACTTAAGCACAGCACGAAGTGAGAAACGCGCCAAGGAAGTGGGCATCCGGAAAGTAGTGGGAGCACAAAGAAAGTCCCTGGTAGGTCAGTTTTTAGGCGAGTCGGTTTTGATTGCGTTTATTGCCGGAGTAATAGCCCTGGTATTAGTTCAATTGGTCTTACCGCTCTTCAATGAACTAACGAAAAAAGTTCTGATCCTTCCGCTAAACAATATTTATTTCTGGTTATCAGGAATTTCATTCATCCTGATAACGGGAATCATAGCTGGTAGTTATCCTGCCTTTTACTTGTCAGCGTTCCGGCCTGCCAGTGTATTGAAAGGAACATTTAGAGCGGTGAATGCACTGATTACTCCGCGCAAACTTTTGGTAGTGTTACAATTTACGATTGCAATTGTTTTAATGGTGAGCACTCTTATCATTTACAAGCAACTTGAATACACACAGCAGCGTGAGGCAGGATATTCGCGAGATAATCTCATTTTCAGTTTCCTTACGGGAGACCTGGAAAAAAATTATGTAGCTATTAGAAATGAGCTAATGTCTTCGGGGGTTGCTACTTCCGTTACAAAAACAAGTGCACCCCTCACGCAAGGATGGAGTGATTCATGGGGATTTGAATGGGAAGGTAAAGATCCAAATTCAAAAATCGATTTTGATCGTTTTTGCGCAGATGCAAACCTGGCAAAGACTGCCGGCTTCACGATTGTGCAAGGTAGAGACATGGATGTAACAACTTATCTCACGGACTCAAGTGCTTGCCTTTTGAACGAGTCGGCTGTAAAAGCAATGGGTTTCAAAAATCCGATCGGGCAAATCATTAAAGACGATGGAAAAAAATGGCACGTGGTAGGTGTAATTCGTGATTTCATTTTGCGCTCACCCTATGAACCGACCCGACCAATGGTGATTGAAGGCGCAAGGGCGTGGTTCAACGTGATGCACATCAAGCTCAACACAAATCAGGCCGTTGCAACCAATATGGAGGCAGCTGAGAAGATTTTTAAAAAATACAATCCTCAATATCCGTTTGAATACACCTTTGTCGATCAGGAATACGAACAAAAATTCAACGACATAAAACTCAACGGAAAGCTGAGTGCTGTATTCTCTTTTCTCACCATCTTGATTTCCTGCCTCGGTTTATTTGGACTCTCTGCCTACATGGCCGAGAACAAAGTGAAAGAGATTGGCATACGCAAAGTAATGGGGGCAAGTGTGGGAGGCATTGTAACCATGCTTTCAAAAGAGTTTGTAAAACTTGTGCTGGTCTCTCTTCTTGTGTCTGCTCCCATCGCCTGGTACGCGATGAATCAATGGCTGGAAACAATCCCCTACCGGATTAGCATTGACATCTGGATATTCATCTGGGCAGGTGCGGCTGCTATTTTCATTGCACTGTTCACCGTAAGTTTCCAATCGATCAAAGCTGCAATGGGAAATCCAGTAGAAAGTTTACGAAGCGAATAGCCACCACTTAATACACCCACCCTATGTTGTTCAACTATCTCAAAATTGCATTCAGAAATTTCTTTCGAAATCCAGGTTATAGTTCAATAAATATTTTCGGTTTATCGATTGGGATTGCCACCGCGCTCGTGATCTTTCTATGGGTGCTTGATGAAGTAAAATTTGACACCGGCTATCCAGATCATGAACGGATTTACCAGGTGATGACAAATGCCATCTACCCAAATGGTGATGTGAATACGACCGAATCTACCACGGGGCCATTAGCAGAAGCAATCAACAATGAAATACCCGATGTGGAAGTAGCAGGTCGCGCGGCTGACGAGTCGAATATTCTACTGCGTCATGAAAATACTTCTCTGCTGCAAGACGGGATGTGGGCTGATCCCACTATTCTGAAGATTTACTCTATCAAGGTATTAAGAGGCAGTTCAGCTAAGTTACTTGAAGACCCTAATTCATTTATTCTCACGAAGAAGTCTGCCGATAAGTTTTTTCCAAACGGAGACGCCATCGGGAAAAATTTCGTGATCAACGAAAAATATAAGATGACAGTAGCAGCTGTGGTTGAAGATCCATTGCCCAATTCTTCTTTCAGCTTTGATTTCCTCATGCCTTACGATGTGCATTACAAAGAGAACGAATGGATGAAGCAATGGGGAAACTATAATGACATGACTTTCCTCAAGCTGAAGCCACTTTCCAGGGAGGAGGCTTTGAATGAGAAACTCAAAGAACTCTTCAAGGCCAAATGTCCTGATTGCCATCATCAGCCGTTTGCCCAGCAACTTTCAAGCAAACATTTATACAATCATTACGAAAACGGGAAACCCGATGGCGGTAGAATTGAATATGTAAAAATATTTTCGCTCGCTGCTGTTTTCATCCTGATCATCGCGTGCATCAATTATATGAACCTTGCCACTGCACGTTCCACCAGCAGAAGCCGGGAAGTTGGGGTACGCAAAGCCACCGGTGCCCATCGCAGTCAGCTCGTTTCGCAGTTTATCGGAGAATCGTTCATCATCACTGGTGTGAGTACAATTCTTTCCATCGGAATAGTACAAGCATTGCTGCCGATTTTTAACAGTATTATGAACAAAAAAATTTCTGCTGATTTTTCCGATCCGAAAATCTTATTTGCCCTACTTGGACTTACTGCCGTCACCAGCATCATCGCGGGAAGTTATCCTGCATTTTTTCTTTCTTCATTTCGTCCTGCTACTGTTTTGAAGGGGCAACTGCAGTCGAGTTTGGCAGGAGCCTCCTTGCGAAAGGGTTTGGTCATTTTTCAATTTGCCTTATCAGTGATATTGATGATTGGTAGCCTGGCCATTTTCAAGCAAACACAATACATCATGTCCACCAAATTAGGTTTCGATCGTGAAAATATTTTAGTGTTCAACATGCATGCAGGCGTGTATGACAATCAGCAGACTTTTAAGAACGAAGTGTTGAAGTTTTCAGGCATCCACAATGTTTCCTTTGCAGGACAAGATCCGTTTGCCGTTGGCGCTATGACTACCGGTGTGAAGTGGCAGGGCAAAGATGAAAAAGACATCGTTCCGTTTAAACTTATTTTCACCGACAAGGACTTTTTATCAACTATGAAAATGGAATTGCTGGAGGGTAGCAACTTCACCAATGAGAAAGCAGATTCTGTCAACTATATCATCAACGAAACTGCTGCAAAAAGAATTGGCTTTAAAAATGCAATTGGTGCTTCGCTGGATGTGTGGGACAGTCCATCTGGTAAAGTGATTGGCGTTGTCAAAGATTTTCACAATGTAAACCTGCACAATGCAATCGAGCCCTTGATCATCATGTGCCGTACCAACAACACATGGCGCGGGTTTGTAAAAATAGAAGCCGCTGCCACCACAGAAGCCATTAAACATCTTGAAGCTGTGCATAAAAAATTTGACCCGGCTTATCCCTTTCAATACGATTTCCTTGACAAAAGTTTCGAACGGCAATACACAAGTGAATCCACTATAAAAAATCTTTCTATTGCATTCACCGCCATCGCCATTTTTATCTCAAGCCTTGGGTTGTTTGGGCTTGCCTCCTTTATGGCAGAAAGAAGAACCAAAGAAATCGGCATTCGCAAAGTACTTGGTGCATCGGTTCAGCAGATCACATTTCTGCTCTCATCTGATTTTCTACGATTGCTGTTGATTGCTTTCATCATTGCTATTCCGATCGCGTGGTATTTTGCCAATGAATGGCTCACTGCTTTTGCTTATCACACTGACCTCACGGTTGCAATTCCTTTTATTGCGGCCGGAGTGCTGCTGGCCACAGCCCTTTTGTCTGTTGGCTACCAGGCGATCAAAGCTGCTATTGGAAATCCGGTGAATAGTCTGAGAAACGAATAATCCAAATACTAACCTATGCTGAAAAGTTTTTTTACAACTGCCTGGCGTAACATTCTCCGTTACAAAGTTTACTCCACCATCAACTTTATCGGGCTCACGTGTGGTCTCGCAGTAGCCCTGCTTGTATTTGTTTACACGCGAAGCGAACTGAGTTACGATCAGTTTCACGAGAAATCTTCGCGGCTCTACCGTTTCTGGTATCTTGTTCCAAATGGCCTTAAGCTTGCCAGCACTCCTCCACCGATCGTTCCCGTGTTGAAAGAATATTTTCCCCAGGTAGAAGAAGCTACGCGATTGTTTGGAAGAAACGTGAGCATCCGTTTGCCCGAAGGAACGCAAACCTTCGAAGAAACGGATGTGTATTTCGCTGATTCATCGTTTACAAAAATGTTTGACCTGCAGTTTGTGGCAGGTGATCCGAAGCGCGCATTATACGACAAGTACACAGTGCTGATCAACGAGGAGATGGCAACCAAATATTTTGGTTCGAAAAATCCAATTGGTGAATCGTTGCTGTTTTCGGGAAAGCATTTATTCAAAGTGGCGGGAGTGGTGAAAAATTTTCCTGAAAATTCACATGTTCGCTTCCACATGCTCTTGACGTATGACGACATGTTTGAGTTGGAGGATGAAAAAACAGAGTCCGTGCTTCGTGGCAATCTTGCCCAGAATTTTGTAATCAGCCATTCCTACTCGTATGTGCTTTTAAAGGAAGGCGCATCTCCGGAAAGTGTGAATTCAAAAATGGACGAGTTCCTGAAAAAATATGCAAACCCTCGATTGTTGATCGGACAGAAATTTCAACTGATGCCGGTGACGGATATCCATTTAAAAAGTGATTTGCAAGCAGAGCCTTCCGCTACCAACTCAATGACAAATATTTATGTTTTTGTTTTTGCAGGAATTCTAACCTTACTGATCGCGTGCATCAACTATATTAACCTAAGCACCGCTCAATCGTTGACACGGATTAAAGAAATCGGTATTCGTAAAATCCTTGGCTCGATGAAAACGCAATTGATCGGTCAGTTTCTGGCCGAAAGTTTTTTATTCTGCTTCATCGCGTTGTGTTTGAGTTTCATTGTCTTTTATTTTTCATTGCCACTGCTTAATCTTCTTACCAACAAACACCTGCAATTTCAGGACGTGGTTGATTCAAAGTTGATACTCACCGGAGTCAGTTTGCTATTTATCATTACCCTTTTAGCCGGAGCTTATCCTGCTATTTTCGTCACGCGGTTTGAGTCCGTAAGCGCACTGAAGGGAGCAGGCTTCAAAGATCATGGAAGCCAATGGCTGCGCAGATCCTTGGTAGTTGTTCAGCTTGCCATTGCAGGTCTGTTAATCTCAGGTTCCATTCTGATTGTGAAGCAAATGAATTATCTGCAAGACCGCCCACTTGGATTTCAAAAAGAAAATGTGCTTACAATTCCATTGTTCAATCAGAATTTCAATAGCTTCTTTCAGCAAAAAGATTCTACGTTTTCACAACGAATCGAGACATTCCGGAATATTCTCAAGCAACATCCCGAAGTAAAAAATACAGCCCTCTCCTCGGCTGTGCTTGGCACTGGTGCTGTCTATCGCGGCATTGTTCCTGAAGGATTTACGCAAGAAGATAATTTACTTGCCGCGAACCTTTCTGTGGAGTATGATTTTCTTCCTTCCTTTGGAATGGAGCTAGTTGCCGGAAGAACCTTCAGTCGTGAAAACGCAGCGGATGAAAAAGAAGCATTCATCGTGAATGAATCTGCCGTGAGTGAATTCAAATGGGGAACACCCGAACAAGCTCTCGGCAAAACGATCAACCGGGAAGGAAAGAAAGGAAAAGTAGTAGGTGTGATCAAAGATTTCAATTTCGCTTCACTCACCACAGCGATCTCAGCCTTAATACTTACAATCGATCAAACACAGTTCAATACACTGTCAGTAAAATTTGAAAGCAAAGATCCGCAGCAGGTGGTTTCGCAAATTGAAAAAGAGTGGAACCAACTCTTCCCTGAAAAAGCATTTGAATATACATTTCTCGATGCGCAGCTCGCACAACAATATTCCAACTATCAAAACTTTGGGTCAATCATTCAATCGTTCAGTGTAATCGCCATTTTAATCGCAAGCCTCGGAGTTTATGGATTGGTGCTCTTCACCGTGCAACGAAAAGTGAAAGAAATTGGAGTTCGAAAAGTATTGGGAGCAAGCGTGCAATCCGTGCTGCTTTTGATCTACAAAGATTTTGTATTGTTAGTTTTGTCCGGCTTTATCATCGCGATACCGGCCTCCTATTTCTTGTTGAAGGAATGGCTTGCCAATTTTATTTATCACACCAATCCGGATGTGATGATGTATGGTGTAAGTTTCATCACAATGCTCGCTCTCGTATCGGCAGCTATCGCATATCAAGTGATGAAGGCAGCGATGGGAAATCCGGTAAATAGTTTACGAAGCGAGTAGATCTAAAATCGCAAAACAAGTTTCAAATTTTAATAACAAAATCAAATGCTCCGCAACTATTTGAAAATCGCCACCCGTAGTTTATTTAAAAACCCGGTGTACTCTTTCATCAACATTGCAGGTCTTGCCATCGGGCTTGCCGCCAGTTTACTCATCTCCCTCTGGGTTATCGATGAGTTGTCATTTGATCATTTTCATAAAAATAAAGACCGCCTGTATCAGGTTTACCTGAATATGCAAGGAGACAATGGCATCGGCAGCCAACGTGCTACACCACTACCCATACTCGAAAAATTAAAAACTTCCGAGCCGCAGATTGAACATGCTGCTGTAACCGACTGGGGAGGAAATCACCTGCTTGCAGTAGGAGAAAAAAAGCAATTCAAAGACGGCCTTTATGCAAGCGAGGACTTTTTGAAAATGTTTTCATTCGAGGTGGTGAAAGGCGATGTTTCAAAAGCATTGCAGGGATCAACCAACATAGTTCTCACCGAGTCAACGGCCAATGCCCTCTTCGGCACAACGGACGCTCTGGGGAAAACAATTCGGGTTGATAACGCAGTGGATGCGCAAGTGGCTGCGATTGTCAAAGATGTTCCAGGTAACTCTACGTTTCAATTTGATATTCTCCTTCCCTTTGAGTCATACATTTCATCACAAAGCTGGGTGAAAAACTCACTTACCAATTGGGAGAACAATTCATTTCAGCAATATGTAGAATTGAAAGAAGGCGCCAACAAAGAAACCGTGGAGGCACGTGTGAAAGACATTGTGAAAAAAAACTCGAAGCAAAGCGAGGGCGAACTTATGTTTCATCCTCTTTTAAAATGGAGATTGTATTCAAAATTAGAAAATGGAAAATCAGTGGGTGGCGCCATTGAACAAGTTCGGATGTTTGCAATCATTGCCATTTTCATTTTAGTGATCGCCTGTATCAACTTCATGAACTTAGCCACTGCGCGTTCTGAAAAACGGGCAAGAGAAGTGGGGATCAGAAAAACGGTTGGCTCGCGCAGGAAGGAATTGATTTTTCAATTTCTGGGAGAATCGGTGCTGGTAGCATTCATTGCCTTTGTTGTCGCCATTTGCATTGCTGAATTGGCCCTACCCTTTTACAATGATCTCGTTGGCAAAAAATTATTCATCGGTTATGCAAATCCGAATTTCTGGATGGCCGTTGGTGCTATTGTGCTTATTACCGGATTGGTCTCGGGGAGTTATCCTGCTTTCTATTTATCATCCTTCAATGCCGCTACAGTATTGAAAGGAAAAATCAGAACCAGTTCACAAAGTGTGACACCCCGCAAGGTGTTGGTCACACTACAGTTTTTCTTTTCCATTTTCCTGATCTTCGGCACGATCGTATTCAACCAGCAAATGGAATTTGGAAAGAAACGCGAACTCGGCTATGACCAGGAAAGGCTTATAAGCATCGAGAACCAAGGCGACATTCAAAAAAATTATAAAGTGATCAAGAATGAATTGTTAAGAAAAAATCTTGCGACCTCCGTAACAGAATCAAACAGTCCGGTCACAGCCATTTATGCTTACATGGGCGATCTTGATTGGAAAGGCAAAAGAGAAAACCAGCGCGCATCATTTGCCACCATTGCTACGAGCTACGACTACGCGAAAACAATGGGAATAAAAATCACCGAGGGCCGCGACTTCTCAGAAGAATTCAACGACTCCCTCTCGATGATCATCAACAAAGCGGCTGTAGAATACATGGGTCTTAAAAATCCAATCGGTGAAAAAATAAAATGGAATGACAAAGAACACACAATCATTGGCGTGACCGACAATGTGTTAATGGCATCTATTTATCAAACCATCGATCCGATGATGACGATTTTCGATCCCAGCTGGTTTTCCAATGTCACAATACGCTTGCCCAAAGACACAGACTTATCGGCCACTCTTGCGGGAATCGAATCGGTATTCAAGGAACACAATCCCGAGTACCCGTTCAGCTATCAGTTCGCAGATCAGGAGTTCGAACGAAAGTTTAGCCGCATTCAAATGATCACCGGTGTTGCCAACGTCTTCGCCATACTCGCGATCTTCATTTCGTGCCTCGGTCTTTTCGGATTGGCTGCCTTCACAGCAGAACAGCGCACCAAGGAAATCGGTATTCGCAAAGTAATGGGCGCGACCATCTCAAATGTCGTTCTTTTGTTGTCAAAAGATTTTGCCCGGCTGGTGATCATCGCTTTTGCATTGGCCGCTCCGCTCGGTTGGTGGCTATTGAACAAATGGCTACAGGACTATCCTTATCGGATTCAAATTCAATGGTACACGGTCGCACTTGCGGGAGGATTGGCACTGGCGCTCGCACTTGTCACAGTTAGTTCGCAAGCGTTGAAAGCTGCGATGAGCAATCCATCGAATAGTTTGAGAAGCGAATAACTCGATACTGAATTCTGCATACTTGAAAAAACCAGGATCGAGTATCAAGAATCAAGAAATAAACAAATCCAACTATGTTACACCACTACCTCATCACCGCCTTCCGTAACCTGATCCGAAATAAATTTTACACAACTATTTCCGTAACCAGCCTGGCGGTTGGACTTGCATCCGTGCTGCTCATTGTTCAGTTTTTGAAACAAGAGTTGAGTTACGATCGCTTTCACAAAGATGCCGATCGAATTTATCGTATCGCGTGGATCAACACGAATGCACAAACACGCACGCCACACCCCATGGCGCAGGCGATGGTGCAGGATTTCCCGGAAGTAGAAAGTGCGGTTTCCCTGTCACCTCTTTGGGGACCGGGCTTAACAAAAGAAATTTTTTCTATTCGAAATCCTGAAAAAGATGTGCGCTATGATGAGTCGAACGTATTGTCGGTGGACAGCACATTTTTTGAAGTGTTTGATTTTTCATTGATCAAAGGTGATCCAAAAACAGTTTTGAAAAATCCAGGCGGTGTGTTGATCTCCGAGTCAACCGCCTTGAAATATTTTGGAACCGTGGACTGCATTGGAAAACAACTCGAAGTGAATGAAGAAAAATACCTTACGCAGGTACTGGGCGTCTTCAAAGATGTGCCACAAGCTTCGCATTTTCATTTCGACTTTTTGGTTTCGTATGTGCGCGAGAAAACACTAGACCCAGGAAATGCATTTTATCAATGGACGGATTTCGGACACTATAATTATGTGAAGCTAAAAACCGGCACGGATGCCAAAGCCCTCGAAGCAAAGCTCCTCGACTGGACAAGAAAATACTTCAACTATCGGGATGAAGAAATTCGTTGGTTGAAAGAAAACAAATTTGGATTTGAATTACAGCCGCTCACCAGCATTCACTTGCAGTCACATCTGCGTTGGGAACTGGAGGCGAATGGAAATATTGCTTACGTCTATTTGATGTCGGCAGCAGCTTTGCTGATTTTAATTATTGGCCTGGTCAATTTTGTGAACCTGAATATGGCACAGGCTTCTGAGCGTTCGAAGGAAATTGGCTTGCGAAAATCTCTTGGCGCATTTCGCCAGCAGTTGGCATTTCAATTTCTTGGTGAATCAATTCTCGTCACCGCAAGTGCCGTTGTTCTTTCGGTAGTGTTGATTGAATTTGCGCTGCCTATTTTTCATGCACTCACGGGAAAGACAATTTCAATCGACCCGATTTTTTTAGCAGGAGTGATTTCATTACTCGGCATTTTGGTAGCCATTGTCACTGGAATCTATCCGTCATTCTTCATTTCATCGGCCAGGCCTGCCTTAATTTTGAAGAACAATTTGCAACCGAGCAAAAGCATCGGCATCCGAAAAATGTTCATTGTGTTTCAATTTGTTACTTCGATGATGTTGATATCAGCGAGCGTCATCATTTCTCAACAACTTGGTTTTTTACAACACAAAGATCTTGGATTCAAACCGGAAGAAGTGATTGTGCTACCAATTAAAGATCGATCCATCAACAAACGAATTGAAGAATTGCGTACTGAACTTTTGAAAATAAATGGGGTGATTGGTGTTTCAGCCACTTCCAACATTCCTGGAAAATCTTTTAATCAAAATCCAATCTATGCAACCGACAATACGCAAGAGCGCAGAGATGCATCCGAAGAAATGGTGGATGTTGATTTCGTCAAAGTGATGAACATGCAAATGGCCGAAGGAAGATTTTTCATGAAAGGAAACCCTGCTGACGCGAATGGATTTGTTTTGAATGAAACTGCTGTGAAGCAATTGGGAATTACCAATCCCGTTGGCAAAGAAATTTTATGGGAGCGCGATGGACCTGAATTGAAGGGGCCGATTCTTGGTGTAGTGAAAGACTTTCATTTTCAATCGCTGCACGAACCACTGCGGCCATTGCTGATGCGATTGGAACCGAATTACAATTTTGCTGTGGTGAAGGTAAGTACGTCCGACTTCGAAGCTACCATCAAAGGCATCGAGCAAACCTGGAGAAAGTTTGACGAACGTTTCCGTTTTGAATTTTCATTTCTCGACACGCAACTCAACCAACTTTATACTGAAGAGCAAACGATGGTACAAGTGTTGGATATATTCTCAATACTTGGTGTGATCATCGCAAGCACAGGACTACTTGGCATTGCTGCATTGGCCTTCCGTCAACGAACTAAAGAAGTGAGTGTGCGCAAAGTGTTGGGCGCAAGTTTATACAATCTTGTCTTTTTGTTGCTGAGAGATTTTACAAAACTTGTACTCATCGCGATTGTCATTGCAGTTCCATTAGTCTGGTGGACTATGAACGGCTGGCTTCAAAACTTTTCCTATCGCATTGGCATAAATCCTATCGTCTTTTTGATTACCGGAATTGCTTTGCTTGTTGTAGCATGGAGTACACTTAGTTTCCTTACCATCAAAACTGCTAAATTGAATCCAGCGGAGACTTTAAAATCTGAATAATTCGATACCTTTAAGGTCTTTGGAAATCGTATGTTTCATAATTATCTAAAAATTGCTCTGCGCAATTTATTCCGTAACTCTGTTTACTCATTTATAAACATTGGCGGATTGGCCGTTGGCATTGCGTGTAGCCTGTTGATTTTGCTTTGGGTGTGGGATGAAGTGTCGTACGATCGCTTCCATAAAAATGCAGACCGGCTTGGCCAGTTAATGGTGAACGATCACTTCACGGATAAAATTGCAACTTCACCGGCTGTGCCGCTGGGTAGTTACGAAAACCTGAAAACTTTTGACAATCGTATCAAGAGCACCTCCATCGCGCATTGGCCCTACAAGCATTTGCTGAAAGTTGGCGATAAAAAAATAATCAAGAACGGGCAGTTTGCAAGTCACGAATTTCTTTCATCGTTTCAGTTTCCATTATTGAAAGGAGATGCTGCCGATGTGTTGCATGATCCAACATCCATTGTCATCAATGAATCTATTGCGAAAGAACTTTTTGGAGACAAAGATCCGATCAATCGATTTATTCAGATCGACAACAAATATGAATTGAAAGTGACAGGCGTATTGAAAGACCTTCCCTCCAACTCCACTTTTGATTTTGAATTCCTCGCTCCGTGGGGAATTTATGCAACTCAAGATTGGGTAAAAAACAATTTGAATGATTGGCATGATGAATCGTTTCAGGTTTATGTTGAAGTGCAAGAGGGAACCGATATTGCCGACTTGAATTCTTCTCTCACAAAACTCATCCGCGAAAAAAGAGGAGGTGGCGATCAAACAGAGATGTTTATTCATCCACTTACCGATTGGCGACTTCGATCAAACTTTAAAGATGGAAAGCAAATCGGTGGGATGATCGACTATGTTAAAACGTTTACTACCATTGCGCTTTTTATTCTTGTGATTGCTTGTATCAATTTCATGAACCTTGCCACCGCGCGAAGCGAACGAAGAGCGCGCGAAGTTGGAATACGGAAATCGATTGGCTCACGCAGAGCTGAATTGATCGGCCAGTTTATTGGTGAATCAATTTTGATTTCCGCGCTTGCCTTTATAGCTGCTTTGGTGATCGTGGAACTTTTGTTGCCACTTTACAATAACCTGGTAAATAAAAATCTTGAGATCGATTTTAGTTCGCCTTATGTGTGGATGTTCTCACTTGCATTTATTTTAATCACCGGATTTTTTGCAGGAAGTTATCCGGCTTTTTATTTGTCGTCATTCAATCCCGTAAAAGTTTTGAAAGGCAACACGCAAGCCGGCAGAAGCGCGGTAGCTCCGCGAAAAATACTCGTGTCTTTACAATTTTTCTTTTCGATTTTTTTGATCGTAGGGACGATTGTAGTTTATGAGCAAATTCAATATGTAAAAAATCGCGACACCGGATACGACCGCGAAAACCTAATGATGGTAACGGCCAACGAAGAGATGGGAAAAAATTTTACCACCATTGAAAAAGAGTTGTTGGCATCGGGAGTCGTGAAGTCACTGACCGTGTCGAGCAGCCCGATTACAGAAATTTATGGAAACAATGTACTCGATTGGCCGGGCAAGCCTGCTGAGCAAAGTATTCTCTTCTCGCGTGTAGTTACAGGTTATAATTACACCAAAACACTTGGAATAAAAATGGCAGAAGGCCGCGACTTCTCAGAAGATTTTAAAAGCGACAGTTCAGCGATGCTGTTGAATAAGGCTGCTGTCGATGCCATGGGATTGAAGAACCCGGTTGGTGCAATGATCGGACTGTGGGACAAAAAATGGAAAGTAGTTGGTGTGGTTGAAGATGTATTGATGGCATCTCCATTTCGTGAAGTGCAGCCTGGATTTTTCTTGCTCAACCCGCAATGGGGCGAAGTAGTTACCATGCGTATCGAAAAAACAAATGACTTCAAGGCAACTCTTTCAAAAATAGAATCCGTCTTCAAAAAAAATAATCCCTCCTATCCTTTCGAATATCAATTCGTAGATCAGCAATTCGAAAAGAAATTTTCCTCCATCAATTTGATCGGCACACTGGCTTCCCTGTTTGCTTTTCTGGCCATCTTCATTACGTGCCTCGGTCTTTTTGGTCTCGCCACATTTACAGCCGAGCAACGAACCAAAGAAATTGGCATCCGCAAAGTGATGGGCGCAAGCACTTCAAGCATTGTTTCACTTTTGTCAAAAGATTTCACTCGACTCGTAATCATCGGATTCGTCATCGCTGCTCCTATTTCATGGTGGGTGATGAACAACTACCTCGATCGGTGGCCTTATCGAATAGAAATTTCGTGGTGGATCATTCCGATCGCTGGTGCAGTTGCCTTGTTGCTAACGCTGATGATAGTAAGTTCACAGGCAATGCGTGCAGCGTCATTGAATCCATCTGAAAGTTTGAGAAGCGAATAGTTAAACAACTGCTACCTCAACAGGTGCTGCTGCCAGCTTTGCTTCACGCATTAGATAATCATGGATCGCCTTGGCGGCAGTTTTTGCCTGACCCATAGCTTGTATAACCGTTGATCCACCCGTGATCGCATCACCGGCAGCAAATACACCTTTCTTACTTGTTTGACAGGTTCCGCTTTCAACAGTGATCACACCCCACTTGTTTACATGAACATCCTGATCGGTGGAAGGAATTATTGGATTCACACTGCAACCCAGTGCCATCACCACCGTATCACAATCCTCTACAAAAAATTCCCCTGTTGGAATCGGTTTTCTCCTTCCTGTTTCATCCGGTTCGGACAATGTCATCTTTTCGCATTTGATCTGCTTCACAAAATTGTCGTCATCCACAATGAACTCAACAGGATTTGAGAGCCAGTGCCAGTTCAAACCTTCTTGTTCGGCATGCAGCAATTCTTCATGTCGGGCAGGCGCTTCTTCTTTTGACCTGCGATAATAACAAGTTGACTGAGCGCCTAATCTCTTTGCAGTGCGCAGTACGTCCATCGCGGTATTGCCGGCCCCAATCACCGCAATCTTTTTTCCTGATGTGATTGGTGTGCTGTATTGCGGGAAGCGATTCGCATCCATCAAATAAATTCGTGTGAGATATTCGTTTGCAGAATAAACTCCATTGGCGTTTGAACCCGGAATATCAAGCATGCGCGGAAGCCCTGCTCCTGTTCCGATCATGATTGCATCGAAGCCCTCTTCATGCAGCAGGTCTTCCAGTGTGAGCACTTTCCCGATGACCATATTATATACAAACTGAACTCCAAGTTTTGTAAGGAAGCGCACATACTCATCTACAATTTTTAACGGCAAACGAAAACGCGGGATGCCGTAAACCAAAACTCCCCCCGCCCGGTGCGATGCTTCAAAGACTACAACTTCGTGGCCTCTGATCGCCAACTCAAATGCAGCAGTTAGTCCGGCAGGACCAGAACCAACAATCGCCACACGTTTACCTGTTGGTTCAGCAACTTCAGGAATTTCGATCAATCCATTGTTGCGTTCAAAGTCGGCAGCATAGCGTTCAAGATTTCCAATGCCGACCGGATGATGCTTTCTTCCCATCACACACACCGCCTGGCATTGCTTGTCTTGCGGGCACACACGACCGCACACAGCAGGAAGAAAATTAGTCTCGCGTATTTTTTTTGCTGCGCCTTTCACGTCCTTTTGCTCAATCAGGCGGATGAAACCTGGTATATCAATGCCTACCGGGCAAGCTTCTACACAGTGCGGAGTTTTGCAATGCAGGCAACGCAGCGCTTCCTGAAACGCCTGGTCATCCGAATAGCCAATTGGTACTTCATCAAAATTGCATACGCGCTCCTCTGCTTGCTGTAGTGGCATCTCCTGATGCGGAATTTGAATTCGCTCTTTGTTGGTGAGCACACCTTCTTGCCTTGCCATAACTTTTCAATTATTCATTACTGCGAATGCCGTCTTCTCTTCCTTCGTAAACATTTTTTGCCGCTTCATCAGATTTTCAAAGTCAACATGATGGCCGTCAAAGTCGGGGCCGTGAAAGCAGGCGAACTTGGTTTCATTACCAACTGTCACGCGGCAAGCGCCACACATTCCCGTACCATCTACCATGATGGCGTTAAGCGACACAAAAGTTTCGATGTTAGTTCTCTTCGTAATGTCACTCACTGCTTTCATCATTGGCACAGGGCCGATTGCCAACACGTGATGCACAGGTTCGCGATCAAGCACCACCTGCAAGGCGTTCGTCACAAAACCTTGCATTCCTTCAGAGCCATCGTTAGTGGTAACAATTACTTCATCGCAAACAGATTTGAGCTCGTTCACCATAATCAAGTTTTCCTTGTTGCGCGCTCCCACAATACCAATCACGCGATTACCCATCTGCTTCATTTCTTTAGCTGTAGGAATGATCGCGCCTGTTCCGTAACCTCCGCCAATAACAATGCAGGTTCCTTTTGTAGAAGGCAAATTGGATCGGTTTCCCAGCGGTCCGACCACGTCCTGAAAAGTTTTTCCGACTTGCATCAAATTAATTTGAGTAGTTGTTTTACCAACGGCAAACACAACGATGTCAATGGTTCCTTTTTCGCGATCCCATCCACAAATGGAAAGAGGAATTCGCTCGCTCAGAATATGAGGTCTCACAATAATAAATTGACCCGCCTCAATCTTCCTGGCGATTAAGGGAGCATCAATCGTGAAATGATAAGTATGAGGAGCAAGCAATTCCTTTGAAAGTATTTTATAGCTCTGACCGTATTTGTCCGATGGTTTTGATGTGTGATGAAAATAGGACAAGTATTCTTCAGCTTGCCTTCTGACAATAAATGCGCGATCCCAATTGTGATGATCATCGCGGCCACTGATGGAGAGAAATGCTTTTAATAATTTTATTTTTTGGTCTTCATCCAAATTCCCTTTTCGCAACATCCGACCAAGTGTATCAACTGCATTTTTTTTTACAATCACTTTTGAATGCGACAGCAAACCAAAAATTAAAGTGAAAGTTTGGTTCATTAATTCGTGACTTACAAAACGAGGTTTTGATTTTTGAATCAGCCGACCGATTGCATACGTTGCCATGGCAATCACTTGCGGATTGGAATGAGACGTGAAGCCGACAAGAGTCCGGATTGCATTGATGGCCGCACCACCTTTGAAGTAAGAAAGAACGTGAAGTAAATTTAGTAGCTGCTGCTCCTTGTCCTTGAATTCCTCTACACGTGACAATATAAAATCATATGCAGGGTTTCCAAGTTTGGAAATCGTCTGACCAAAGTAGGCAACAGACTCGCTATCCGTTTCCAAAATTTCCTCGAACAATATTGGAATTACCTCTTCACCCAATCGGGCAATGCTTCGCTCTGTACTCACTGCCAGGCGCGGCAACTCACTGGAACCGGTGTGATGTGCGTGATAAAAAATCTCTGAAAGAGCTTTTACCACATCCACTTTTTCATTTTTATCCAAATCATGCAGTTGATTGACCGATGCCAGTGTTGCATGAATCGACTCCATCGAGTGAAAGTCGAAATCATCAACTACCTGCTGAATTCGTGGCGTCATTTGAACTTAAATTTGATGTGCTTTAACACACCCTAGGTAGTCAGGTTTGAAAATATAAAGCATGACGTACGTCAGTAAGTTGCATCATCTGCATCACCAAATCCGAATGATTGAAAATCGTAGAAAGATCAATTGTGTGTTTTAATCTTCTTTCTAAATTGCTTCATAAACTTTTCAGCTATGTTTAATTACACACCAAATAGAATCGTACAGGGATTTGCCTTTCTCCTTGCCGCAACCATGTTTTCATGCAAGCAAAAACCATCTGCAGAGGCCATCAAAGCTTTTGAAAGCGTAATTCCAAAGCCGGTCTCCGCACAAACGGATCGTGGTGTGTTTATACTCTCGAAAGATGCCAGCATCTCTGTGGATGCAGGCAATGCAGAAGAAAAAAACATCGCCATTCAACTTGCTGAAAAGTTAAAGCCGGCAACAGGTTTTGAACTGAAGATCGAAGAAGGTAATAAAGATGCTGCTATTGTCCTTTCACTAACAAATGATACATCGCTTGGAAACGAAGGTTACAATCTCGCGGTTACTGAAAAGCAAATTCAAATTTCTGCCAGCAAAGCGGCCGGCTTATATTTTGGTGCGCAGACTTTACGTCAACTTTTTTCTGATAAGATCGACCAATCAACTGCTCAACAAGGTCCGTGGGAAGTGGCAACCGGAACAATAAAAGACCAACCTTCTTACGCTTGGCGTGGATCGATGCTGGATGTGGCACGCCATTTCTTTAACATTGATGATGTAAAAAAATACATCGACTACATCAGCTATTACAAAATGAATGTACTGCATTTGCATTTGAGCGATGATCAGGGCTGGAGAATTGAAATCAAGTCGTGGCCTAATTTAGCGCTCCATGGGGGAAGCACGCAAGTGGGCGGTGGCAAAGGAGGATATTACACACAAGAACAATATAAAGACATCGTTGCTTATGCGGCCGCGAGATTTATAACGGTTGTTCCTGAAATTGATTTACCTGGTCACATCAACTCAGCACTTGCATCGTATGGTGAATTGAATGGCGGAACGGTTGTGCCACTCGAAGGACGATATGTGGATGCAACCACATCAGGAATTTTGGATGGCAAAAATAAACCAACCGAACTTTACAAAGGCACTGAAGTCGGCTGGAGCACCTTGCGCGTGGAGAAAGAAGCCTCCTTCAAATTTGTGGGTGATGTAATGAAGGAGTTAGCTGCGATTACACCTGGCCCCTATCTACATATAGGCGGTGATGAAGCGCACGTAACCAAAAAGCCTGACTATATAACTTTCATCAATCGCTTCAAAGACATCGTGAAGAGCAACAACAAGATCATGATCGGCTGGGAAGAAATCGCGCAGGCAGAAATCGACAACTCAGTTGTAGCGCAACATTGGAGCAACGAGAAATATGCGAAGATGGCGTTCGACAAAAATGCAAAGATCATCATGTCACCCTCCAAGAAGGTATATCTCGATATGCAATATGACTCCACATCACGAATTGGTTTGCACTGGGCTGCCTACATCGAAGCAGACGATGCATACAATTGGGATCCCGCTACACGCCTTCCCGATGTTGATCCAAAACAAATTCTCGGAGTAGAAGCTCCGCTCTGGGGCGAGACAATCGTAACGCTTGATGACATCGAATATCTTTTGTTCCCACGCATCTCAGCAGTAGCGGAAGTAGGTTGGACACCTGTTGCGTCCCGCAGTTGGGACAGTTACAAAGTTCGCGCAGCGCAACATGGCAAACGTTGGAAAGCAATGGGTATTGATTTTTATAAGTCGCCTAAGATTCAGTGGGTGGAGTAATGAAGAGGTTCTTTGTTTGCATTTGCGTTTGCTTCTTGAATATTAGTTGTAAAGAATCAAAGGCAATTGACCACTGCTCAGAATTCGAGTTCAAAGGTTTAGATAAAGACACTCGCAGATGGAGTGACGACTTTGAGCCTGTGGATAGTTACTATTTCAAAGATCAAATCGCTAAAATCAAAGAATTCAAATACTATGACCCCAAATCGTTTTTTCGAGCTTGCGAAATTTCAAGTGACAACTTGAATGGTCGTACGGTGATAAATATTAATGGACCAACCATATACTTGTATTTTATACCCAACCACGGAGATAAAGCATTTCTACTTGCTTGCGTTGAAGCTTCCCTTGATTATTACCTAGTAAAGAAGAGCAAACTTACGAGCCACGAAAATCTGGAAATGACTACAATTCATGTCTTTGACGAAGAAGCTGATTCCAATAATACCAGTGACTCAATCAGAGTTGTCAAGGACTCCATTGTCACAAGATATTCAATTAAGAATAACATATTCACTAAGATAAGTTCAGATTCGATCAGATCAATTCGTCAATAACACCAAAACACAAAAGTCTTTTAGGTTTTTTTCAGAGTTAGCAAATAGAGTGATTCATCAAAGAATCAATTCTCCATTTAAATCCGTAGTCAACACCTCGCTCATATAATCAAAGAAAGGACGAATACTTTTGAAAGTCTTGTTCACTTGGTTTAAAAAGTTGTGTAACAAAACTTCTTCATCAGTGAAAGAATGTTCAAACCAATATTGCTTGTAGCGGAGCAAGTCAATAGCGGGATGATCTTTATCAAATCCCTTGGGCGCAGTTTTGACTTGCTCACCGCGCATCGTACCAAAAGTGGATTGAATGGATTTTGATTTCAGGAGCTTACGCCAATCATCGTAGTTCACATCGATATCTTGCCTGATCCTTTTCAAATCATCCGGGTTGGGAAACACAAAACCACAACCCACACGCGAAGCTCCTGGTTTGATCCAATAATAATAGCCACCTCGCAGATGAGGCTTCACTCTTTTCAGATAACCCGCAAAGCGAGGATTATAAGGAGTTTTGTCATTCGAAAAACGAACGTCATTATAAATACGATACAAACTTTTCTTCCCGGATGGTGTTTCAATTTGGTCATGCTCATTCATCTTTGCGATAAGTGCATCCACAAATTGTTCGGCATTTTCCTTTGCGCTCAGGTAATCTTCCTTATGCGCATTAAACCATTCACGGTTGTTGTTCTTTGCAAGCTTCTTTAAAAAATCGAAGGTGGATTTCTCAATTGACTCCATTTAATATTCAGTTACCTTAACAGCAAGATAACGATTCGAAATTTAAAAGTTCCATCTGAAAATATTTGAAGGTAAATTTGAACCGGAGGCAGCCATAATGGAAAAGGAAAAAAGTAATAAAGCTCAATCCACTGGAGAAGAGATCGCCAACGCAATCACCCACGGCATTGGTGCATTGATGGCCATTGCTGCACTTGTGCTGCTGATCGTGTTTGCAGTAATCGATGGAACCGTTTGGCATGTGGTGAGTTTCTCCATATTTGGCGCTACACTTGTGTTGCTCTATTTTGCATCCACCTTGTATCACAGCCTCACGCATGTGCGCGCTAAAAAACTCTTTCACAAATTTGATCACATCTCTATTTACTTACTGATCGCGGGCACTTACACTCCATTCTGTCTGACTGCTTTGCGCGGATGGATTGGCTGGACAATTTTTGGAATCGTGTGGGGCTGCGCATTGATCGGTGCAACAGTTAAAGCTATTTCCGTTGGGCAGCGTGTGCGATTGTCAACGATTTTGTATGTGCTGATGGGCTGGACAATCATTATTGCCATCAAGCCACTTTACTCAGCAATCTCTTTCAATAGTTTCTGTTTTCTAATCGGAGGAGGAATCTCTTACACGCTCGGCACTATCTTCTTCTTGCGCGACCAAGTGAAATACAATCACAGCGTGTGGCACTTGTTTGTATTAGGAGGAAGTGTTCTGCACTTTTTTGCAGTGATGAGTTTGATTGAATAAATCCTTTGTGTACTCTGAGCGCTCTGTGGTTAAAGGAATTTTAAAACCACGGAGAACACAGAGGACCACAGAGAAATCACGGAGAGAATCAGATTTTAAAACTCCGCATTCCCCGGAAAGCGTGGGAATGGAATCACATCGCGAATGTTGGTCATGCCGGTAACAAACAAAATCAATCGCTCAAAGCCGAGGCCAAAACCACTGTGTGGGGCTGTTCCGAATTTTCTTAATTCAAGATACCACCACAAATCTTTTTCAGGAAGTTTCAATTCGTTCACTCTGTTCATCAATCGATCATAACGCTCCTCACGTTGGGATCCACCAATAATTTCACCAATGCCAGGGAACAACACATCCATTGCAGCTACAGTTTTACCATCTTCGTTCTGGCGCATGTAGAACGATTTGATCTCTTTAGGATAGTTGTATAAAATAACCGGCTTCTTGAAATGCTTCTCCACGAGAAAACGCTCGTGTTCACTCTGCAAGTCAGCACCCCACTGATCGATAATGTACTGGAATTTCTTTTTCTTGTTTGGATTTGAATTTCTTAGAATATCAATCGCTTCGGTGTAAGTCAATCGCTGAAAATCATTTTCAGTTACAAACTTCAAACGGTCGATCAATCCAAGTTCAGAGCGTTGCTCTTGTGGCTTCTGTGCTTCCTCTTCTTGTGCACGTTTGTTCAGAAACTCCAGATCATCAGAGCAATTGTCAAGTGCATACTTCACCAAATACTGAAGCAAGTCGGTCGCCAACTGCATATTGTCGTTAATGTCATAGAAAGCCATCTCCGGCTCGATCATCCAGAATTCTGCGAGGTGTCTTGTCGTGTTTGAATTTTCTGCGCGGAAAGTTGGACCGAATGTATAGATGTCTCCGAGTGCCATCGCATAGGTCTCTCCTTCCAACTGACCTGACACAGTAAGATTGGTTTCTCTTCCAAAAAAATCTTCTTTGTGATTTACATGACCATTCTCGTCACGAGGCGGTTTGTTAATATCAAGCGTAGTTACTTTGAACATCGCGCCAGCACCTTCAGCATCTGAACCTGTAATAACCGGAGTATGCACGTAGAAAAATCCACGCTCATTAAAAAACTTATGAACTGCAAAAGCCATTGCATGACGCACGCGCATCACCGCGCTGATCGTGTTGGTGCGTGGACGCAGGTGAGCGATCTCACGTAAAAATTCAAGTGAGTGCTTCTTTGGTTGCAAAGGAAATTTCTCCGCATCGCTGTCGCCTAGGATTTCGAGCGAAGTTACTTTCAACTCCACTGCCTGACCTTTGGCCGGAGACGGAATCAACTCACCGGTCACCGAAAGGCAAGCGCCAGTTGTAATCCGCTTCAGCGTATTTTCATCAATACTATTCAATGCCACCACGGCTTGTAAATTCTGTATAGTCGATCCATCGTTGAGCGCGATGAATTGGTTGTTTCTGAATGTGCGCACCCAACCCTGAGCAACAACCGTTTGCCCTGAGGCAGTGGCAGTTAATAAGTCTTTGATCTTCGTTCTCTTCATAAAAAATTATCGAGGCACAAAAGACGTCAATTTGATTTTTTTCTCAAAAAAATAATTTTTTACAAGTGGCATAGTTAGTGGTGGGAAGAAGGGGAAATGATAAATTTGCACTAGAATGCAGAAGCTGAACCTTACACAAACCCTCCAACAAAAGCTGTCGCCCCAGCAGATACAGTTTATCAAGCTGCTGCAGGTGCCTACTGCCGAGTTGGAAAGCCGCATTGAGGAGGAATTGGAGCTGAATCCTACGCTTGAAGAAGGCGAAGACGAACAACCCGAAAATTACGAGGAAGAACGGACAGAAACAGAGGATGGAGAGGAAACCAGTCCATCAGACGAAATCGACATCAAAGATTATCTGCGCGATGACGATTACTCAAGCTACAAAACCCAGAGTGATGGCAATGGTGATGACGATGAGGACGATCGTGAGATGCCCGTGGCTACTTCAAGCTCCCTGCACGAAACATTGATGACTCAGCTTGGCTTTTTGGGCTTGGATGAGCATAAGCTAGCCATTGGCAAACAATTGATCGGAAGCATTGAAGGTGACGGATACATTCGCAGAGATCTTGAATCCATTGTCAATGACCTCGCGTTTTCGCAAAGCATCGACACCAATCTCGAAGAAGTTGAAAGCATTTTAAAAAAGATTCAGAGTTTTGATCCTGCAGGTATTGCCGCTCGAAATCTGCAGGAATGTTTGCTGCTTCAACTCAATCGAATGGATGATGGGCAAGATGTGGATGTGATAGTCGCAAAAAGAATCCTGGAAGAATGTTATGAGGAGTTCACCAAGAAGCATTATTCCAAAATTCTGAAAAAGCTTGACCTCGATGATGAGGATTACATCAAGGACGCCATTGAATTGATCGTTCGCTTGAACCCGAAACCGGGAGGCGAAATAGCGAGTGGAATGGTGAAAAATCAATATGTCATTCCTGATTTCATCCTGACCAATAACAACGGCAAGTTGGATCTTGCGCTCAACTCGCGCAACGCACCGGAACTACGCATCAGTCGTTCTTACAATGACATGTTTCATGCGTATGATAAGAGCGACAAGAAAGATAAAAAGCTGAAAGAAGCTGTTTCTTTTGTAAAGCAAAAACTGGATGCTGCACGTTGGTTTATCGATGCCATCAAACAACGTCAGCAAACTTTGCTTCGCACGATGCGGGCCATTGTTGATTTTCAATATGATTACTTCCTGGAAGGAGATGAAACAAAGTTGAAGCCGATGATTTTGAAAGACATCGCGCAGATGATCAACATGGACATCAGCACGGTGAGTCGCGTAGCCAGCAGCAAAACAGTACAAACAGATTTTGGAACTTTTCCACTCAAATATTTTTTCTCCGAAGGAATTGCAACCGACTCCGGTGAAGAAGCAAGTAGTCGCGAAGTAAAACAAATTATCAAAGACCTGATCGCGAGCGAGGACAAAGACAAGCCTTACTCAGACGATAAACTCGAAGACCTTCTCAACGAGAAAGGATATAACATCGCGAGACGTACGGTTGCCAAATACCGCGAGCAGTTGAACATCCCGGTGGCACGCCTAAGAAAAGAAATGAAGTGAAGGCAACTGCTAAAATCATATCCTACATTTTTCATCCGCTCCTGCTCACCACTTATTTGGTGTTGGTGTTAGGAACCTATTTCCCTACAGCCCTCATGATCCGCGGTGATCGATTGTATCTGGTGACCGCCCTCATCTTTCTATTTACATTCATTTTTCCCACCGTCAACATTTTGATCTTTCGCTACTTTGGCACCATCCAATCGCTGAACATGGAAACACGAAGAGAAAGAATAACACCTTTTATTTTTATCTCGATCATGTATGCCATGATTACCATTCTGTTTTACTTGAAACTTCCCTTTAGTGCCACATTTATCCGGCTTATGGCAGCTATTACTTTCCTCGTGCTGGCGGGAACCATTCTCACCTTCTTTTTCAAAGTTAGCATTCATAGCCTGGCGGCAGCAGGCTTTGTGGGCATTCTGCTTCCGTTCACCAAAGCTAATCCGGATTTACTGTTCCCCACTTCTATTGCTATTGCCATTTGCGGGTTGATCATTTCCTCGCGACTTGCATTGCATGCGCACACTCCACGCGAGACATTGATTGGTAGTGTGAGTGGATTTTTCATTGGATATGGCGGGATTATTCTTTTATTTCGTTAAGTCGGAATAAGGAAATCATTCTAAATCACCCTTCTTATGAAATCAACACGCAGGTCATTTATCAAAACCACAGGTAAATCAATGGCGGCCATGGGCCTCGCTTCAGCATTTCCGTGGGAGTCATTGGCGCAAAGCAAAAGACTTTTCTCAGCTAATGAAAAAATTAATGTAGGAGTTATCGGCATCAATGGCATGGGCTGGGCCGATTTCAAATCTCTGACGAAAATTCCTGATGTAAATCCTGTTGCCATCTGTGATGTAGATGACAATGTATTGAATTACCGAAAGTATGAATTGGCAAAAGCGGGTATCCAGGTAAAAACCTATGCTGATTACCGAAAGCTTTTAGAAAATAAAGACATCGATGTGGTAGTAATCGGAACACCCGATCACTGGCATTGCCTTCAAATGGTGGAAGCTTGTGCAGCAGGAAAAGATGTTTACGTTGAAAAACCTGTTGGCAATTCCATCGAAGAATGTAATGTGATGGTGGCAGCACAAAAGAAATACAATCGTGCAGTGCAAGCCGGCCAATGGCAGCGCAGCCTACCCCATTTCGTGGAAGCATTGAACTTTATCAAGTCAGGTAAGTTGGGAAAAATCCGGACCGTAAAAGCGTGGGCATATCAAGGTTGGATGACCAATATTGAAACCAAGCCCGATGGAGATGCACCAGCAGGCGTAGATTACAAATCATGGCTCGGTCCTGCACCAATGCGTCCCTTCAATCCAAATCGTTTCCACTTTAACTTTCGTTGGTTCTGGGATTATGCTGGCGGGCTAATGACTGATTGGGGCGTGCACCTTATTGACTATGCGCTGCTTGGCATGGATGCGAAATTTCCAAAATCAGCGGTAGCGCTTGGTGGCAAGTTTGCCTATCCAGACGGTCCACATGAAACCCCCGATACACTTGCCACCGTTTACGAGTTTGATGGCTACAATATGATCTGGGAACAAGCTCAAAGCATCAGCAATGGAAATTATGGTCGCGATCATGGCATCTCTTACATCGGAAATAATGGGACACTGGTCCTTGATCGTGGTGGATGGGAAGTAATTCCAGATGAAAAAAGAATGGAAGCAATTCCAAAGACTTCCTTGAGGTCAAATGGTCTTGACCTTCACACCATTAACTTTATTGAGGCTGTGAAAAGCAGGAAGTTTGAAAATCTGCATTGCCCAATTCAGGCGGGTGCTCACGTAGCAACTGTTTGCCAGATGGGCAATATTTCATACAAGACAGGTTCAAAAGTATCGTGGAATATTGACAAGCAACAATTTAATGAAGTATCTGCCAATGCACTGATCGCTGCCAAGTATTTCAATGGCTACAAGGTTCCTAAAGTTTAGGACAAAAAAACTTTTTGCAATTTGAAAATGGAGGTTATCTTTGCGTCCCTATTTAAGGAGGTCCGGTAGTTCAGCTGGTTAGAATGCCTGCCTGTCACGCAGGAGGTCGCGGGTTCGAGTCCCGTCCGGACCGCCAGATACGTTAAAAAGCCCTGATATATTCAGGGTTTTTTGTTTATTTGCCGTCACAAATTCAAACTCAACTATGGGCATCTGGAAAAGTTTCACCAAAGCGATGGAGATCACGGTAGAATACACCGTATTCGCTTCGAGGTGGTTTCAAGCAATAATCTATTTAGGTCTTGTATTCGGTTCGGGCATGTATGTTTACAAGTTCATGGATGAATTGGTAGGCCTTGCCATGAACTTGCAAAAGTGGACAGAAGTACAAGTCATGCTTGGCATACTGGGGCTCATCGACATCTCAATGGTGATGAACCTTTTGATCATCGTAATCATCGGTGGTTATTCCATCTTCACCAGCCGCATCGACTTTGATGAACAAGAAGACCGGCCACATTGGATCGACAACCTGGATGCCGATCGTCTGAAAGTAAAGTTGGCAACTTCCCTTGCATCCATTTCAGGGGTTCATTTGCTCAAAACGTTTATTGATATTCACGAAGAAGCTAAGACAGAAGGATTTCAGTCACTCATGTACGAAATCATCATCCATCTGGTATTTATTGTTTCGGCATTAATCCTGGCTTGGATTGCAAAAATTTTGAATCACGATTAATGAAAAGTTTAAAAAAAGGAATATTACCCGTTTTCTTTTTTTTTGTAGCTCAGACTTCTTTCGGCCAAAAAGAAAAATCAGAATTCTATTCACTCACCATTTACCGGCTTTCAAATCCCTCACAGCAAGAGCGAGTTGATACTTATTTAAAATCAGCCTACTTACCTGCTCTTCATAAGTTGGGGAAAAATAAAATTGGTGTTTTCAAGCCAATCGCCAAAGACTCTGCTTCCTTTGGAAAAATAATTTATGTGCTGATTCCTTTTTCATCTTTGGATGAGTTTCAAAAACTCACTGCTTTGTTGGAGGAGGATGCAAAATTAAAACAAGATGGTGCTGACTATGTAAATGCAGCGTATAACAACGCTCCCTATGCAAGAGTGGAAATCACACTCATGAAAGCTTTCGCGAAGATGCCGAAAATGGAAACCCCCAAATTAATGAACGCTCGTAGTGAACGGATTTATGAATTGAGGAGCTACGAAGGGCCAACGGAGAAACTGTATAAAAGCAAAGTCAAAATGTTCAACGATGGCGATGAAGTTGGGTTGTTCAAGCGATTTAATTTCAATGCAATCTTTTATGCGGAAGTTTTGAGCGGCAGCCGTATGCCTAATCTGATGTACATGACTTCCTTCGAAAACATGGCTGCACGTGATGAGCATTGGAAAGCTTTCTTCGATGATCCGCATTGGAAAAAACTACTCACCATCGATGAATACAAAAACACAGTCTCTAAAGCAGACATATTGTTGCTTTCATCTACAGATTACTCTGACTATTAACAAGTGGATTTAAATCACTGTACCTTTACACAAAGGCGCAGTGTGTGAAATGGTACTTTTCTACCGGGCTATTTTACTTTTTGTACTTCACCTCTGGGGCACAAGATTCTCTTTCAATAAAAAAAGCCGACACCATACCGGCAGCCGCATATTATTACAAACGCCCCGAAAAGAAGAAGTCCTTCTTTTCAGACATCATCCCGGGAATCAATTTACACTTGGTGACTGCCCGAGGTATCGCGGTTGATTTTAACCCTTACGCCACTAAGAAAATCTCGTCACGGTTGTCCATTGGCCTTGGATGGAACCATCGGATTTCATTTCGCAGAGGCCGGGGTGGCGGGCCAAATTATGTAGGTCAATTGTATGGTCCACGTCTCAATTTTGCCTACAGTTTGTCGCATGGATTTTCTGTGCGCATACTTCCTGATCTTGTGTACATCCGATGGCCACGAAATTTATCGCCACCTGATCAAATAAACCACAGTTGGGAATGGTCAGTATTTGGAGGTGTGCGAAAAGATATCAAAATCGGAAAACGAGTAAAAGGCTACGTTGAACTGCTCTATGACATTGCTACGTCCACAGATATACCTCTTTATGGAGACAAAGTGAATCTCCGGTTCGGAATCGAATTAAATAAAAGACAACGTTAAGATTGAAGTTCTTCGTTGTGCAGATAGGATTTTTTGGCCATTAATTCTTCCTTGGTTTCAACCATGTCTGGATCTGGTACACAGCAATCAACAGGGCACACAGCAGCGCATTGAGGTTCTTCATGGAAACCTGTGCATTCCGTACATTTTCCTGAAACGATATAATAAAATTCGTTGGATACAGGTTGCTGAAGTTTTTTTGCATCGTTCATGGTACCATCTTCCGATTTTACTTCGGTAAGTTTGGTGCCGCCAGCCCACGTCCACTCACGGCCGCCTTCGTAGATTGCCGTGTTCGGACATTCGGGCTCACATGCTCCACAATTGATACATTCTTCTGTTATTTTGATGGCCATAGCCTATGTTTTCAATAATTTCACCGCAAAAATAAGGGTAAGGAATTTAAGTACAAAAACAAAGAAAACGGCTAAAGGTTCATACGTATGAAATTAGAAGCAAGAATAAATGCATTTGCAAAGCTTGGGCAAAAGTTGGAAAGGCTAGGCGGGGATGAAAAGGAAATGCTTTACGAAAAAGTGCAGATGGAAAACTCCTGGTTCACACGGTCCGATATCGAACTTTCGCTTAAGGGCGTTGAAAAATTCCTGACGAAAGACAAATTAAGTTTGTTCGTTTCAAAATACAAATTCAAAGAGGAGTCAAAAAATATTGGGTTGGCTATGGCTGGCAATATTCCGATGGTTGGCTTTCATGATTTTCTTTGTGTTTTGATTTCCGGGAATAATGTCATTATGAAACCAAGTTCTCAGGATTCAGTGCTAATCAATTTTATTAAAGACGAGCTGATCAAAATTGAACCTGAATTTTCAACTAAGATTTTTATTGAAGAAAGGTTGAACTCTGTGGATGCAATCATCGCGACTGGTAGCGACAATACAGCACGCTATTTCGAATATTACTTTCGAAACAAACCACACGTGATCCGAAAAAATCGTTCTTCATGTGCCATACTTTTAGGAGAAGAACCAACAGAAGAATTAAAAAATCTGGGCAACGATGTATTTACTTATTTTGGATTGGGCTGCAGGAATGTTTCAAAATTATTTGTGCCGCTTGGTTATGACTTTGCCCCGCTCTTTAAAAGTTGGGAAGAATTTTCATCCATCATCCATCATCATAAGTATGTAAACAACTACGACTACAGAAAGTCAATCTTCCTCATCAACAAAAATGATTTTCTCGACACAGGGTTTCTGCTGGTAATAGAAAACGAAAATCTAGTCTCTCCTATCTCTGTCGTTTATTTTGAATACTACACCAATCAGGAAGACCTGAAAGAGAAAATTGCAGCCCAAAAGGAAAAGCTTCAATGCATCGTTTCCGCAAAAGGCTGGTTTAAGGGAAGTGTTCCCTTTGGTCAAGCACAATTTCCGGAAATAGATGATTTCGCAGATGGCATAGATACGCTGGCCTTTCTTGCTTCGGTTTAACTATTTCGTTCCGCGCATGATCTCTACCCATCCGTTCAACACTTGGGATCCAATCGCCAACCTGTAGTAGTAAACCCCGTCCGATTCTGCGCCACCATTCCACCAATGATCTTTATAGTCGCTTGATGAAAATACTTCATTTCCCCAGCGGTTGGTAATTGTAATTGTGGTTTTTGAATTGTCCGGGAGATTTCGAATAAAAAATGTATCGTTATGATTATCTCCATTTGGAGTAAACACATTTGGAATAAATAAGTTGGTGTCTTTAGGAATTTCGATGTCGAATGCTTTTGTGCATCCAAGGCCATCACGAATCCAAAGCTTGTAGGCAGACACATACAAATTCATAAAGTTGAATTCAACGATAAGATTTTGTGGATTTCTTACTGCATTTGTCCAATCTATTTTCAGAATATCACCGCCCGTTACCGGTATGGAATCCAATCTGACCTGATATGGTTCCTGAGTTGTCTCAGCAATACCAACCAACATTGCACCTGTACCTCTGTCAGGCAGAGAAATTGTTTTGTTAACGAAAAGCGTGTCTAATGATGCCGAAGGTCCTGTTAAAGCAAAGGGTTTATTAGTGGATGATATTGGGCTTGAACACCCTGAAATGGCGGATTGATCCTGAAACAATTTGATTGTGTAAACTCCCGGACTGAAACCTAAAATATTCACAGTGTCAATAACCTGGAATTGCGTGATCGTCCCTGTTTGCACAATTCCTTGCGTATTAGAAATCTGATACTTGTAATCAACAGCCGATGATCCTTTAATTCCAAATAACCTAACACCACCTTTATCTTCAAAACATATAATATCCTGTGTTACAAAATCAAAATCAACCGCATCGGGTCCCCCGGAAATGGTAACCTGATGACGAGTTGGACACAAAGCACCAACTGGCTTTGCAACAACGTAGTAAGTTCCCCTTGCGAGCCCTGAGAATGGCGGTACTACGTCCGTTCCACCGGCAGAAACAGTTCGCACATAAGTGGTTGGTTCATTTACCGGATCAGTTGTAATTCCAACATCAAATGTTCCGACCGATGTAAGGTTCACAGAAATCAAACCGTCCCTGCCTATTCCTGCACAGGTGGCATTCAATGCAAGCTCTGTAAAGAGTACCAAGCCTGGGAAATTAACAGTGATTGAGAAATCTTTGCTACATGCATTCGCATCGGTTACAGTGAAAGTATGAGGACCGCCATTAAGTCCTGTAAAGGAAAGATTGGTAGTTGAGCTTCCATCCATTTTATAAGTATAAGGAGCAGTTCCTCCGGTTACCGATGTTACATCGATCTTGCCATCATTACCCGCACAGGTCGCATCCGTTGCATTTGCTACAATCGACATATCTCCCGCTGCCGGGTTATTTATAGTCACCGAAACCTGCGCAGGACAAAGATCACTTGCACCATCCCTCACAAGAATTGCATACGGTGCAGCGGCCGGCATCAAATTAGTAATTGTCACCGGTGATGTGAATGAAACCCAGGTCGTTCCGGCATCCAATGAATATTCATACGGTGATGTACCCCCAGATGTAACAGTCACCGTAGCCTGACCAACCGGTTGATTGAAGCACTTCGCATCCACAAAATTTGAAGCGGTTGCCTGCACGTTGGTTTGTATTGGCAAGCTGTAAGGTTGAGTACAAATATTGCCAGCCTGATCATTGATTGTATATTGATAAGTCAATGATGGTGACAGGTTGATGAACTTAAACGAAGGGCCAGGACCAACCAACGCCTGGTTAAATCCTTGCGAAGCATCTGATAATGTCACAATGTAATTTGGCGAGCCACCACTCACTGAGATTGTAATCGTTCCATCATCTTGCCCCGCGCAAGTTGGGCGTGTATCAACAACTGAGACGGTGTAGGCACCGCAGTTTGTGCCTCCACAAATGCCTGGCTTGCCAATAGAAATAGCTGTTGCCGAAGAAATACAACCGCTATTGTCTTTAATCACGAGTGAATAATTGCCAACATTCAAATTCGTGAAGGTATTTACTGCCTGGTAAGTGGTTCCTCCATCAATCGAATACTGATAAGGGCTCACACCTCCGATTACATTATTTACAGTAATTGTTCCATCATTCGCAGCACAAGTTGCATCGTTCTTTACAAAACTTGGTGTAAGGTTGCCAGCGTTAATAGTAACCGTGCCGGCTGATGAAAGACAATTATTTCCGTCCTTCACTAAAACTTGATAAGCCTGCGCAGATAAGCTGATGAAGGTATTGCTTGCCTGATAGTTGGCACCATTGTCAATCGAATAAGTGTACAGGTTATTTCCACCTGATGCCGTAATCGTAATTGATCCGGTTGCCCCTCCTGAACAACCCGCATCCACTTTTGTGGTCGTAAATGTTACAGCGGAAGGCTGACCAACTGCAACTGACGCGGAGAACTGACATCCATTCACATCTTTTGCTACTAACTGGTGAGTAGCCGCAGCTAAAGAACTGAAAACATTACTAGCCTGAAAAGTTGCACCATTGTCCTTAGAATATTGATATGGACTTGTTCCACCAGAAACAGCGATTGTTATAGTTCCATCGCTGGCACCATTGCAGGTTGCATCCGTTTTATTTGTCGTGAATGTTAAGCCACCCGGTGCATTGATCGTCACTGTACTCGCAGACGTAACACAACTATTGGCATCTTTCACCATGACCTGATAAGAACCTGGAGACAAGCCTAAGAACACATTGCTTGGCTGGTAAGTCGCTCCATTATCTTTTGAATATTGATACGCCATTGTTCCTCCCGATGCTGTCACAGCGATCTGTCCATCACTCACAAGACAAGAAGTTGCATCCACTTTTGAAGTTGTGAATGACAAGACCACAGGTTGATTAATGGTGACTGAGCTTGGCGCAGTGACACAATTTTTTGAGTCTTTTACCACGATGTTATAAGAACCACTTGCCAGGGAGGAGAATGAATTGCCTGCCTGATAAGTAATTCCTCCATCTTTTGAGTACTGATACGGGCTCGTACCACCAGAAGCTGTTATTGTAATTGTTCCATCACTATTTCCGTTACAAGTCACATCCGTCTGTGCAGCTGTGAATGAAAGTACATTTGGTTCTGTAATGGTCACTGAAGAGGAGAACTGACAACCATTTCCATCCTTCACAACCAACTGATAAGTGCCTACCGTCAATGAACTATAAGTGAATGAAGATCCCGATCCTCCAAATGTTGCTCCGTTGTCTTTCGAATAAGTGTATGTTCCACTACCTCCGACTGGTGTGATGGTGATACTTCCATCACTGCTGCCGTTGCAACTCACATTCGATTGTGATGTCGTGAAACTCAATCCGCCTGGTGAACCAACTGCCACTGAACTTGCAGCCGACACGCAACCTGCTCCATCTTTTACAAATACATTGTAATTGCCTGCTGTCAGACTGTTGAATGTTGTTCCAGCCTGAAAGGTTGTGCCGTTATCAATTGAATACGTATAGCCTGCCCCGCTTCCACCAGCTGGTGATGCAATCGTGATGCTTCCATCATTGCCCGGTGTACATGTTGTTACATCCGTCTTGCTTGTGGTGAAGGTAATTGCTGTTGGCTGGTTGATTGTCACAAGTGTTGCTGTTGACAAACATCCAGCTCCATCTTTCACTACAATATTATATGAGCCGGCAATCAAACCATTGAACACGTTGCTCGCCTGGAAGGTAGCTCCGTTGTCATTTGAATACGTGTAGGTGCCGCTTCCACCTGATCCCGTTACAGTGATGCTTCCGTTGTTTCCTCCATTACATGCGACATCTGTAGTTACTGTTGAACTGGTTACGGCAGTTGGTTGGTTGATGGTAACTGATGTAGCCGAGGTTGTACATCCGTTGGCATCTTTCACTAAAATACTATATGAACCCGCTACCAAACCAGTAAGCGAATTGCTCGCCTGGAAAGTAGTACCATTGTCTTTCGAATATTGATAGGGGCTTGTGCCACCGGCAGCCGTTACTGTAATCGTTCCATCGCTGGCAGCATTACAAGTTGCATCTGTTTGGGTTGTTGAGAAGGAAAGTACTGCTGGTTCTGTAATCGTGACAGATGCTGAGAACTGGCAGTTGTTTCCATCTTTTACAACAAGCTGATAAGTACCTGCAGGAAGTGAACTGAACGTAAATGGTGAGCCTGATCCACCAAACGTTGCCCCATTGTCTTTCGAATAAGTGTATGTTCCACTTCCTCCGACTGGCGTGATGGTAATACTTCCATCACTGCTGCCGTTGCAACTCACATTGGATTGTGATGTAGCGAAACTCAATCCGCCCGGTGAACCAACTGTCACTGAACTTGCAGCAGACACGCAACCTGGCCCATCTTTCACAACCACATTGTAATTGCCTGCTGTCAGACTGTTGAATGTTGTTCCAGCCTGGAAGGTTGTGCCGTTATCAATTGAATACGTATAGCCTGCCCCGCTGCCACCAGTTGGTGATGCAATCGTGATGCTTCCATCATTGCCCGGTGTACATGTTGTTACATCCGTCTTGCTTGTGGTGAAAGTAATTGCTGTTGGCTGGTTGATTGTCACAGGTGTTGCTGTTGACAAACATCCGCTTCCATCTTTCACTACAATGCTGTATGAGCCGGCAATCAAACCGTTGAACACGCTGCTCGCCTGGAAGGTAACTCCGTTATCATCTGAATACGTGTAAGTGCCGCTTCCTCCCGAACCAGTCACAGTGATGCTTCCGTTGCTGCCTCCGTTACAGGTAACATCAGTGCTTGATGTTGAACCGGTCACTGCCGTTGGTTGATTTATTGTAACTGATGTAGATGATGACGCGCAACCATCTCCATCTTTCGCAACTACACTATAGGTGCCTGCCAACAAACCATTGAAGACATTGCTTGCCTGGAAGGTAGCACCATTGTCCTTTGAATAAACATATCCCGAACCACTTCCCCCTGATGCTGTCACAGTGATACTTCCGGTGCTTGCTCCATTACAAGTAGCATCAACGGAAGTGAATGTGAATGTCACGGCTGTTGGTGCCGTTATTGTAACGCTCGCAGGAGATGACAAACAACCATTACCATCTTTTACTACAACCTGATACGTGGCGGCTATCAATCCTGAGAAAACATTACTTGCCTGGTAAGTTGCTCCGTTGTCATTTGAATAACTATAACTTCCATTGCCACCAGAAGCTGTAACGGTAATCTTTCCATCACTACCTGCATTGCAAGTTACGTTGGTTTGAATAGTTGAGAATGTTACTGCCGCTGGTTGACTAATAGTAACGTCAGAAGAGGCAGAGATACATCCGCTTCCATCCTTCACAACAATTTTGTAAGTAGCTGGTGCTAATCCATTGAAGATATTGCTTGCCTGAAATGTAACACCGTTATCTTTTGAATAGGTGTATGAACCACTGCCTCCGGACCCAGTCACGGTTATTGTTCCATCGTTCAGGCCATTACAAGTAACATCCGTTTTTACATCGGTAAAAGTTACTGTATTAACGGTCATGGTAATTGTATTGCTCGTAGCTGTTGCTGTCGTCACACATGTGAGGCTGGTCGTCATCACAACTGAAATCTGATCACCATTTGCCAAGGCAGCATCAGTATAGCTTACCCCAACTCCTACATTTGAACCGTTCTTCTTCCACTGATAAGTCGGAGCTGCACCACCATTCGTTGGTGTTGCAGTAAATGTCACGCTCGTACCTGAACAAATGTTTGATCCAGGATTTGCGGCAATAGTTACTGACGGTGTTGCTGCAGTGTTTACTGTTACAACTGCGTTTCCTGAAAGGCCTGCACTCGCGCAACCATTCGCGTCTGTAACCGAAACCAACGTGTACGTTGTATTTGATAGAGGGCTTACGGAAATGTTTGAACCACTTGCATAATTATTAACTGTTGAGTTGGTAGAGCCATCGCTATATACAACAGTAAATGGACCAGTACCCCCTGTAATTGTTACTACCAAATTAGTGCTGCTACCAGAACAGATTGTTGCAGTACCGCTCAATACTGAAGCGGTCGAAGACGGGTTCACTGTAACCACCGCACTTCCGGATAATCCTGCGCTCGCACAGCCGCTCGCATCGGTCACAGACACCAATGTGTAAGTCTTCGTGCTAGTTGGGCTTACCGGAATATTCGAACCACTTGCATAATTATTAACTGTCGAGTTAGTTGATCCATCACTATATACAACCGTGAATGGTCCTGTTCCTCCAGTAATTGTT
Organism: uncultured Ohtaekwangia sp.; assembly: GCA_964510765.1. GTDB lineage: Bacteria > Bacteroidota > Bacteroidia > Cytophagales > Cyclobacteriaceae > ELB16-189. The sequence continues at coordinate 36,675 of CAZECP010000008.1, read as the reverse complement.
ACTACCAAGTTTGTGCTACTTCCTGAACAAATGGTTGCAGTGCCACTCAACACCGAAGCGGTTGCCGCTTGATTTACGGTGACCACTGCGCTTCCAGAAAGACCCGAACTTGTACAGCCGTTCGCATCAGTTACTGAAACCAACGTATATGTCTTTGTGCTCACAGGGCTAACAGAAATATTTGAACCACTCGCATAATTATTTACAGTTGAGTTGGTGGATCCATCGTTAAACACAACAGTGAATGGTCCGGTTCCTCCGGTGATCGTTACTACCAGATTCGCACTGCTTCCAGAACAAATTGTCGCAGTGCCACTCAACACCGAGGCAGTCGCAGCTTGATTTACAGTTACAACTGCACTACCAGACAAACCGGCACTCGCACATCCATTCGCATCAGTCACTGAAACAAGACTATAGGTTTTTGTACTTGTTGGACTGACCGGAATGTTGGAGCCACTTGCGTAGTTATTAAGCGTTGTATTTGTTGAGCCATCGCTATATACAACTGTGAACGGGCCAGTACCACTTGTAATGGTAACTTTTAAATTCGTGCTTGTACCCGAACAGATTGTAGCTGTTCCGCTAAGTACAGATGCGGTCGGGCTTGGATTTACAGTCACCACTGCGCTGCCAGACAAGCCCGTACTCAGACATCCATTTGCGTCTGTAACAGATACCAACGTGAAGGTTCTTGTAACATTTGGGCTGACAGGAATATTTGCTCCACTGTTATAATTGTTGACCGTTGTATTAGAAGCTCCGTTGGAGTACACAACTTTGAATGGGCCGGTGCCACCTGTTATCGTTACAACAAGATTGGTACTGCTTCCACGGCAAATTGTTGCTGTCCCGCTTATCACAGAAGAAGTGGCTGCCTGATTCACCGTAACCACTGCGCTACCAGATAAGCCTGCACTCGCGCATCCATTTGCATCAGTAACTGATACCAGACTATACGTTGTTGTACTTGCAGGACTTACCAGAATATTAGAACCACTTGCGTAGTTGTTGATTGTTGTATTTGTTGAGCCATCGCTATACACCACAGTGAATGGTCCCGTGCCTCCGGTAATGGTCACTTTTAAATTTGTACTCGTACCAGAGCAAACAGTACCTGTTCCGCTAAGTACTGAAGATGTAGCGCTTGGGTTTACGGTCACAACTGCACTTCCGGATAGTCCCGCGCTGGGGCAACCAAGTGCATCAGTGACAGAAACTAATGTATATGTCTTCGTACTTGCCGGGCTCACAGGAATAGCTGAACCGCTTGCATAGTTATTAACTGTTGAGTTGGTTGAGCCATCGCTGTAGACAACTGTGAAGGGTCCGGTGCCTCCGGTTATTGTAACTACAAGATTGGTGCTACTGCCAGAACAGATTGTGGCTGTTCCGCTAATAACTGATGCTGTCGCAGGAATTCCTACAGTTACGGTCGCTGTTCCCGATAGTCCGGCACTTGGGCAACCATTTGCGTCAGTTACGGAAACAAGGCTGTATGTCTTTGTGCTTGAAGGACTAACGGGGATGTTTGAAGCACTTACGTAATTGTTAAGAGTTGTGTTTGTTGAACCATCGCTGTACACAACTGTGAACGGCCCGGTACCTCCCGTAATTGTAACTTTCAAATTCGTGCTATTGCCCTGACAAACAGTTGCTGTACCGCTCAACGCTGACGCTGTTGGAGCTTGATTTACAGTAACCACTGCTGAGCCAGACAACCCAGCGCTTGGACAGCCCAGCGCATCAGTCACGGATACTAACGCGTAAGTCTTCGTACTTGCTGGGCTAACCGATATGTTCGATCCGCTTGCGTAGTTGTTGACAGTTGAATTAGTTGAACCATCGCTGTACACAACCGTGAATGGCCCTGTGCCTCCAGTAATTGTCACTGACAGATTAGTGCTTGTACCGGAACAGATTGTAGCTGTCCCGCTAATTACAGATGCAGTCGCTGGTATTCCAACAGTTACGGTTGCTGTGCCAGAGAGTCCAGCACTCAGGCAGCCATTCGCATCAGTTACAGAAACAAGACTATATGTCCTTGTACTTGCCGGACTTATAGGAATATTTGATCCGCTCACATAGCTATTGACAGTTGAATTAGTAGTGCCGTCACTGTACACAATCGAGTAAGGCCCTGTACCACCTGTAATTGTTACTTTCAAATTGGCGCTGTTGCCTTGGCAAATGGTTGCCGTGCCACTTAATACTGAAGCCGTAGGGGCTTGATTTACAGTGACGATCGCACTCCCCGACAGTCCTGTGCTTGCACAACCATTCGCATCAATTACCGAAACCAGGCTATACGAGGTTGTGGTTGCTGGGCTCACAGAAATGTTTGAACCGCTTGCATAGTTGTTGACTGTTGTATTGGTGGAACCATCACTGTACACCACTGTGAAGGGACCGGTACCACCAGTAATCGTAACTTTCAGATTTGTGCTTGAACTTGAACAAATCGTTGCTGTGCCACTTAGGACGGAAGCTGTTGCCGGATTGCTGACAGTCACTGACAAGTCGGGCGCTGTGTTATAAATAGGTGTACAAGATCCAAGTGCCGCTTTTACCCTGATAGTATGTGCACCAAGGGCGAGTCCCGGGTAAGAAATCGATGATCCTGCAAAAACTGAAGTAAGAGTACCATCTACTTCCAACGTATAAGTGACCCCTCCTTCCGGGGCAGGCGCATTTAAGTTAACAACCAAATTATCACCGTTACACAAAGTGTTGTCTGGAGTCGTGATTGCAAAAGCATTTGGTAAGGGATCTGTGACAATGATTGCAGTAGAAGTGAAAGAGCAATTCGCATTTGAATCGCCAATGGTTACTGTGTAACTGCCACCGGCAAGGCCTGTAAGATTTTGCGTATTAGCTGAAAATGCTCCTGGACCTGTCCAACTGTAAATATAAGAACCACTTCCTCCGGTTGGGCTTATCGTGATTTTTCCATCAGGAGTAGTACAATTTGAATTGTTAACTACTACAGCTGCGGAAGAAAAAGATATTCCTGGAGAAACATCCGTGACATTAGCGAAGGTTGTAAAATTCGGAACCGCAGGACTATTGTCAGAAACGTTAACAATATAACTGTCAACTGGCAAGTTCGATATTGTGGTAGCAACTCCTTTAGTCAACGAACCTACAAATGGTCCAGAGCCATTGGATAAACCAAAAATGAAATAATTATACGGAGCCGCGGTAGTCGTTGTATTATCAACTGTAATTGTGATCGATCCATTGCTGGACCCGGCACAGGCATTCAATGAAGTCACCGTCACATCTAATACCTGGCTTACAGCCTGGACCGAACTTAGAGCCAGTAGTAAGAAAAGGGTTATTCGTAAGAGTTTTCTCATCGCAGGCTTTATTGTTCTTTTATTTGGACAAGAATTTCTTTAAAGCATTTTTGATCCCTCCTATCCACTATCAGGAATTCATATCTCCCAGCAACCAAGTGATCCAACTCACCATGCTCCACTGTCACTCTTTTGCCTGCGGTATCCGAAACTGCAGTAATTTCAAAAATCCGATAACGACTATTCACATCCATACCATTCTCAAGCTTGAAAGTTATCTTTCCATCCGGAGAGCCAGAAGTGGCATTTTGGACTTCCGTTTTAAGATCAGTAACACACCCTTGAGCATAACAAATGGAAGCTGTTACCTGGAAGATTAAAAAACAGATTATTAACAACTTAGCGTTGACCATGCGAATTAAAAGTTGAAAAATTACTACAATATTAAATAACCTTCAAAAAATTATTGTAACCGAAATTCCAGTAAAGATGGGCATAAGCAAAAAAATCAGCCTGTTGAATCACCGGCTTACCCCATCCAAGTAATATTTAGCTCAAAAAATGAAGTTTCTTAAAACTTCCTGTTTAATATTTCACTCAAAATAAACGCTTTTCTAAAATTAGCAGGATCTTGGAGATCTTTTGCAAACTGGGCTGCCAGTGCAGGTTGGGTATCCTGTTCATACCCCTTAAACTGACCAAACTTCACTACTGTGTTCTCCAATTTCAAAGTCTCTTCCATCGATGGACGATTGAAAGCCTCCTTTTTGGCCTTCTCATAAGTCTCATAAATCTGATCTTGATTCCGGTAGGAGTAATCAACCTTCTCCAGGTCCTTTTCTTCTTCCTCTAAATCGTCATCGTAATCTGTGTATTGCTGAACTGGTTTTGGCTGCGGCTTGGGTGCTTTGGATGCCTGTATTTCTTTTAGCAGATCTTCAAATGAAACTGGCTTTGCCGGAATTTCAGATTCGTACTCAGCCGGAGTCTCTGGAGGAGTTTGCTGTTTTTTTCGGGCCCTGGAAATGAGATAGACTATCCCAATGATAATCCAAATAATAATCTTCATTTCATCCATATTTCCAAAGGTATGAAATTTTGTCATTCATGCAACGTACAAGACTACCAACGCAACCTAAAAATTCACACCAAGGTGGTAGCAAACAGACACCAGATACTGACAAGCAAGGATACATGGAGGATACACGGAGGATACATGGAGGATAAAATGACGATACTGACAACGAAGAAACTCCGTTTTCCTGTCATTATTTCCGTCTCACAAGTAATCTATAAATTAGAAAATTTGCCACCTCGCAGCTTTCTGCATACTTGTTATGACCCTGCTTAAATGTCATTTGGACATTCAAGGACATACGGAATCAGGATGTGCAAAGGCATGGGATAAAATGTGCATGATTTGGCTTTAGCCACCTTTCCAAATGTCATGGCTACTTATATCTTTGCCGACTTTCATTTGAGGTATTGAGGAGAAGGCATTGCTTAGATGCCAATGCCTAAGTGCCCCATGCCTAATTAATTTTTACAGAAATGCAGTTATCGAAGTTAGAGATCAAGGGATTCAAAAGTTTTGCCGACAAAGTTGTCATCAATTTTGACGAAGGTATCACAGGAATTGTGGGGCCAAATGGGTGCGGGAAATCAAACGTGGTGGATTCGATCCGCTGGGTATTGGGTGAGCAAAAAACCAGTGCGCTCCGTTCCGAGAAAATGGAGAACGTGATCTTCAATGGTACCAGTCAGCGCTCAGCTCAACAGATGGCAGAGGTTTCTCTTACAATCAACAATACAAAAAATATTCTTCCGACCGAATATTCCCAAATCACTATCACACGCAGGTTGTACCGTTCAGGTGAATCAGAATATCTTTTGAATGGCGTTGCCTGCCGATTGAAGGACATCACCAATTTATTTTTGGATACAGGTGTTGCCTCCAACAGTTATGCGATCATTGAGCTCGGAATGGTGGACGATATTCTCAACGACCGCGACAACTCAAGGAGAGCGTTGTTTGAAGAAGCGGCCGGAATTTCAAAATTCAAAAAACGCAAGAAGGAAACGCTGAAAAAACTGGAGGACACAGATGCTGATCTGGAACGCGTGGAAGATTTGCTTTTTGAAATTGAGAAGAACATGAAAAGCCTGGAGAAACAGGCAAAGCAAACCGAGCAGTACTACAAAATCAAAGAAGACTATAAGGAGAAAAGCATTCAACTTGCGAAAGTGGTGGTGAACAAGCAGAAAGAAAAATTCAGTTCCGTCACCAAACAACTTGAAACCGAAACAGATCAGAAAACAAAACTTGCTGCGGCCATTAGTGAAAAGGAGGCCTTAATTGAGAAATCAAAATCAGAATTGATTTTGAAAGAAAAAACTCTTTCGAGCAGGCAAAAGTCAATCAATGAGTTCGTTGCAAAAATCCGTCAGTACGAAAGCGAGAAGCAAATCAAGAATGAACGGCTTCGCTTTTTGAACGATCGCATTGCCAATTTGAAAGACCAAATCGACCAGGACAAAAAAAGTAATGAGCGCGCCCGCTTCAGCATTCAAAGTTTAGAAACAGAAAGAGATTCAGCACAAGCAATTCTCAACGAGATTTCTGCGAAAGTAGAGTCACTGAAAGCTGAATACGAAGCACAAAAGGCAAGCACTTACACGTTGCAAGGTGAATCCGATGCATTGCGGCAGGTGTATCGCGCGCGGCAAGAAGAATCATTTCAATTGAATAAGGCGCTGGAGATTCGCGAGATACAAGTAAACTCGTTCAAACAGGAATTGGATCGTACCGTTACAGACACCAGTCAGCAAAGTCAAAGCCTTGCCGAGTTTGAGAAGAAGATTGTGCTTTTGAATGAAGAAGTAAGTCAAAAGAATTCTTATCTCGAAAAACTGAAACGTGAAGAGGAAGAAGTCGGAAATCGCATTACCTCTTTGGAGAAAACCATTGAGATGATTCGCGAAGAAATGACCGAAGCAGGAAGGAAACTCGATGCGCGTCAAAATGAATACCAGCTCACCAAATCTTTGGTTGAGAATCTTGAAGGTTTTCCTGAAGCAATTAAGTTTTTAAAGAAGAATGTGGGCTGGACAAAAAATGCTCCACTCCTCTCCGATATTCTTTCCACTTCGGAAGAATATCGTGTAGCAATTGAAAATTATTTAGAGCCTTACCTTAATTATTATATTGTTGATCACGAATCGGAAGCGTACGAAGCGATCAACATATTGAGTGATGCCAGCAAAGGAAAAGCAAACTTTTTCATCCTCGATGCTTTTGAAAAATTTCAATCATCGCAGGTGCAGATGTACACGAACGCGTTCCCGGCAACTCAAATCATTGAGTTCGATCCGAAGTACACAAAGCTGATGTCGTACATTCTTGACAAAGTGTATGTGTTCGATGGCGATATCAAAAGCCTTCCTGCGGGCGATGATAATACATTCATTACGAAGAGCGGAAAAGTAACAAAGCGTAAATTCAGCTTAAGTGGAGGCTCGGTTGGATTGTTTGAAGGAAAGAAAATAGGTCGCGCAAAAAACCTGGAACGCCTTGACAAAGAGATTAAAGAATTCTCCAAAAAACTCGAAGACACACGCTACAGCCTGATTGATCGTCAACGCGAATTGGAAAGACTTCGCAATAACACGTTAAAGCAGCAAATTGAGGAAGCTCAGAATGCCATTAAGCTTGTGAACGATGAATACATTTCCATCAAGACCAAGCAAGAACAATTTGCCAGCATGCTCAGTAGCGCTGATTTGCGCAGGGAAGATATTCTTGAGAAAATAGAAACACTGCAGGCAGAGATTGCCGACATTCAGCCGAAAGCAGTACAGGCACAACACGATCTTGCTGCCAATGACGAAAAACTGAGAGCGATGGTTTCAAGCTTGTCAGGACAGAATGAATTGCTAAGCCAGAAATCTGCGGCTTTCAACGAGCAGAATATTTTCTTCCATCAACAGGAAAACCGCGTGAAGAGCGTGGAGCAAGAGATCCGATTTAAACAAGAAAGTCTCGAACAAAGTACGAAGCGAATAGAAACCAATTCGGTTGAACTTCAGAGAAATGAAGAGGAAGCACAATCCATCAACGACACACTTCATAACAGTGATGATGAATTACTGAGCATGTATTCACAAAAAGAAGACATGGAAAAAGGTTTGAGCGAAGCGGAGAAAGAATATTACACAGGCCGCGGAGAAATTGATCAGTACGACAAAGATCTTCGTGAAATACAACATCAGCGCCAGAACATTGACACGGTGTTGATGGAATTGCAAAACCAGCTGAACGAAAGTAAACTCCAATTGAACAGCGTAAAAGAACGTCTCTCCGTTGAGTTTAATGTCGATCTTGATTCAGTAGTTGGTGAGCCTTCACAAGAAGAATTGGAAACATTATTAAAATCAGACGAAGACAAACTTCGCAACGATGTAACCAAAATCCGAGAGAAGCTTGATAACATGGGGCCGATCAACCCGATGGCGATGGAAGCTTACAACGAAATCAAACAGCGCAACGATTTCATTATCGCACAGAAAGAAGATTTATTGAAAGCAAAAGAATCGCTCTTCAGCACGATCAACGAAATAGAGGGAGTAGCCAGCGAAACATTCATGCAGGCTTTCCACCAGATCAAAGAACATTTCATTCGCGTGTTCCGCTCACTCTTCAATGAAGGTGACGACTGTGATCTGAAATTGATTGATCCAACCCGACCGCTTGATTCTGAGATTGACATCATTGCAAAACCAAAAGGCAAACGCCCGCTTACCATCAACCAGCTTTCAGGTGGAGAGAAGACTTTGACTGCAACGGCTTTATTGTTCTCCATGTATCTTTTGAAACCTGCACCGTTTTGTATCTTCGATGAAGTGGATGCACCGTTGGACGATGCGAACATTGACAAATTCAACAACATCATCCGCAACTTCAGCAAAGACAGTCAGTTTGTAATCGTAACGCACAACAAGCGCACAATGACAACCACTGATGTAATCTATGGAATCACAATGGTGGAGAAAGGAATATCACGTGTGGTGCCGGTGGATCTTAGGGAGTTGGCTTAATTAAAAATCTAAAAACTAAGAAGCGATTCTGAACAACCAGGATCGCTTTTTTATTTAATGGCATTTAAACAAACTGTATCAATAATAAGCTTTGCCTTTGGAATAGAAAAAACGGAAAGCGAGAAACATACAGGCAATGAAACACAGGCCAACGATCACGGGGGAGAATACAAACAATAAAATATTTCTGATTCTTGAGTCAACTTTTGTTGCGAGATTTTCACTGGATGATTTCATGATCCGGTGCTTGGCCAAAAACAAATCATTGACTTTCTCCTGATATTGCTCAAACAGCAAATCGAATTTTTCAAAATCCATCTCTTGGTCAGCATTCTGATTGGAGGTGATTTTTTCAAGTTGCCGGTCGCAATAGTCATTGTAGGATTTCCTCACTTCTTGCGCCTCTCGAACGAGTTGATGAGATTCACTTTCGTGATTCAAATTCAAGATAGTGTCAAAAAAATAAGTATTGATTGTCTTGAGTCTTTTCCATTCCTCCACTTCTTTTTGAAGTTTAGAAGCGTCCTTTTCACGCATGATCGAATAAAACAAATTATGCCTGCGGTTGGAATTGTAACTCATATGCTCAATCATCTTGAGTTCATGAATTCCATCATTCAGCAGGCTATTGTATTCCCTATCCAGGCGATCAATCTCATACACCAGCCAACCACCGCCCAGCACAAGAATTGCGATCAATACGTAGTTCCATCGTATCATACCAACTTTTAGGAATGTCAAATATAGAAATGTTTACAGAATTTCCCTGAGCTGATGAAGCCGGGCAATCTTGTGTTTTGCATTGGAACCAACATGTCCTTTCAAATCAAAATGAATTGCATCGATGTTTGCATTGGCAGCTCCTGCAATATCGGTTTGCAGGTTGTCGCCAATCATAACTGACTGATGTGCTCCTACTCCGTTTTCCGATAAAGCGAACTCAAAGATTTCTTTCGCGGGTTTTTTATAACCGGCACGTGCTGATGTAACTACACTTTTGAAATAACGAGTGATACCGGATGAATTCAACTTAGTTCCTTGTACATCATCAAACCCATTGGTTACGATCACCATCGGGTATTTTGGATGGAGATAATCCAGTATCTCTTTCGCACCATCAATCAGGGTTGGCTTCCGGGGCGAGCGTTCAATGTAATCGGCAGAAAGCTTCAACGACAAATCATAATCATCCACACCCAACTCGACCAGGATTTTTTCAAAACGATGAAAGCGAATCACATCGCGATGCAATTGGCCGCGATCATACAATTCCCACAATGCCGTATTGATTCTTGAAAACGATTCGAGAAAATGATCTACTTGAACATTCCTTTTTTGCAATTCATAACTGTTAAAAAGTTCGATCAAAGTCTCTTTGGAATTAGTCTCATAATCCCAAAGTGTATGGTCAAGGTCGAAGAGAACGAGATCGTATTTTTTCAAAATTTCTTTTATTAGGTGTTAAGATTTTACGGCACCAGGCATGGAAGCATTATTCCCCTACACCATTGATCTTAGTTTTAATTTATTCAAAGCCAACTCGCGGTTGGTGAACATGGTTTGAAAAACCTGTTGATCTTTCTGCAATTGCGGATCGCGTCTGAGGAACTGAAAGATCTGCTGCGTAAGATCATAGACTTCATCTTTAACTTGATAAAACATCCATTGATTGAACTTACGCGAAGTGAGGATTCCGGAGTTTTTGAGGTAAATCAGGTGACGCGAAGTTTTGGTTTGCGTGAACTCCAGAATATTTTCCAGATCAGTGATGCACATTTCACCGTTGTTCATGATCAGATTCAAAATCCGTAGCCGGGAAGTGTCACTGCAAGCCAAAAAAATCTGTGCACCCAAGTCAATATTAAAATGTTTTAGTCGCATTTAGACCCCGAAATTACCGAAAGTGTCCGTTTTAAACCGTCATTTTAAAACTATTTATGACCAAATTCATCATGTAGGCAAGTTGAGGATGAATCCCTATCTTTGCCACCTAAACTATACCGTTTGAAAAAGCTTTATCTATTACTGATTCTCGCGGGGTTGACTTGCTTTAGTCTTGAGCGGGCCGCTGCACAAAATAAAAGGCGCGTTGTACAACTTTCAGGTGTGGTGACCGATACCACAGGTGCATTTTTGCCGGGTGTAAACCTGTATGTACCAAAAGCAGGACGTGGTACTTCAACTCTCAACAATGGTTGGTTTTCAATGCCGGTTCTCGTGGGGGACAGTATAGTAATAACTTCGGTTGGCTTCCAACGGGTGAGTCACATCGTGCCAAATGATGCAAAAGAGTTTCAGTCTATTCTTGTTGAATTGCATCCTGATAAAACCTTGCTTGATGTAGTGGAAGTAACACCCATCGCTACTGAAGAACTTTTTAAAGAGGCGGTTCTTGCCTTGAATATTCCAGTTGATGACACTGGCATTGATAAAAAACAGATGAATGCCGAATTGCTTGCGCTGATGGTGCGTAGCACACCGATGGATGGCAACGCCAACTACCGCTATTACATTGATCAGTTTGCCAATTCAGCCGGAAACAAATATCATCCTCTTTACAATCCATTCCTCAACCCGCTCAACTGGGTGAAGTTTTTCAAAGACATCAAGAAGAAAAAGAACGGAAAATAAAGAGTTACAGGTTTCATGATTTAAGTCAAAAGCTATTCCTTGACCTAAATCATGAAACCTGCAACTGAAACCTGATCTATTTTGCTCCAAGCATTACAAAGTCATTCACATTTATTTCTGTGAAGTATTTTTTCTCGCCTTTTTCGGTTTCATAAATACGGTGCACAAGTTTGCCTTCAATGGCTACCTCAGCTCCTTTTTTAATATACTTGCCTGCTACTGACGCAAGCTTGCCCCAGATCACGAGGTTGTGCCACTGTGTATCTTCCACTTTTTCGCCTTTTGCGTTTTTGTAATTGTCAGTGGTGGCGATGGAGAAGGAGGCTTTGGTTTTTCCTGCGCCAAAGTCCTTTACTTCCGGATCTTTTCCTACACGACCGATTAACTGAACGGAGTTACGCAAACTTTTCATAGTTGTATTTATTTAAGTTAAACATTGATTTACATTTTCATTTCGCTTCCGCTTCTTTCAAGTTAGTTGCGATTGACGATACAAAGGTGGAGGCCCCGTCAAATGCGATCCGAATTTTAAACGCTTATAATCGGGTATATATAAGTGTAATCGTTTGTAAACGGATAATATCAGAAATATTCAAAATTTCGCAGCTCTAATAAATTACACAAAGCCGAATCGCTTAATCTTAAAAACAAAAATATTTGTATCTTCAGTAGTGCATATCAAACTGCTTCTTTCAATAATGTTCTTTTGGATTGCTCCAGGCAGATCCTACTCTCAAGATGCAACACCAAATTGTGCTAGTAAACTGATTGAGCAAACTGATTCTGTCACTGGTACCTTTACGCGCAAATTCAAGGACAAACTTATCGTCTCTAACTCACCTGACGATCGACTTGAATTTGATTTGAAGCAATTCAATGACGCTTTAGTAATTTCTGCCCAAGTGAAAGGCGCTGGTGATTGCCTTGACGAGAACAGCAAAATGATGATCAAATTTGTGTCGGGTGAGAAAATGGTGTTGCCTATGGACGGAAAATTTAATTGCGACAATGATTATGCTGCTTTCTTTGGTGGCGCATTTGGCAAGAAGAAAGAATTCCGGACTTTGCTCTCCACAGAAATTGAAACCGTGCGCATCGAAACACGAAAAAGTGCGATCGACAAAACGCGGAAGAATTTTGTAGAGGTAAAATTCACGGAAGCACAACGCAAAGAATTCATGGATCGGCTGAATTGCCTCGTAGAAGAATAATCTCAAGTTTATGAAACCCGTCTTCTTTCAATTATTGTTTATGTCAGTCATCTTCGCCCATTCACAATCACAAAACGATGAAGAATTCATTCGCAAGGCACGGCAAGAATCCAACGAAGCCATTGCACGAAGAGACATTCCAGGAATTACAAAATTCTGGCTCGATGATTTTGTGATAATCCGCGGCAACGGCAGCATCGAAATCGGGAAAGAGCGAGGCATTCAGAGTTGGAAAGAGATGAAAGAGAAAACTCCGCAGGTATATTTTGAAAGAACTCCTTCAGAAATCATTATCAGCAATGGCAATCCAAACATAGCTTGGGAAAGTGGCACATGGAAAGGCTTCAACACTTACAGCAAAGGCGGGCGCTATGGTGCACAGTGGAAGAAAAAAGATGGTGAGTGGAAATTGCAAGCAGAGCTTTTTGTGGCATTGGAGAAGTAGTTCAATTCGCACCACAAGCAATTTCAAAAATACTTAAGAGCTTCTGTCTGAGCCTGTCATTCAACTTGGAGGAGAATTAGAATATTATCATTCGTCAAAATCCGGGGAGAATATGCCAGCTTGCGAGTGACCTTAAAACTTCTCTATCGAATAAGAACCAAGTCTTCTTCATTTCAACAGGCCCTCATAAAACCTCTTTGCATGAGCAATGTCTTCCAACACCTTGGCTTGCTCTTCCTTTGTGCGGAAGGGGAGCTCGTGAGTTTTAAACTCCAGTCGGTTTACCCATTTTAAAAAGAATTCTGCTGAAGATTTCTGATTTGGATTTTTCTCTTTTCCAATCACAAAAATCGGATTGGTGCTGGCGAAAGGATACAAATCAAAAATATCCGGATGCCCTTTATCATTCCACACTCGCAACAACACCCATCCTGTACCGCTTAACTTCAAAGTTCCTTTCACATCAGCTGCTGTGCGATCGCCAGTAAGCACATGCTTGGCTATCACTTTTCCATTCCAAACAATTTCAAAATGATCGACCGGCACCGGGCTGCGCACGAATGCAGTGTAGTTAACCGTTTTGTTTTTTAATTGAATACTGTCGCCACTTGTTTTTCCATCAACAATAAAACCAATCATAGGTCCATTGCTGATGAAGCTCTTGCCTTTTTTCATTTTGCTAAGAAAGTCCTCTTCGTCCAACGCACCTTGCTGTTTTACAAATACACGGTTGAGTCCGAGCGGACCGCGTAAGCTCGCGTAGTTGCCCATCGCATCGGTACCCGCACCCGCAGGAAGTTTGAATCCACAGTTCAGCATGTGATACCACACCGCTTCGGAAGCCCGATGTTCAGCGAAGCCGATGACTTCATAATAATCTACTTTGCCAAGTGCAGCATCCACTGGCAACTCGCTGAACAACATGGGCGATTGCTCCGGTAAAATATCCGACCAATCGAACGGATGTACATAACCGACAGTAGCCTTTTGCTCGTGCGCTCGATCGGCTACAAAACTGTTGTTAGGAAACAAACTCTCAGCAGCTGTGTTTGGATAACCGACATAATCAGGAAGAATGAGATGATTATTCAAACGCAACAAACCCATGTGCCCCCAGAAGCTCGTGTGAAATTCCTGACCATGCGAGATGAGCACACGACCGGATTTTTGGAAAGGAGTTGTCGAGAAATAATTTACATCCGGCACGCGCTGCTCTTTGTTTACGATGAGATTGAAAACGTAATTCAGATTCTCGGCATCCGCTTGATCTGCCAAACGCTCAGGTGAATTGCGATAGTACCCACCGTAGTTCATGTGTACATGCAGATCTCCGCTACGCCATGAACCAAAATCGGAAGGCAAGTTTAATTTCTCCAATTTTAACGTAATGCCTGTCAGATTTTTTGAGCCGGGCAAATCTACCTTTGTTTTTAAAATCTTGTGCTCAAATCCATGCCACATCTGAACGGTAATCATGTCATTTGGTAAATCGATGGTCTCATTCCCGTTCGTGTGAAAATAATGCGCTTCACATTTTGCTGAACCTGGATAGCGCGAATCATCACCATGAATCCATGCATCATCAGGCGCATAGAATTTCTCCTTCGTATCGATGATGCTTACTCGGGCGGAAATCTGATTTCCATTTTCATCCAGCACATTAAATGAATATTTTTTGTGTGGCCGAAGATAGTTCAAGGTAGTTGCATGAAGATGTTGTTGTTTGCCGTCAAAAACATCGATCATCCACAGTGATGTGTTGCCGCTGCGATTGGAGATAAATGCAATCTTCTTTCCATCGGGTGACCAACGTGGATTCATGTTATCATAGTCGCCATAGGTAATGGGAAATGGATAACCACCCTCAGAGGGGAGCAACCACAATTGGTGATAGTTTCGACCATGATAGCTTGCATAAACGACCCGCGTTCCGTCAGGAGAGATGTCGGGTCGTGCACGCCAGTTGGTTTCCTCGTGTTGAATGGTTTTGATTTCCTTTGAATTCACATCCATCGACACAAGATCACCGGTGCCATGGGAAATTTCGTGATTACTGATGAAGAAGATTTTCTTTCCATCGCGCGACCATACAGGATTGATCGCATGATCATACGCACTGTAGTAATACCTTTTTGTTTCACTCTTGCGATCCGGTGTGATACATTCAATATTTTCAAGATGATTGTCTTTCACATCCGCAACATGCAAAAGAAAGTGACCCGTTTTTAATGTCGATATAAACGCTATCCGTTTTCCATCGGGTGACCAGCGCGGCTCAAGGTTTACAGCATTGCCGGTTGTGAGTTGAAAAGATTTTTTATCGGCAAAATTATAAAGCATCAACTCATACCCTTCTCCATTGTAGCGGGTAAACAAAACAAAATTGCCATCAGGTGACCAGTCCGGTTGGTGATCATAACCATCGTCATCAGTAATTTGTGTGGCAGTGTCTGAATTTACGTTTTGAATCCAAAGACTTCCCTTCATCGAATAAACAAGCTGCGTTCCGTCAGGCGACCATGATAAGAAGGACGCTCCGCTGGTAAGTTGAGGAACATATAACTCGCGATAATAATAAGCATGAGGAAGGTCAACTTGTTTGAGTAACCACTCGCGTTGGGCTTGTACCAAATTTGAAACCAGGAACAACGATACAAAAAGAAATCCTTTCATATTTAAATTAAACATCTTGTTTTTTGTCAGAGAGCAATTTGGTCGCCACTTTCAAATTTCCAAAATCGTGCGGTCAAAACTATTATGCTTCACAAATCATTTCTACTGGCAATCTTTGGTAATTCAATGCACACTTTATCCATTTATCATTGAACTGTGTGGCACCTATTTCAAAGGTAGCTCACAGATTGCCATCATAAGACAATCATCCCGAAAAAGATCGTTGGCGAAAGTCGCTTCCGCAAACAGCATCATCAGCAATTTGCTCTACAATTTCAGATGAACGATCGATGTTTAAATTGAACCAACCAATTATTTGATTCTTTCGTGCGTAAGGGTAGATATGAAAAGAATAATTCCTAAACTTGTTGAGTACATCATAGTTCGGTGTACATTTTTCCTAATAGTTTCTTGTGCCTATGATCATGTTGAGAAAATTACTTTGAGTAAATGTGCCGGTTCCACACTTACTATTGCGGTAGGTGATGTGAAATCGACAACTACTTGCGGTTCTGCGGATGGCAGCATTACGGTAAACGCCAGTGGAGGCAGTGGCAGTTACGCTTACTCGATCAACAATGGAGCATCTCAAACGTCAAATGCTTTTATCAATCTTTCATCCGGCAGTTACACACTTGCTGTGAGAGACTCACTTGGATGCGTGGCATCACAGTTGGTATCGGTTAACAGTGGCTCATCGACTTTGAGCGTGAGCGTTTTATCCACTGTCAACTCCGGTTGTCCGACTGCAAATGGAACGATCACGGTCACAGCTTCAGGAGGAACGGAACCTTATCAGTATAAAATAAATTCAGGATCGTATCAATCTTCAAATTTGTTTACAGCCTTGAACGCTGGCAATTATTCGGTCACCGTGAATGACGCATCCAATTGCCCGACAAGTCTGACAACTACCGTTAGCAGAAAAGGGCCAAGTTTCGTATCCGACATTTCTCCGATCATTTCTGCCAATTGCGCCACCAGCGGTTGCCATAATGGAAGCCGAAGTCCCACACTCACATCCTACTCAACTATTGCTTCCAATGCTTCCAGGGTTTTATCAACGATAACCAGCAGGTTAATGCCACCAGGTGGTTCGCTCTCGCAAACTCAAATCAACCTGATTACTTGCTGGGTAAATGATGGAGCTAAGAATAATTGAATGGATTACAAACTTTCGAATTAAAATCATTTTGGTAACTTACTGAAATGATTTACAGACTGGCTTTCTGTCTTTGTGTTCTGCTTTCTACTATTTCCAATGGGCAAGTTCATCCTGCTGCCCATGCTCACAACGATTACGAACATGAGCGACCACTATTTGACGCATTAAAAAATGGATTCCTGGCAGTGGAGGCTGACGTTCACCTTTATAAGTGGAATGATTACTATTCATCTTTGCTGGTTGGTCATGATCATGTTGATTCTGCCTCGCATTCTTTCGAACAACTTTATCTGAAGCCGCTGGATAGTTTATTGAAGTTAAACAAAGGTGCAATTTACAAAGGCGACATTCACACATTTTATCTGATGATCGACATCAAGACCAATGCGGATACGGCCTACTTCGCATTAAAAGAACTGATGAAATCGTACCCTAAACTGAAATGTTTCCCTTCTGATTGTCCGGTAAAAATTTTTTTATCAGGAAATCGCCCGGTGAATGCGATCTACAAAAAATACGAAGGGCTTGCGCTGGATGGAAGACCTAGCGATATAGGGAAAGGATTTTCGAGTGACATGATGCCGGTGATCAGCGATTCGTACTGGAACTGGTGCAAGTGGGACGGCAAGCAAACACCTGACGCCACCGACCTACAGAAAATCAGAGAGCTCGCACAATACATTCATGGCGAAGGAAAAAAATTTCGTCTGTGGGCAATTCCGGATAACAAACTTGCGTGGCAAGCATTGCTCAATGCCGGAGTGGATTTGATAAACACAGACAAGCTGCAAGAGTTGAACGAGTTTTTGAAAGGAATGAAGAAGTGAGATTCTTAGTTTTAACAAAGAATGAAAAAAATCGTTTATCATCGGTGTTAAATGATATTGCATAAAACCTGAAATTCTTAGTAGTAATAATTTTTTCTCACTGCAAATTTAAAATGAAACAAAAACAAATCCGTCTCCGCTGCTGGATAGAAATTGATGGAGAAAAATTTTTCGGTCCGGGTCCTGCCGAGTTGCTGGAAGGAATCGAGCGAGAAGGTTCGCTCTCACGGGCAGCGAAGGAAATGGGGATGTCGTACAAGAAAGCATGGGACATCGTACTCGCTTTGAATTCGCAATCCAAAAATAAATTTGTGGAGTCTTACAAAGGTGGTGAGAAGGGCGGAAGAGCAGAACTTACCGGGCATGGCAAAACTTTCCTTTCGCAATACAGAAGCCTGGAGAAAAAACTGAATGCTGTCGTTTCAAAAGAAGACAAGCTGCTCAAGATGTTGTGAGTTGGCGAGGACAGCCATTTGCTTCTAATATGCCTCTAACGTACCTCTGAGATATCTCAACATGCAAACACAACCGCTCAACCTTTTTTGTAACTTGGTGTGACGATGGAAGCGCTGGTAAAATGCACGGCTTATAACGATGGGGTTCCCATACCCAACGTAGGACTGGATAATGTTCAGGAGACCCTTCAAACCCCGGGTCGCTTTATGTGGGTAGGGCTGCACGAGCCCGATGAAGAGATGCTCAAGAAAATCCAAACCCAGTTCGGCCTTCATGATCTCTCCATTGAAGATACCCATCGTGCCCATCAGCGGCCCAAACTTGAGACCTATGGCGACACGCTCTTCATCGTATTGCGCACCGTTCAAATGAAGAACAAGCGAATTGAAATGGGCGAAACACATTTCTTCCTCGGAAAAAATTTTATCATCACAGTGAGGCACGGTTCCACTATCGGTTACCTGGATGTACGCACCCGCTGCGAGAGCACCCCGCACTTTCTGCGCAAGGGGCCAGGCTTTGCTTTGTACGCAGTGATGGACGCTATCGTAGATCAATACTTTCCGGTGGTAGATGCGCTCGAACAAGAACTTGAAGGACTGGAAGAAAAAATATTTCATCAGAAATTCAGGAAGGATACTACATTGAGAATTTACCGGATGAAGCAACAACTGCTGGAAGTGAAGCGAGTGGTCTCCCCGTTGGTTGACATTTGCAACCGGCTCATGCGTTTCGATCTTCAACTGATTGACGAAGAAACACGCCCCTACTTCCGCGATGTGTATGATCACGCTATCCGCATTAACGAGATGGTGGACAACACGCGCGAACTACTTGCTGCAGCCATGGATTCCAATCTCTCTATGATTTCCATTTCGCAAAGTGAGGTTTCAAAAAAGTTTGCTGGCTGGGCCGCACTCATCGGCATCCCAACGATGGTAGCAGGAATCTACGGAATGAACTTCAAGTGGATGCCCGAACTCAATTGGAAGTACGCCTACCCCACTGTGATGAGCGTTACACTCGTGCTTTGCGGAGTTTTATATTATCAATTCAGGAAGTCTGGGTGGTTGTAAATCCTTAATGCAGTACTGATCTGGCTACAATACTTCAAAAAAAATAATCCTCGTTTATGCCCCAACAACCTTCCCCTTTCATAACCAGGATATACAAATTCTTTCCGATGGCAGAGGGAGTTTTTCTTACTGCCTTTGCAGTCGGATTGGTATTGCAGTGGATGGACATCCAGACTTCCATCATCTTCATTTCACTGCTAGGTTTGTCAACGATTTATTTTCTGGGTGCATACGCTCCTCCACTGGAAATTCCTGGAGATGAACAGCCGCAGGGATTTAACGCATTACTGACACGCACAATTGTTCCCAAAGTACTTGGCATTGGGTGTTCAGTAGTTGTAGTCGGAGTGTTATTTTATCTTACCAGCCTGAAAGGTTTTCGCCAAATGTTGTTTATCGGTACACTCACAATCATTGTCAGTGCTTCTATTGCGATAGCGGCCGTACTAAAAAGCGAGGTAGCGCGTAAGGCGCTTATGCCTTTATTGCTTCGGGCAGTCCCGCTCGGAATAATTGGGGCTTACATTCTTTTGACTGAAGGCTTGAATGAACCACAATAAATCCAAAGGTCAACCCATGAGTCAAATTCTAAAATATTTTTGGGTGATTCTTGTATGTATTTTGGCATTCGCAAATCTAAAGGCACAAAGCTTCAAAGCTATTTCTTTTTATACAGGCCGCGAAGACCAGGCCCACATAAGCTTCATGCACGAAGCGCATCGTTTCTTTTCAAAGCTTGGTCGCGAAAATAATTTCAGCTACGATTCCACAAATAACTGGAGTAACATGAACGATGAATTTTTGAGTCGCTATAATGTGGTGATTCTTCTCGACACGCGACCAGAAACGAAAGAGAACAGAATTGCCTTTCAAAAGTTTATTGAAAAAGGAGGAGCCTATTTAGGTTTTCACTTTGCGGGATTTGCACTCACGCCTTCCGATTTTAACCAGGATTGGAATTGGTATCACAATACATTTCTTGGCTCGGGCTCTTATGTGAGTAACACCTGGCGACCGACTTCGGCAATTTTGAAAGTAGAGGCACCTGGTCATCCTATTCTAAAAGGGTTCTCGGGCAAATTCAAATCTTCACCGAACGAATGGTATCGGTGGTCGAATGATCTCACCACGAATCCGGATATTCAAATTTTGTTATCAATTGACCCAAGTAGTTTTCCACTCGGCACCGGACCAAAGCAACATGAAATCTGGCGCTCCGGCTATTATCCTGTCGCTTGGACGAACAAAAAATTCAAAATGGTTTACTTTAACATGGGCCACAATGATATTGATTACGAAGGCAAAACCAACAAAGATCTCTCGCACACTTTTGGAAATCCTGACCAGGATCGGTTGATCCAGCAAGCCCTGCTGTGGCTTGTAAAAAAATGATTTATCTGCTTTTTGATTTTCAGACACGAAATTAAACAATAATAGAGTCTTTGCATTGAGCTGGCAGAGGGCTCTTTCCTTGTTGTTTGAAAAAAAATCAAAAAGCTATTGCGCAACCAGATAATTGCACATACATTTGCAACCAGATAATTGCACATAAAAAAACAAATGGAAACGAGACGGGATATTTTCCAGGCAATAGCCGACCCCACGCGAAGGGCGATTTTGGTATTGATTGCAGCACAGGCCATGACACCGAATGCTCTTGCGGAAGAATTTCATACCAGCCGGCAAGCGGTCTCCAAGCACATTCAAATTCTTACCGAGTGTGACCTGGTGAAGCAAGAACAAAGGGGGAGAGAAATTTATTATTCACTTGAAATTGAAAAAATGAAAGAGATCGATAAATGGATCGAGCAGTTCCGCAAGATTTGGGAAACTCAATTCAAACAGCTTGATAACTTATTAGCAACAATTAAAAAACAGAAAAAATGACGAACGAATTGCAATTTGAGTTCACTGTGGACAAAGCGAAAAAAACAGTTTACATAACAAGGGAATTCGATGCAGAACTTCCGCTGGTGTGGGATGCCTTTACCAAAAAAGAATTGCTCGACCAATGGCAGGCACCTCAACCTATGATTGCCAAAACCAAGTACCAGGATTTCAAAGTTGGTGGCAAGAGATTTTATGCAATGATAAGCCCTGATGGACAAGAGCGCTGGGCATTACAGACATACACCTCCATTACTCCCAAGACCAATTTTAAAATGCATAATGTCTTTACCGACAAAGATGAAAACCCTGAGCCATTTGGTTCGGAATGGGATCATACTTTCAGCGAGCAAAACGGAAGGACAAAAGTGAGCATCACTATTTACAACGAATCGCTTGAAAGATTAGAACGGGTACTTGAAGGCTTCACAATAGGAATGAAAATGTCGTTGAGCAATCTTGAAAATCTACTTGCCACTTTAGCAAAAAAATGATTTTTATAGATAAATCTTGAATAAAATTCTGATACAATAAACAACTTAATAAACAAAACTATGGCACTCATCAATCCTCACATCAACTTCAACGGAAATGCCGAAGAAGCATTCACCTTTTACAAATCTGTATTTGGCGGAGAGTTTACAAAGATCATTCGCTTCAAAGATCTTGCAAGCGCTGGATTCCCTGTTGAAAAAAGAGAAGAAAATAAAGTTATGCATATTGAATTGCCGATCGGTAAAAGCAAGTTGATGGCAAATGACGTTCCTGAGGTGATAGGACGAACAAATGAAAATGAGAACAGAAGTAAAATTGTAATAACGGCAGAAAGCAAAGAAGAAGCAGACAAATTATTTAACGGACTTTCAGCGGGAGGAACTGTTGAAATGCCAATTGGCGATAGTCCATGGGGTAATTATTTTGGTATGTTCAGAGACAAATATGGAATTGAATGGATGGTGGACTTTGATCCAAAAAGATAAAGAGCAAAAGTAGCTGATGATAGGTACTTTACCTTTATTGATTACTAAGAAGATCTAACAACTCAAGTTTATGGTAGAAGTTTTCAAAACCAACGTCCGAAAAATTCGCGAGGCAAAACTTGTAGTTCAAAAACTTGAAGAAGAATTTCCTTCACATAAAATAAATTTCGACTTATCCGACTGCGACAGAATTTTACGGATTCAAGGCGATACTATTTTGAAAAGAAGAATAATCGGCATTGTAACTTCTCTAAATCACAAGTGTGAAATATTGGAGTAAGTCAGCAATACACTTTTGGCGGAATTGACCCTCTAAGTTGTCGTTTTTATACCTGCAAGTTCAGGAATCTAATTTTGTGTTGTCAATAAATTTCAAACTAAAATTCAAACAGCGCTATGAAAAAAATATTCACACTTAAATCAATGCTACTAATTGCATTTATGTTTTCAGCATACCAATCAAACGCACAACAAATGAAACCTTCTGCCAGTGGTTACGCGCCTGTCAATGGCATCAAAGTTTATTACGAAGTATATGGCGAAGGACAACCCATAATTTTATTGCATGGAGCATTCTACACGATTGAAATGAACTGGAGCGAACTGATTCCTGAGCTGTCAAAAACCAGGAAAGTAATTGCTATTGAAATGCAGGGGCATGGACACTCACCCTACTCAGATAGAAAATTATCAATTACTTCATTGGCAAGTGATGTAGAAAAAGTAATGGATCATCTGAAAATTGACAGTGCTGATGTGGCGGGATTTAGCATGGGCGGCTCTGTGGCTTACCAATTTGCTGTACAAAGTCCAAAACGTTTAAGAAAATTGGTGATCATTTCTTCCACGTATAAAACGGAAGGCTGGTTGCCGATAGTAAACGGAGCATTCAAAGATTTTAAACCCGAATTTTTTGATAACACGCCACTGAAAACAACCTATGATGCAGTGGCGCCAGATAAAACAAAATGGAGAAAGTTTTTAGAGCTGATGTTTGTTTTCGCTAAAGAACCATTCAACGTGGGTGATGCCAATATCGCAAAAATTGCGGCACCTGTACTAATCATAGCAGGTGACAATGATGGAACGGATAAAATTGAATTGATGAAGACATATAAATTATTGGGAGGAGGAGTTGCTGCTGATATGCAGTCAATGCCAAAATCACAATTGGCAATTGTTCCTTCACAAACGCATGTCGGCCTGATGATGCAGACAACAACTATTCTAAATTATTTGAACAATTTTTTAAAGTAACAAAATGGATCTGCTTCTCGTGGTCAAAAAGTAGTAAGCACCACAATTTTACATAAGCGTGCAAAAAGAAATCAGAAAACTGTAAAAGCTATAAAGATGTTGGCAATAGGTAATGCGTATGAGGCTGATGTTACCAACAAAATTATCTGACGAAGCTGGTTCAGAAAAAAGACAGTGCCTCCTTTCGCAGGCACTGCTATTTAAAGATTAATTATTGGGATTCAAATCCTGAGGACCTTGCACCCTGAGTGTCCCTTGTGTTTTTTTGAACAGCGATAGCTGCAAACAAACTCAGCGTAAAAGACATGGCATAAAATCCCTTCTCACTGCGTTCCAGCGTGGCGTTCCACAAGCCAACCACCAACAGCACTACGGCAAGCACGGTGGAGAACCATGCGAGCCCATAGTAAATGTTGGTTACAGGGATTCCTTCCAACTGATCGCGCACGGCTTTTTGCAACGAGATAGAAGCAAATAGACCAAACACAAGCACGGTGAAGTAATATCCCTTCTCATTCAGTTGCATGTCAGCATTCCACAAACCAATGATGAATGCTAGCACGCCAGATAATAAGGCCACCCACGAAGCCGCTATAAAGGCGTTCGAAGGTTTCTGAAATACTTTGTTTTCCATTTGATTGTAATTTATGAACCAAAGGTATTTTCACTCCGGTTCATCTCTTTTGACATAAGTCAAAAAATAAATCAGGCTTTGCTGCGGATGCGACTGAGGGTCTCCTGTGTGATGCCGAGATAAGAAGCGATGTATCCCAACGGCACGCGTTGCAGGATGTGCGGTGCATTGGTCATCAGATTATCATAACGCTCTTTCGCTTCCTTGAAATGATTGCTCACGAAACGCTCTTCCAGCATCACGTAATAGCGCTCATGCATTATACGTCCGAGCCGCTCAATGTCAGAATGTTGACCATATAATTTTTGAAGACTGTCGTAGCTCACTGACCATAGGGTGCAGTCTTCGATCAACTGAATATTTTCCACGCACGGCTTGCGCGTGATGAAGCTAAAGAAGGATGTGACAAAGTTATTTTCGAACGCAAACCAATAGGTGATCTCTTTTCCATCCAGGTTATAAAACCCGCGCAGGCAACCTTTCTCCAGAAAATAAACGTGACTACAAACTTTTCCAGGAGTGATCAGGAATGAACCTTTTGGCAACTCCACTTTCTGCAAGGAAGCACCCAGGTCGTTGAGTGATTTGTTGCCGAGGTGGCTGTATTGATGAATATGTTCAAAAAGAGATTTCATGAGTCCGTTTCCTTCTTATAAATAAAGTATAAATTTCCGCGAATGCCAATGAGTATATTTGATTAAATAAAACGATGATCTCAGAAGAAACATTGATTGAAATGGCTCTCTCCTTCCCTGGGACAGAACAAAAGCCGCACTTTGAAAGAATAGGTTTTAAAGTGATCGGAAAAAGAATGTTCGCCACTTATCTAGCTATTGATAACACGGCCAATATTTTCCTAACGCCAAAAGAGCAAATCATCTTTTGCAAAATAGATCCAAAAAATATTTATCCTGTTCCCAATAAATGGGGTGAGAAGGGTGCAACTACTTTTTTTCTGAATAGGCTAACAAAAGAAATTGTGATGGAGGCACTGCTTTCGGCCTATAAGGATGTGACAAAATCAAAAGATTAAAAATGTATTTGAAATTGATATGCTGGCATTCGAAATGAATCAAGCCGGAAAAATCGCCAAGACTGAACTTCTGTTCAGAAATAAAAATTTCCATCCTCTTTTATTGAGAAAGTAAAATCTCCTTGTTGTATTTTTGAATACATGGACTCTAATATTGGTATTGTATGAAAATACTGGTGATCGATGACGAGATGATCGACTTGTTTGTTTCCAAAAGATTACTCGGAACAGAATTCCAGGTGGAAGGATTCAATAAGCTTGCCGATGCTCTTCAATGGGCAAAAGAAAATCCATTCGATATTTTGTTAAGCGACTACTACCT
Source organism: uncultured Ohtaekwangia sp. (assembly GCA_964510765.1). Taxonomy (GTDB): domain Bacteria; phylum Bacteroidota; class Bacteroidia; order Cytophagales; family Cyclobacteriaceae; genus ELB16-189. The sequence goes on along the minus strand of CAZECP010000008.1, from coordinate 11,685 downwards.
GGGAAATGGCGTGAGTGCGCAAGATGTCTTGAAAGCGATGGTGGACGTGCGTGGTAAAACATTTAAGTCATACGTGATCACCAACTACATTGATGATAAGAAAAAGTCTGAACTGCGCGAAGCTGGCTTTGATGGCACGATTGACAAGCCGTTGGAGTTGGGGAAATTCAAATCCATTATCGGTGTTTAATCTTAATTCACTAAAATGGTAAGACAACTGTTCAGATTAGGTTGTGTTTTGTTTTGCTTCTCTGCACAATGCCAATCAGAAGAAACACCTCTACCGTACAAACTTACTGCTCCGCAAGACTGGCGTAAGGAATTGATGACAGTTCCCATCGACTTCGCTCCGCAGATTCCGTACAAAGGAATTGAAGATTTGCGTTTCGCTCCGGGCTGGGGCGATGCGACCAAAGAAGATTACTGGTCGTATTGTTTTCTGTGGTACCTCGATGGTGAGGTGAAACTCAACAACGAAAAACTTCAGCAGCATTTGAAAGATTATTATTCCGGATTGGTGGGCCGTAACATTCCACGAAGAAATATTCCCAAAGAAAAACTCGTTCCCACCATTGCCACGATTATTAAAAACCAAACTGCCAAAGGTGATAAAGCAACCTTCTCCGGCACCGTTTCGATGCTCGACTACATGGAACAAAAGCCGGTGATTTTAAATTGCATCATTCACGTGAAGACGTGCCCAGGTCCAGGCAAGACGCTGGTGTTTTTTGAATTGTCGCCCAAGTCGACTTCAGAAAAAATCTGGCAAGACATGAATTCGATCTGGGAAAATTTTTCGTGCAACTCGAATTGAATTAACTTCTCAGCAACTTAAGACCGGATCTTCTTCTTTCGCCCAACACCAATGTTCCATCCGACCCGCAAGGAAAGGTAGCTTGTTTGTGCCTGGTAATATTGAGGGATTTGATTTATTGAGGGATTGTCGGAATACCGCACTTGCGTAGCATTTTGAACAAGGTTAATATCCAGCGTAATCACTAAATGTTTTTTCTCTATTCCAATCCTCGGGTAAAAACCATAGACCGTACTCATTATTTCTCCCTCACATGTACAAGATCCAAGCGGAGCGCTGTTGACCGTGTAAGCACCAAATCCAAGTCCCCCAAAAACACGAGTCGTGCCTTCATTAAAATAATATTGACCGTTGATTGTATAGGAACCCAGGATTCCAATATCGGCATTCGGCTGACCAACGGTCTCAATCCGAAGTCCAAGAGAATATTTTTGAAGGCGCAATGATGGTTCCAGGTAAAGCAAGTATCCCGGCATTCTCTTCTGTGGTGCCACTAATCCCAGACCAACACCAATCCGAAATGGTCGGTACTCGTCTTGAGCAATTGCTGTGATTGACATCATTACAAACAGCAAAATCATAATCGATGTTTTCATTTAACCGGAGTTTTAGGTTATTAAAATACGAAATATTTTTTACCGCTTAAGTTGACTCTTCTATTTGGTAAGAGATGATTGAAGTCACGAAAAAGTTTTACAAGAAGTCCTTCTATTGATTGCTCTTGAGCTGCTGTATCAGAATGTTCAGCAACACACCTCTCATTTCAGTCCAGTCGGTAAGTTTTGTTTTTAAGATCTCGAGTGCTTTTGCTTCACGTGTAACCTCACTGTTTTTTACTTTCAAAATTGTCTCCCTTGCCTTTGCAACCTCGGCATCAAGTAACTCAATTTCCTTTCTTAAAAAATCCTGATCTTGCATATTCCAGTTCAACAAGTCCATTAGAAAAATCTGCAAATTCCCGATCCATTCCAAGCTTTACGGCTCAGTACACGAATCCTACGGTTCAATACAATGTTCTTGTCGAGTGTGAATCTTTGCCCCACCTTTGATCCGTTGAACGACCAAAAGCATTTTTATGAAACTTATTACTCTTTTTCCTGCCATCTTATTTTTCGCGGTTGCTAACACTGCATTCGCGCAGCTAGAGATTACCAGTTCACGCAACGGTTCGCACATCACCATCAACCGTCACGGCATCTCAAGTTTCAACGTAGAGACACGTGGCAAAATTGACTTGACCGATGATGACAAAGACATCAAAAGCATTTCGCCTGATGGTTACCTGGAGATCACCAAAACCACGTTCGGAAGCAAGCGCTCACTGGTGTTTACGCCCGAAGGAGGTGGAGTAAAACGTGAATACTATGAAGGCCGGGAAAAAGTCGATTTTGAAAAAGGTGGTGGCCGCCAGTGGATGGGAGAAATTCTTCCCGAACTTGTTCGTAGCACAACTATTGGAGCGGAAGGCCGCGTTACTCGTTTCTTTCGGCAAGGTGGAAGCAATGCAGTGTTGAACGAAATTCAAAAAATTGAAAGCGAACATGTGAAAACCGCCTATGCTAATTTACTGATGAACCAAAATGTAGCTGCGAAAGAATATCCAACCATTATCGATCGCTTCACTTCATCATTGGAATCGGATCACTATCGTACTGAATTCCTGAAGGAAAATCTTAGCAAGTTTCTCACAACCAAGGAAGCAACTGATGCGGTGTTTGCTGCCAGCACAAAAATGGAATCGGATCATTATAAAACAGTGATCATCAAAGAAGCCCTTGACAAACAATCACCATCCCTGGAAGCGATCAAATCTATTTTGCAAGCTTCGGGAAAAATGGAGTCGGACCATTATAAAACAGAAGTACTCACAAGCTTGTTGAAAAAAGACAACCTGAGTGATGCCCTCGTCAGTGAAATGATCAATGCAACTAAGGAAATCGGATCGGATCACTATCGTACCGTTGTCCTCACAAAAGCCTTGAATAAAAAAGGATTGTCAGCAACTTCATTTAAAAATGTTTTAGAATCGGTGAAAGATATTGAATCCGATCACTACAAGACACAGGTACTCACCACGCTTTTGAACAACAAACTCCCGAATGAGTTGAACATCCAATTGATCGAGTTGAGCAATGCTATCGAAAGCGACCACTACGAAACAATTGTTCTCAGTGATATGGTGAAGAGCCAGGATCTTAATGATGAAGCCTTTAAGAAATTGGCAGAACGAGGCGGCAAGTGCGATAGCGATCACTACGCGTCCCAAATTCTGATGGCCGCATTGGAATCAAACAATCTCAATAGCTCAAGAATTTTGGCCGTGCTCAATGCCGCTTCTGGAATTAACTCCGATCATTATAAAACACAAGTGTTACTGAAGTCTGCTCCAAAAGTGAAAGGTGATGCAACCTTGATGGATGCCTATCGTTCGGCTGCCAAGAGCATCAACTCTACTACTTATTATGGACAGGCACTGCGCGCTATCGACTAATCATCAAATTCTCCCGATCATATTGAACGAAAATAAGTAGATTCGTTCTTATGATCGGGGAAGTCACCACTCAGCAACCACTTGTGCGCAAAATTCTGTTAATCGTTGCCATCTGCACACCGCTCGGTGTGCTTTTCCTGATGTACCTACACTTCAGTGCGTCTGGCAAACTCCCCTCACTTATCGAACACTATGTATTTAGCATTCTGGCGATGAATGTATTTGGTGCAATCGCCTTTTGGATTGACCGCTTCCTGGACAGCAAAATCTTATGGCGCGAAAATTTTATCACGAGACTGATGTGTGGTGTTCTTGTGAATACTCTTATCATCGCCCCTATTGCGATTATACTGGCCAAAACTTTTACTTCGTCCCTTAAAGCTGATTCAATCAAGATTGCTTTGCTGCTGATCGTATCGATTTTTCTTTATGAAATTGTGTATGGATGGTTCTATTCGTTTCGCTACTATGCGCACACACAAGTGGAACGCTTGCGATCGGAACGTTGGCAGTTGGAGTTGCAGTTTGAATCATTAAAAACTCAAATCAGTCCACACTTTCTTTTCAATTGCCTGAATACTATTTCTTCATTGATTTACAAAGATGCAAACCTCACGGAAGAATTTATTCGCAGGATGGCCGATACATTTCGCTACGTTCTCCAAAATCACAAACAAAAATTTGTTCCACTTCACGAAGAAATTGAATTTGTGAAAGCGTATCATTATTTGTTGCGTGTTCGTTTCGAAGATAATTTCAAACTAGATATTTCGATTCCCAAAGAATTGCTAAGCACAGCAGTGCCTCCCCTTACGCTGCAATTACTGGTGGAGAATGCAATAAAACACAATAAGGTTTCAAAAGAAAATCCGCTCACCGTTTCTATCTCATCTGCCGCCAATCATTTACTTGTAGCGAACACGAAGACAGAAGAAGTGTCGGGCAATACCAGTTTTTCAATCGGGTTGGAGAACATTCGCAAGCGATATGCTTTCTTTACAAAACAACCCGTGCTGATTATAAATGAAGAAGAGTTTTCCGTAAGGCTGCCGATCCTAAATCAAATTGCATCGGCATGAAGAAATTGTTTATACACAATCCCTTCTTCCGAATTTGCGCTCCGGCATTTTACGGTGTGCTTGTTTACTTGCTCATCCTTTTGGTCAACAATAATTTGAACGACTTACTGAAAATTTACAGCAACCGCGAGCTGTATGTTTGTATCGCTCTCAGCTATTTGTCGTTGGAGAGTTTGCGCGCATCCATTGTTTTTCTTTTAAAACGTTTTGATCGATGGATGCAAAAGTATCGCGTGGTAGTTCAAACGCTGATCAGTCTTTCGGTGTCGCTGTTGATTGTGTATGGAGGCGTTGATGCGTACTTTAAATGGGTGGAAGGGTACTCGGTAAGTTGGACAGAACTGCGTATGTTTCTTGTGATCTTTGGATTCACTGCTTTGCTTTATAACGTACTTTATTTCAGCAATGAATATTTGCTTCGTGAGAATACCGTTCAATTGAATGCCGAAGCCCGCCTTCGCGAAAAAATAGAGACTGACTTTGTCAATTTCAAAAATGAAATCAATCCAGGTTTTCTTTATGAAAGCCTTGAATCCATTTTGCAATCGCTATATGTAAACTTAAGTGATGCAGAAGACCAGGTGGATTTGCTTGCGAGTATTTATCGCTACCAACTTATGAACCGCGACAAAGAATTAGTTTCTCTTTCGGATGAAGTACAAGCATTAAAAAATCTAGTAGCATTGCTCAATTTCCGCAATGGTAATAAAATCCACCTCGAGTCGCTTTTGGAATCTTACGACTTGCACGTAGTTCCCGGATCCCTGTTGATTTCTCTTGATTCGATTATTCGCAATACACTGCTGGCGAAGGATTCTGCTTTTTCCATTTCTCTTTATGAAGAAGAAGATAACTATGTTGTACTGCAACACAAGATCAATGATAAACTTATTCTTCATGAAGAAAGTTTACAGGCGTTCGCTCGTATTCAGCGTGTGTACTCTTTTTTTAGTGATAATCATTTTGTACAAGTGAAGGCACATGGCGAGAATTACATTAAATTTCCCGCCATAAAAATTTCTGAACCAACCACTGTGGCCAGCGAAGGATGACACCCATTTTGAATTTGAATGTTTTGATAATCGAAGACGAAGTGCCGGCAGCTGAGAAGCTGGAACGCCATCTTTCAAAATACAGTACAGGAATCAAGGTGATTGCCGTTATCCCGTCTGTTGAAAAAGCCGTGCCGTGGCTTCGTGAAAATCAATCGCAGGTAAATCTCATCTTCATGGACATTCAGTTGTTGGACGGGCAGAGCTTTGAGATTTTTAAACAAGTGAATGTTGAAAAGCCGGTCATCTTTATTACTGCATTTAACGACTATGCGCTTGAAGCATTTAAGGTAAAAGGCATTGACTATCTGTTAAAGCCCGTTTCTTTTACCGACCTAAGCACCAGCCTGAACAAGCTGCAAGACCTAGCGGCAAAATTATCGTGGGATAAAAAACTGGAGATGCTACGCGAGACTGTAAATACCCTCCCTCAGAAAAATTACAAATCGCGATTCATGGTGAAACTAGGCGATCACATCCGTTCTATCACAGCCGAACAAATTGCATTGCTCTATGCAGATGGCCGCGATGTTTACCTGATCACCAACGAAAACAAAAAATTCATCATCGACTATACCCTTGAGAACCTTGATGAGTTGCTTGATCCAAAATTATTCTTCCGTGCCAACCGAGGCTACATTGTCAATATCGCATTCATCCAGGATGTAATGGTGTACTCCAACTCTCGTTTAAAAATTCTTCCGGCTATCAAATGGGAACAGGAGATCATCGTGAGCCGCGAAAAAGTGAATGAATTCAAATCGTGGTTTGACGGAAGTCATTGAAAAATATTTTGTAAAATTTTCATGTTCATAATTAACTTAAACTATATCGTTCCGCTGGATCAACTTGATGCGCACATGACCGCGCATGTAAAGTACCTTCATAAATATTACAAACTGAATGTGCTTATCGCTTCCGGACGGAAAGTGCCACGCACGGGGGGCATTATTCTTGCCAAAGGAAAAACAAAAGAAGAGATCGAAGCAATCGTGAGAGAAGACCCATTTTTCATTCATCGCCTCGCAGAGTTTACCATTACCGAATTCCTTACCTCTCAAGTGCATCCTGATTTCAAAAATCTATTTAAGTAATTATCCAGCCATTGGGTACAAATAAATCTTACTTCTTTTTGTAACCATTTTATTTTCCTGAAGTTAATCACAAATATAGTCACCAACTTCTGCACCAATGATCCGGAATTATTTCAAAATCGCCCTTCGAAATCTTTTAAAGAATAAAGGCTATTCATTTATAAACATCACAGGGCTTGCCACGGGCATGGGTGTAGCCGTTCTGATCGGTCTTTGGATTTGGGACGAACTCTCTTTCAACAAGTATCACAATAATTACGACCGCATTGCACAAGTGTGGCAACATAATATTTACAACGGTAGCAAAGAATCTCAAACTGCCAACCCGGCCCCGATGGCAGAAGAAATCAGAAATAATTTCGGCAGCGATTTCAAATATGTGTTACAATCATCATGGACATTCACGCACGTGCTTACGGTGGGTGACAAAGTGTTTAAGAAGCAAGGTAATTTTTTTGAACCCTCTGTCATCGATATGCTTTCGCTAAAAATGCTGAAGGGAACGAAAGATGCTTTGAAGGATCCATATTCCATTGTGATGTCCGAGTCCGTTGCCAAAGCCTACTTCGATAATGCCGATCCAACGGGGCAAACTGTTCGCATGGATGACAAATATGACCTGAAAGTCACGGGTGTCTATGAAGATATTCCGTACAGTTCAACGTTCAGGGAAGTCAGCTACTTTTTACCCTGGGAACTCTATTTGATCACCAACCCATGGATCAAAAAAATGGAAAATCCATGGGGGAGTAATTTTACGCAGACCTTTGCGCAGATTGCCGACAATGCCAACATGGAAAAAGTCTCCGAGAAGATAGTGAATGTAAAGTTCAACAAATTGAAAGACGAAGACGATCGCAAATACAAGCCCGAAGTTTTTCTTCACCCGATGAGCAAATGGCACTTGTATTCCGAATTCAAAAACGGATTGAATGTTGGCGGGCGTATTCAATTTGTATGGTTGTTCGGGATCATTGGAGTTTTCGTATTGTTGCTTGCTTGCATCAATTTTATGAATCTAAGTACAGCGCGAAGTGAAAAGCGTGCCAAAGAAGTTGGCATTCGGAAATCGATCGGCTCTGTCCGAGCACAATTGATCAGTCAGTTCTTTAGTGAATCGCTGGTTGTGGCATTGCTTGCATTTGTTGTGTCATTGCTATTGGTTCAATTGGCGTTGCCTTCATTCAACCAGGTGGCAGATAAAAAATTAGAATTGCTGTGGAGTAGCCCATTGTTCTGGATGGCAGGAATTGGTTTCAGCATTTTCACCGGCATTATTGCCGGCAGCTATCCTGCGCTTTATCTTTCTTCGTTTCAACCGGTGAGAGTTTTAAAAGGAACTTTTAGAGCTGGACGATTTGCTTCTATCCCAAGAAAAGTATTGGTGATTTTACAATTCACAGTTTCTGTTACACTCATTATTGGCACGATCATCGTTTTCAGGCAAATTGATTTTGCGAAAAATCGTCCGGTTGGTTATGATCGCAATGGACTCATCAACTTGTTTCCTGGCACTCCTGAAATCCATAAACATTTTGAAACCATTCGAAACGAATTAAAAAATTCGGGAGCTGTGGCGGAGATAGCTGAAGCAGGCAGCCCAACTACCCAAGTGTGGAATACCAACGGAGGTTTTACCTGGAACGGAAAAGATCCTGGTCTCGCTGTCGATTTTCCAAATAATGGAGTTACGTATGAGTTCGGTAAAACGGTGGGCTGGAACTTTAAAGAAGGCCGTGATTTTTCGAGAGATCATGCAACCGACTCTGCCACTTTTGTTATCAACGAGGCCGCGGCTAAATTTCTAGGATTCAAAAATCCGGTAGGGGAAATTCTGAACTGGAATAGCAAACCCTACACCATCATCGGCATCATTCGCGACATGATTGTAGAATCACCTTACGAACCTGTACGTCCATCGCTCTTTCATATCGATACAGGTGAAGGCAATCTTGTGATTGCAAAATTGAATCCTTCTGCCAGTGCAAGCGAATCGATCGAGAAAGTAAAACAAGTATTTACCAAATACAACCCGGCTTCACCTTTCGAATATCGTTTCGTGGATGAAGAGTATGCACGCAAATTTGAAAGTGAAGAGCGCATCGGTAAACTTGCAAGCTTCTTTGCCATCCTCGCTATCTTCATCAGTTGCCTGGGAATTTTCGGACTGGCAAGTTTTGTAGCCGAGCAACGCACAAAAGAAATTGGCGTAAGGAAAGTGATGGGCGCTTCGGTTATGAATTTGTGGGGAATGCTTTCAAAAGACTTTGTGGTGATTGTGGTCGTTTCACTGGTCCTTTCCATGCCGCTAGCGTATTACTTTATGAACGGCTGGCTTGAGAGGTATCAATATCGTACAGAAATTGCCTGGTGGGTATTTGCTGCCTCCGGAGTTGGCGCGTTATTGATCACGCTTTGCACAGTGAGCTATCAATCTATTAAAGCTGCGCTAGCAAACCCGGTGAATAGTTTGAGGAGCGAATAGACCAAGACAATGGAAATTACAGCTTGCTGTACCATCAGTCATTCAATGATTAAGCTACCTTCAGCTTGCTGTAATGCGACTTGCTGAATTTCTCTTCTGCATAAGCGCGGTTGATCACGAGGCGATCTGTTGTTTTTTCAGAAGGCAATTCAAACATCGCATCGTTGATGATTGCCTCGCAGATGGAACGCAGGCCGCGGGCACCTAATTTAAAATCAACTGCTTTCTCAACGATGAAGTCAAGCGCTCCTTCTTTGAACTCAAGTTCGATGCTTTCCATTTCGAACAATTTCTTGTATTGCTTAACAAGTGCATTCTTTGGTTCAGTAAGAATTTTCCGCAACGCTTTATGATCAAGTGGATTCAAAAATGAAACCACTGGAAGACGACCAATCAATTCAGGAATCAATCCGAATGATTTTAAGTCCTGCGCAGAAATAAATTGAAGTAAGTTGTCTTTGTCAACGTCTGCAGGGTTCATGCTGTCGGCAGTAGCCGCAAAACCAAGAGGCCTCGTATTCAACCTTCTTCCTATCATTTTTGCAATACCTTCAAAGGCTCCACCACAGATGAAAAGAATATTTTCTGTATTCACCGTGATCATCTTCTGATCAGGATGCTTACGCCCACCCTGAGGCGGAACATTCACGGCCGTCCCTTCCAATAATTTCAAAAGTGCCTGCTGCACTCCTTCGCCACTCACATCACGCGTGATGGAAGGATTGTCAGATTTACGTGCGATCTTATCAATCTCATCAATGTAAACAATACCACGCTCTGCAGCCTCTGTATTATAGTCAGCCGCCTGAAGCAAACGCGTAAGAATACTTTCTACGTCTTCTCCTACATAACCTGCTTCTGTAAGTACGGTTGCATCGGCAATGCAAAATGGAACTTGTAATATCTTTGCGAGGGTGCGGGCAAGATATGTTTTTCCTGTTCCCGTCTCTCCCACCATGATGATGTTTGATTTCTCAATGGTGATATCAGTATCCACTTTGCGCTGCATTAATCGCTTGTAGTGATTGTACACCGCTACGCTCATCACGCGCTTGGCTTCATCCTGACCGATCACATATTCATCAAGGAATTTTTTGATCTCACGAGGCTTGATCAGTTTGAAATTTGGAACCCCGCCCGGCTCTACTTTATTCTTCTTTTCTTCAGAAAGAATTTGATTGGCCTGTGTTACGCACTTGTCGCAAATGTGAGCGTGAATACCTGAGATCATCAGATCCACATCTTTCTTATTTCTGCCACAAAATGAACAAGTAACTTCTGCCATGCCTTTATTGATTGATTTGCTGATTTTAAAATTAGCCGATTTGCAAAGATAGTTCTTTATTGCCCCATCTCCCAACAAATGAAATTAGCCAACAGTTTCCAGTTGGCTAATTAATTGAGTCTTAAAAATTACTTATTTCTTATTCCGCTCCAGCACTTCGTCAATCAAGCCATACGTTTTTGCTTCCGCTGCGCGCATCCAATAATCACGATCAGAGTCTTTTTCAATTTTATCATATGGCTGTCCGCTATGATTGGACAAGATTGTGTAAAGATCTTTCTTTAACTCTAACGTTTGTTTCATCGAAATTTCCATATCTGCAGACGTTCCTTGCATGCCGGCAGACGGCTGGTGGATCATGATTCTTGAATGCGGAAGTCCTGATCTTTTCTTGGCAGCACCGGCAGCCAGCAACACAGCTCCCATCGAGGCAGCCAAACCGGTACAGATCGTGGCTACATCGGGATTGATGTATTGCATCGTATCATAAATACCAAGACCCGCGTGAACCGATCCGCCCGGACTGTTGATGTACATGATCACATCTTTCTTTGGATCAGATGATTCCAGGAATAGAAGTTGTGCAGTGATTACGTTGGCAACGTAATCATCCACCGGAGTCCCAAAGAAAATAATACGATCAGCCATCAGGCGCGAGAACACATCAATCACAGTTGCGCGCATTTGACGCTCTTCCACGATGTTGGGAGTCATTCCTGTAACCGTGTAGGGATTTTCGTTAACAAAACGCGTATAACTATCAAGTGCGTTACCACTCATGCCGAGGTGATGCACCGCGTACTTTCTGAATTCATTTCCGTAGTTCATAATATAAAGTTTTAAGTATGGACGTTTTGGGTCTGTAATTTATTTCAAGTTTAGATAAAAATCGGAAATAAAAAAGCCCGTCTTTCAACAGGCTTTTAACACTCATAGGTCAGGATTGGTTCAATGATGATGGTTATGAGATTCAGCCACCTTCCTGAATTCATCCATTGTCAATTTCTTTTCCGTAATCGTAATGCCTTCTTTAATGGCCGTCATGATGCGCTCATGGCGAAGCTGGTTATAAACACGCATGTAGTTTTCGCCTTTGCCATCTTTGCCAGCCAGATAGTTGTTGGCAATCTCATCAAACTTTTCGCCCAATTGCTCCATGATAGCAGCTCCACCGAACTGCTCAGCTAACATTATTTTTGCCTTGTCGCGAACTTCTTCGCCTTTCACTTCGATTCCTTTGTCTTCCGCTATTTTATTCTTGATCAGATCCCACTTCAAACCTTCTTTGTAGGATTTGAATTCTTTCTCCAACACTTCGTCCGTCACCTCGCCATTGCTGGTAGTCTTCAGCCACGTTTTCAAAAACATATCAGGCATGTTGATTT
>CAZECP010000007.1:26573-85375 GCA_964510765.1 uncultured Ohtaekwangia sp. | reverse complement strand
TCGCAAAAGTATGATGAAAATGAATAAGTTGATGGGCTTATTCCAATCTATCGATCCGGTGGATGTTTTCTTATTTCTGACTGATTTAATAATATCGATTTCAAAAAAGTACACGCGAACATCGTGTATGAGTTTGAAGTGAACTATTCAAATCTACCGCCTGTATTACTCTATTGGCATCACTTAATAAGTTATTGCAATCAAGTTTTGTTTTTTTTAATTTCGTCTGGTTAGTACCAGCAAGTAATACGATTTTACCATAATGATCGAGCATCTTTATTTGTGCTGTTCATTGCTAACTACCAAATAAGCTTTCAAAAATCATATAATTTTTAAATATGACACACATCAACACATTCTTACTGACATTGTTTTTTATTTTAGTATTCAAGATTTCGTTTTCTCAACTACCCGGAGCACCGGGCGGCCTGGATGTAGTGGGTTCGGGGGGCACTGGTCTGACAAACTACGGAGGACTTCATAATGGTTTTATCAACAAAAGTAAAGTGGTGGGATATGGGGATGTTGATGGAAGTTGTTTTTGGGATGAAAAATGGAACCAAGCCATACTTTTTTTAGTAAAAGGAGAGAAGATCAAACTACCAAAAGCAAGACTTAATTTTTACACAAATGATATTCATTATTTTGATGATAAAGGTGAAGAGTTTACGCTTGTAAAGGGTATAGTTCAAAAGATTGTGTTCCTGGATGCAAATGACACTACTAAAGTACTGGGAGTGTTTAAAAAATTTAAAAACACAAATGAATCTTACGTAGAAATTTTAAATGAAGGCAAAACCCAATTGTTAAAATTGACTCAAATTACACTGAGAAAAATGGATTTCAATCAGTATAGAAATGAGAGCCGATACCGTTTTATCCCCAGATCAAAGTATATGATTAACAACCAGGATACGCTGGTACAGCTTACAGGCCTTAATAAATCTTCTTTATTTTCTGTCCTTCATTCAAACAATGAAATTAAAGGATGGTTAAATTCAAATCACAACAAATTGAGAAATGAAAAGGAAGTCATCTCCTTTTTGGATTTTTATAATTCGAAATAAGTCCGCACACTAGTAACGAGGATTTGCAACAAACACATCATAGGACCGCCCTCTTAAGAAAAGCTAAAGAGGCGCGAATAGTAGTAGTAAGTTAGATGACCCCGTGAGCTTCTTCTTTCCCGTTGATTAAATCTGGCAAGGTATTCCTTTGGTGAAAGTTCAACTTTGGTAAAATAATGTTGTTTTGTTTATTAAATCAAATGAGGCTATTTTATCTAATTGCTTTTTAGCGAAGGACATCCTTGTTTATTCTTATAATTATTTGATCAATAACTTAACTTCGTGCAAACGAATTTTAACTCATGAATAATTTCAGATTGGTGATTCTCTTGTTGTTCATTCCATTTTTAGCAAATGCGCAGCAAGTGAAAGAACCGAAAGCAATGAACGAAGATTGGTCAAGGAATTATCAGCCCTTTCGCATCGCAGGAAATTTATATTATGTAGGCACCTATGACCTTGCCTGCTATCTCATTACAACTTCACAGGGACATATTCTGATCAACACAGGGCTCGCTGCTTCGGCTTCTCAGGTTGAAGAGAACATAAAGGCACTGGGATTCAGATTTTCTGACATTAAAATACTGCTGACGACACAAGTGCACTATGATCATGTGGGTGCGATGGCTGCTGTCAAAAAGAAAACAGGAGCGCAGATGATGGTGAACGAAAAAGACGCGCCTGTGCTGGCCGATGGTGGCGTTAGTGACTATGCTTTTGGTGGAAGTATTACTTTCGAGCCAATCAAAGCAGACCGGTTGCTGAAACCGGATGACCTCATTCAATTGGGGGAAATGCAAATCAAGATGCTGCACCATCCCGGCCACACCAAAGGTTCGTGCAGCTACCTGTTTACGGTGAAAGATGATCAACGTTCGTACCAGGTGTTGATTGCGAACATGCCTACGATAGTCATTGATAAGTTGAGCGAGGCACCGGCCTATCCGACTATCTCGCAAGACCTTGCCAACACATTCAAGTCGCTGAAGAACGTTTCCTTTGATTTATGGTTGGCTTCTCACGCAAGTCAATTCAACATGCATTCCAAACACAAGCCCGGTGATGCTTATCTTCCTGCCGCTTTTATAGATAAGCTAGGGTTTGAAAGTTCTCTGGCTGACCTTGAAAGACAATTCGACAAGAAAAAATAACAGATCGAAGATGAACAAAGACATTCAGAAATATAACAACAAGCTATCGGTGGAGAACAAAGCGATCTGCGACCTGCTTGCTAAGGAGATTGATTCAAACTTGAAAGAAGGCGAGAACAAAATCTGGCATGCACATCCGGTTTGGTTTCTGGATGGCAATCCGGTGGTTGGTTATAGTAAGTTGAAAGATAGCGTGCGCCTTATGTTCTGGAGCGGCCAATCGTTTGAGGAGGAAGCGTTGCAGCCGGAGGGGAGTTTTAAAGCAGCTGAAATTCGTTACACCTCGGTGAGTGAAGTCAGGAAGGCGCACCTGAAGCGCTGGCTGAAAAAGGCAAGGGATATTCAGTGGGACTATAAGAACATAGTAAAACGAAAAGGCCAACTGGAGCGAATCAAATAAAAAGTCCTCGAGCGGAGGACTTAGCATTTGTAAGCTTGCATTCTTTTGAACTCATTCTTTTAAAACCAAATCAATGCACATCACTGCTGCCATGATAAGCACGCGCAAGGGATGATCGGGAGGGACCGCTTCACTTATTTGCAACACGTAGTTGTCAGCGGAAGTAAATAGTTCTTTGCCAAGACCGCTCCATTTTTTTGTTACCGTGGCAAATTCGGTGTTGTCAGGCGCAATGAACTTGAACTCCCAGCTTGTCCATTTTCCTTTGAGCATGCAAAGTGGTTTGTCTTGGGCATCCAGCACCTCAAAGCGGCCGCCAATGGAAAAGAACTTTTGCTTGAACCTTCCAACGAGTGTGTTTTGTTCATCATAGACTTCCACATTGGATAAAAACCAGCTCACCCCGCGCTTCACGGTTATAAGCCGTTGCCCACCTGGAACTTTAACATCAATTTCAAAAGGAGTCATTCGCTTATAGTCGGTGAAGCGAAAGAATTTGGTGAAAAATCCGAGCCGTTCTTCGCGACATTCAAGAAGTATTTGTTGCGGATGGGCCGGATCAAAGATGTCAAAACTATTTGCAGCTTTAAAAAGACCTACATGTTCTTTGATGAAGAATAAGTTTCTGTTAAGTGATGGGTTCATAATGGAGGGTTGGTGGGGCTAAAGATGCACAGAAAAAATTGAAATGAATTTTTACCGGGAGGAGGTGAGAGGAAGAAAGTCCCTTCATCATGTTACCTGGAGTTTAAAATAGGATTAGCTCCTATTGATCGAAGGAACAAACTTCATCACGCGCTTATTCCGGCTTTTGATTTTGTAAAAAAAATTTCAGAAAGCTTCCCAACCTTTAAATTCCTTTTAAAATTATTCTAAACAGCGAAATCAAACTGCTATTCAGAGGCTTAGCAGCATGGCCGTGTAAGATTGCCCTTTGTTTATCCACAAGGGTAGAATTTCGTCAGAATAAAATATTGCGAAGTGGATAAAATTTATTTGAAATAATGCATTGGAGGTGTAGATTTGTGCGATTCCGCAAAAAGCGGTTACCTAAACTCATGATGATGAAGGATAAATTACCTGGTCTCCTCAAGTTCTTCACACTCGCATTATTTATAGTCTCTGGTTTCATTTCTTCCGCGCAGGAAATTTCAAAAGATCCCGCTGTAATAAGTGCAGGTGAAGCATTGTTCAATGGCAACTGTAAATCGTGCCACAGGGTAAAACAAAAATTGGTTGGTCCTGCCTTAGCCGGTGTGACCGAGCGTGCACCATCCATCGACTGGATTAAA
Organism: uncultured Ohtaekwangia sp.; assembly: GCA_964510765.1. Lineage (GTDB taxonomy): Bacteria > Bacteroidota > Bacteroidia > Cytophagales > Cyclobacteriaceae > ELB16-189. Next base: position 81,465 of record CAZECP010000007.1, on the reverse strand, counting down.
GCATGGGTGCGTAACTCTGCGAAAGTAATCGCCAGTGGTGATGCGTATGCAGTAAAACTTTATGCTGACTTTAATAAGAGTCAGATGACAGCTTTCACCAGCTACACCGATGATCAGATCATGAGCATCCTGGCGTATGTGAAAGCAGAGGCTGACAAACCAGATGCTCCGGCTCCCGGAACACAAACCGCAGCAGCAGGTGGTTCAGGCGGGTCATCAGTACCTTCAGGTTATCTGAATGCTATCCTTGGTGGCATGATCATCATTCTAATATTAATGTTGGTGATCCTTGCATTGATTACAAACGCGCTTAAGAAATATCTCAATCAGAAGGAAGGTCTTAGTGATGCCGATAAGGAGATCATCAACTCACCTTATACTTTTGCTTCTGTTACCCGCAGTTCCGGATTTATCTTCCTGGTGACTTTCCTTGTCACTGCGATTGTATTCAAAAATGTAATTGACGGACTTTATTCGATTGGCGTTCAGCAAGGTTATCAGCCAAAGCAGCCAATCGCCTTCTCACATAAATTGCACGCTGGCGCTTACGAAATCAACTGTAAGTATTGCCACACCGGTGCAATGAAAGGAAAGCAGGCAAACATTCCTTCACCTAATATATGTATGAACTGCCACTCGCAGGTGAAGCAGGAGTCTCCTGAGATTCAAAAGATTTATGCAGCTATCGGCTACGATCCGAAAACAGCTTCTTATACAGGGCAGCAGAAGCCAATCGAGTGGGTGCGCATCCACAACCTGCCAGACCTTGCGTACTTCAACCACTCGCAACACGTGAACGTGGGAGGAATTGAATGTCAGACTTGCCACGGCCCGATCGAAGAGATGGATGTGGTGAAACAATATTCACTGCTTACAATGGGCTGGTGTATTGACTGCCACCGCAAGACAGACGTGAACACCAAAGGCAATGCTTATTATGACAGGCTGCTTGAAGTTCACGAAACAAGCAAGACCGGCAAGAAGATGAAAGTAGAAGACATCGGTGGTCTTGAATGTTCGAAGTGCCACTATTGATATACGAATTAGATTTTTGATTTACGATTTTAGAACCACTCTATGAGTAACACAAAAAAGATATATTGGAAAGGTTTACCTGAGCTTAAGAACGACACTGAGTTCGTTAAGCATGCCGACAAAGAGTTTGTTGACATGGGCGGTCACGACTTAGGTCACTCGCGCAGGGACTTTTTGAAAATGATGGGATTCAGCGTAGCCGCAGTTTCGTTGGCTGCCTGCGAAGCTCCCATACGTAAAGCCGTTCCTTATATAGTGAAGCCAATGGATGCCGATGCCGGTATTCCTAACTATTATGCGTCAACCTATGTAAGCGGTGGCGATTACTGCAGCATTGTAGTGAAAGTTCGCGATGGCCGCCCTATCAAAGTGGATGGGAATAGCTTATCCACCGTTACACGCGGAGGAACAAGTGCACAAGTAGAGGCTTCTGTGCTTTCTTTATACGATAACTACAGACTGAGAGGAGCGAAGACTCCAACAACAGAGGAAAAGAAGTGGGCAGATTGGGCAACTGCTGATAAAGAAATTATTGCCAAGCTCGATGAGATTGCAGGCAAAGGTGGAAACATCCGTATTGTCAGCAATACAATACTGAGCCCCAGCACTACTGCTGCAATCGAAAAATTCAAAGCGAAGTACACCACTACACAGCATATTCAATACGACCAGGTTTCGGCCAATGGAATTGTGAAAGCCAATGAAGAATCATTTGGTGTAGCCATGATTCCATCGTACGATTTCAGCAAAGCAAAAGTAATAGTGAGTGTGAATGCTGATTTTCTTGGCAGCTGGGTTTCCCCGATTGAGTTTGCAAAGCAATATGCATCTACCCGCGAAGTGAGTGAAGAGAAACGCGAGATGTCACGTCACTTCCAATTTGAAAGCAACCTTTCATTGACTGGTGCAAATGCTGATTACCGTGGCAAGTTAAAACCTTCAGAAGAAGGGGCAGCGGTAGCACAGATATATAATCTTCTTGCTGCCAAGGCTGGCAAGGCTACTTTATCAACGCCTGCAGTAAAAGTTAATCACCTTGAAAAAGCAGCTGAAGAACTTTGGGCTAACAAAGGTGCATCGTTGGTAGTGGCAGGTTCAAATGATAAATCAGTTCAGGTGGTTGTAAATGCAATCAATGATTTGCTCGGCAGCTACGGAACGACCATTAATACGGCATTGCCGGTTAATTTCCGAAAAGGGAATGACGAGGCTATGGCGAATTTTATCGCAGAGGCGAAAGGCGGTCAGGTGGGTGGTGTGATCTTCTACAACTGTAACCCGGTGTATGATCACCCAATGGGAGAGGAGTTAGGCAAAGCATTGAAAGGCATTGCACTGACTGTTTCAACATCGATTACTCCTGATGAAACTTCCTCGTTGTGTGGATACAAAACTCCGGATCACCACTACCTTGAGTCGTGGAATGATTACGAGCCGAAGGCAAACTCCTTCAGCTTATCACAACCTGCGATTACCCCGATTTTCAAAACACGCCAGACACAGGAGAGCTTGTTGACCTGGGCTGGTGAAGCGAACGTGGATTACTTCGCTACCCTTCAGGCAAATTGGAAGACATGGTTCTTCGATAAGAAATCAGATGCCGGATCCTTTGAAAGTTTCTGGGACAAGTGCTTGTATGATGGAGTATTTGAGACTGCCGCTGGTGAAGCAAAAGCTTTGACCTTTGGTGGCAACCTGGATGCGGCTGCTTCTGCGATTGCAGCTATGAAAGGTACTGGTTTTGAGTTGGCAATTTATGAGAGCTATGGAGTTGGAAATGGAGCACAAGCCAACAACCCCCTGCTTCACGAGTTGCCAGATCCTATCACAAAAGCAGTGTGGGATAATTATGCTACGATCTCTTTGACAGATGCCAACCAGTTAGGTATCAAGAACGATGCAGAAGGTCGTACACAGAAATTGAAAATCACGGTTGGAGGCAAGTCCGTTACGGTCCCTGCCTTGGTTCAACCGGGACAGAATCCTGGAACTATCGGATTGTCACTTGGCTATGGTCGCACCAAAGTGGGCGCTGTAGCAGAAAATATTGGTGCGAATGCCTATCCTTTTGTAACGCTTTCAAATGGAACACTGAACTATTCAGCGTCCGGAGTTAAAGTGGAGAAAGTGGATGAAGATTTCCAGATCGCACAGACTCAGATTCACCAAACTTACATGGGCCGCGAGAGCGTGATCCAGGAAGCTACGTTGGCAGAGTTTCAAAAAGATGCCTGGGCTGGTCGCGAGATTCCAAAGATCACCAAGTGGGATGACAAAGTAGATGCGTCTTCACTTTCAATGTGGAAAGGACATAAGTATCCAAACCACCATTGGGGCATGGCCATTGACTTGAATACTTGCAATGGTTGTGGAGCTTGTGTGGTAGCATGTAATGTAGAAAACAACGTTGCCCTTGTGGGTAAGCAGGAGGTCATTAACAGACGCGAGATGCACTGGTTGCGTATCGACCGCTACTTCAGCAGCCCGGAAGGCACGCTTCACGATGATTTGAAAGGCCTTGAAAAAGCTTCCGAGGATCCGGAAGTTACTTTCCAACCCATGTTGTGTCAGCATTGCAACAACGCGTCATGCGAAACGGTGTGTCCTGTTGCAGCCACTACGCACAGCACGGAAGGTTTGAATCAAATGACATACAACCGTTGCATTGGTACCCGCTACTGTGCAAACAACTGTCCTTATAAAGTAAGAAGGTTTAACTGGTTCAAGTACCACAACAACCAGCAGTTCTACCAGGCAAACCCTGCAATGAACACTGACCTTGGCCGCATGGTGTTGAACCCTGATGTAACCGTTCGTTCACGCGGTGTGATGGAGAAATGTTCTTTCTGTGTTCAACGAATCCAGACAGGCAAACTCACTGCGAAGAAAGAGCGCAGACCGTTGAAAGACGGTGAAGTAGTAACGGCCTGCCAGGCATCATGTACTACCGGTGCCATTGTATTTGGTGATATGAACAATCCTGAAAGCAGCATCAGCAAGTTGTTGAAGATTGAACACGATCCTAAGAATCCGAACTATTCATTTGATAAGAAGATCGGTAACCCACGTGCTTACAGAGTATTGGAAGACATCGGAGTGAAACCAAATATTTTCTATCTCTCGAAGATAAGAAACAAAGACAAAGAAAAAGCGAAAGCTGAAAAACACGCATAATAATTTTGAACGAGAAATTTTTGACCATTGATTAATTGATATGCAAGTAACCTCCTCGATACGTGAATCCCTGGTGACCGGTGGCAAAACCGTTCGCGATGTTTCGCAAGACATCAGTTGCCAGGTAGAAGGAAAACCGAGCCGCCTTTGGTGGATGTCGTTTGGTATTTCATTCGTCCTTCTTTGCTACGGTTTCTATTGTGTGTGCATGCTCGAGTGGGTTGGCATTGGGATATGGGGATTGAATAAAACAGTAGGTTGGGCGTGGGATATCACCAACTTCGTGTGGTGGGTCGGTATTGGTCACGCAGGTACGTTGATTTCAGCGATCCTTTTGTTGTTCCGTCAGCGTTGGAGAATGTCCATCAACCGCGCAGCAGAAGCAATGACAATCTTCGCGGTGATTTGTGCGGCTTCATTTCCTGGTTTCCACATGGGCCGCCTGTGGTTAGGTTTCTATTGGGCATTCCCTCTTCCAAATACATTCGGATCATTGTGGGTGAACTTCAACTCGCCACTTCTCTGGGACGTGTTTGCAATCTCAACATATTTCTCGGTTTCATTGGTGTTCTGGTATCTTGGTTTGATTCCTGACTTTGCTGTGATCCGGGATCGTGCAGTGCGCATGGGTAATAAGACACGCGCCACGATCTACAATGCCCTCAGCTTTGGCTGGGATGGTGCTGCAAAAACATGGATGCGCTATGAAGCAGTTGCCTTGATCCTTGCGGGTCTTTCAACTCCGCTGGTGTTGTCAGTTCACACCATTGTGTCAATGGACTTTGCAACCTCTGTAATTCCGGGATGGCACACTACCATTTTCCCTCCTTACTTCGTTGCCGGTGCGATCTTCTCAGGGTTCGCTATGGTGTTGACGCTGCTCTTGGTTACACGCAAAGTGTTTCACCTGGAAGATTACATTACGATCTATCACGTTGAGTTGATGAACATCATTATCATCATCACCGGATCCATTGTGGGTATCGCTTATATTACTGAGTTCTTCATCGCCTGGTACGGTCAAGTTCCTGCTGAATACTATGCATTCTACAACCGTGCGACAGGTCCATATTGGTGGGCATACTGGTCAATGATGACTTGTAATGTGATTTCTCCCCAGTTGTTCTGGTTCAAAAAACTTCGTACTAACCTTGTTGCCACATTTGTGTTGTCGATCATCGTGAACATCGGTATGTGGTTTGAGCGTTTTGTGATCATCGTTACTTCGCTTCACCGCGATTACCTGCCTTCAAGCTGGTCGATGTTCTATCCTACGATGTATGACATTGGCCAATACATATTCACATTCGGTTTATTCTTTACAGCCTTCTTCCTCTTCGCCAAGTTCTTCCCGGTAATCAACATGGCAGAAGTGAAGAGTATTATTAAGTCAACCTCTGAACAGAAACATTGATCTATGGAGAGCAATAAGAATTTTGTAGTCGGAATATTTGATGATGAGGACATCCTCATGAGCGGAGTGGAAAAAATCCGCGAGCAAGGCGTGAAGATTCACGAAGTGTATTCCCCATTCCCTGTTCACGGGCTTGACGAAGCATTGGGATATAGAAGGAGCCGCTTGCCAAAGGCAGCCTTCTTATTCGGTATGACCGGAACCATCCTCGCTTTGTTCACACAAACCTGGATGTTGGGTTTCGATTGGCCAATGGACATAGGTGGTAAAAACCACGCGTCATTGCCTCCATTCATTCCGGTGACTTTTGAGTTCACCGTACTTTGCTCTGCATTCGGAATGGTGATCACATTCCTGATTGTAAGTGGAATGAAGCCTTACAAATGGCCGCGTCAATATGATCTTCGCAGCACGGATGATAAACATGTGATGGCTGTTGATCTTGCAAGTAACAAATTGAGCAAAGATGAAATCAGCCGCATCCTGAAAAGCAGCGGTGCATCGGAAGTAAACGAAAAGAATTTTTAATTGGTGACTATGCGCAAACACTTTCAAATTGGTGCAGTTCTTTCTTCGGTAATTCTTCTCGCGTCATGCAAGGCGGGTGGGGACTATCAGGGAATGGAGTATGCCCCCAACATGTACCACTCTGTAGCTTATGAACCGCTCACTCAAATCAAAGACAAGGATGCTGGTTCGATTGTAAATGCATTGGATGCAGGCTATGACAATGGTCACGGTGAATTTTATAACACCAACCAGTATAACCCGCATGAGATGAACTTGCGTTTGCCACCTCCTCACACCGTGAAACGTAATGCGTACGGTTGGCTTCCATATCGGGCAAGTAATGACACTGTAAGCCTGCGGCTTGCCAATAAATTAGTGAGTCCCTTTGAAACAACTCCGGAAGTAATTGAACAGGGCAAAGCAATGTTTGAAATCTATTGCAAGCATTGCCACGGAGCAAAAGGTGGTGGCGATGGAAAAGTGGCGAGTGGAGTGAAGATCGATGGCGTTGACCATAGCTTCTATCCAGGTGTTGCCAACTTGAAAGGTGATGCGCTAAAGAATATTACCGAGGGTCACATCTTCCATGTGATCACTTACGGAAAAGGTTTGATGGGATCGCACGGTTCTCAGGTAAGCGAAGAGGATCGCTGGAAGATTGCCAAGTATGTAAAAGAACTTCAGAAAAATTGATTCAACTTTCAATTCACAGTCGATGATAGCAGACGAAAAATACGAATTCAAATCAGCCACCAAGACCAAGATTTTTATCATGGGTGCAATTGGTCTTGTACTCTTTATTGCAGGAGTTTTCATTGCAAAGAGTTCGGGTGGCCATGGCGAAGGTCATGAGAAACATGCCTCCGTTGAGATTTCAAAATCATTGACAGCAAGTGTTGCTCCGCAAGAAGGACATGAAGAGCATAAGGCTGAAGCAAAAACAGAGGGCGGTGGTCACCACGGAAGTGATCCTTGGTTGAAGAGAATTTTTACATCCCTTTGGCAGAACAATATATTCTTTACGGGGATTGGAATCATCGGCTTATTTTTCGTGGCGATTCAATATGCTGCACAGGCAGGCTGGTCAGCACCAATCAAGCGAGTTCCATTGGCTATCGGAACATGGATTCCGGTTGCTGGTATCTTAACATTGGTACTTTGGTTTGTGGTGAAAGGAGATGTTTTCCACTGGACGGATTCAAGTGTGTATGCACATGACGAAGTTCTGAAAGGAAAGGCCGGGTTCTTCTTTTTCCCGCTTGCGGCAGGCAGCTTCCCGCTCTTCTACATATTGAGAATGATAGTTTTCTTTGGCCTCTGGTATATCTTCTATATCAGCATTAAAAAAGAAATGTTGGCAGAGGATCTGGATGGTGCAACTACCCATTGGTTCAAAGCGCGTAAGCTTTCGGCCATCTTCCTTGTGATCTTCGCGGTTTCATCTTCTGTATCTGCCTGGGATTGGGTGATGAGCATTGACCCGCACTGGTTCAGCACCATGTTTGGATGGTATGTATTTGCGAGCTGGTGGGTAACCGGTCTGGCCGTGATCACTCTTTTTATCGCGCATTTGAAAGATGCCGGCTACATGAAAGTAGTGACATCCAATCACCTGCATGACCTCGGTAAATTTATTTTTGCATTCAGCATCTTCTGGACGTACATCTGGTTCGGCCAATTCTTGCTGATCTACTATGCAAACATTCCTGAAGAAACTGTGTACTTTATTTCCCGCATGAAGACCGCTCCTTACAATTGGATATTCTATGCGAACCTGATCTTAAACTTTGTGTTGCCTTTCTTGTTATTAATGACACGCGATGCAAAGCGCCACGTCTCTATGTTGAAAGTAGTTTGCCCGATCGTGATTGTTGGTCACTGGTTTGACTTCTATAATATGGTTACTCCAGGTGTAATGAAAAATGACGGGGGAGTTGGGTTCCTGGAAATCGGATTGGCATTAATGTTCGGTGCAGCATTTCTATATGTGGTACTGAATGCCCTGTCGAAACTTCAATTGGTGGCGAAAAACCACCCATTTATGCAAGAGAGTTTGAATCATCATATTTAATACGCGACTTAGACTAAAGGATATTTTATGAACATGATTATTGGCTTAGGGGTTGTATTGGTGATCGGAATTCTGATCATGATATTCCGCATCGGCACCTTAGTGGATGTGGTGAAAGGAAAGAAAGAGGAAGAAGACCAATCCTGGAATAACATTAACGCGATCCTTTTCATGGTTTTCATGATAGCGGGTCTGGTTGGTTTCTTCTGGTATTCATGGCACCACTTTGGAAGCTATGAACCACCTGTAGCTTCTGAGCATGGCGAAGTGACTGATAATTTGTTCTGGATCACCATGTGGATTACCGTGTTTGCTTTTACCATTATTTTCATTGCGATGTTTTGGTTCACCTATACGTATCGCTATGATAAAAACCGTAGAGCGGCTTTCTTTGCTGACAATCATTATTTGGAAATTACGTGGACTGTCGTTCCGGCCATTGTACTTGCTCTTTTGATTTTCAAAGGCTTGCGCGCATGGAATGACATTACCGGCCCCGCTTCAAAAGATGCCGTAGTGATTGAAATGATTGGTCAGCAATTTGCCTGGACGGCTCGCTATCCGGGCGTGAAAGACAAAGAACTTGGTAAGCATAATTATAAATTGATCGATGCCAATAACGAGTTTGGTCTTGACCTTCGCGACAAAAATTCATTTGACGATTTTAAGTCACTGGAGTTGCACTTACCGAAAGGGAAAGAAGTGTTATTGAAAATCAGGGCGAAAGATGTTATACACAGCGTTTTCCTGCCTCACTTCCGCGTGAAAATGGATGCCGTTCCGGGTATGGTGACGCAATTCAAATTTACACCAACACTCACCACTCAGGAAATGCGTGACAAGACTGGCAATGCTAATTTCAACTACGAAATGGCTTGCACGGAGATTTGTGGTAAAGGTCACTTCTCCATGCGTTTCCCTGTTGTAGTGGATACGCCAGAGGATTATGAAAAATGGATGGCTTCGCAGGATTCATGGTTGAAACAAAATCCTGATTACTTGAAACAAGTTCCTGAGAACTTAAGAGAAGCTGCAAAAATAAAGGCAGGTTTGCCGATGGACGAAGTGTCCATTCAATCAGCAACAAGTGTTACATTAAAATAAGAACTATTCAGCATGGCAACGGATTCACATTCACATTCAGTGGAGCACCACGATGATCACGCGCATGAACATCATGGTAACTTCTGGACCAATTATGTCTTCAGTGAAGACCACAAGGTAATCGCCAAGCAGTTTCTCATTACCGGTATGGTGTGGGCGTTGATTGGTGGGGTATTCTCTGTAATGTTCCGCCTTCAACTTGGATTCCCTGATGCGGATTTAAGTTGGTTGAAACCATTGCTGGGTGGATGGATTACGCCCGAAGGGAAAATCGATCCTGAGTTTTATCTCGCACTTGTCACCATGCACGGTACGATCATGGTGTTCTTTGTGCTAACGGCAGGTTTGAGCGGAACCTTCAGTAACTTCTTAATTCCATTGCAGGTAGGGGCGAGAGACATGGCTTCCGGTTTCATGAATATGCTCTCATATTGGTTCTTCTTTGCCTCCAGCTGTGTGATGTTCACTTCAATATTCTTAACGACCGGACCTGCATCGGGTGGCTGGGTTATTTATCCTCCATTGAGTGCACTGCCTCAGGCGATTTCCGGATCAGGATTGGGAATGACTTTATGGTTGGTATCAATGGCGTTGTTCATTGTGAGTTCATTATTGGGAAGTATTAACTACATCACCACGGTCATTAACCTTCGCACGGTGGGGATGTCATTCACCAAATTGCCACTTACCATTTGGGCATTTTTCCTGACAGCCGTAATAGGTATCCTTTCATTCCCTGTTTTATTTGCAGCAGCTTTGTTATTGATCTTCGATAGAAGCTTCGGAACAAGTTTCTACCTCTCCGATATTTATATCGGTGGGGAAGCATTGCCGAATCAAGGTGGAAGCCCGATTTTGTTCCAGCACTTGTTCTGGTTCTTGGGGCACCCTGAAGTTTACATCGTGTTGTTGCCTGCATTAGGTATTACTTCTGAAATTATTGCGACCAATGCACGCAAGCCAATCTTTGGTTATAAGGCGATGGTGGGTTCGATGTTGTTTATTGCAATCCTGTCATTTGTGGTGTGGGCGCACCATATGTTTGTGACGGGTATGAATCCTTTCCTCGGATCAATTTTTACCCTGCTCACGCTGATCATTGCCGTTCCTTCTGCGGTGAAAATATTCAACTATGTGACCACCATTTGGAAAGGGAATCTCAGATTCACACCTGCGATGCTCTTCTCTATTGGTTTGGTTTCATTCTTCTTAACGGGAGGTATTACAGGGATATTCCTCGGTAACTCTGCTGTTGATATTCAATTGCACGACACGTACTTTGTGGTGGCGCACTTTCACCTTGTGATGGGTAGCGCTTCCTTCTTTGGAATGGTGGCTGGTGTTTATCATTGGTTCCCAAAAATGTTTGGTCGCATGATGAACGAGAAGCTTGGCTACCTGCACTTCTGGGTTACGTTCGTGGGTGTTTACATGGTGTTCTTCCCTATGCACTATATCGGTATTGCCGGTTTCCCTCGCAGGTACTACGTGTGGTCAAACTTTGAAACATTCAGTGGTTTTGCCGACCTGAACTTCCTGGTAAGTATAGCAGCCATTGTAACGCTGGTAGCGCAAATGATTTTTGTCTTCAATTTCATTTACAGTATTTTCCGTGGAAGACTTGCACCGGCCAATCCCTGGAACTCTACTACATTGGAGTGGACCACTCCACGTCTGCCTGGACATGGTAATTGGCCTGGTGAAATTCCAACGGTGTATCGCTGGCCTTATGATTACAGCAAGCCGGGTGCGAAAGAAGATTTTATCCCTCAGCATATTCCATTCTCAGAAACTCCAGAATCAAATCTTCCTCATGAAAATGATGAGATCAAATTGGAGATGGGAAGCGGCTCGATTGTAGTAGAAGAAAAGGGACACTGAGAGTTTAGATAAGCAGAATTGAATTCATCAGCGGTCAAGGCTTTCAAGAGACATTGTCTTGTAACCTTGACCGCTGTTTATTTTTTGATCCTGGTAGGATCCGTAGTGCGCGCTACCGGCTCTGGGATGGGTTGCCCCGATTGGCCGAAATGTTTTGGTCAGTGGATTCCACCTTCCTCAGTTGAAAATCTCCCAACCAGTTACAAAGAAGACTACATAGCGCTGAGGCAAAAAAAGAATATCAAGTTTGCAAAATTTTTAAGTGTGCTCGGCATGAAAGAAACGGCCGATCAGCTATTGAATGATAAGTCGATTCAACAGGAGACTGAATTCAATGCAACCAAGACATGGATTGAATATATCAATCGCTTGGTAGGGATGACGGTGGGACTTTTAATTATTCTCCTTGTTGTGAAATCATATCGACTGAGGTCAACCGACCCCAAAAAGTTCTGGGTGAGTGCCTGGGTATTGATTGTTGTTCTCATCCAGGGATGGTTTGGTTCAATTGTGGTATCAACCAACCTTACCACATGGACGATCACTGTTCATATGTTGATGGCTTTTGTACTAATTGCTTTACTTGTGAAGTTGGTTCAGGATGAAGATGAGGTCGTCACCGGATTCAAGGTGATCGATCGGTTATTAGTCATTCTTTCCGTTTTTTTGCTTTTGGTGCAAGTGTATTTTGGCACCCAAGTACGCGAGGTGGTCGATCAATTGGCAGCCCATCTAATGATGCGTGAATCATGGATTTCACAAATTGGTTTTGGATTTATTCTCCACCGTTCTTTCTCGTGGATTGTGCTGGCCGTGCATGTAATTTTATTTTACAGATTATTAAAAACTAGCCTGCCAAAATCTTTACTGCTTTCATTAATACTGTTAATTTTGCTTTCCATTTTAACAGGGGTAGGCATGGCATACGGTAACGTTCCAGCTTGGTTACAGCCGACTCATTTGCTGATCGCAACGTTGGTATTTGGGGTGCAAATGTCTCTTCTCTTTAAAATGAAAGTTGAACAAGCAACGCAAGTGTGATGGTTTCAGAAGTACAATCAGCATCTTCCGCAATTTTAGTTTTGAACAAGACTCGTGCGCTTGTCGAGTTGCTGAAAGTAAGACTTTCTTTATTGGTTGCATTCTCTTGTGCATTTGGTTATGGTCTGGCCACTAAAGGACAATTTGATTGGACTACGCTGGTGATGCTCACCTTGGGAGGGTTCTTGTTGTCGGGAGCATCCGTGTGCGTGAATCAAATTATTGAGCGGGACCTGGATAAGATCATGAGTCGCACGCAAAATCGTCCAATACCAACCGGCAGAGTCACTGCGAATGAAGCAATTGTTTTTTCTGCTTTTTGTTTTGGTGCAAGCATTCTTCTTTTGTGGAAGTTCACAAATCCATTGACTGTAGTGCTCTCAATTGTGTCTGCCATTCTCTACAGTTTTGTTTATACGCCACTAAAGAGGGTCGGACCCATTGCTGTTTTTGTCGGAGCGATTCCGGGTGCGCTGCCTCCGCTACTGGGTTGGATTGCAGCTACTAATTTCATCTCGCATGAAGCGATGATTATTTTCGGAATCCAATTCATCTGGCAGTTTCCACATTTTTGGGCGATTGCCTGGGTGGCTGATGAGGATTACAAAAAAGCAGGATTCAAATTGCTGCCTTCCGGTGGAGGCAAGGATTTGAACACTGCGATTCAGATAATGATATACACCATGTTCCTGATTCCGCTTGGATTGTTGCCAGCAAAATTCGGAATCACCGGTTTGAATTCTGCTATTGTGGCTACCATATGTGGTGTCGCTTTTTTTGCTCAAACATTTTCGCTTTTAAAAACCGGAGACCGTCAGTCAGCATTGAGAATCATGTTTGGATCTTTTCTCTATTTACCGATTGTGCAGATTGCTTACTTGTTAGATAAAGTTTGATATGGAAGAGATAGTTGATTTAAGAATTGTTGAAGAGCCAAAGAAACCTTTGGCTATGCATCCGAAGAAATTTGGGATGTGGCTTTTTATGGCTAGCGTGATGATGCTGTTCATGGGACTCACCTCGGCATACATCGTGAGAAGGGCGGAGGGAAACTGGGCTTATTTTGAATTGCCAGGTTTGTTTTATTATTCAAGCGTGGTGGTACTTATAAGTAGTATTCTTTTTCAGTGGGCATACTTTTCAGCGAAGCGGGATTTGATTGACCGCGTTAAGACTCTTGTTGTAATAACATCCGTTTTAGGTGTGGCATTTGTGGTGTTGCAGTTTTATGGATGGAAACAATTGGTGGGGGAGGGTATTTATTTGGTAGGCAATCCTTCCGGATCATTTCTTTACGTGATCACTGGCCTTCATGCTTTGCACATTATTAGCGCGGTTGTGTTTTTGTTGATCGTTTTGAATTCAGCTATTCGAGGAAAAATTCATTCTAAAAACATGGCTCAAATAGAAATGTGCACAACTTATTGGCATTTTTTGGGCGCGCTTTGGCTATATTTGTTCGTCTTCTTATTATTGTACAGGTAAACCGTTAAACATGTCACATTCAACTTCAGCTACTATTCCGGGAAAATCCCTTTGGGATGGCGGGGTATCACCCATGAATGCCAGCTACGGCAAACTCATGATGTGGTTTTTCCTCCTTTCTGATGCCTTCACCTTTTCAGGTCTGTTGATCACCTACGGGTTGGTTCGCTCACAGCATCCTGCTTTTACAGGTGATGTTGCAACCTTTGCTTTTTCGACCGAGTATTGGCCAGTACCTGAAAAAGTTTTCGATGCAATTCCATTTATTCATGGCGGTGAGTATCCATTGTATTTTGTTGGATTGATGACATTCATCCTGATCATGTCGAGCGTGACGATGGTGCTTGCGGTTGAGGCAGGACATAGGATGGATCAGAGAGCAGTTGAGAAGTGGATGCTTTGGACAATTTTAGGAGGAGCTACGTTCTTGAGCTGCCAGGCTTGGGAATGGACTCACTTTATCGTTGGAACGGGTGAGCCTACGCTGAAGAAAATTTTTGATACAGTTTCCGGAACATGGCAGACAATTCCTGTTACGGGTGCATCTCTAAAGGTAAATCAATACGGACCTCAACCTTTTGCAGACTTCTTCTTCTTCATCACAGGTTTCCACGGCTTCCACGTATTCAGCGGTGTGCTTTTGAATTTTTTAATTTACTATAACACAGTTACGGGCGTTTACGCTCGCAGAGGTCATTACGAAATGGTCGAGAAAGTTGGTTTGTACTGGCACTTCGTTGATCTTGTTTGGGTATTTGTATTCACATTCTTCTATCTCGTTTAATAATAATATTATGGCTCATCATTCGCACGAACTTCAAGTAGTAGTTCTTCCTCCCAACAAGGAAAAGATCAAGCACCTTTGGACAGTGGCTGCTATCCTCTTGGCGGTAACAATTGTTGAATTTATAATCGCCTTCACAATGCACCATGGTCCTGCGAAGACCACTCTCTTTGTCATCTTAACAATTGTTAAGGCAGGGTATATCGTTGGTGAATTCATGCACTTGAGATATGAAACCAAAGTTCTGTTCTGGTCAGTTCTCATCCCAGTGATTTTTATCATCTGGATGTTGGTAGCCTTCGTTTATGAAGGAATGAAAATGGCGGAAGTTAACTTCTTAGGTTTCTAATTCTTATATTTAGAATATTAAAAGGCTAAGGTTACGCTTTAGCCTTTTTTATTTTAAAGCCTTATGCGCAAAACCATTTTTTTGATATTGGTATTTCTCCTTCCGATAAGTATTTATCTATTCCTTAAATTCTTCGCCAGGAACGAATTTGACATTCCGGTTTTTTACAAAGAGAGCATAGATTTGAAGGCTGGATGCGATTATAAATATACTGTCCCTTACAAAGTTCCCGATTCAATAGCTTCTGTTCTTAATTCAAAAAAGACAAGAGCAGTACTTGTAGTAGATGCGATTTCAAGAGCTAAGCAGCTCACGAAAATACGGGAGCAATTTCTAATGGAAGAATTAACAATAGTTTATTTGACAGATTTGAACGAACAAAGAACTTCTCTTTGGAAAAATTGTTTTTTGTTTTTGTCACCGCCTTATTCTGTCCTGTTAATGGATGATCAGAATCAGATTCGCGGATATTATTCGTTATCAAATTTGGATGATTCAGATAAGATGGAGGTAGAGTTGAAAATTTTATTAAAGAAGTATTGATGGAAAAGAAAGAACCCTATAAGAAATTAATCATCACATTGTCAATTATCATTCCGGTGGCAGTGGCCGCGCTGTTTCGAATTAAAATACACGGTTATGATTTTTCTTTTTTGCCTCCCATCTATGCAACCATAAATGGACTAACAGCAATTTTTTTAGTGCTTGCCTTCTT
Organism: uncultured Ohtaekwangia sp.; assembly: GCA_964510765.1. Classification (GTDB taxonomy): domain Bacteria; phylum Bacteroidota; class Bacteroidia; order Cytophagales; family Cyclobacteriaceae; genus ELB16-189. The sequence continues at coordinate 65,902 of CAZECP010000007.1, read as the reverse complement.
TGCGATTAAAAATGGAAACCAGGCGCGTCATGAATTGCTGAATAAAACTTCCATTGGTTTGTCGAGTTTGTTTTTGGTTTTGTATGTACTGTATCACATCACATCGGAAGCAACGCCATTCGGTGGCGAGGGAGTGATCCGCTATGTTTATTACTTCATTCTGATCACTCACATTTCGCTATCGGTTCTGGTTATTCCATTTGTGCTTTTTACGTTTTCGCGCGCGCTGGCGGGCAATTTTGAAAGGCACAAAGCATTGGCTAAATTTACATTCCCGTTATGGCTGTATGTGGCTGTGAGTGGAGTGATCGTTTATCTAATGATAAGTCCGTATTACAAATGAAAAGAGTTGTAATTTTTATCGCCATTTTTTTACTCATTTTTCCGATGAGTGAAGTGAATGCCCAATGCGCCATGTGCCGCGCTACACTGGAGAATAACCTGAGCAACGGAAACATTGGCATAGCGGCAGGTATCAACTTTGGAATTCTCTATCTCTTCGTAGCACCGTATCTATTCATCTCTTTGTTAGCCTTCTTTTGGTACAAAACCAGCAAACGAAATGTCCAGAAGTCTTTTGATGGCACAATGGCAGGGTAGATGCCCGCGCTGTCGCGAAGGAAAGATATTCAAATATCCTTTCAAGGATTTCACGAAGTTCAGTGAAATGAATGAAACATGTTCTTCATGCGGAGCTTCATTCACCCCTGAACCGGGATTTTACTTTGGTGCACTGTATGTGAGCTATGCATTTACGGTGGCTCTATTTTTCGGAGTTTGGTTTTTCCTGCACTTCTTTTTTAACCCTCCTGATTGGGTTTACATAACCGCCATTATTCTCTCTGCTTTGTTATTCATCCCGATTAGTTTTCGCTACTCGCGAATTTTGTTTCTTTATTGGTTCGGTGGATTGCGAAATAGCAATTAGTGAAAACCCATGAAGCGGTTTTTGTTTTTTTCGGTCGCTTCAATTTTGTTCTTGCTTTCTGCATTTGTGTACGATGGCGTTCTTCGTAACCGTAAAACAAACGCATGGGCAGCCGAACTTATTTCTAATAACCTCCAACAATCCTTAGCTGATCTTGAGAAGGAGGCAATGCTGATTAGGAAAGACACCGCCCTCCAGTGGTCATCAATGAAAAATATTTTTCTTCTGCTTGATAGTGGAAGCATCGCAAACTGGAGTAGAAATGATTTTGCAATTCTTCCCAATGAACTGATTGCAGCCGAAGATTTTTCGTTGACCAGGTTTTCGAAGTCAGTGAGTGTTATTCGAAAATGGAAATTGAGTGAATATAAGATTTTAGTGGGGATCATTCCTTTGTTCATCGATAACAGGATTGTGAACCAGTACATACAGCCGTGGTTGAATCCGGCTATTTTTCCTGAAGGAGCAAGCTTTTCAGATGCATCCGGTGAAGATGTTTGTGTTCAAGGTAGGTGTTTGTTTGAAGTAGAGATGCGCACGACTGATTTAACCAATCCTATTTCTTTTGATTTATCAATGGGGGCGATGATTTTGTTCATGATCTCCATCTTCCTGATTGCACGCTTCTGGCACAAGAAGGAGAGGTACTTGGTTGCCTTTGTGAATCTTTTTGGATTGCTTGCTTTGCTGAGGATCTCTATGGTGGAATTTTCCATTCCATCCCGGTGGACGAAGAGTATTTATTTTAGCCCAACGTATTTCGCCTCTTCATCCTTCAACGCATCTGCTGCCGACTTTCTCCTGAACTCTCTTATAGTAGCATTTGCTTCCGGCTATTTGTTTTACGTTCATTCCCATCTCCTGGGAAAATTAAATTTAAAATCTGTCAGTCCATTGTTTCGTAGGCTACTCTCTGTTGCATTGTTAACGATCGCTTTCTTTTCCTTCTTGTTTCCTTATTTGTTTATCGAATCCATCTTTCATGATTCAAAAATCATCTTTGATATTTCAGAAAATGTGAATATGGATGGCATGCAGGTGCTGGCGATCGTTTCTGTGGTATTCGGTTGTCTCAGTTCGTTTTTCTTTCTTCATTTTTTAGTACGATGGTCAATTAGTTTGTCAAGTGATTCAAAACAGTTTATTGGTAATTTAGTTGGCGCTGTTGTAATTTTTATAGCCTACGCGATCTCATCGGAGCATAACTATTGGATCACAATTACTCTTACATTAGTTTATATCTCTGTTCTCTATTTCAGTGATTATTTTCGGATAATTGGCTCTGCAGGCTTTAAAAGCTTTGCTTATTTGTTGATCCCTGTGGTTTGTTATTCATTGCAAATTGCTTTGGCCGATTGGCGTTTTACGGAAGAGCAGAAGGTGAAATCCATGCAGCGTTTTGCTATGAGCGTGCTGGAGCGCGATGTGCTTGGGGAGTACCTACTGAGCGAGGCGGTGCAAAATATTGCCTCGGATCCGTTCATACTTTCCTCCATGTCAAATCCATTGCTTTCAAAAAGATCAGTGCGTGATAAGATCAAGGGTAAATATTTGAATAATTATTTTGACCGGTACCATCTTAGAATTGCTTTGTATAAAACAGATGGCCTGCCTGCCGATCGATTGACAGGGACGGATTTGGTCAGTACAATTAAATCATATACCGATGATGCCAACAAAACTCAATATCCAAATGTGTACTATGTTCGCAACCAGCCTAAATCAACTACACAATATTTAGCGTTTATCAATCTTTCGCCATCGGCCGGTTTTATTATTTTAGAGTTAAGTCTGAAGCGAATAATCCCAAGACAAACGTTACCTGATTTGGTAGTGGACAATCGGTTCACACAATCATTTCGGCTTACCGATTTTAGTTTTGCTTTTTACAATGACAAATTGTTAACCAGTAGTTTTGGGAATTTCAATTTCGAAAAAGAAATTGATCCTTACTCATTTAATTTGAAAGCCCGGGGGCAATCGATTCGTTTGAATAAATCGCTCTTGATATCCACATCAGATGAAAATGAAAGGAGTGTGGTGGTTGCATCCTCACGCTACCCGTTTTTTATGGTGTTGGGCAACTTCTCTTTTTTCTTTGTGATCGGAATCAGCCTGGTATTTTTTTTAATTTTCGTTCTGCTGTTAAATGAATTCAGGAAGGGAAAATCAATTAGTTACACCACCCGTGTTCAATCTTTCGCTTACATCGCCTTTATACTTCCGCTCGTTGGAGTGAGCTTTATGGCTTTGCGGATGATTAATCAAGCGGATGAAACGCAAGTTGTAGAAAATAATTTAAGGCGAGGACAATTAATTACCGAAGGACTTTCCGGCTTGATGAGCAGTGGCAGTGACTCTACTTTGGAATCTTCGCTTCGAAATTATTTGATCGGGGTGGCCCGCACTTCGTCATTCGATCTCACCGTATTTGATCCGGATGGAAAACTCTTGTCAACGAGTAGCCCCGAGATCATGGAGGCTGGTTTGTTTTCAAATTTGATAAATCGAGTGGCGTGGGAACGGTTGGTCAAGGAAGGGGTTAACAGTATTCAAGTACCCGGAAAGATCGGTACCCTTTCATATTCGAGTCTTTTCTTCTCTATTCGCTCGGATGTTACCGGAGATATTGTCGGGGTGCTTGAACTTCCTTTTATCCGTGCAGATGAATCGCTGAATAAATCAAAAATCAATGTGATGGCTAACATACTGGTAATTTTTACGGGGATGTTTCTCTTGTTTACTTTTGTCGCGATAGTCTCGATTGATTCATTCACATGGCCGTTCCGGTTGATGGCCAAGACACTGAAGTCAACTCGCATTGGCGGCAATAAACCAATGAAGTGGGAGAGCAACGATGAGGTGGGTTTGATGGTGAAGGAGTATAATCAAATGGTGGCCAATCTGGAGAAGAGTAAGCAAGCATTGGAGAAAAGCCAACGCGAAAGTGCATGGCGTGAGATTGCCCAGCAGGTGGCTCATGAAATAAAGAACCCATTGACGCCTATTAAATTAACATTGCAGCAGATGGAACGGAATCTTTCTTATGGTCTCGAGCCAGAGAAGGTGCAACGATCTATAAAGAGTTTGCTCAGTCATGTTGATAATCTTACAGACATCGCTACTGCCTTTAGTTCGTTTGCAAAACTTCCTTCACCAGAAGTGAAAACTGTGGATGTAAATGAAGTGATAAGAGAAGCGGTGAACTTATACAAAATGCATTTGCATAAAAGGGTTGAGATTATTAACGATTTGAATATTGAGGTTAAGGCGGATCCGAAATTATTGTTGGGAGTTTTTTCCAATATCATTTTGAATGCATTCCAATCGAAATCGGAAAACGAACAAGTGAATGTATTCATTAAATTATCTTTGACTGAATCTTCTTGCATTGTTTCATTCAAGGATAATGGCAGCGGGATTTCTGACGCGTTGAAGGAGCAAATTTTTATTCCACATTTCAGCACAAAAGACTCCGGTTCCGGCCTTGGTCTTGCTATTTCAAAGCAGGCAATCGAATCGATGGGAGGAAAGATTTGGTTCGAATCTAGCGAAGGACTTGGTACTACTTTCTTTGTTGAGTTGATGTGTGGATAATTTTACCACGGAAATAGAATCTCATTTTCATCGAATACGAGATTTCTTATATTTCTGATAAATCTATTCCCATGAAATTCAAATCCGTTCTTCTGTTCGCAAGCAGTTTTTTGTTTGCAACATTTCTTCACGCACAGTTGATCCCATCATCGGTTTATCAAGAGTTGACTTACCGGATGATTGGCCCTTTCCGGGCTGGCCGAACAGTAGGAGCAACAGGTGTCCCCTCACAGCCCAATGTTTTTTACATGGGTGTGAACAATGGCGGTGTGTGGAAAACGGATGATTATGGCCGCACATGGAAATCATTATTTGATAAGGAGTCAACCAACTCGATTGGTGATGTGGCGGTATCATTATCGAATCCGAATATCGTTTATGTCGGAACAGGAGAGGGGCTGCATCGCCCGGATTTGAGTATCGGTGATGGTGTCTTCAAATCGACCGATGGTGGAAACACGTGGAAGAATATTGGCTTGAAGGAAGTTCAGCAAATAGGAAGGGTAGCCATTCATCCTACTAATCCTGACATCGTTTTTATCGCTGCGCTTGGGCATCCTTATGGGGCAAATGATGAACGTGGTGTTTACAGAACCAAGAATGGCGGACAATCATGGGAAAAGGTTTTCTTCATCAATCATAATACAGGTGCAATGCAGATTGAATTTGATCCACAAGACCCCAACTCACTTGTAGTTGATATGTGGGAGCATCAGGAAGGCCCTTGGGAAAACAGTTCTTTCTCTGGCTCGCACAGTGGTTTATTCAAATCTACGGATGGTGGCAATACATGGAAACCAATTAACAATGGTTTGCCGACACGAGGTTTAGGCAGAGTTGGTTTCGCGATTGCACCGAGCGATTCAAAAAGAATGTATGCATTGGTGGACGCGGGCGAAAATGGCGGAGTATATAAAAGCGATGATGGAGGAGAAAACTGGAAACGCATTCAGCAAGATCCACGCATCTGGGGAAGAGGTGGCGACTTTGCTGAAATAAAAGTGCATCCCAAAAATCCCGATATCACTTATGTGGCCAATGTGGCTTGTTATCGATCAGATGATGCGGGCACTACGTGGACTTGTATTAAAGGAGCACCAGGTGGTGATGACTATCATCGCATCTGGATCAATCCAAGCAATCCGCAAACAATGTTGTTTGTGGCGGATCAAGGCGCGGTTGTTACTGTGAATGGAGGCCGTACGTGGAGTTCGTGGCTGAATCAACCGACTGCGCAGTTGTATCATATATCAACTGACAATCAATTTCCGTATTGGGTGTATGGCGGTCAGCAGGAGAGCGGTGCCATTGGTGTGGCGAGTCGCGGGCCAGGTGGACAAATTTCATTCCGTGATTGGATGGGCGTGGGTGCAGATGAATATGCGTATGTAGTTGCCGATCCAAAAAATCCGGATTTGATTTATGGTGGACGAGTTACCCGTTTCAACAAAAAGACGGGGCAAACTCAGAACGTAGCACCTGAAGCACTTCGCTCCGGAAAGTATCGAACGCTTCGCACGATGCCGTTACTATTTCATCCGGCTGACCCGAGTATGTTGCTCTTCGCTAGCAATGTGCTTTGGAGGACAACCGATGCAGCAAATACCTGGGAAGTGATAAGTCCTGATTTGTCGCGCGCACAAACGGAAGTGCCTGAGAGTATTGGCGATTTCAGAACGGAAGAATTGAAAACGATGAGACAACGTGGAGTAATTTATTCTGTGTCGGGTTCCCCATTAGATAAAAATATTATTTGGGCAGGAACGGATGATGGACTCGTTCACGTAACCATGGATGGTGGAAAGAACTGGAAAAATGTAACTCCGCCAGTGCTGAAAAGCTGGGACAAGATTTCACAAATTGATGCAGGACATTTTGATGCACATACGGCTTACATCTCGGTGAACTCATTTCGAAAAAACGATTTGAAGGCAAAGATTTTCAAGACACATGATGCAGGTGTAACATGGGAAGAAATTGCGAATGGATTGGATGAGGCTTGGCCTGCCAATGTAGTTCGTGAAGATGTGAAGAAAAAAGGGTGCTCTTCTGCGGAACAGAGCGCAGCGTCTTTTTTTCCGTTGATGATGGTGCGAACTGGCAATCATTGCAACAGAATTTGCCCATCACTTCAATTCGCGACCTGGTTGTTCATGAGGATGATCTGGTTGTTGGAACGCATGGTCGTTCTATCTGGATTTTAGATAATATCTCACCGCTCCGAAATCTTTCAGGAAGTACTCAAAGCAAACCCTATTTATTTAAAACAGCAGTGGCAACACGTGTTCGTAACAATATGTTTGGCGATACGCCACAACCTGTCGAAGAGCCAGGCGGAGAGAATCCTGCGGAAGGGACAGCGATTGATTACTTCTTGCCAGGTTTAGCTAAAGATATATCGCTGGAAGTTTTTGATACCAATGGAAATCAGGTAATCTGGTTCACCAACCACGATAAGCCTGAGCAAATTGATTCAATGAATTACCAGCATCCATTGTTTTGGATTAAGCCTGTGCAAATACTTTCGACTTCGGCAGGGCATCACCGGTTTACCTGGGATTTACGATACGCCAAACCGGAGGGTGCAGAGCGGCAATTACCTATCTGGGCAAATTACAAGCGAACTCCACTTGGCCCACTCGGCCCGTTTGTTGCGCCTGGACAATACAAAATTAAATTGACTGCCGATGGAGTTTCAAATGAAACAACCTTGAGCGTTCGCATCGATCCTCGAGTTGCTGCATCTGTTGCCGATATCGAATTGCAATCAAAGTATTCGTTGCTGTGTTACCAGAATTATCAGAAGCTGCAAAGCACCCGCGATGTGATTGAAAAGAAGACGAATGATGTAAAGACAAAAAAGGAATTAAAAGACAAGCTTCATACGTTGCGCGGCAAGGGTACCGTTGAGAATGCTGATATTCTTTATGGAGCTGCATATGATTCGCCAACCGAAACGATTATCAGTTTGCAAAACAAATTGATTCACATTCTTACCGTTCTGCAAAGTGCAGATGAAAAACCCACACAATCAACCATCCAGGCAGCAGAAAAATTGTCAAATAAGACGAATGATTTATTGAAGCAATTTGATCTGATCACCAGGAAGTAGTTAGATTATATTTTGCAAAATGGTATAGCAAATTATGAATCAAAGTTCCACGTTGATCAGTTGGGAACCTTTACAAAAAAAATGCCATCGCAAGTAATTGTGATGGCATTTTTTTGTGAGATTTATGGTTCTATTTATCATTAATGATCATGGGAGACTTACCATCGGTGATGATCACTTTTGAATTCGGTGAAGTAACTAAACCTTTTAGCACTTGAACCCCGTTCCATTTCACCAGTAAGTCGGACAAGCTTTCGGAAACGGTTTTGTTATAGTTCTTGATGGCTTCCGCCTCGATCTGCATGCGTTCGGCTTCGCGCTTTTGTTTAGTGATGATGAATTCCATTTGAAGCGATTCTTGTTCAGCTTTCAGTTTGTTTTCCACCGCCTGGAAAATTTGCGGTGGCATCGTAATCCCTTTGAGCAAAACGGCATCCACTACAAAACCTTTGTCCCAGACGCCAACCGAAATTTCATCGAATATTTCCTTTTCGATTTTTTTGCGATCGACCGCGAATAATTCCTTAGCGAGGTATTGGGCGCTGATGTGTCTCACCACTGCGCGGAAGTTACTTTCTACAATCACTTCCTGATAATTCATTCCGTAGTTCACATAAACAGTAGGAGCGGACTCTGGCTTTACATGATAAAGGAGAGCGATCTCCGCTTTCACGGTTAAACCTTCCTTCGTTGGAACATCCAACTCGTTATAGGCTTCTACGGTTCGGGTTGGAATTTTCTTGACCGTTGTGGTAAATGGATTGAAGACGTAAGCTCCTTGGGGAAGTGAGCCAGGGCGCAGCTTACCCAGCTTTTGTTTCATACCTACTTCGCCAGGGCGAATGATTGCGCATGAGGACAACAATAGAGCAATTGCTCCGGCCAAAAGGCAATTGTGCATTTTCATAATGAAGGATTTTAAGTTGAGAAAATCAGTAAAGATGTGTTTCGATAGAAATGTGAACTGATTACTTCTCTCTAACGACTGTTCGCCACGAAGGTTTTATTTTTTGAAACCTTTTAGTTTGAGCTCAGTAAGTTTTCGCTTGGTATCGAGCGGAAAATCTCCATTCATCATCCAGTCATAGTAAGCAGGTTCTTCTTTGAACACATCATTTACTAGTTTGTTCTTGTGTTTTCCAAAATTGAAGATTACTTCGCCTTTTTGATTTCGGATCATCCTGCCGGCAAGGTCCACCAAATCATCGCCTACCAGTTTTGAGAGCGATTCCATGTCGTTCTGAATCACCCCGAGTTTTCGTTCAAGGTTATCAGTTACGTCCTGGCCATTATACTTTTCGACTTGCGCCATCAATACTTCTACGGTGGCCATTGTATCTGCTTCAGCCGAGTGTGCGTTTTCTATTTTTTTATTGCAATAGAATTTGAGCGCGGCCGAAAGGGTTCGCTTTTCCATCATGTGAAATATCTTTTGCGAATCGATGATCTTTTTGCGATGATAGTCGAAATCTACTTCTGCCCGTAAAAACTCTTCGACCAGCAAGGGAACATCAAACTTCAAAATATTAAATCCGGCCAGATCACACCCCTCCATGAACTTTGCATATTCTTTTGCGACTTCCTTGAATGTTGGTTTATCCGTCACTTTTTCATTGGTGATTCCGTGTATAGCAATTGTCTCAGCAGGAATGGGAATGGTAGGATTGATTATGGATGATTTCTTAATCATCTCACCTGAAGGCATCACTTTGATCACAGCAATCTCTACAATCCGGTCTTTGCTGATGTTGGTACCGGTGGCTTCCAAATCAAAAAAGCACAAAGGAACTTTGAGATTGAGCTTCATATTAAAACGAATAACTTATTGATTAACAGCAGTAATACTGTGATAGAACTGACTGGAACTAACACCTAATTTTTTAAGAAGCTCACGTGCTGCGCTGGCTGCTTTCAGGTCCTCGGCAGATGAAAACGAAACAGTGAATTTTTCAGAGGAACTTGAAACCAAGATCGTTTGACTATTTTTAGTTTCGTGTTTAAAAACTTCGAAGGGAACTGAAAATACATCGGTTCTTTCCTTGCTTCCGATGCGCTTAGCCTGGGCATCTGTGACATCATATAAGATCATCCCGGCTTTAGGAGTGGCATCCGCTAATTTTTCCATCCAATGAATTTCCTCCATGTGAGCCACGCTCACACCGCTTAAAACCAGAATGTGATGATGAAATTCCATACTGTGCGCATTGGCTTCACCTGCCTTCCAAATGAGTAAAGGTGATGATGAGAATTTGGTCTGATCATCAGCTACATAGTCGAATGACTTCTTGTTTTGCTCCAAGGTCTTTATGACAAATTCAAAAATTCTATCCTGGCTGCGGCCGAAGATGGCTACGCGTTGTTTATCAATACTTTGTTCGTAGATAGCTGAAGGTGTCATTGATCTTGCTTCAAGGCTCCGCGAAAGTTAACCCAAAATTTTAATTGATATTGTTTCAATAAAAAATATTCTCCATTGAAATTTATCAACAAATAGTGTGTTATTAGAATGTTGACGGGTTGGGGATAGTGTTTCTTGATAGGAAGGTAGGTTTGTCTCCCCAAAAAAACTCGTACAACAACCACAAAGTATGGAGCAACGATCAACGCCAACGAGGTTAAGTTCTGTGATGAGCGGAACCGGCACAAAACCACGAACTCTTGCAAGAGACATCTCCGAGAGTTTGGGGAAATTGCCGCCTCAGGCGCTTGATCTGGAAGAAGCAATCCTGGGTGCTTTGATGCTGGAAAAGAATGCGTTGACAGCAGTTGTAGAATTCTTGCGGCCAGAACATTTTTACTCCGACCAACACAAAGAAATTTACGGAGCAATTATCGAGTTGTTCAAATCTTCTGAGCCGGTGGACATGCGCACGGTAGTAGCGCGGTTGCGCAAGAACGGAAAGTTGGAAGTGGCCGGTGGTGCATTCTTTATTGCTGAGTTGACTTCCAAGGTAAGTTCAGCAGCTAACATTGAATACCATGCGCGTCTTATCATTGAGATGGCGATCAAGCGTGATTTGATTCAGATTGCCTCTCAAATCCATCACGATGCCTACGAGGACACGACTGATGTTTTTGAATTACTTGACAAGACGGAGCAATCGATCTTTCAGATTTCCGACTCCAACTTGCGCAAAAATTATGATAACATGAAGTCGCTGATGTACAGGGCTATTCAGGAACTTCAGGAAAAGAAAAATCATAAGGATGGACTGACCGGAATTCCCAGTGGCTTCTCTCGATTGGATCGTGTGACTTCCGGGTGGCAAAAATCAGATTTGATTATTATTGCTGCGCGGCCTGGTATGGGTAAAACTGCATTTGTGGTTTCATCGCTGCGTAATGCGGCTGTTGATTTTAATCTTCCGGTAGCGATCTTCTCTTTGGAAATGGCGTCACTTCAATTAGTGAATCGTCTGATCTCTGCAGAAGCTGAACTTGATTCGGAAAAAATCAAAAAAGGAAACCTGGCCGACTTTGAGTGGCAGCAGTTGGTTCACAAAACAAACCGGCTTTCTTCGGCACCTATATTTATTGACGATACTCCCGCGCTTTCTATACTTGAACTAAGAGCTAAGTGCCGCAGGCTAAAAGCAGAACATAACATTCAAATGATTGTGATCGACTATCTGCAATTGATGAAAGGCGAAGCAGGAGGAAACCGCGAACAGGAGATTGCATCTATATCAAGGGCTCTAAAGGGAATTGCCAAAGAATTGGAAGTGCCCGTGATTGCCCTTTCTCAGTTAAGTCGTGGTGTGGAAACACGTGGTGGAGATAAGCGCCCTCAGCTTTCTGACCTACGTGAATCCGGTTCCATTGAACAGGATGCCGACATCGTTATGTTTTTGTATCGTCCTGAATATTATAAAATCACCGAATGGGAAGACGGCACTCCATCGCAAGGTGGAGCTGAAGTGGTAATTGCCAAGCACAGAAATGGTTCACTCGAAAATGTGCGACTCAAGTTTATTGGTAAGTTTACCAAGTTTGCCGATTATGATTCTCCGGAAGGTTTTACTCCGATGAGCAATATTACCCGCGAGAGCCGTTTGAATACTTTCCGCGAAGATCCCCCAGCATCGCAAGGCGGAGACGATGAGACTCCATTTTAATCCCGTTTTAAAGTGAGGTAGTTTTTCGTCATAGTGGTCGATTTTATTACATGACCTAAACAAGTCTGCCTGTCTGTTGTTTTTCTGCTCAAACAACATTAAAAGAAAATGCAAACAAAATTTGAACTCGTTGAAAAGAAGAAATTTAAAAGCGCAACTGTCTTTACTGTGAAAGGCATGTTGGAAGTAGCCGTTGTAGAAGCTACATCAACCTACATTCCGATTGATCAATTCAAAGAGGTGTTTACTTATATTGGCGAATTGGCGGCTTCTGAAAAAATAGAGAAACTGGTTTTTGATAAGCGCAAGCTGTCTGTGTTTCATCAACCATCTATGGAATGGTATTTTGTGGAATGGAAGGACAAAATGTTTGATATCGGTTTGAAAACCCATCGGAAGATTCTTCCGAAAGATGAGGTCTTCAGACAAAGTGTAAAGATTGGCCGTCAAAAAATTAACAGTACGTACCCAAACGCAAAGTTCAACCTGATGGACATCGCCTACTTTGAGGCAGTGGATGAGGCCATCGAAAAATAAAATTCAGATCAGGAGTTGAGTGTTGGCTCGGGTAGGATAACCTTAAAAATTGTCTTGCCCGATTCGCTTTCCCAATCAATTTCACCTTTCATTCTTTCTACAGCCGTCCTGGCAATGTAGAGGCCGAGGCCCGAGCCGATCGATTGTTCCGATCCCCGGAAAAACATATCAAAGATTTGAGAACTGATATCGCTTGAAATTCCTTCGCCATCATCTGTAACTTCGATCGTCAATTTGCAATCACTTTCCTCGATGTTGATCCATACGTTTCCTGGTAAAAGTGGGTCGCGGAACAAGATCGCGTTTGATAATAACGATTTGAATATATTGTAAAGGAAAAGTTCATCAGAGACAGCGTAAAGTTGTTCGTCAAAGTTGCAATGAACTGATACAGTTTCGCGATGAGGTAAATAACTTAAATCCTTCATCACTTGCTTCACAATCGACTTTATATTAACCCGCTCATACTCAATTTTTTCAAAAGAAGACTGTGCAAGCATTTCGAGTGACTTGAGAATATCATTCATTTGCGACAATTTATCGTCCATGAATTTTACTAAATTTCGCTGTTCGGCCGTGGTTGTTTCTGACTCCATTAAATCGACAAGTCCTTGCAAGGAAGTTACAGGGGTTTTGAGGTCATGCGAGGCCCTGTATAAAAGGGTATCCAGTTCTTTATTGCGTTTTTGAAGTTGTGCCAATGCCTCAGACAATGAGTTGTTCTTGATCACAAGTTCTTCAATGGCGGCCGTCAGTTCTTCTTTCTGAGACTGAAGTTCCTCCTGCTTTTCAGCAAGTTCAGATTCCCTTTCCAATAATTTCTGGTTCTTCTGCTGAAGCATCTCAATGATCTTGTCGCGATCTTCATTCTTTTCAACAGGCATAGATTAAGTTAAGAACATTCTGGTTGCAAAGTTTAAAAGTAGAAAAGACAAACACCAAAAAAATGTAATCAAACAGCTAAAAAGCATGTGAATTATTTTTTAAATTGAAGTTGTTGATTTTTAATTGACCAACTTAAATTGCTGTGCGAAAAAGAACCTAAACGCAATCGATGAAAGCGCTTGTACTAACTGATCAGGGAAAGGTGGAATTCAAGGACATGCCATTGCCGAAACTTGAATCGGGCAAGGCTTTGATAAAAATAAAAGCAGCAGCACTCAACAGGAGGGACGACTGGATTCGGGAGGGAAAATATCCAAACATTAAACCAGGTTGTATCATGGGCAGCGATGGTGCTGGCATAGTTGAATCCGTTCATGATGACGACCACAAAGATTGGGTGGGCAAGGAAGTGGTAATTAACCCCAATATCGACTGGGGACCCAACCCGGACGTGCAATCGGGTAAATACACCATTCTTGGAATGCCTGTGGATGGAACATTTGCAGAGTATGCAGTCGTTCCCGTTGACAGGTTGCATCACAAACCATTTCATATGGATTTGTTGCAGGCCGCTACCTTACCCTTGGGCGGACTCACCGCCTTTCGTGCTTTGTTCAGAAAGGGAGAACTGCGGGCGGGGCAAAATGTTTTGATCTCCGGTTTTGGTGGAGGTGTGGCTCAATTTGCATTCCTGTTTGCCAAAGCAGCGGATGCTAATGTATATGTTACTTCTGGCAGCGATGAGAAACTCGATAAAGCCATGAAGATGGGAGCGAAGGGCGGCTACAATTACAAGAAGCAAAACAACTACACGGACCTTTGGAAAACGAAAGGCGGTTTTGACTTGATTATCGACAGTGCGGGTGGAGATCAGATCAATAACTACATTAAGATACTGCGGCCTTCCGGCAAGATTGTTTTTTACGGAGCCACCAACGGGCTTCCATCCAAAGTAGATTTTTATAGAATGTTCTGGAACCAGATATCATTGCTCGGCAGCACCATGGGCAACGATAACGAATTTGCCGAGATGATTGCCTTTGTTGGCAAGCACCAGATCCGACCAATCATTGATTCGATCCGGCCATTTTCAAAACTCGCAGATTCATTTCAGGACATTGCCAAACCGAACAAGGTGGGGAAGATTGTGTTTCAGGTTTAAAATTGATTCCTCAATACTCTTTTGCTAACTGTAAATAGTCTTTCTATTAGGAAAGAATAGATCAAACAATTAAGCAATAGGCCAAACAAGAAAAGGATACCACTACGCGAGAAAAAATTCCATAGGAGAGTATGTGTGGGGAATCGAAAAACGACAAATGAATCCGACATGAATCTCCAAAAGAAATTACGACTCCTACCCATCTCGTCTTCCCCTGCTGCGCCAAGAAAGCTTAATAACTGGAGTACCATTATTATTATCAATGCCGTAAAAAATATTCTTACGCTAAATTTCTTCTGAGGGGATTGAGGCGAATTATCCTTGGTTACGAACAGATAGGCCATCCAACAAATTAGAGATATTACTAAAATGACCAGATAAGAAAAAAAATATTCCATTTATTAAATGTATGTAACCTTCAACGATCTAGTACTCATCCAACAAACTCCTCAACTCATTCATCGTCTTATTCTCATTTTGCTTTTTCGCTTCAGCAATTCCTTGATTGATAGTTGGAATCACTGCTTCGTTTTGGCCAAGCTCAATTAAAAGTGTAGCAGCTTGATAATAAGCGGGTAAATAGGCAGGATTTTCCTTGATCAATTTCAAAAGTAAATTCTTGGCTTTCACAGGATCATGTTCAATATATTCCAATGCAAGTGCATAATGATTGAACGGATCGGTAGGGTCATCCTCAATAAACTTTTGCAGCATGTCAATCCGCTTCGAATTCATGATTAAAGTTTCTGTTTTTTAGATATTTATCCTTTATCTTGAGGCCAAAATTAGCTTTCATTTGTTAGAATTGTAATAATCAAGTTGTTGAGTTTATGAAGATACTCGTTTGCATATCCCATGTGCCGGATACCACTTCCAAAATTGCTTTCACTGAAAACAATACGAAGTTTGATACCAATGGCGTTCAGTTCATCATCGGTCCGTATGACGATTATGCATTGGCGCGCGCCATCGAAATAAAAGAAGCGACCGGATCAACCGTTACTGTTATCAATGTTGGTTTAGCGGATACTGAACCCACTATTCGCAAAGCGTTGGCAATCGGTGCCGATGATGCAATCCGTGTCAATGCTGACCCAACCGACTCGCTGTTTGTGGCTTCACAAATTGCGGAGCATGCAAAAGGGTATGATCTCGTTTTAATGGGCAGAGAATCCATCGATTACAATTCGGGAGTTGTTCATGCGATGGTGGGAGAGATGCTCGGGATTCCGTCTGTTTCTCCTGTAATGAAACTGGATATTGACGGAACCAAAGCAAAGATGACCCGTGAGATTGAAGGTGGAAAGGAAACGCTTGAAGCAAATCTGCCTTTGATAGCCGGCTGCCAGGAACCGATTGCCGAATGGAAAATTCCCAACATGCGAGGTATCATGTCTGCAAGAACGAAACCGTTAAAAGTGGTTGAACCAAAAGCAGTAGATAAGAATGTGGCACTTCAGAAATTTGAATTACCTGCACCGAAGGGAGCGGTGAAAATGATTTCTGCCGATAACGTGGCTGAGTTGGTGACAAGGTTGAAGACGGAGGCGAAAGTGCTTTAGAATTACGAATTAGAAATTATAAATTAAGACTTTAAAAATAGTAGTCATGACATCTTTAGTATTTGTTGAGACATCAGAAGGAAAAGTTAGGAAGACTTCGCTTGAGGCGATTGCCTATGCACATGCAATGGGTGGGAGTGTGACTGCCATTGTTTTAGGAAGTGCAGATGCTGCGGAACTCCAATCACTCGGAAAATTTGGAGCAACAAAAGTTCTTCATGCCAATGATTCAAAATTGGACAAACCGGTGATACAGGTTTATACTTCTGTCTTGGCGAAAGCCATGCAAGATGAGAATTCAGATGTATTGGTGCTTGCCAATTCATCATTGGGTACACCTGTTGCTGTCAAGGTTGCCATTCGCGCGAATGCGAGCTTTGCCTCCAACGTAGTGGAGTTACCAAATACCTCTTCTGGATTTTCTGTGAAGCGAAGCATTTACACCGGAAAGGCTTTCGCAGTTGTGGATTTGAAAAATCCAAAGAAAGTAATTGCATTAAAGAAGAACGCAGCGGAAGCAAAGGAAATTGGAGGAAGTGCCACGGTTTCAAACTATTCCGTTCAACTCAGCGATGCAGACTTCAATACCAATACAACCTCAGTTGAAAAAGCAACGGGAGATATCCTTTTACCTGAAGCTGAGATCGTAGTCTCGGGAGGACGCGGAATGAAAGGCCCTGAACATTGGGGGATTATCGAAGACCTCGCGAAAGCATTGCATGCAGCTACTGGTTGCAGCAAGCCCGTGAGCGATATGGGCTGGAGGCCGCACCACGAGCACGTTGGCCAAACAGGTGTCAAGGTTGCTCCACAACTTTATATCGCTGTGGGAATCTCCGGAGCCATTCAGCATTTGGCAGGTGTGAATTCATCAAAATGTATTGTGGTTATAAACAAAGATGCAGATGCTCCGTTTTTTAAGGCAGCAGACTATGGAATTATTGGAGATGCTTTCGATATTTTGCCTAAATTGACTGCAGCTGTTTTGGCAGCGAAGTAGATATTTTTTAATTTCGATTTTTTAAGTGGCACAACCTAAGAGAATAAAGCTGGAAATATTAGGGCTCTCATCAAGTCAGTCGCAAACGGGGTCGTTTGCATTGGTGTTGGGCGAGACAGAGGGCAACCGCAGATTACCCATTATCATCGGAATGTTTGAAGCGCAGGCAATTGCGATTGAGATCGAGAAGATCATTCCCAACCGCCCGATGACACACGATCTTTTTAAGTCATTCTCCAATGCTTTTCATTTTCATGTAGAAGAAATAATAATTTCCGATTTGAAAGAAGGGGTTTTCTTTGCCAAGATTGTGTGCAGTGATGGCTTGAAGAAAACAGAAGTTGATGCGCGTCCTTCAGATGCGATCGCGATTGGACTGCGTTTCGATTCTCCTATTTATACATACGAAAGCATTTTAGCCGAGGCTGGCATTGTTCTTACCGATCAGGAAGATGACGAGGAGAAAGAAAAGGAAGTGAAAACGGAGACGAAGCCAAAAGTAAAGAAAGAAATTCCACGCAAAGGTGACGACTTCAAGAGTTATTCGGTTGATAAATTGAATGAACTACTTAAGGATGCGATTGACAAAGAAGACTACGAGCGCGCAGCTAAGATCAGGGATGAACTTGGCAAAAGAAATTAAGTCTTCTCTGCAGCAATAACACGACTTTTTTCCTTCTAAGAATCTAATTCTCTCAAATTGCTCACCCCATATTTCTGATTAACTTTGAAGGTTAATCTCATTTAAGAAGCTGACTGCATGAACTTTAGTGCTGAGTTGAAAGAGGTACACGCCTTTGAAGTGGTGGCGTTGGTCGCCAAACGCCTTGGCCTGGAAGTGTATTCGGTGGGCGGCTACGTTCGTGATTTGCTGTTGAAGAGACCGTGTAAAGATATAGACTTTGTTTGCGTGGGCAGTGGAATAGAATTGGCAGAAGCCGTAGCAAAAGAATTGGGAAATCTTCCTTTAGCTACTTTTAAGAATTTTGGGACAGCCATGGTCAAGTATCATGAGTATGATCTTGAGTTTGTAGGTGCACGAAAGGAATCCTATCGGCATGATTCACGGAAGCCGATTGTAGAAGATGGAACTTTAGAGGATGATCAGAAACGCAGGGATTTTACCGTCAACGCCATGGCCATTAGCTTGAATTCCTCAAACTATGGTGATTTGGTAGATCCGTTTGGTGGCGTTGCCCATCTTGCGAAGAAAATTATTCAAACTCCACTTGAACCTGAGATCACTTTTTCGGATGATCCACTAAGAATGATGCGGGCAGTTCGCTTCGCTTCTCAACTCAATTTTGATATAGAAGCATCCACTTTTGAAGCTATTCAAAAATATGCTTCGCGATTGAAGATTGTCTCTGCCGAAAGAGTCACAGACGAATTGAATAAAATCATTCTGTCGCCTGTTCCTTCCTATGGCTTCAAATTGCTTTTTCACAGCGGGCTTTTGAAAGAATTTTTCCCGGAGATGATTGCGCTTCATGGTGTTGAGTATGTTGATAACAAGGCGCACAAAGATAATTTTTACCACACGCTGCAAGTGCTTGATAATGTCTCCAAGGTTTCAGATGATTTGTGGCTGCGTTGGGCCGCTATCTTGCATGACATTGCCAAGCCGGTTACAAAAAGATTCGACAAAGAAATAGGTTGGACCTTTCATGGCCATGAGGATCGAGGTGCACGCATGGTTCCAGGAATTTTTCGCAGGATGAAACTACCTTTGAACGAGCACATGGATTTTGTTCAGAAGTTGGTGCGACTTCATTTGCGGCCTATCTCGTTAGTGAAAGAAGTTTCGGACTCTGCTATTCGCAGATTGCTGTTCGAAGCAGGCAATGACACTGATGCACTTATGACTCTTTGCCGCGCTGATATAACTTCAAAGAATGCCGAGAAAGTGACAAAGTATTTGAAGAACTTCGAGAAAGTGGAAAAGAAAATGGTGGAGCTGGAAGAAAAGGACAAGATCAGGAATTTCCAACCTCCCATTACCGGGGATGAGATAATGAGAATTTTTAACTTGCCCGCCAGCCGGATCATTGGTGACATCAAAGAACGCATTAAGGATGCTATTCTTGATGGTGAGATTGCCAATTCGCGTGAGGAAGCTATGGAACTGTTGATGCGCATTGCACAACAAAAAGGACTTATAAACCAAAATGTAAACCTGTAAATTTTATGAAGAGAAGTTTCGCCTTATTGATTTTGATTTCAACTGTTTCTTTTGCGATTGCACAGAAAAAAAAGAAGGGAGAGAAAGAGCCTGCTAAACAGGAGCAAGCACCTGTTCAACAGCCTACTGCTCAAACCCAGCCAGTTAACGAAACACCTAAGGATTCTGTTCCAAAGGTGAATCCATTTGTTCAACATTACGCAATGAAGTATGCGACTGCCGTTCAGTGGAGCGACTACGATGTGGCAAAAGATGCGTTGTATGATTTGATCGTTCTGAACCCAGGGAATGACTCATTGATATACGATCTCGCAGTTTTCTATTATCAAAATCAAAAGCATGCTTCTGCAGTTTTAGTTTCTCAGGAATTGCTGAAACGGAATCCAAAAAATATGGGAGCACTGGAAATAGCGGCAGTTGGTTTTGAAAATCTTGGTGTTGCTGAGAAAGCTCTGCAGAACTATGAAAGTTTGTATTTGTTGAACAATAATTCCGCGACACTTTATAAGATGGCGTTTCTTCAGTACAGACTAAAGAGATACAAGGAATGCCTCACATCTGCGGATATACTTATGGCTGGGAAAGATGCTGATACCTTAAAGATCACTTACAACGATGCCTCTAACAAACCCAAAGAATATAGCTTGAAAGTAGCGTTGCTAAACCTCAAGGGCATGGTGGCTCAGGATCAAGGCGATAAAATAAATGCCAAGAAGTTTTATGATCAGGCTTTGGCTATTGCGCCTGATTTCGGTTTGGCCAAGGACAATCTTTCAAAATTGAAATAGAGCCGTGCAACCTTTTAGGTTGCGGCTTGTCTATATTCGGAATAATTGTGTTTGGAGCACATTGCGATACATAACACCGATGAACTGGTAGCTCGCTGTCTGAAAGATGACCGTGAAGCTTATAGGCAACTTTATAAATTGTATCACCGTGCGATGTACAACGTTGGTTATCGGATTGTCAATAACCCGGATGAGGCTAAAGACGTGCTCCAGGATGCTTTTATCAGCGCTTTCGATAATTTGAATAACTATCGGGGAGAGGCAAGTTTTGGCGCGTGGCTAAAACGGATCGTGGTTAACAAGGCGATTAACCTTGTAAGGAAAAGACGGTTTGAGCGATTACCGGAAAACGAAAACTGGGATGTAAAAGACGAACAACCCAAGGATGAGTTTGATGGCTTCCCGTTTTCGGTGGAGCGTGTTCGAAAAGCAATTGAAGAATTGCCAGATGGATACAGGGTTGTGTTGTCGCTGTATTTGCTGGAAGGATATGATCACGGTGAAATTGCTGAAATAATGGGAATCACTGAGTCAACATCCAAGTCGCAGTTCAATAGATCGAAAAAGAAATTGAAAGAAATTTTGGAAGGAGGTATGCTATGAATGATTCGTTAAAAGATTTCATCAAAGAGAACAGGGCCGCTTTTGATTCAAAAGAAGCTCCAGATGTTTGGCCTGCCATTGAATCATCAATCAGGAAAAAGCAGAGATGGTTTGAGTCAGTTTCGTTTTGGCGAGCTGCTGCCATTGTTCTTTTTGGAATTTCTGCCTACTTGATTTCGAACTCGATATTTACAAAACGAGAGGTGAAGAAGGAGTCCCTGGTGGTTCAAAAGGATTTTGGTGATCTCGAGTCATTTTACAGCATGCAGATAAGCGAGAAGATGGATTTGGTGCAGCGTTTTCAATCACAGACAGGACAAACTGAAGACGACATTACACAGAACCTTCAAAAGCTGGAAGCGATGTATTTGGTTTTGAAAGATCAAATGAAAACCCGCCCGACCCAGGATGTGAAAGATGCCATGGTATTGAATCTTTTGGTACGCATTGACTTGCTCAATCAACAACTCAATAAGCTTGACAGGCCAAAACAATCTTCGGAAGAAAAGAAGGTTCAGAGTTAATAATTCCGATTCGCAATTCATTTTTTGATCATTGTTCTGATGCTTGCACGAGCCGGGCAGAACATTGATATTGCCTTTCGAAAACGTTTGAAATGCAAGATGATCAGTTGAAAGATGTTGCACTTAAAGCCATTCGTTTGATGTACACTTCCAAGCGAATGGCTGACCTATACGATGAGCAAAGAGAAATCAGCAGTAAGTATGTTCACAGCACTTCGCGCGGCCATGAGGCTATTCAAATCGCTACTGGACTTCATTTAAAACCGATTGATTATTTTTCTCCTTACTATCGTGACGAATCGATCCTATTAGCCATCGGATTAAAACCTAATGAGCTGATGCTTCAATTGATGGCGAAGCGCGATGACCCGTTTTCGGGAGGCAGAAGTTATTACGGACACCCCTCTTTAAAGCGCAAAGGCTTTCCGACTATCCCCCATCAAAGTTCTGCGACTGGAATGCAAGCTATCCCTGCAACGGGAATGGCGCATGGAATTTCTTATCTGGATTCAATAGGTAGATATAAAGATCAGGAGAAACCAATAGCGGTTTGCTCTCTTGGCGATGGATCCGTTACCGAAGGCGAAGTGGCTGAAGCATTTCAAATGGCCGTGCTAAAAAAATTACCGATTCTATATCTCGTTCAGGATAATCATTGGGGAATCTCTGCGACCGGGGATGAAATGCGTTCAATGGATGCTTTTGAATATGCCGCTGGGTTCAAAGGACTTTGGCGAATGAAAGTTGATGGTTCCGATTTTATTGAAAGCTATAAAAAAATGTCGGAGGCATTTGAGCAGGTTCGCAAAAAGAGAACTCCTGTTTTAGTTCATGCCACTTGCCCGTTGTTGGGGCATCACACTTCGGGTGTTCGCAAAGAATGGTATAGAGGAGAAGATATTTCGAAACAGGGCCAAGACGATCCAATCCCCAAGCTTGAAAAATATTTGCTGAGCAATGGCCTACACGAAAATGAGTTGGCAATAATAAAAAAAGAAGTCGCCCTAGAAGTTGAAAAAGCATTTCAGGATGCTGCAAATGCAGAAGACCCCGATGATTTTGATTCACATGAATTTGCGCCAACTCCAATTCAAGTCGAAAAAGGAAATCGTTCTCCAAAAAAAGCAGATAAGATAACAATGGTGGATGCTGCGCTCCATGCGGTTGATGAAATTCTTGCCGCAAATCAGGAGGCAATATTTTATGGACAGGATGTTGGACGCAGGTTGGGTGGGGTGTTCCGCGAGGCTGCAACACTTGCTGAAAAATATGGGGATCATCGAGTGTTCAATACACCCATTCAGGAAGCTTATATTGTTGGATCGACTGCTGGCATGAGCGCTGTGGGGGTGAAGCCCATTGTTGAGATTCAATTTGCTGATTATATCTGGCCGGGGTTAAATCAAATGGTAGAAGAACTTTCCAAAAGCTGCTATCTCACTAAAGGAAAATTTCCGGTTCAAAGTTTGATTCGTGTACCGATCGGTGCGTATGGTGGAGGGGGCCCGTATCATTCTGGAAGTATCGAATCAACTTTACTGACAATTCGCGGAATCAAAGTGGTTTATCCAAGTAATGCGGCTGACATGAAAGGATTAATGAAAGCATCGTTTTACGATCCGAATCCAGTAGTCATGCTTGAGCACAAAGGATTGTATTGGAGCAAAGTTCCGGGTACTGCAGATGCCAAAACTATTGACCCGGATTCAGATTATATCATTCCCTTGGGCAAAGGAAATAAAATTCAATTAGCAGATGAGCCGTGTGTAAGCAAAGGTGAAAGCGCACTTGTGATTACTTACGGCATGGGGGTCTATTGGGCGAAAGAAGCATCGAAAAATTTTTCAGGAAGAATTGAGATCATAGACTTGCGCACCTTGAATCCAATCGATTGGGACTTGATTGTTGAGCGCGTAAAAATTCATGGAAAAGTCTTAGTCTTAACGGAGGAACCGCTATTGAATTCATTTGCGGAATCTTTGGCTGGACGTATTTCGAAAGAATGCTTTCAGCATCTCGATGCTCCGGTTATTACTTTAGGCGCTGCTAATCTTCCTGCTGTTCCACTCAATGTGGATTTGGAGAGAATGATGTTGCCAAATTCGGAAAAACTGAAAGAGAAATTAGAAAAGCTTCTCAACTACTAGCAGGTTTATTTCTAGAAGGGATAGCCAATACCAATATTGTAAATCACAGGCTCACTGTTAGCACTATAGGGGCCAAAGAAGGTAGCATGGTTCAATACAAATCGTTGACCGGCTTCACGGGCTGGATCCCATGCTTTCATTCCTACATCAAGGCGGAGAATCAAAAATGCAAAATCAAATCTGAGCCCGAAACCAGTACCAACTCCAAACTCTGAAAGAAATCTATTCCAGTTGAATTGCGCATTTGGGTTGCTTGTTGTTCGAAGCGACCAAACGTTTCCTGCATCCACGAACAAAGCATAGTTCAAAAAGCCGATC
Source organism: uncultured Ohtaekwangia sp. (assembly GCA_964510765.1). Taxonomy (GTDB): domain Bacteria; phylum Bacteroidota; class Bacteroidia; order Cytophagales; family Cyclobacteriaceae; genus ELB16-189. Next base: position 42,442 of record CAZECP010000007.1, on the reverse strand, counting down.
AATTTTTGCCGCCACTCAATGCTTCCTTCCAACAAAAGTTCACCCGGTTTTTCGAAACGATAATCAAAGTATCCATTGGAAGCAATATTGGCGCTTATGGGCGGAGGGTCAGATCCGATCCCCAATCTCCTTGGCCGCCATGCTCGCACGCTGTTACTGCCTCCGGCAAAGAAGTTTTTCTCGTAAGGCAATACCCGGTTAGCACTGTAAGCGTATCCAACGCCTGAGTTAAATCGATAGGCGAGAGAAGTCTTTTTATTGATGATTTTATTTTGTCGGAAATCAAAACTGAATCTTATAAATTGATATGGCTCCAGCCCCTGATTTTGAATTACAGCAGGCGAGTAAAAATTCAAGAGGGTTCCGCCACTTTCCAAAGTAGTCCGGATGAGGGTTGAATTTTTTTGATTCGCGTTGCCGTAGCCGTTATTCCATGTAAGTGTGAAAATCATACTGCTTACATACGATGGCTTAAAGGCGTTGATCAAATTATTTCCTTGCTTTTGAAATTCTCTTAATTGCAGACCAAACGCTGCGGACGTGTCCGATCGAATAATATTTAATGTGGCTGGGCTGAAGGAGAATTGTAATTTTCGTTTCAAATCCCAGGTGTAGGTAGCTGAAAGCGTTGTGATCGCGCGTTGATACTCGGGGCGATCTGTGTAGGTATATCCAACCAACACTTTTGTTCTTGGATTGTTCTTCGCATAGCGGAAAGATGCTGCATGACTGAAAGGAAAAATAAATTGCGGAAACGTAATCGACCCGTTAATACTGGCCTCTGTGCTCTTATAAAAGTTTCCTTGTGATGTTACGGATGCAACACCTTCAAACCCGAATCGTCCATTCACTTCAAATATTTCAAGACCTCCTAAGAAATTTCTCTTCTTGAAATTGGTGCTCACATAAGGGCCGGGAAACCCTTGGGTTACTGTCATCCCGGCTTCGTTGCCCCACGTGTAACGATCTTGCGGACTGGCAAAGACATTGGCAATAAATCTTCCGTCAGTTGTGTCGTAGTTCACATTCACGAATTTGAAGTTGTCAAGATTAGCAAGTTGCCGTTGTGTATCAAAGGTTTTTGTTCGTGAATACAGACTATCCTTGGTTATGAACACACGTTGAGCCAGGATTTTTTTGCTGTATTCATCTTTAAAGAAATGAAAATTAATGTCATGGTAAGGAACGGATAACCTCTTTTTATTTTCATAAGCTGTTACTGCGACATCGGTGGTGAAATTGAGTGAGTCGATAAAAAATTGCTTATGGTAGCCCCGCTTGGCTGGATTGAGTATTTCAGTTTGAATCAGTATTTTATTTTTTCGCTGACTTGTGTCCATTTCGAAGTCAATAAACTGCTTACTGAAATCGTAAAAGCCATGATCTTTCAATAACAGATCTATTCGATCGCGCTCTTTGCCAAGATTATCCTGATCATATACAACTCCTTTTTTTAAGAGACTGGCAGCATGGTCATTCTTCACTATTTTCAGAACTTTTGCGTCATGAATCCGGTAAAAAACTGAGTCTATGGTAAATGCAACACCCGGCTCAAGCTTGTAGGTCACTTCGATTTTCTTCGGCTTAACTTCGGAATAGTTTGCAGTCACCTTTCTGCGGAAGTAGCCTTTGTTAAATAAATAGTTCTCTATTTTTGCAACAGATTTTTTGACTGCCGCAGTATCAAAAACAGTGAGCGAATCACCCCATTGCATGAACATGTTCCCATTGGTGATTTTCTTGTTCAGCGCATCAACTTTATTTTGTTTTCGATATTGCAGGTTTGCAATTTTCTTTTGATTGGTTGTTGCAGCAATTTTCTTATCGAAGCGGGTTTCAACCTTAACTAGCCTGGCAATGAATTTTTCCTTCTTGAATTTCTTTTTCCCCAGGTAGTACATAGGCACAGCCAAACCGAACCTGGCATTGGGCTTTTGAACCAATAAATCTCTTACTGTCTCCTTGCTTATGCCTTTGGGAGCTTTAATGGTTTGGCGATACAGTAACTTTTGATTTTCTTGAAGGCGTTTTGTGCTCAGGCATCCTGAAAGCAAGATGCTGATGACAACCAGCGTTAATGGCCCGTTTTTTCGTTTGAACAAATTAATAATGGTCCCCAAATCGAAAATCAAGTTTGCTAAATCTCTGCAATTAAAGAAATACCGAAAACAGGAACAATGTTTTGTGGTTGAGGGTGAAAAAAGTGTGCAAGAACTTTTGACATCCGACTTTGAAACGATTTGGATAGCTGGCACATCGGCTTTCTTAAACGAAAACCTTGCCAGGTTGGAGGAGGGAAAAATAGAGCGATATGATGCTTCCGAAGAAGAACTCATTGCGATGGGATCCTTTCAATCGAATCAATCCGCTTTGGCTGTGGCGAGGATTAAGCAAAACAATGCCCCAAAAGCCGGCAATGAATTTTGCGTTGCCCTTGACGACATAAAAGACCCAGGAAATCTTGGAACGATCATTCGAACTGCTGATTGGTATGGGATTAAATACATTTTTGCCTCAGAGGAGTCGGCTGATTTTTATAATCCAAAAACGATAAGCGCAACCATGGGTTCTTTTTGTCGTGTGGTGGTTTCGTATGTCGATCTTAAACTATGGCTTTCACAAAGTAAACTGCCTGTGTTCGGAGCGTTTTTAGATGGGCAAGATATTCATCAGACTGAGTTTGGATCAGAAGGTATCATTCTGATTGGAAGCGAATCGCATGGAATAAGCAAAGATCTGGAACCTTTGGTGAATCATAGAATTACTATTCCGAGAATTGGTCGCGCAGAGTCGCTCAATGCTGCCATGGCGACAGGAATCATTCTCGACAACTTAGTTCGCTTAAAGAAATGAGCTGCTTTGGTTGGCTGCTTCATCCGAAATTTTTTCCGCATTCTCTTTGCCTAGATATTTATCGATAAGATAGTGACCAGCATAAATCAACGGAGTCAAGAGAATAGCGACCGTGAATTTGTACAGATAGTTAGTTAATCCAATGGCCATGATTTGTGAAGTCGAAAAGATTCCTGTAAAGGCGAGATATAGAACCACAAAACTATCAACGAACTGAGAGACCAAAGTTGAGCCGGTTGCACGAAGCCAAAGCATTTTACTTCCTGTTACTTTTCTTAATTTCTGAAACACAAATACATCCACCAATTGGCCAATTAAAAATGCAGCGAGAGAAGCTACAATGATTCGTTGACCTTGCCCAAGAATTTTGTTAAACGCAAAATCCATGTTGAAATAATTCCCGGCCGGGTCTTTTGAATTTGCATCGAGCCACCACTGTGCAGGTGGAAGTTTTACCGTGAGGAAAATAACCAGGAAAGAATAGGCAATAAATCCAGCAGCGAGATAGCTAATCCTTTTCACTCCGGGTTTTCCGAAATACTCATTGATCAAATCAGAAGTGATGAAAACAACAGGCCAGATCACAGCGCCTGCCGTAAGATTAAAATCCATGACGAATCCAAAAATATTAAGATGGGCAGGATCAAGACCCAGGGTTTGCTCGCCTGAAAAAATCTTCACACCAATCAGCTCAGCGACAATGGCGTTGGTGAGAAAAATCCCTGCAAGGAAAACAAACAGCCTGTTCTTTTTTGATTCGATGGTTGATTCCATTGGTTCGATTATTCTTCAAGGGTAAAGGAGTTTCCTTCGATGGCTAATTCTGTATTTTCAAAAACTACTTTTGCTTCGGCCAGCATCATCTCAAGGTTTTTGTACCGCGCAGAAAAATGACCGATCACCAACTTATCAACCTTCGCCATTTGCGCAATGGTAGCCGCTTCTTTGGCCGTGCTATGCTTGGTTTCGATTGCCTTATCTTTTTCCGTTTCCATGAACGTTGCTTCATGATAAAGAACACTGACACCTTCAATTTGTTTTAGCATTTCTTCATTCCATGCGGTATCTGAGCAGAATGCATAAGAATAGCTTGGTCGGGGAGGTAAGGTATAGTCTGTATTTCGATAGAGCAATTTCCCATTCTCAACAATATCCTCACCATTCTTAAGTTGAATGATGTGCTGTAGTTTGATTCCTTCGTGAAGTCGCTCTTTATCAATTCTCCGTGGCTTTGGTTTCTCGCGAAAAAGAAAACCCGAACATTCCAACTTATGATTTAATGGAATTGTTTCTACGGACATCGCTTCATCTTCATACAAAGTTCGAATGACGGTCGGGTCAATGACATGGAAAATGATTTTGTAATTGAGCGATGACTTTGAATACTTTAATTGTAAGGTAATGATTTCATCCAAACCCTTCGGACTATACAGATGCAAGTCATGTTTTCTTTTATTCAAATGAAGAGAAAACAAAAATGGCATCAACCCCAGGTAATGATCGCCATGCAAGTGACTAATGAAGACGTGATCAATCTTGGTGACGGGGATTTGAAACCGCGACATCTGAATTTGCGCACCTTCACCGCAGTCGATGAGAAAGTGACGATTCTGAATGGTTAAATATTGCGAAGTTGGAAAGCGGCCAATGGCAGGAAGCGCTCCACTGGAGCCGAGAATGGTTAACTGAAACGCCAATGTTTTATTTATCGTCTTTCATATCTTTCTCAATCTCGTGCATGAACACGGCATCAATACCCTCTTCTACAGTCGGAAGTATGTTCAGCACACTGTCAAGTTGAGAAATCTTGATGAGCTTCATGGTGTGATCTGATAGGCTGGCGAGAATGAAAATGCCACCGTCTTCCTGAAGAATACGGTTACCCACCAGCAACGAACTGAGACCAGAAGAGTCGGTGTACTTTACCTCCGTAAGATCAAGAATAATATTGCGAACACCTTCCGCATGAAGTGTCACCATTTCTGATTTCAACTGTGGTGCCACAGACGAATCGAGTTTTTCTTCGTGAAGCCTAACCAGCGTGTACTTCTCCTGTTTGTCAATTGTGTACTTCATGTGCAAATAATCAAATTAAAATAATGGCTAAAATAGTTCAATTTATTGAATTAACGATGGCTGATTCGATTCGTTCCAAAATTCCTGAATAATTAATCTGGGCAATCGGCTCACCCATCACCTGGGCATAAAGTTCTTTGTAGCGATCGGAGATTCCCTTTACCACTTCATCGGTCATTTCAGGCACATGCTGCCCTTCTTTGCCCTGGAAATTATTTTCAATCAGCCATTGCCGAACGAATTCTTTTGAAAGCTGCTTTTGAGCTTCGCCTTTTTTCTGGCGATCGTCATAGCCCTCTTTGTAGAAATACCTGGATGAATCAGGTGTGTGAACTTCATCGATCAGATAAATTTTTCCGTTCTGTTTTCCGAATTCATATTTCGTATCAACGAGGATCAGGCCACGCTTTGCCGCCAGTTCGCCACCTCGTTCAAATAATTTCAACGTATAGTTTTCCAACAATTCATAATCCTCCTTGTCAACAATTCCGTTCGCGAGTATATCCGCTTTCGAAATATCTTCGTCATGCCCCACTTTAGCCTTGGTAGTCGGTGTGATGATGGGGTGGGGAAGTTTATCGTTTTCTTTGAGTCCATCCGGCATAGCAACCCCACAAAGAGTTCTTGTTCCTGCACGGTATTCGCGCCACGCATGGCCGGCAAGATATCCTCTCACCACCATTTCCACCGCAAACGGTTCGCACTTGAAGCCAATCGTTACGTTAGGATCTGGAGTAGCCAATACCCAGTTAGGAACCAGATCTTTGGTTGCATTCAAATTGAACGCTGCAATCTGGTTAAGCACCCGTCCTTTATCAGGGATGGCGCGAGGAAGTACTACGTCAAATGCTGAGATACGATCGCTGGCTACCATGGCCATCTTGTCGCCAAAGTAATAGACATCCCGAACTTTTCCCTTGTAAAATCCAGTCTGGCCTTTGAATTTGAAATGAGTTTCCTTGATGGCTTGCATTTGAAGATGTTATCGTTAGGTATTTGAGGTCTTCCGACCTGGTGCCAAAATTAGAAAAAAGTTAATGTGAAAGCAGGTTGTCGTTTTGAAGAAAGAGAATTATTTCATTGCCACTCAGCTGTCAAGTGATTTTCAATGCGGGCTCCTTAAAATTTAAACCTGTCGGTAAATTCAGAATTTCTCCAAAATCATTCAGTTAGTTTGAATAGGTTTAAAAAAGAAAATTAGGAATAAGATAAGGCCAGTGGAATAATCGAAATACTTAAAGTGTCTGAACAATTGCAATGTTGGAATAATTTAATAAGACTTCTTATAAACGATTTTTTATGAATTTGATTTTTGAACGAACTCGCCTTTTCGTATCATTCCTGTTATTTACAAGCGCAATGAGCGCGATTGCCCAACAGAAGGCTGACACAGTAAAACTGCCGTTTGCTATTGCTGAAGAAAAAAAATTGTCGGATGAGGATTTGAAAGATAAAAAAGAGGGTGTTTATGTTACGGGTGCACCCGATATCAGTTCAGACCCGATCAATGGATTCGGATATGGTGGGGAAGGTTCTATATTTTTTGATGGAAAAAGAAATGATCCCTTTTTTGCCTACACTGCCTATCGTGCTAAAATTGATTTTGTTGTATTTAATACAACCCGCGATCAGCGCGAGTTCTTTCTTCGGTTGGATGTGCCATACATTCTTAATACTCGATGGAGATTGCGTGCAGAAGGTGGATACGAAGTGAATCCGAACCTGTTGTACTTTGGTATAACGGCCAACCAAAGTCTCAAACCACTTTCCTATACTGATGGGAATGGCAACATCGTCAATAACGCTACCTATTCCGATTACGAAAATAATTTCCTTACAGGCGCCAACCAATTTTACAATGGCTACAACAAAAAAGAAGCAGTTTTCAATATCAGTCTTGAACACTCTTACATGGAAGGACGCCTACGTGCGTTGATTGGCTATGAATTTGCAGGCATCAACATGACCTCCTTTTCTCCCAATTCACTGATTCAACAAGATTTTGACAGTAAGAAAATTTTTGGACTTGGAAGCTATAATATTGCTATTGCTCAGGTAGGTTTGATCTATGATACCAGAGACCTCGAGCCCGATCCAAGCAATGGTATCTTCGCTGAAATTACCAATGAGTTTTCTTCCCAGGCGTTAGGTTCTGCTTTGGATTTTAACAAAACATTCTTTCACCTGAATTACTATAAGAAAATTTTCCCGGCCACTTTCGATCGATTGATTTTTGCTGGCAGAGTAGCGGCAGGCTACACAGGTGGTGATGCTCCCTTCTACGAGTATCAGGATCAATGGAGCTCCGAGGGTAGCATTGAGGGCTTAGGTGGCCCAACCACTTTACGCGGGTATAAGCAGAGCCGTTTCCTTGCGCGCACAATGAGCTTCAATAATTTTGAACTACGCTGGCGATTTGCTCAAACACGTGTGGCCAGGCAGCATCTGGAATTTAGTGCTGTTCCTTTCTTTGATATCGGTGGTGTGTGGGATGATCACGCTTTTGATCTTCAATACAACTGGCGTCACTCCGAAGGGGCTGGCCTGAGAATCACTTGGAATGAAAGTACAGTGCTGCGATTTGATTATGCGGTATCAAAAGAAGATCATCAATTCTTCTTTAATCTTGCACATGCATTCTGAGATTTCGAAGGCGTCATGGATTGATAAGGATACCAGCCTTGAAAAGCAGTGACTTTACAAGCTTCCCGTCTTCATCAAACTCTTTCCATTCTTTGTGCTTTTTATTGGCTACATATTCGCCTTGCTCCTTTATTTTCCCGTTTGGCCAATAGCTGGTATAGAGCCCGTGCATCCTGTTTCCTCTGAACTCACATTGACTTAATAACTTACCATCTTCATAAAAATTCTTGACAGGACCGGTGAGCATATCAAACTTCCACATTTCCTCTGTTTTCTTTTGACCGTTTGGATAGTAAGTGGTTCGAAGTCCGTTAAGTTGGCCATCCACATAAGTCTCTCTAGCCGAAAGAGCTTTTCCATCGGCCATGTATAAAAGCCAAATACCATGCGGTTTGCTTTTCCGAAAATGCTTCTCGAATTGCTTGTTGCCAAGACTATCAAACGCATTCAGCTCACTATCAAAGCCATTTGAAAATTTCTCCTGAGTTTGAATTTGTCCATTGTGATAATAGTCGGTGTTCGTTCCAACTTTTGCTCCCTCTTTAAAATTATATTGATGACGCACTTTTTCATCAGCAAAATAACCTATGTTGCTTCCATGCAAACGGCCAAACATGAAATGACCTTTGAGCCTCAGCTTGCCATTGATATCATAACTTAAGAATTCCCCAATTTTTTCTCCCTCGGCAATTGTATAAACCAATTCACGATTTGAATTCGGATAATATGATCTGTAAAAGCCTGTGACGAAACCGTCTTTGTAGTTAGCTTCTGTCTCTAATACACCTGATTCATAATACGTCTTGGTGATGCCGTTGGGCTTTTGATTTTTGTATTCAATTTCCTTTCGGATTTTACCCGATGGATAATACTCTTTCACAAATCCATCCGGTTTTCCTTTCACGAACATGCTTTCCATTTTCAGCATTCCGTTTGGAAAATAAGAGCGCACACTGTCAACTAATTTGTTGTTCTGATAGAACGCTGTCTGAATGGGTTTTCCTTTTTCATCAAACACCTCTACTTCACCGTGTCGCATTCCATTCTCATAACTGATCTTTCGAATCAGTGTCCCGTTTTCATGGTATTCATAGAATGTACCTGAACGCACCCCATTCACAAATGTCCCCTCGATAGCAAGTTTTCCGTTTGGAAAATATTTTCGGTAACGACCTTCCATCGTTTGGTTGTCGGTTGGCGAAACAAGGTATTGCTCCTGAATCCGGATTTTCATCGGATCATAATACGTCTTCACTTCTTTTTGTGCGAAAGAAGTCAGCGTGAGAATTACAAATAGAAAAGAAGTCAGGGATTTCATTTTGGCCATGCCAATGTAGTAAGGTTCAATTCAGAGGAACTGAAGGCAAAGTTAATTTTTCTTAAGAAAACGAATTTGCCGAAGGTTTATTTCATCATAGCCTCTCGATCACAATGGCAGAAGCTCCGCCACCTCCATTACAAATACCGGCAACGCCAATGGATGCGTTATTTTGTTTCAACACGTTTGCCAATGTGATTGTAATGCGTGCACCGGAAGCACCCAGTGGATGCCCCAAAGCTACTGCTCCACCATTTACATTCACTTTTTCAGGATCAATTCCAAGTTTGATATTGTTCGCAACGGCTACGACTGAGAAAGCTTCATTGATTTCGTAATAGCCAACCTGATTCTTTTCAACACCAGCCATTTTCATTGCCTTTGGAATTGCCAAAGAAGGTGTGGTGGTGAACCACATTGGATCTTGCGCGGCATCTGCATAACCAAGAATTTTTGCAATAGGAGTGAGGCCAAGTTCCTTCGCCTTAGCTGCACTCATTAATACCACTGCCGCAGCTCCATCGTTGATTGTAGAAGCATTGGCAGCAGTTACAGTTCCTTCTTTGGTAAAAACCGGCTTCAAACCTGGAATCTTCTCAAAGTTGACGTTTTTATATTCTTCATCTTCGGTGAAAAGTGTCACATCTCCTTTTTTGCCGATTAATTCAACAGGTACAATTTCATCTTTGAATTTGCCAGCGGCACAGGCAGCAGCAGATCTTTTATAAGAGTTGATCGCATAGTTATCCTGATCCGCCCGGCTGATGTTCATTTCCTTTGCCGTGTTGTCTGCACACACGCCCATGGCACAATGATTGTAAACGTCCGTCAGTCCATCGTAAGTCAAGCCATCCAGCAACTCGCCATTGCCGTATTTGAATCCATAGCGTGCTTTCAAAAGGTAGTAAGGGATATTACTCATGCTCTCCATTCCACCCGCAACCACCACATCGTTTTGTCCGAGTTGAATAGATTGAGCCCCCACCATGATTGCCTTCATTCCGGAGGCGCAAACTTTGTTGATGAGCGTGCAAGGAATGTTATAACCCAATCCGGCAGCCACTGCTACCTGCGTTGCAGGTGCTTGTTGTAAGCCAGCCGAGATCACGTTACCGAAGTACAATTCCTGTACATATTTTGGATCGAGATTGATTTTAGCCAACGCTCCTTTCACTGCAATGCCTCCCAGCTTGACTGCAGAAATTCCAGCAAGACTTCCGCCAAAACTTCCAATTGGTGTGCGAACCGCTGATACAATTACAACTTCTTTCATGGTTATTTGATTTTTGATACTCGATACTTGCGTCCTTGTGCTGTTTACTTGATTCTTTTATTTGACCTGAACTTCCTGGGCCTTAAGTCGCGGCTAAATGATGCTTAAACTACCAATCTGGCTTTCCTTTGTCCTTAGGTTTGGTAGCCTTGCGCTTATTTTGTTGCAGGTATTGAATCTCATTGTTCTTCATTGCCTCCAATATCATCTTTGCCTTCTCCTCGCTGATCTTCATGTCTTTTAGCTTTTCAGATAAAGGATTTTTGTCGTCCTTCTTCTCATCTTTCTTGTCCTTATCTTTTTGCTGCTCTTGCTTTTCTTTCTGCTCTTTTTCTTTTTGTTCCTTGTCCTTCTGGTCTTTGTCTTTCTGCTGCTGATCCTTTTTGTCTTTGTTCTGTTGATCTTTATTCTTTTCGTCTTTTTTGTCCTTGTCTTTCTGATCCTTATTCTGATCGTCCTTCTTGTCCTTTTGATCTTTCTGATCTTTCTTGTCTTTGTTCTGTTGATCTTTGTTCTGATCGTCTTTCTTTTCCTGGTTGTTCTTGTCCTGGTTTTGCTTTTGGTCTTGCTTTTTCTTCTCTTCCAGTTTCTTTTTTACCAGTTCGTAATTGTAGCGAGCCTGATCGTTATTGGGTTCTGCCTTCAAGGCTTGCTTGAAATAGTTGAGCGCCTCTTCATACTTTCCCTGGCGATTTGCGACTACTCCAGCTTGTTGGTTAGCCCAGGATTTTATTTTGGGACTGCTGCTTTGCGTAAGTGGTAAATATGAATTAGTTGCGTTCGTGGTGTCGTTCAATTGAAAGTAAGCATTAGCGAGATTCATGTTCACTTCTTCCTCGTTCACGCCCAATGTGTCCTTCAGGTATTTGTATTTAGTGACAGCAGTTTTGTAATCGCCAGCCAGGTAGGCTTTCTTTGCTTCGTCTTTCAGTTTGTTGGCCTTCCCGATTTTATTCGGATCGATCACCAATAGCGACAATATGTAAAATGCGATTAGCTTCATGTCAGATCGTTACGGTCTTTACATCAATCAACAAATCTAAAACCAACAATACCAATGCAGCAATTAAAAAGAAAGAATAACGATTGGCCGATACATCAACCATTCGCGCATCCCTAAGCTGGCCTTCAATCTTGCTGATGGTGTTGATCATGCGCGAAACATCATTCCTGTTCTCATTAATTTCAAAATATTGGCCATCGGTTTTGCTCGCGAGTGATTTCAATTCAGATGGGTTCAATTTTGAAACTACGGGATTGCCTTGTGCATCGGTTTTATAGCCACGGCTGGTCATAATTTGCCCGCCTCGTTCTGTACCAACGCCAAGTGTAAACAATTTGATCCCCTTGTCTTCAATTTCTTTTGTGATTTCATTGGTTTCTTCTCCAAAATCTTCACCATCACTAATCAAAACGATGACTTTCGATTTTTGTTGAGTACTTGGTCCTTCCTGGTTTTCCAATTTATCCAGTGCCATTCGCAACGCGGGGCCAAAATCGGTTCCGTTAGATGGAACAAGACTTGAGTTCATTGTCTCGATAAAGAGATTTAATGCATTCTGATCGTAGGTAAGTGGACATTGCATGAAAGCTTCTGAAGAAAAAATGATTACACCCACCCGGTCAGAATTGAATGCTTCCACGATGCGCTTCATTTCAAACTTCACTTTTTCCAGCCGCGTGGGTTGAATATCTTGCGCATCCATCGATTTTGATAAATCCACGCAGAGCATGATATCTTTCCCAACCGATTTGACTTCCCTTTTTGAATCCCCGAATGAAGGCCCGAGAATAGCAGCTAAAAGCAACGCGAAGAAGGTGGTGCGAAGCAGGAGTTTAAAAAATATATTGTAAAACGGAGTATTCAATACTCTCCCTATGCGCACCATGCGCACAACAAATGCCCCATACAAAACAATAAATAAAATGGCGCTAACTGTATGCTGCCATCCCCATTCGCGAAACCAAACCACGCGTTAAAATTTTTTGTTGCAAGTAAGGGATTATTGGCACAAAATTCAAGGACGCTTTACATGGATTCCTCACTAGCATCCGGTACACAGTATCTATTATCCAGCAGCGGTATCATTTTTTGTAACTTATCATAATTCCCGCACGGCTCTTGCGGTCAATCGTAGTTTCAAATGCCGTATTCTTTTGAACGAACTCGTTGTAATCGGTTGGGGTATTTCCATCAATTACGTTATGGGCAGTGAAACAGCCGCCTTGTTTTAGTTTGGGGGTTACGTCAAGGAAATATTGCTTGTACCAATCTTTGTCTGCATCGGAGAACACAAAGTCAAACGGCCCCGGAAGTTGTTTTACAATTTCGTGTGCATTACCAAGGCGCGAATCGACAAATTGAATCAACCCGGCTTCGGTGAGATTCTTAATCGCTTCCTTCTGTCTCTTTTCGTTGAGTTCAACCGTGGTCACCTTTCCGCCAGTTTTGCTCATGGCCCACGCGATCCAGATGGTAGAATGGCCTGTGGATGTTCCAATCTCCAATGCCGATTTGTAGTCGTGCTTCACGATAATGTCGTGCAAGGTTTGGCCATCCACAAACGGCACATTCAAATCGTGCCATTCATTTTTATGGTTCTTCAAAAACTTTTCCACCTTCGCGTCAATATCGGCCTGACTTTGTGCAAATGATGAGAGTGCAAAGATGATTCCGATGACAGCCAGACTGATGGGTTTTGTTTTCATATTGGTGTATGGTTTAATGTTGCATACAAGATGATTCGATTCTTGCAGTTAGATGTATTTGGTTGTTGATCTATTCCCGAAGTTCGTTAAAACTTTATGAGTAAAGAAAATTCCAATCTTTGGGAATAATCTAATAAGTTCTGCTGTCTAACCACCAAATCGCCTGAAAAATAAGTAACTTTTGAAATGGAGTCGGAAGAAGTCTTAGTTGAGAAATCGAAAGCAGGCGACTTGGCGGCTTTCAAAGAATTGGTGCAGCGGCATGAAGGCAAGGTGGCAGGAGTTACGAGGTCGATGTTAGGTTCAACGGCTGAAGCGGAAGATGTAGGACAGGAAGTTTTTATCCGGTTCTATGAATCTCTTAGAAACTTTCGCGGAGATTCTTCGGTGGGAACGTACCTGACACGCATAGCGATCAATCTTTCGCTGAATGAATTGAAGAAAAGAAAGAGAAAATGGTCGGTATTTGGGTCAGATGAAGAAGGCGGGCATGTTGCAGCCGAAGATGACAAAAGAGATTTGCGCGAATTGCTGTCCTATGAACTGAACAAACTCGACCCTGACTTTCAGGCGGTGGTTTCGCTTCGTTTGATTGAAGGCTATACAACCGAGGAAACATCAAAAATATTGAACGTGCCATTGGGAACTGTGTTATCACGGTTGGCCAGGGCGCAACAGAAATTGAGAACAAGTTTATCGAAACATCTAAAGGTTTAGATATGGATATGGAGAAAAAAGATGAACTGCTGATCAAATCATTGGACAACAAACTTTCCAATGAAGAAAGGCAATTGCTGATGACGATGATTGAGAACGATCATCAGTTGAAAAAATATTCTCAGCAATATGAACGGCTTCGCCAGATGTTGCTTCGTCAGGAACCGGATTCTTTCGGACCCTTTTTTGCCGAACGCATCGTGAATAGAATCAAGAACATGAAGAAGGAAATCGATTATCAGATATTTTTCTTCTTCAAGAAATATCAATTGGCGGCAGTGGGAGTTGTGATTGCATTGATTGTGTTGAATATCATTTTCTCAGATCAACTCACACTGAAGTCAGTACTCGGCTTTGAAGACCAAACTTCTACCGACCTGATTGAGAATGTTGACTTGTACAGCGAATTGAGTAATTAAGTTTGTAAAATGTTTCGATAAAAAATTAAGATAGAATGACAACGGAAAGACGAAAGACGATTTTGATTGTTTTGGGGACACTGCTTATCGGCATACTGATTGGCGTTTTGGGAAGTGGCTTCTACGCACGCAAGCATTATGCCGGGCCGGGGCCGCGAGGGGAAATGCCAAGAGGCGCACGCCAGGGCTTTGCTAAAAAACTGATTCGCATGGTAGAAGCAGACTCTGCTCAGGCGAAAGCGATGAAGCCTATCCTTGAAGAGACAATGAGCAAGATCGATGCGATACAATCTCACAGTCGTGAAGACACTCAGAAGGTTATTGATTCCCTTGAGGTGAAGTTGCAGACAGTTCTACGGTCTGAGCAATTGGAGAAGTTGAAAAAATTTCACCAGGAAAATCGGAAGAAATGGCGGGAAAGAAGAGGAGGGAGAGATGGCAAAGACCGCAAGGATCAAAAAGAAGAAGATTAGTTTAGGGTAAGTGCGTTGTAATGTGCAGGTTTGAGAGATCAGGCCTGCATTTTTTTTGAAGACATTTCACTCTATTTTCGCGCTTGAAATGGAGTCGTATCAACAAGTCTTAGATTATTTATATCAAAGCCTGCCCATGTTTCAGCGCGTGGGTGCGGTAGCCTATAAACCTGACCTTTCCAACACTGTTGCCCTTTGTAATGCGCTCGGCAATCCGGAAAACAAATTCAAATCCATTCACGTGGCCGGCACCAATGGCAAGGGCAGCAGCTCACACATGATCGCTGCCATTTTGCAATCGGCAGGCTATCGCACTGGGCTTTATACGTCACCGCATCTCAAAGATTTCACGGAGCGGATCAGGATCAATGGAGTTCCTGTGTCCCAGAAGTTTGTGATTGATTTTGTAAACCGTGTGAAGCCAACGCTCGAGATGATTAAACCCTCTTTTTTTGAAACCACAGTGGCGATGGCATTTGAATATTTTGTTGAACAGCAGGTGGATGTGGCTGTGATTGAGGTTGGCCTTGGCGGAAGGCTTGACTCCACGAATGTGATCACTCCATTGGTTTCATTGATTACCAATATAAGTTGGGATCACATGGATTTGTTGGGCGATACTCTTCCGAAAATTGCAGCAGAGAAAGCAGGCATCATCAAGCCCAAAGTTCCAACGATTGTGAGCGAGCGTCAATTAGAAGTTGATTTAGTGTTTGAAGAGAAAGCAAAATCAATTGGCAGTTCATTAACTTTTGCATCAGATAAGTTTGTTGTGAAACCCCTGGGTGATGGCGAATTTGAAGTGAGTTCAGATTCTGAAAAATCAGTCTATGAATTAGATCTGAAAGGTGATTATCAACAAAAAAATCTTGCTGGTGTTCTGGCGGTTGTGAATGAATTGAAGAAATTAGAAGTTGACCATCAAAAATATTTTGTCATCTCGGATGAAAATATTGCAAAGGGATTGATGCACGTAACAGAACTCACAGGCTTGAAAGGTCGCTGGCAAAAGTTGGGTACATGGCCATTGATCATCTGCGACACGGGTCATAATGAAGCAGGTATCCGTGAGATACTCAAGCAAATTCAAAAACAAAAATTTGGAAGGCTTCATATTGTTCTTGGCATGGTAAAAGACAAAGACATTCAAAAAATATTAAAATTGTTGCCGGTTGAAGCGCACTACTATTTTTGTCAAGCCAAAATTCCGAGAGCAATGGCAGCGGAAGAATTGAAGGCATTGGCTTCACAGTTTAGCTTGCAAGGTGAAGTGATATCCGATGTAAATGAAGCCATCCTGAAGGCCAAACAGAACGCTTCAACGAGTGACATGATCTTCATCGGAGGCAGCACATTCGTAGTTGCCGAAATAAACGAATTATAAGAAG
>CAZECP010000007.1:0-26473 GCA_964510765.1 uncultured Ohtaekwangia sp. | reverse complement strand
AGTACCGAGAATGAAGAGCAAGCTAAAGCGTTTTGAAATCAATGCAGGCCGAGAGAATGTGATAGAGCCGGGGAAAGAATTGTATCTACAGATCAAGGGCAAATGGAAAGAATCTTATTTCAAAAACCAAAACCCGATGACAGTTGAGTTGGCATGTGGCCGCGGAGAATATTCTGTAGGCCTTGCCAGAAAATTTCCGCATCAGAACTTTGTGGGTGTTGATTTGAAAGGCGATCGACTTTGGAAAGGAAGCACTTGGGCTTTTGAAGATGGTTTGAAGAATGTTTGCTTTCTGCGCACTCAGATTTTGAATATTGAAGCATTCTTTGAGCCCGGTGAAATTGATGAAATCTGGCTCACGTTTCCAGACCCGCGTCCGCGCAAGCGCGATATTAAACGGAGACTTACGAGCCCGAGATTTCTGAATATGTTTAAACATATTTTGAAACAAGATGGTTGGTTTCGTTTCAAAACGGATAACACTGGTTTGTTTGATTATACGTTAGAAGAACTTGCCCAGCATAGTGATGTTGTCGATTTAAAATTCACTTATGATTTGTATTCTTCCGATCTTCGGGAAGAGTGCTATGATATTAAAACCCGCTATGAAGAAATGTTTGCAGCTGAAGGGGAGAAGATTAAATACCTTCGATTCAAATTTTCTCATTAACCTGGAAAATTTAGAGTTGTCAATGCAATAATTCTCCTTTAATTTGCCGACTACCAAAATCGAAACCTGATTCAAATGGATTATCTGCGCGGCTTGTTGGGATTGACCTTTATCACATTCATCGCATTTCTGCTTTCAGGCAATCGCAAAAAGATTGACTGGCGACTGGTGGGAATCGGGCTTCTTTTTCAAATTATCATTGGTCTTGCCATTGCCAAAATTGGTTTTGTGCGCAGTGGTTTTGAATTTGTGAGCGAGAAGTTTGTGATCTTCCTCAGCTTTGCGCGTGAAGGTTCCAAGTTCGTGTTTGGTTCTCTCGCAGATGATCAGTCCAACCTCGGATTCATCTTTGCTACTCAAGCATTGCCAACAGTGATTTTTTTCTCAGCCGTAACGGCAGGGCTCTATTATTTGGGTATTCTTCAGAAAATCGTTTTTGGTTTTGCGTGGCTTATGACCAAGTCGATGCGCTTGTCAGGTGCGGAAAGTCTTTCTGCAGCCGCCAATATTTTTATGGGACAAACGGAAGCGCCCTTGCTGGTGCGACCGTTCATTGCGAAGATGACACAATCGGAATTATTTTGTTTGATGGTGGGAGGGATGGCGACCATTGCCGGAAGTGTACTCGCCACGTATGTGGGTTTGCTCGGTGGCGCTAGCCTTCAAGAGAAAACACTTTTTGCAACTTATTTACTTTGTGCATCCATCATGAACGCGCCAGCTGCAATCGTGCTTTCAAAAATATTATATCCGCAAAGCGAACCTGAAAGGATTGACACTTCATTGAAAGTAAACAAAGAGCAAATCGGTGTGAACCTTGTTGATGCGTTGGCTACCGGTGCGGCTGATGGTTTGAAACTCGCTCTGAATATAGGTGGTATGTTGATCGCGTTCATCGCTATTATTTATGCAGTGAATTGGATACTGATTGATTTTGTTGGAGAGATCACTTTTGGTGGAGCATTTACCGGGCTCAATCAATTTGTGAGAGAAAGTACGAGCGGGGCGTTTAATGGATTCTCTCTCCAGTACATTTTAGGCCAGGTCTTTCGCCTGTTTGCTTTCGCGATGGGTGTGTCATGGGATCAGACACTACAAGTTGGAAGTTTGTTAGGACAAAAAATGGTAGTAAATGAATTCGTTGCTTACGTTGATCTTTCAAAAATGAAACTGGCCGGATCCCTTGATGCCAAATCCATCCGCATTGCAACTTATGCGTTGTGCGGCTTCGCCAACTTTAGTTCGATTGCGATCCAAATTGGAGGGATCGGTGGAATGGCACCGGGTCGTCAAGGCGACTTGTCTAAATTAGGGGTGAGAGCAATGCTGGCTGCCTCGCTTGCTACGATGATGACGGCAACCATTGCGGGAGCAATCTTTTAAAACTACTGATGTCTTTTTTTTAGAACCTGAATCACATCTTCAAGGGAGTGATTTTTAGCAGCAAGTAATACAAGGTAATGATACATTAAGTCAGCGGCTTCGCCAAGAAATTTTTCTTTGTCGTTGTCCTTAGCTTCGATCACAAGTTCCACCGCTTCTTCCCCAACTTTCTGTGCGACTTTGTTAATGCCCGAATCGAGAAGTTTGTTTGTGTAAGATCCTTCTTTGGGATTTTTCTTCCTGCTTTGAATTGTCTTTTCAAGAAACTCTAATCCTTTAATTTCATTTTTCTCTCCGAAGCAGGTGTCTGTTCCTAAATGGCACACTGCTCCTTTCGGGTTTGCTTTGATAAGTAAAGTGTCGTTATCACAATCTTTTTCGATAGAAACGAGTTCAAGAAAATTTCCCGATGTTTCTCCCTTCGTCCAAAGCCGTTGTTTGGTGCGGCTGAAGAATGTGACTTTTTTCTCGCTAATTGTTTTTTCGAGGGCTTCCTTATTGACAAAGCCCAGCATCAGCACAAACCTACTGGTTGCATCCTGCACTATGCACGGAATGAGGCCGCCCGATTTATTAAAATCCAATTCCTGAATGCTGATCATATTAGATTCTTATGGGAATGTTGTTGTCTTTTAAAAAACTTTTTAATTCTGGAATTTTTATTTCTCCAAAGTGGAATACGCTTGCCGCCAGCGCAGCGTCTGCTTTACCTATTGAGAACGCTTCAGCAAAATGAAGCGTGTTGCCCGCGCCACCTGAAGCGATGACTGGTATTTGCAAAAGCTTGTTCAGTTTTTCCAACGGATCCAACGCAAAACCATTTTTCGTTCCATCATGATCCATGCTTGTGAATAGTATTTCCCCCGCCCCCCGGGCTTGTCCTTCTTTAGCCCAGCTGAAGAGCTTTTTCTCTGTCGGAATTTTTCCACCGTGTGTGTGAATGATCCACTGGTTATCAATCTTTCTCGCATCCACAGCAAGCACAACAAACTGAGAGCCAAATGATTTTGCCAATTCATCAATCAAACCTGGATTTTTTACCGCTGAAGAATTGATTGAAACTTTGTCGGCACCTGATTCGAGGAGCGGTTCTACATCTTCTTTCGAAATGATGCCACCACCCACAGTGAATGGAATATTAATCTTCGCTGCGATCCTTCTCACCAGCGATGATAGTGTTTTTCTTTTTTCATTCGTGGCAGATATATCAAGAAAAACCAGTTCATCAGCACCCTGCTCAGCATAAGCCGCAGCTAATTCTACCGGGTCTCCGGCATCGCGAAGGTTAACAAAGTTCACGCCTTTTACAGTTCGGCCATCCTTGATGTCGAGGCAGGGAATGATTCGCTTTGTCAACATCAGATCACTTTTAAATCTTCAAGTTTGATGCGCCCTTCGTAGATCGCTTTGCCGATGATGGCTCCATGCATTTGAATGTAACTGAGTTCTTTAAGATCATCAACCGAAGTGATGCCACCACTTGCATTGATTTTCAAATCAGGAAAACGTGCTTTTAATTTTTTATACAATGGAATGTTAGGACCTTTCAGCATTCCGTCTAGTCCAATGTCAGTGCAGGTTAGATACTGCAGTCCTTTGTCAATAAATTGTTCGACCAGGTCAAAGAGCCGATAGTTTGCTGATTCCAGCCACCCGTTGATCATGATGTTTTCGTTCTTCACATCAGCACTTAGAATAAAATTTTCGGCCCCATATTTTTGAAGCCAGTTGGAAAATAACTCTGGTTTTTTAATGGCCAGGCTTCCAATATTGATCTGATTTATTCCCAGATCTAATAGGTGTTCCACTTCTTCATCAGTCTTTATTCCTCCTCCAAAATCGACACTGAGTGCAGTTTTGGCTTGAATGTCTTCAATCACTTCCCAGTTAACTACCTTTCCTTTTTTTGCACCATCCAAATCTACAAGATGTAAATATTCGAGATCGGCATTTTGAAACTCCAAGGCAACATCAACCGGATCTTCGCGGTAGATTTTCATTTTGCCGTAGTCACCTTGCGTGAGCCTTACGCACTTACCGTTAATAATGTCGATGGCAGGAATGATCCGCATATTTTTAACGGGCAATATCAAGAAAACTTTTCAAAATCTTTTCACCGGCACTTGCTGATTTTTCAGGATGAAACTGTACAGCATAGAAATTTTCTTTTTTTAATGCCGAACTAAACATCAATGTGTAATCCGTCACGGCAGATGAATACGGGCTCAACGGCACATAGTAACTATGAACGAAATACATAAAACTATTTTGAAGGGTTGGATTAATCCACCCGTTTTTCAATTCAATCGAATTCCATCCCATGTGCGGCACTTTGTGCGATTCATCACTTTTAAACTGTTTGACGGTCTCATCGAAAATACCTAAGCATGGAGTATCATTTTCTTCCGAATGCTTGCACATCAACTGCATTCCTAAACAAATTCCAAGTACAGGTTGTTTCAAACCCACGATAAGCTGACTCATTTTTTTTTCATTCAGGTATTTCATCGTTGAGCTTGCTTCACCAACACCCGGAAATATGACCTTGTCAGCGCTTTTAATCTTCTCCGGCTGATCAGTTATTTCAAAATCAATACTTAATCTTTCCAGTGCAAATGCGACTGACCTGATATTTCCTGCGTTGTATTTGATAACGGCAACTTTCATTTTTGGGTAAGCAAAAGCAGATGATTGATGAAACGCGATTTAATGATATTTATCATTGCTACAATGATCCTTTTGTTGATGGTAATTCATTTCCTTCTTTTCTCACAGCCATCTTTATCGCTTTGGCAAATGCTTTAAAGATAGCCTCAATCTTGTGATGCTCATTTGTCCCTTCAGCTTTGATATTTAAATTACACTTTGCTGCATCGCTGAATGATTTGAAAAAGTGAAAAAACATTTCGGTTGGCATCTCTCCAATTTTTTCCCGTTTGAATTCTGCTTCCCAAACCAACCAGGGGCGGCCGCCAAAGTCAATGGCCACTTGCGCAAGACAATCATCCATTGGTAAGCAAAATCCGTAACGCTCAATGCCCCGTTTGTCTCCAAGTGCTTTCAGGAATGCTTCCCCAAGTGTAAGAGCTGTGTCTTCAATGGTGTGATGTTCATCGATGTGAAGGTCGCCTTTGGTTTCAATGATTAAACCTAATCTGCCGTGCCTGGAAATTTGCTCGAGCATGTGGTCAAAAAAACCGAGACCTGTTTGGATCTTTGCATCGACACTTTCATCAAGGTTAACCTCAACGGCTATTTTTGTTTCCTTCGTTATGCGTTCAATCGTTGCTTTGCGGCAAGGGATTACTTTAAAATAAATTTCTTTCCATGACTCGGTAGTCAGTACACAAATGGATTCAAGATCATTTTGTTTTAACTTTTCTTGCAGCGATTTATCTTTTAGAAGAATTCCTTTGCAGCCAAGATTTTTGGCCATTTGAATGTCGGTGAGCCGGTCACCGATCACAAAAGAATTTGCCAGATCGTAGCCCGCAAGATACTCCTTCAACATCTCAATTCCAGGTTTGCGCGTAGGTTTGTTTTCATGATGAAAAGACCGATCGATGTGAACTGCTTTGAAATGAATTTCTTCTCCGGCCAAAGTTTCCATTACCTTATTTTGAACTGGCCAGAAAGTTTCTTCCGGAAAACTTGGCGTACCAAGGCCATCCTGGTTAGTTACCATCACCAATTCGTAGTCCGTTTCATTTGCAATTTTCCCGAGCCACGTAAATACACCTGGGATGAAATGAAGTTTCTCCAGGCTATCAATCTGCGGATCGTGTGATGGCTCGACAATAATTGTTCCATCGCGGTCGATGAATAGTATTTTTTTCATAAAGTGCGCAGTGCTTCTGCAAGTTTTGAATTCTCTTCGGGAGTGCCAACGGTGATACGCAAACAATCATTACACAAAACTACATTTGATCGATCGCGAACCACAATGCCTGCTTTCAATAGTGCGAGATAAACTTCTCGTGCAGATTTTATTTTTACAAGAATGAAGTTTGCATCGGAAGGATAAATACGAACTACTTTTGTGACGATCGTCAGTGCTTCGCTTAATTTAATTCTTTCACTGATGATTGCTTTTACTTGATTATTTTTTTGATCAATGTCTTTCAGTTTTTCCAAAGCAATTTGCTGAGTGTGCGAACCGATGTTATAAGGTGGTTTTATTTTGTTGAGAATCGAAATAATTTCTGCCGAAGCAAAACACAATCCTAACCGAAGTCCTGCCAAGCCCCACGCTTTCGAAAAAGTTTGTAGTATGACAAGGTTTGAATATTGGCTGAGTATCGGAACAAAGCCCTTACTATTCGCAAAGTCAATATAGGCCTCATCGACAACAACAATTCCTTTGAATTTCCGAATTAACTGTTTTATATTCTCAAACGAAAGAAGATTCCCCGAAGGATTATTTGGGCTGCACAAGAATATAAGTTTACTTTTCGTATCAACTACCTTTAAGATTGCATTGATATCCACATCAAAATCAGAGGTCAGCTTCACAGATTTTATTTCAATCGCATTGATGTTAGCACTCACGCTGTACATTCCGTAAGTCGGTTCAGGAATGATTACATTATCGATACCAGGTTCGCAGAAAGCGCGAAACAGCAAATCAATGGCTTCATCACTTCCGTTGCCAATAAAAATCTGATTTGGATTTACTTTTTTTATTTTAGAAATGACTTCTTTCAATTCCTTTTGATGTGGATCAGGGTAACGGTTGTAATTGTTCGGATAAGGATTCTCGTTTGCATCCAGAAAGACGCTTGCCTTCCCTTCAAACTCATCTCGGGCAGAAGAGTAAGGTTTTAGTGCCAATACATTTTTTCTAACCAACAAATTCAAATCCATGATACACGTTTATCAAAATTTTTAAAATCAAAATCCGCCACTTGACTCCCAATCCCCAATTCCTAAGTCGCAACATTCAACAACTAAGTCCAACGTATATGTTTTAATACCTAACCCTCACCGCATTCGCGTGTGCTTTCAATTGTTCCGCCTCTGCCATTGCCTCAATAATTGGCCCAATATTCTTTAGCCCCTCTTTGGAAAGCTTTTGAACAGTGATGTATTTCATAAAACTATCCAGCGACACTCCGCTGTAAGACTTTGCAAATCCATTGGTTGGCAATGTGTGGTTGGTGCCTGAAGCATAATCACCAACTGACTCGGGTGAATAGGCACCAATGAAAATTGACCCGGCATTTGAAACTTGTGTTGCGATGTCATCTCCATTTTGTGTATTGATGATCAGGTGCTCAGGTGCATATTCATCGGCAAAGGCTACGAAATCCTTTTGATCAAGAACAACGGTCAGGCTTTGCTCGATTGCTTGTCTGGCAACATCCGCCCGCGGTAAATCTTTCAATTGTATTTCAATTTCATTCAAAACTTGGGAAGCCAATGACTCGCTATTTGTTACTAGCACTACTTGGCTATCCGGTCCATGCTCTGCTTGTGAAAGCAAATCTGCGGTAATGAAAACAGGATTCGCGGATTCATCAGCAATCACCATCACCTCCGAAGGCCCGGCTGGCATATCGATGGCGGTGCCTTCCATGTTCACGATTTGCTTTGCCTTTGTTACGAACTGATTTCCTGGGCCGAATATCTTGTTCACGGCTGGTATTGATTCAGTTCCATAAGCCAAGGCAGCAATTGCTTGCGCGCCACCTACTTTGAATATATTTTTTATGCCTATCAGATCTGCTGCAAATAAAATAGCTGGATTAATCTTTCCACTTGGATCGGGTGGCGAACATAGAATGACTTCTTGGCACTTCGCAATCCTGGCGGGCACACCAAGCATTAACACAGTCGAGAACAAGGGAGCAGAACCCCCTGGGATATAGATGCCGACCTTTTGAATCGCGGTAGGTTTTCGCCAACACTCCACACCAGGCATTGTCTCAACTTTTGGAGAGTCTTTCAATTGTGTCTCGTGGAACCTATGAATGTTATTGGCAGCTTGTTTGATAGCAGACTTCAATCCGTCACTTACTTTTGAGATCGCTTCATCGATTTCCGTTTGCGAAACCTGCAGGTTTTCAATCTTTACTTTGTCAAATTGAAAAGTAAACTCTTTTAAAGCCGCGTCTCCTGATTTCTTTACTCTCACCAAAATATTCCTGACAGAGCTTTCAAGGAAATCGAGTTCAAGCGCTGGCCTTTGGCAAAGCTGAGGCCACTGAATCGAAGACGGGTATTTTATTAATTTCATTTTTCAAAAATTCTTTTTTCCTAAATCCTGATGTATAAATGCCTGATACCTTTTTCACGCAATCATTTTCTCAATTGGGATTACTAAAATTCCCTCCGCACCAAATGATTTCAATAAATTTATCTTTTTCCAAAAGTCATTTTCATCTACAACGGAATGCAATGAAGACCAACCCGGTCGGCCCAGTGGCATAATGGTGGGACTTTTCATGCCGGGGATTACTTGTGTGATTTTTTCAATCGCCTCATTCGGGCAATTCATCAGAATGTACTTGTTGTTCTTCGCGGTTTGCACAGATTGAATGCGGAACAAAAGTTCGTCAAGAATTTCTTGTTTTGATTTTTCAAGATGAGGAGTAGCCACAAGAATAGCCTCCGACTGCAATACAACTTCCACTTCTTTCAAGCCATTGCCTAGCAATGTACTTCCTGTACTCACGATGTCACAGATGGCATCTGCAAGACCAATACCTGGAGCGATTTCCACCGAACCACTGATTTCGTGAATGCCTGAACTGACATTATTCCGCTTCAAAAATTCTTTTACTATGTTAGGGTAGGAGGTCGCGATGTTTTTTCCTTCCAGCCACTTCGCTCCAGTGTAATTTTCGGAGCGGGGAACTGCAATCGATAACCGGCATTTCGCAAAGTCTAGTTTCCGGATCAGTTGATTTTTCTTTTGCTTTTCCACGAAAACATTTTCACCGACAATGCCGGCATCTGCAACCTTATCTTCTACATATTGTGGGATATCGTCATCGCGAAGAAAGAGAAGTTCAAGCGGAAAATTATTTGCCTGCGCTTTCAACTGATCTTTGCCATTGCTGAAGTGCAATCCACTCTCTTTCAAAAGTTTTAATGATTCTTCTTGAAGCCGTCCGGATTTTTGAATAGCCAGCCGTAGCGGTTGTTGTGCATTCATAACTTTAACTTATAATAATTCAAATAAAAAAGGCCTGCCACGTGTGACAAGCCTTTTGAAATTTCCTTTTTATATAAACTCAAAACAACAGCCTGCCACACAAGGTCGCGCCATGATGATGCAGATGGTTAATGTTTTGAATGTTGTTCATTGTAAAATCTGTGCGAATTAATCCAACTCAAATCATTTTTCCAAAATATGCAGCGATAAAAAATTAAATTTGTGTTTTGCAAACGAATGTATGCCAGCTTTTAGATACTCAATTTTTCTTTTTCTCTTAATTTTTTGCTCCTGTGAGGACCAAGCTACACGCCTTCAGAAGTTTCTGCTCAAAGGAAACATTGCTACCAGAGAGCGGAATTTTGATCAGGCCGCTTATTATTATGGTGAGGCCGTGCGTCTTGAACCTTGCTACACCGATGCGTGGAATAATCTCGGCACAGTCTATTTTCTTCAGCGCAGATTTGAAGAAGCGAAAGCCAACTACGATAAGGCATTGAATTGCAAACCGGACGATGTGAATACGTTGCTCAATCGAGCAAATGCAAGTTACGAGTTGAAGGAATTTTACAGCACGATCAAAGACCTTGACAAGGTGATATCAATAAAACCAGATACGTTCATTACCTATTTCAATAAAGGACTGGCACTTACCAAACTTCGCGATTTCAAAAATGCGTTGTCTGCGTTTGAAAGAGCAGCTCAGATTCAACCGAAAAATATGGATGTGAAAGTGAATCACGCCATTGTGAATTTTTACTTGAAGGATTTTGATAAAGCAAGGGAAGAGTTGGATCAGGCTGCAAAGGTGAATGATCGCGAACCCAACATTTACAACACCCTGGCTTTAATTGAAACAGAAAGATCAAACTATAAAGACGCCTTGAATCTTGTGAACGAAGCCATTCGCCTTGACCCAAAGCAAGCTTATTTTATAAACAACCGTGGCTTTATTTATTTGCGAATGAATGAAACAGAGAAAGCTGAGAAAGACATTGATGAAAGCATATCCCGTGATCCTGAAAATGCGTGGGCGTATCGCAACAAGGGGATTTTGTATTTGATGAAAGAAGATGCAAACTCTGCACTGCGTTTGTTGAAGCAAACGGAAGGCATGGATCCTTTCGTAGATAAAATTTATTCATACATGGCAGTGGCCTATTTGAAAATCAATGACAAAGCAAATGCTTGTGCCGCTTTTAGGAAATCTCAGGAACGAGGTGATGTCGCTTTAACTTCTGATTTAGCAAAAATATGCAAATGAAGTTAAATTCAGTTGTTGATTTTCTTACAGATCGTTTACAGAAACCTCTCCCCGGAAGTTTAGCTCATGAACCAATGCGTGCAACGCCTGTTGGTCCCATCAGGCCACAGTTTGAACACAAGACTCCGCCAAAACCAGGAAGTGTCTTGATTTTGTTGTATGAAGAAGACGGGGTCGTCAAATTTCCCTTGACCAAGAGGCCTGATTATTTAGGAGCACATGGCGGACAAGTGAGCTTGCCTGGTGGCAAGAAGGAGAAGGATGAAACTGAAATTGAAACAGCTTTGCGCGAAGGTGAGGAAGAGGTGGGAATCCAAAGGTCAGGTGTGAAAGTAATTGGACGACTCAGTGATTTCTTCGTGATTCCTAGTAATTTTTTGATAGCACCTATTGTCGGTTATTTGGAAACAGTTCCTGAATTCATACCTCAGCAATCAGAAGTAGAGCGAATTCTTAAAGGAAGTCTTGCTCAAATTATAAGTGATGATGCGATTCACGAGAAGGAAATCTTAGCAGCGAAAATGTACCCAATGTTGGCTCCTCATTTTCTGATCGACAGTGAGATCGTGTGGGGAGCTACTGCCATGATGCTGAATGAACTGCGAATGATCCTGATGGATCGCAGATAATTAAGCATTGATGTGCAGCATGGAATGTTTGGGTGGTTCTACCCGCTGCCCGAGTAACTGCCGCACCTCATGCATCTTGTCTGCTCGATTAGCGGGGTCATCAGTGCCGGAAAATATTTTACCAAGTGACTTGCAAGTGGATAACACCGTTTCTTTGATTGATTCGTTGAATGGGAGATTGTGATGCAGGTAGTAATTTTTGAAATGTTCAAATGCAGTTTCTCTGCTCATCTGGCATTCGTGCGCTTTTCGAACTGCGGTGTGAAGATGATCAATCAGATCAAGTTGGACAGTCTCCGCTGAATTCAAATGATACTTGTGAGAGCAATCCAACATAGGACGCCACTTTTGGGAAATCACTTCATCGAGTTTGGTAAATTCATCTTGCGAAAACTGATCGCAATTTTTTGAAACGGCATAGAACAAGTAGCCGATGGACTCATATACGGTAGCAAAATTGGTTTTCATAAGGCGCGGGTTTAAGATTTGGTTTGCTTACGAAAGCTATCCAACTGTAATAGCGAATTGAATGACAGGCGTCATCCAACACCATGACCTTTGTCACAGCCTAAAAGAATCTAAAATTGCTGAATCAGTGTGCGCCCGACAATTCCAGGTTCGACTTTACCTTATCAAGATAATCCCATACCAAACTACTTGCGCCAAGGATCGGAGCGGCTTGATTTTGCATAGCCGATGGGAGGACTTTTACTTTGCCTCTAAAGAGCGGCATCAAGTTAGCCTCCATGTGTTTGATTGTTGGTTTGAAGATAAGGTCACCCGCTTGTGCTAAACCACCAAAAAGGAAAATTGCTTCAGGATCAGTATGAACAACTGTCTCGGCCAATTTCATTCCGAGGATGCGGCCAGTGTATTCAAATGCTTCTTCGGCAACAATATCCCCGCGAAGGGCAGCTTCGGTGATCATCTTTGTATTCAAATTGTCAAAACTGATTCCACGAAGTTCGCTTGGTTCAAGATGATCAGCCAATAGTTTGTAAACCGTTCTTTTGATTCCGGTGGCGGATACATAAGTCTCAAGACAGCCACGCTTTCCGCAATTGCAATATCTACCGGCTGGATTCACAGAAGTGTGCCCAACTTCACCGGCAATTCCGTGATGGCCGTTCAGTAAGAATCCACTACAAACAAAACCACTTCCCAAGCCAGTGCCAAGTGTAATCACCACAAAGTCCTTCATGCCTTTGGCGTTGCCATAAATCATTTCGCCAACGGCAGCAGCATTCGCATCGTTAGTCAACACGCAAGGGATTCCCAATTCTTCTTTGAACATCTTCGCGAGGGGCAATACTCCTTTCCAACGCAAGTTGGTGGCGCGTTCAATATTTCCTGTATAGTAATTTCCATTTGCAGCTCCCACACCTATGCCCACCACTTTTGTATCCGATGGAAGTGTCGCCATTCCTTCACGAACAGCGGTCGCCATTCCTTCAAAATAATCCTGGAACTCTTTGAAGTTGGTGGTGGGAATATTTCCCTGGTGCAACACATTTCCTTCGCGATCCACGATCCCATACTTTGTGTTAGTACCACCGATGTCAATGCCGACCGTCAATTCCTTCATCTCAATTATTGTTTATATCGATAGGATTTTTGCAATTCGGAGCGATTCATTATCAATTTCGTGACGATGGCTCATGATCATATCGAAACTGTTGTACACAATCTGATTGTTCAGCATGCCAACCATCACATCGTTCTTTCCATTCAGTAAGCCTTCAACTGCTGCTACGCCCATTTTGCTGGCAAGCACGCGGTCGAAATAAGTTGGATTTCCACCGCGCTGCAGATGCCCGAGAATAGTTACTTTGATATCGAAGTAGTTGTTACGTTCAGCAAATTTCCTGGCAAGTTCCATAGCGTTTCCGATCTTGGAGCCCTCTGCTACAACTACGAGACTTGACTTTTTGTTTGTCTTTCCACCTTCATCCAGTTTTGCAAAGAGTTCTTCAATTGACATGGTATCTTCTGGAATGATGCATGCAACTGCACCTCCCGCAATACCGCTGTTGATAGCGATGTATCCGGAATTTCTTCCCATTACTTCAATGAAGAATAGCCGATTGTGAGAAATTGCTGTGTCACGAATTTTATCGATCGCATCTACTGCGGTATTTGTTGCCGTATCATAACCGATTGTGTAATCAGTGCCGGCCAAGTCGTTATCAATTGTTCCAGGAATGCAAATCGAAGGCACGCCATATTCTTCAAAAAAGATATGAAGCCCTGTGAATGTGCCATCGCCACCAATGGCCACGAGAGAATCGATTCCGTTCTTCTTTAAATTATCGAATGCTTTTTTTCTTCCTTCCTTCGTGCGGAACTCAGTGCTGCGGGCCGATTTCAAAATCGTGCCTCCACGTTGAATAATATTTCCAACCGATCGTGCACCAAGTTTCACGATGTCTCCGGCAATCATCCCTTCATAGCCTTGAGTGATGCCATAGACTTCGCGCTTGTAGTAGATGGCTGCGCGCACCACTGCCCGGATGGCTGCGTTCATTCCTGGAGCATCTCCGCCCGAAGTGAACACGCCAATTTTCGAAATCTTATTTTCCATTCGTTAAAAAAGGTCGCCAAAAATAAAGGAACAAAATTACTGCGCAATAGAATATGCGGTTTATTATATCACGCTTCTTTATTCAATCGTTTGAAATAATTGATGAGTCCGTTGGTAGAGGAGTCGTGAGACGAAATTTCTTCCGGTGAGTTGAGTTCGGGTAGGATTTTTTTTGCCAGTACTTTCCCAAGTTCCACTCCCCATTGATCAAAGCTGAAGATATTCCAGACCACACCCTGAACAAAAATCTTGTGCTCATACATGGCGATAAGCGAGCCGAGAGTTCTTGGCGTTAATTTTTTGAAAAGGATAGAGTTAGTTGGTTTGTTTCCATTGAATACTCTGAACGGTGCTTGAAACTCAATCTCTTCATCGGAGAGACCAGCGGCATTCAACTCCTTTTCAACTTCCTCAATAGTCTTTCCGGCCATTAATGCTTCGGTTTGAGCAAAGAAATTCGAGAGAAGTTTTTGGTGATGATCAGCCACAGGGTTTTGACTTATAGCTGGCGCAATGAAGTCACACGGAATCATTTTTGTTCCTTGATGAATGAGTTGATAAAATGCGTGTTGACCGTTTGTTCCTGGCTCTCCCCAAATCACCGGGCCGGTTTGGTACTGAACTGGCTGCCCGCTACGATCAACCGACTTGCCATTGCTCTCCATGTTTCCTTGCTGGAAGTAGGCAGCAAAGCGATGCATATATTGATCATAAGGAAGGATGGCCTCACTGGATGCATCAAAGAAGTTCACGTACCAGATTCCCAGTAGCGCAAGAATCACTGGAATATTTTTTTCAAATGGTTCTGATTTGAAATGATTGTCCATTGCATGCGCACCCTCCAGAAGATGAATGAAATTGTCATAACCAATTGTGCAGGCAATCGACAAGCCTATTGATGACCACAAGGAGTAACGACCGCCCACCCAATCCCAAAATACAAACATGTTCTCTACGGCTATTCCAAATTCTTTCACTGCTTTTGAATTTGTTGAAACTGCCACGAAATGTTTTGCAACGTCTCCTTTATCATTTGTCCTTTCTAGAAACCACTTCTTTGCGGAGTCAGCATTGGTCATTGTTTCCTGTGTAGTGAAAGTCTTGCTTGCCACAATGAACACAGTTGTTTCAGGATTCAGATGTTTTACTGTTTCGGCAAGGTGAGTTCCATCCACATTTGAAACGAAGTGAGGTTTTATATTTTTGTGATAAGGCTTAAGTGCTTCTGTTACCATCAGTGGTCCAAGATCAGAACCTCCAATTCCAATGTTCACAATATCCGTGATCGATTTGCCTGAATAACCTTTCCATTGGCCACTCAATAAGTCATTTGAGAAATTTTTGATCTGATCAAGAACTTTATTCACTTCTGGCATCACATCTTTTCCGTCAGCTATTATTGACTGATTGGAACGGTTACGCAAGGCGATGTGTAACACCGATCTTCTTTCTGTTTGATTAATGCGATCGCCTGAAAACATTGCGTGGATAGAATCCTTCAGTTCGGTGTCATTCGCTAGAGCAATCAGATCTTTAATGACATCTTCTGTAATTAAGTTTTTAGAATAGTCAACCAATATATCTTCAAATTGAATCGTGAATTTTTGAAAGCGCTGGGGATCATGGAACAACTCGCGCATGTGAATTGCTTGCATGTTCATAAATTGTGCGGTGAGCCGTGTCCAGGAATTTGTTTCGGTAGGATTAATAGTTGGTAGCATTTTGAAATGTTTTAAAAATTCAATGCGTCTCAAACTTGAAGAGATTGCATTTCGGTCGAAAGATAGGAGAGTAAGAAAGTCGAGGCAAATCAGCCGCCCACTACTTTTCTAAGATTTTCAACAAGGCCATCCCACAGATCCTGAAGTTCGTCCATGTCTTCAAAATCAGAATAGTCCATGACCTTCAGGAAAGTAGTTTGCGTGAGTTCGTTCATTTCCAATCGAAGTTCAAAATAGGAGGGATCCTTTTCGTCTTCCTTCGTCTCAGGCAAATACTCAAACTTAGCAAAGTGATTGGTGCGATGTGAAGCGAGTACAGCCTTGTGTTGCTCATTATCCCATGTGAAAGTGAATACCTTTTCCGGACTGATGGAAACATCGTCAGCAAACCATTCGGAAAGCCCACTTGCTGATTGAATATAAGGATAAAGCATTTTAATAGAAGCGTGAACTTCGTAATCTGCTGTAAACAAGCTTTTGGTTGTCGCGGTCGCCATCGTTTTCTTATCAGTGGATAATTTAGGAGGATTTTGATCAACAACAAAAAAATATTCCTCAAGAAATTTTTTTCATGGCGGAAATGGAAAAGTTTGTAAGTTTGCGCTCCATTTTCATGGCGAGGTAGCTCAGTTGGTTAGAGCATCGGATTCATAACCCGAAGGTCGGCAGTTCAAATCTGCTCCTCGCTACAAAGCAGTCCAAAAGTGGCTGCTTTTTTTGTTTAAAGTGATGTGTCCAGGCAAATTCTGTTGGTGAAAACCCAGAAAGCTTATTCAGGATTTATGACTCATCGAATATCAGAAGTTTTTGTGGCCTGCAAATTGCAAGTAACTTTGGCCTGTGATCAAGAAAATAGATAAGCTCATTCTCTCATCCTCTATTGGACCGTTTATCCTTACGTTTCTGGTTGTAGTATTTATTTTATTGCTTCGTCAGATGTTGATGTATTTTGACGACATCATTGGCAAGGGCTTGGACATCGGCACCTTATTTACACTTTTGTTCTATTTTGCGTTAACCATTACATCCTTTGCTCTTCCTCTTGCAGTTTTGCTTTCCTCCCTGATTACTTATGGAAATTTGGGTGAGCACTTTGAAATCACTGCCGTTAAAAGTTTGGGAATTTCGTTAACACGAAGTCTGAAACCAATTTTCTGGTTCACAATTCTCATTACCTTTTTTGCATTTTTGGCAAATAACTATTTGGTGCCACGCTCATCACTCGAAGCATACAGTCTGCTTTACGACATTAAGCAAAAAAAACCAGCGCTTGATTTACGTGAAGGATATTTTTACAATGGCATTCCCGATATCAGCATCAAAGTTTCCAAAAAATTTCCGGATGCAATTACTCTTAAAGATGTTATCATCTATGATCATCGAGGCAGAAATGGTAACAAAGAAGTGACCGTTGCCGATTCAGGAAAAATGTACACAGTTATGAACAATCAATATTTGAAATTGGAATTGTTCAGAGGTTACAATTATGAGGAAGGCGCCAATCAGGCTATGGCGGGGCAGGCCAATAATGACGATACTTTTAATAAGACCAAATTTGACAAAACACAAATTGTACTTGATCTGTCGTCTTTTGGTTTTAATCGCACCGATAAGAAATGGTTTGCCAGCAACCGGATTATGCGCAATATGAGTGAGCTTGTAGCGGATATGGATTCGGTAAGGCGACTTATAAACGAACAACAAATTGGAATCAACTTTAGCCAAAATGTACTTTTTAATTTTCATCATAAGAAAGACACAATTCCGCTGTCTAAGGATTTGGCCTTGTATCGACAAACTCGTGATTCGATTGTTCGAGAACGCAATAAGCTTGAACGGAATAGACGGGATAGTCTGAGGGCTTCCCCACCGGTTGCCACATTCAATCAAAATGTTCCAATGACCTATTCAGGCATAAAGGTTCGTGTACCTAAACACGTGACTGAAAAAATGTTAAAGGCATCTGATAGTATTTACTCAAAGCCATTTACAAAGAATAATATCACTGCCGCTCTTAGCAAGGCGAGAATGGTTAAGAGCCAACTTCAGAACTATAATACGAGCATTGAAAGCTATCGTTATGAATATCGTGTATTCGAGATTCAATGGCATAAGATCATGGCTAACTCCATTGCATGCATTGCTATGTTTTTGATCGGAGCCCCCCTCGGTGCGATCATAAAAAAAGGAGGGCTTGGGTTTCCTGTTTTGGCATCTATCTTTTTCTTTATTGTATTTTATGTGTTGAGCCTGATCGGAGAGAAGTGGGCACGGCAGGAAACTGTTCCGATGTTGGTAGGTATGTGGGCTCCGAACTTAATTTTATTTGCGATTGGATTTATTTTTCTTCGCCAGGCCCGTGCTGACGCGCGCTTATTCGATGGTGATTTCTACAATGTTATCCTGGATAGGCTAAAGCAACGCTTACCTAAATGGATTTCCTTAAAAACGAAATCAGTATAAATTTGTGAATTAAGGAGATTTGCCTATTTTTGCGGCCAATATTAAGTGTAAAGACAAATTAAAAGCAGATGTACTTAACCGCAGTTAAAAAACAGGATTTGTTCAGCAAGCATGGCTTTGGAAAGAAGAAGACCGATACAGGTTCTCCAGAGTCGCAGGTGGCTCTTTTTACCCACCGCATCAACCACCTAACTGAGCATTTGAAAGTAAACAAGAAGGATTTTTCAACCCAGCAAGGTCTTTTAAAACTGGTGGGTAAAAGAAAGAAACTCCTCAACTACCTTCAACGCACCAATATTACCAGATATCGGGCAGTGTTGACTGACTTAGATCTTAGAAAATAAACATTCACATAAGCTGGGAGGGAACCGATTCAACTTGGTTCCCTTTTCGCTTTTAAACAAGGGCATACTGCCCTGATATTTCATTTATGAAACCCACAGTGATTACAAAATCTTGTAAACTTCCTGATGGCAGGGAAATAACTATTGAAACCGGTAAACTTGCCCGACAGGCAGATGGATCTGTTGTTTTGAGAATGGGCAACACCATGTTGCTCGCTACGGTGGTTGCCGCGGTTGAGCACAAGCCCGGAACGGACTTTCTTCCGCTCTCCGTTGACTACCAGGAAAAATTTGCTTCCACAGGAAAAATCCCGGGCGGCTTTTTGAAACGCGAAAGCAAGCTTTCGGATTATGAAGTGTTGATCAGCCGCCTGGTTGATCGCGCCATACGCCCACTTTTTCCCGATGATTATCATGCAGAGACTCAGGTGGCAATTTCTTTAATTTCGGGTGATCACAACGCGTTGCCTGATGCGCTGGCTGCATTTGCTGCCTCTGCTGCACTTTCGGTTTCGGATATTCCTTTCCAAGGCCCGATTTCGGAAGTACGTGTCGTGCGTGTTGATGGCCAATATATTATCAATCCAACATTAGAGCAAAAAGAGAAAGCTGATTTGGATTTTATTGTCGCTGCATCCATCGATAATATTTTAATGGTGGAAGGCGAAGCAAAAGAAATCAGTGAAGCCGATATGCTTGAAGCTTTGAAAGTCGCTCATGCTGCAATTAAAACTCAATGTGAGCTTCAAATCGAATTGACCAAAGCGGTTAACAAAACGGAGAAGCGCAAGTACGAACATGAGTTGAAAGATGAAACACTTCGCGATGAGTTGTACAAGACATTGTACGACAAAGTTTATGAAGTGGCGAAGAAACAGTTGACGAGCAAACACGATCGTTCAGAGTTGTTTTCTAAAATCATTGACGATTATAAGGCAACGCTTCCGGAAGATACTGCTCCGGAGCGAGTTGATCTTGTAAAGAAATATTACAAGGAAATTCAAAAGAAGGCATGTCGCGATTTGGCAATCAACGAGAAGGTGAGATTGGATGGTCGCAAGCCAAATGAGATTCGCCCGATTTGGACTGAAGTAGATTATCTTCCTTCAGCACATGGTTCAGCCATTTTCACGCGTGGAGAGACTCAGTCATTAACTACAGCAACCCTCGGAACAAAGCTTGACGAGCAATTGATCGATGGTGCAATGTTTGATGGTACCAATAAATTTATTTTGCACTATAACTTCCCAGGATTTTCTACGGGCGAAGTAAAGCCAAACCGTGGCCCTGGTCGAAGAGAAGTTGGTCACGGAAATTTGGCTATGCGCGCGTTGAAACAAGTGCTACCCAACCTAGCTGAATCACCATACACCATTCGCTTGGTTTCTGATATTTTGGAATCAAATGGTTCTTCATCGATGGCGACAGTTTGTGCAGGTTCGTTGGCATTGATGGATGCAGGTATTCAAATCAAAGCTCCTGTTTCCGGAATAGCAATGGGTATGCTTTCAGATAGTTCTACAAAAAAGTATGTGATTTTGTCGGACATCCTTGGTGATGAAGATCATTTGGGAGACATGGACTTTAAAGTGACGGGCACTGAGGCCGGTATCACCGCTTGCCAAATGGATTTAAAAGTAGATGGTTTGACTTACGAAGTTCTTGCAGAAGCATTGAATCAAGCTAAAGAAGGCCGTGCTCACATCCTTAACGAGATGAAGAAAACACTGGCACAGCCGAAAGCTGACTTCAAACCTCATGCTCCTCGTGCAGTTACGATCACTATAGACAAAGACTTGATTGGTGCGGTAATTGGTCCCGGGGGCAAAGTTGTTCAGGATATCCAGAAAACGACCGGTGCAACGATTGTTATTGAAGAAGTTGGAAACAAAGGACTTGTAAATATTTTCGCGACTGATCAAACGATCATGGATGCGGCTGTGAAGCGCGTAAAAGCCATCGTGGCAGTTCCGGAAGTAGGTGAAGTGTACAATGGTATCGTGAAGTCAATCATGCCTTTCGGTGCATTTGTTGAGTTTATGCCGGGCAAAGATGGATTGCTCCATATTTCTGAAATCAAATGGGAGCGTCTCGAAACCATGGACGGAGTTCTCACCGTTGGCGAAGAAGTAAAAGTAAAATTGATCGAAGTTGATAAAAAAACAGGTAAATTCAGGCTCTCAAGAAAAGTGCTGTTGCCAAAGCCTCCTAAAAAAGAGGAAGCCCAAGCCAGCTAATTGGTGATGATTTTTGGAACTAATTATTGATTTTTACGTGTTTGAATAAATGATCCAAGTCAAATGAGACAATTAAAAATAAGTAAGCAGATCACTAACCGCGAAAGCCAGTCCCTTGACAAATATCTTCAGGAGATCGGTAAAGTGGATTTGTTGACTCCGGATGAGGAAGTGGAGTTGGCAAAGCGAATCAAAGAAGGTGATCAGATTGCATTGGAGAAACTAACGAAAGCGAATTTGCGTTTCGTAGTTTCCGTTGCCAAGCAATATCAGAACCAGGGACTTTCATTAGGTGATTTGATCAACGAAGGAAATCTTGGTTTGATCAAAGCTGCTCAACGTTTCGATGAGACGCGCGGTTTTAAATTCATTTCTTACGCAGTTTGGTGGATTCGTCAATCGATTCTTCAGGCGTTGGCAGAACAATCTCGTATAGTTCGCTTGCCATTGAATCGGGTTGGTTCTTTGAATAAGATTTCAAAAACATTCTCTGAACTTGAACAGAAGTACGAACGCGAGCCTTCACCTGAAGAACTT
The DNA here is from genome assembly GCA_964510765.1 of uncultured Ohtaekwangia sp. GTDB lineage: Bacteria > Bacteroidota > Bacteroidia > Cytophagales > Cyclobacteriaceae > ELB16-189. The sequence continues at coordinate 5,488 of CAZECP010000007.1, read as the reverse complement.
GCAGAAGTGCTTGAAGTAACAACCGCAGAAGTTGTTGACACAATGAAGATTTCTGGCCGTCACGTTTCGATGGATGCTCCATTTGTTCAAGGCGAGGAAAATAGTTTGTTGGATGTATTAGAAAACGATAGTGAAGAAACTCCTGATTCAGGTTTGATGACGGATTCACTTCGCAGAGAAGTTCAGCGTGCGCTTTCAACTCTGACTCAGAGGGAAGCTGATGTGATCACTTTGTATTTCGGTTTGAATGGTGAGCATGCCATGACGCTTGAAGAGATAGGTGAAAAATTCAGCCTTACCCGCGAACGCGTTCGTCAGATTAAAGAGAAGGCGATTCGCAGGCTTCGCCACACCAGCAGAAGCAAGGCATTGAAGCCTTATCTTGGTTAACGATGATTTGATTTTTTGAAAAAATAGAAAGGTCTCAACCAAATTGAGACCTTTTTTTGTCCGATTTATGTTGTAAGCTATATGAATGAAAAAGTAAAAGTTTTAATTATTGGTTCAGGCCCCGCAGGGTACACAGCAGCGATTTATGCGGCTCGGGCTGGTTTGAATCCAGTTCTTTACACAGGCGGCCAGCCAGGTGGCCAACTCACTACTACTAATGATGTAGAGAATTTTCCTGGCTATCCTCAAGGGATAAATGGTTCTCAGATGATGATGGATCTTCAACAGCAAGCGGAGCGATTTGGAACTAAAATTTATTACAGCCAAATCACATCTGTTGTCTTTGCAAGTTATCCGTTCAAAGTTGTTGCTGATGAAAGTAAAACAATCGAAGCAGAGTCAGTGATTGTTGCAACTGGAGCAAGTGCAAAATATCTTGGGCTACCGTCCGAACAGAAATATGCGAACAATGGTGTGTCTGCCTGTGCCGTTTGTGATGGATACTTTTATCGTGGAAAAGAAGTGGCTGTTGTTGGTGCAGGAGATTCGGCAGCAGAAGAGGCTACTTATCTCTCTAAGCTATGCACAAAGGTGCATTTGATCGTTCGCAGAAATGAAATGCGCGCTTCCAAGATCATGCAAAGCAGGGTTTTAAACACACCTAATATTGAAATCCATTGGAACACAGAAACGGAGGAAGTTCTTGGAGATGGATCGATTGTGAATGGTGTTAGAATTAAAAATAATATGACTGGAGAAACTAAGGAAATACCTGTTCAAGGATTTTTCTTAGCGATTGGCCATAAACCAAACACAGAAATATTTAAGGGGCAATTGGACATGGATGAGTCTGGCTACGTTGTCGTAAAACCAGGAACGACATTCACAAATGTAGAAGGGGTATTCGCGGTTGGTGATGTTGCAGATCGTACATATCGCCAAGCCATAACCGCTGCAGGAACTGGCTGTATGGGTGCATTGGATGCGGAAAAATTCCTTGCGGCAAAAGAAGTTGAATCTGTTCACTAACACACCTCATGAAACTTGATATTCTCGTTTTAGCTGCACATCCTGATGATGCAGAGATAAGTTGTGGTGGAACAATAGTGAAGCACGTTTCACTTGGATACAGAGTTGGGGTTGTTGACTTGACCAAAGGTGAACTTGGAACGCGAGGTACACCAGAGATCAGAGAGAAGGAAGCCGCGGAAGCTGGAAAGATTTTGAAAGTTTCTATACGCGAGAATCTAGGATTGCGAGATGGATTTTTTCAAAAATCAGAAGAAGAAAAACTGAAAGTCGTTCAGGCTATCCGAAAATATCAGCCTGACATTATTTTGACTAATGCGATTCATGATCGTCATCCTGATCATGGTCGTGCTTCTGAGTTGGTCGAAGATTCTGTATTTCTTTCTGGGCTTATTAAAATTGAAACGACTTTTAATGGTACTCAACAAAAAGCCTGGCGACCGAAAGCAGTTTATCACTTCATTCAAAGTCAGTACATCCAACCTGATTTGGTAGTGGATGTTTCAGACTTCTGGGAAATAAAAATGGAATCGCTCCGAGCATTTAAATCACAATTTTATGATCCAACCAGTAAGGAGCCTGAAACTTTCATTTCAAATCCCGGTTTCATGAAATTAATTGATTCGCGTGGGCAAGAACTTGGTTATGGAATAGGAGCGAAGTATGGTGAAGGCTTTACTGTGAGCAGAAATATTGGTGCAAAAAATCTTTTTGATCTGATCTGAGTTTAATTAAGGGGCGAGGCGGTGTATCTGCCAGTTGTTATCCACTTTCGTAAAAAGTATCCGATCATGCAATCGGTTTGGTCTTCCTTGCCAGAATTCTATTTCGTAAGGATCAACGGAATAGCCGCCCCACTGTTTCGGTTTGGGAAGTTTTTCCACTCCTTCAAATTTTTTTTCGATCTCATTCACCCGTTGATCTAATATTTCTCTACCTGCAATGATGGCATCTTGTGGCGATGCCCAGGCACCAACCTGACTTGCTCGCGGTCGGCTTTGAAAATACTTCTCTGATGATTCAATATCAGTTCTATCTGCAATTCCGCTAATCCTGACTTGACGTTCCAATTCTGGCCAGAAAAAGGTGAGGGCGCATGCCGGGTTATGCTCAAGGTTCTTCCCTTTATTGCTTTGGTAGTTGGTGTAAAAAACAAACTTTTCTGCCTCTATTCCCTTTAGCAATACGATACGGCTGGCTGGCCTTCCATCTGATGACACCGTGGCAAGATTCATTGCGTTTGGCTCATGAACCTGGGATGAGATTGCTTCATCGAACCACAATGAGAATTGAGTGAATGGATTTTTATTAATGGTGGCAACATCCAAAGCATATTTTGAATAATCCTTGCGTAGTTGGTCTAAAGAATCCATTTTCGTTTGCTGTTGAAGAAAAAATAACTTTGATTTGGAACGGAATGGCGTAGCGGCCATTCGAAAACCTGTGGCAATTTAAGGACGTTTTTAAGAAGGAATGGATTTTTTTGATTTCCGAAATAAAATAAAGCCTGGAGCGGGCCGCCTGTTGATTTCCGAACCGTATCTGGCTGATCCCAATTTTGAGCGCACCATCATATTTTTGTGCGAGCACAACGATGATGGGACAATTGGCTTTGTTTTGAATAAGCCTTCGCTTTCAAAACTTAGCGAATTGATATCGGACGCAAAATCATTTGATGAAATCGTTTGTGTTGGCGGCCCCGTTCAACAAGATACTCTTCACTATCTGCATCGTCATAAAGGCATCGAAGGTGCGGTTGAAATTTTAGATGGAATCTATTGGGGAGGAGAGTTTGATGAGATTATGTCAAAGATCGAAATCGGTGAATTGTCTGCACATCATATTAAGTTCTTTCTAGGATACAGTGGTTGGTCGCCAGGGCAGTTGGATGAAGAATTGAAAACCAACTCATGGATCGTAAGTGATCATGTTTCTGAGGCATTGATCTTTGAAACAGAGCACGAGCAAATGTGGAAAAAGGTATTAAAAGAAATGGGTGGCAGGTTTTCCATGTTTGCAAATTACCCGGTTGACCCGCAAATGAATTGAATCATTTTTGTATTTTTACAATTTACGCAAAACGATGGAAAACGGAAGCGAATTGAGGGAGGAGGCATCAGAGCTTGTCATACATTCTGAAGCGATTTCAGTTGCATCATCCAACGTGGGTGATCATTCTCAAGAAAATTTTGAAGAGTCAGATTTAACAGAACCTGAAAAGCAGATCGACTTCTCAAGTTTCACAAAAAAAGACTTCGTTAATTTCATCAAAGAAATTTCGAAGAATGGAAACATTTCTAAATCGGATGAGAATTTGCTTAAAGAAGCAAGGCTATTATTTGATGAATTGGCTTCCAAAGAGAAAGAACAAGCATTCAATAAATTTATCTCCGAGGGTGGAACAAAAGACGATTTTGAATATCGTCTGGATGAATTCGAACAATCGTTCTCAACTTATTTTAAGGTAATTCGCGAAAACAAGCAAAAACAATTTCGCGAACTGGAAGAGAAAAAGAATGCTAATTTTTTTGCAAAGAATCAGTTGCTCGAAAAACTTCGTGAACTGGTTGATAGTGAAGACAACGATCGCTCCTTCCATTTATTCAAGGAGCTCCAGAAAGAGTGGAAGTCGATTGGCCCCGTTCCTCAAAACCAACTCAAACCACTTTGGGCCAGCTACAATGCACTGGTTGATCGTTTCTATGATCATCGAAGTATTTATTTCGAACTGAAGGAACTCGATAGAAAGAAAAACCTTGAATTGAAACAGGAGCTTTGTGTTCGTGCTGAGAAGTTGATTCAAGTGGAACAGATTATGGCAGCAGTGAAGGAATTGAACGAACTGCACCATGAGTATCGACATATTGGTCCTGTGCCTTTGGAGGACAAAGAACAACTGTGGTCACGTTTTAAAATTGCCTCAGATGCAGTGTATGAAAAACGGGATGCGTTTGTTGAGACCTTGCAGAAGGAGTTGACAGAAAATCTTGAAAGGAAAAACAAACTAAACGAAGAGGCCGTTGCATTTGCAGCGTTCACCTCTGATCGCATCAAAGATTGGAATGCAAAAACCCAAGAAGTACTTGACCTGCAAAAAAGGTGGGAAGAAATCGGAGGCATACCAAGAAGCAAGGCGCGCGATGTGAATAAAAAGTTTTGGGGAGCATTCAAACAATTCTTTCATAATAAGAATATTTTCTTTAAGAAGTTAGATGAGGAGCGATCAAAAAATCTGCAATTGAAGCAAGAGATTTTAAATCGTGCAATTGAGTTGAAAGAAAGTAATGATTGGGAAGCAGCATCCGCTGAGATAAAGGAACTTCAGAAGAGATGGAAGGAAGTTGGTCCCGTTCCTGAGAAGCAGCGCGAAAAGATATTTGCTAAATTTAAGGAAGCTTGCGACTACTTCTTTGAACAATTAAGAAGCACTCACCACAAAGAGGCGGTTGATCAAAAAGAAAACCTGACGAAGAAAGAAGCAATCATTGATGAGATAATCAATCTTACAAATTCAGGGAATGCCACAGCGCAGCAACTGCGTGATTTACAGAACCAATTTTTGAGTATTGGTTTCGTCCCTCGCCAATCGATAGCAAGTGTGAGATCAAGGTTTACAGACAGTATGCAAAAAGCACTCGCCTCATTGCCGCTGGATGCAGACGATCGGGCTCAAGTGGCGTTGGAAGTTCAGCTTGACGGTTTGAAAAATAATCCACAAGGTGAGCGTAAAATTCAATTCAAAGAACAACACATTCGCAAGCAAATAGCCAAAGCCGAGAATGATTTGGCGGTTCTGCAAAATAACCTCGAATTCTTTGGCCGTTCCAAAAATGCAGAGCGGTTGAAGGAAGAGTTTGGAGCCAAAATCAAAGAAGCGAATGATCATTTGCTTCATTTGAAGAAACAATTGCAATTGGTTCAAACAGTTTAAAAATTGGCTTGCATAGTGGAGAACTTCCATTATTTTTGCAGCCTGTTTCAGTAAGCCTCCTTAGCTCAGCTGGTAGAGCAACTGACTTGTAATCAGTAGGTCGTTGGTTCGATTCCGACAGGGGGCTCAACATTCGAA
>CAZECP010000006.1:0-86973 GCA_964510765.1 uncultured Ohtaekwangia sp. | reverse complement strand
GACTTGTAATCAGTAGGTCGTTGGTTCGATTCCGACAGGGGGCTCAACATTCGAAAGCAGCTACGGTAACGTGGCTGCTTTTTTTAAATTGTCTCTTTCTAAAAAAAGTAATTCAATGACAGAACGAGAGTTGATCAAGCTGGAAGCCATGATTCGCAAAAAAATGGAAGATATCAGGAACAAGCAAATTAGTTTGAAGGACTCAGGAATCGGAACTTTAATGAATACTTTGAAGAAGGTTGATGAAGCGTTGTACGAAAAAATAATGCCTGAATATAAGGATATGGCAGCAAGAAAATAAACTCGTTTAACAAACGGTAAATGTAGACTATTTACTTCTATTGTTTTTTGGCGTTTTTAAATTTTCATCTATTGCCCTCTTCACAATTAGTTCGCATCTTTAAATAATGGACGATCTGATTGCGTATCTGCAGGCCTCACTTCAAGATGAAGTTTTTTCAAGGAATGAAAAGCGTGACTTTAAAACCTTACTGCAAGGCTTCTCGCTCGACACTCAGCAAACCAATTTTCTTCGCAGTAAAATTTTTGAGTTAGCTAATCAAAAAATTGATGCCAGGAATTTTCAATTCATCATGGAGTGGGTTAAGATGGCGACAAGTGCGATTGATCAACCGCAGACAGTAACTATAAACTCTGGTGCATTCTTCAGCCCGGGAGAGGCTTGCCGTAACACGATTACTAATCAAATCGACACTGCGGTCAAGCAGTTGCAGATTTGTGTTTTCACTATTAGCGATGATGCAATTTCAAGTAAGTTAATTGTAGCACATAAAAGAGGAGTCGCCATCAAAGTCATTACTGACAATGATAAATCAATGGATGACGGCTCGGACATTTATGAATTGTCCAGGGCAGGTATTGCGGTGAAGATGGACAACACTTCAAATCACATGCACCACAAATTTATGATTGCTGATCAGCGTACACTGATCACCGGCAGTTACAACTGGACGCGCAGTGCTGCCAGGTACAATCATGAGAATATTTTATTAACACATGAATCGGGGGTTGTAAAGTCTTTTTCAACAGAGTTTGATCGCCTGTGGCTTACAATGACCGATTTTAGGTGAATTAGTTTTCTTCATAGCTCAATCCACATCGGATCCAAGAAAATCTGAGACGTTCTTTTTCGCAGGACTCCCTTTGTGGGAAACCGATGCACCAAAATTGGCTGACACATTCAATTCTTTTTCAGCAAAGACTTTAACATCTGCTCCCATTGATGCACTAACGTTTACTTCCTGACATTTTAATTGGGATGCGTCAATGCTGGTGCCCATTTTGGCGCGAACATCAGCAACCTCTGCTGTGCCTGAAAGATCCACATCACTGCCCATAGAAGATTCCAGGCGAAGATCCTTAACCTGTAAATTAAGTTTCACTTCAGCTCCCATTTTACTAATCAATTTCAGATTCTGTGCAACGATAACTTCTGTTGATCGAAGTGATGCGCCTGTTTTGACTTCAATTTGCTCAAGAGAAGTGTAATAAACTGTTATCGTGGCATACTTGCCGTTCTTGCGATGCGAGTCATCATCAAAATCAAAAAATCCATGGGTGCGAAATCTGATTTCTAATTCACCACCGCTACATTCGGCAATTACATCTTCAGGATCGAGCCCGTGATATTCTATTTCTGCACGGCTTGTTGAAGCTTTTACCAATGTTACTTTGAATGGCCCAGAGACCGTGAGATCGGTAAACTTTGGAGCATTGATCTCATGCTTTTGAGCAATTGCAGTGCTAAAGGCAATCAATAGGAGGAGGGTAGTCAGGTGGCGCATAGATTCCTTTTATTGGATATGAACTAAGACGCGACAATAATGATCAAGGTTGCATAAAACATTGAAAATCAATTGTTCAAAACCGATCAATCAATGTTCATATTTTTGCAACTAAAGGTAATTGAATAAAAATTTCCATTGATGTTGTAACTAAATTTTGAATTCAAGGTATTGCTACCATACAACTTCAAAAAGCTACCATTATGCAAATATTTACCCGAATGTCACTTATCTGCCTGCTTGCTTTGTTTGGATGGATGCCAGCCTTCGCGCAAGACAACAAAACTCTTCCGAATAAAACAGATCAGAAATCGCAGGAGCAATCAGGAACAAGTGGATTAAAGAAGCTTACCAATAATTCCCGCAATTTGAATTTTGATATTCGTATTGATGAAGAAGCGCTTAGGTCTGATATTGAACATGCCGTAGCTACGGCCATGCAATCAGTACATGCCCAACTTGAAAAACTTGAAATTACTATTGATCCAATAGAAATTGATGTAAGGGATTTAAATCTTGATCTGCAACCAGTTCCTGTTGATCTCCCTCGGCTTAACATTGCCATCGAGCCCATTGAAGTAGAAATGCCTGATATTGATATCGATGTGCCGGATGTTGATGTTGACATGCACCATTATCATGACGGAATGCGAGATGACAATGATGACGATGACGATGACGATCAGGATCAAGATGATGATAGTGATGACGATCGATATAAAAGTTTCGGAAGCAATGAATCCTCCTCAGCCTTTGCCAGCGGCAAAGACAAAAATAAAGAGAAGCTAAAGGCTAAAAACAAACAGAAAGAAAAATTGCACAAGAAAAATAAGTTTGACGAGGACAAGTCAAACGGTTTGAAGAAATTGAATTAAGTTTCTTAAGAAGAATTTCCTGCGAAATAAAAAAAAATTATCCAGCAACTGTTGTCAGATGGATGATGTCATTTAGTAGGGCCAATGCTTTCACCTCCTTTTCATCCACCACTCCGTCAGAGTTGATAATGTCAAACATGTCAATGTAGATTTTTTGTTTGTTCTGTCTGGCTTCTTCAAAGTGATCAAATGATTCTTTGATTATCATTGAAATTGAATCTTGATTGAGTGTCCTGTACTCTTCAAGAGCTTGCGCTAAGACAAATTTTTTATTTTTCTCCGATGAATACAAGTTATCCATTTTCCTAAGAATCACCACTTGCTCGGCATCGTGAACGCTACCATCAACCATGGCCATGTGCACGTATAGGAACAGCACAAAATCCGAAAAGGAATTGTGAATAATCATAACTGAGCCCTTCCAAATGTAGCTTATGAATTGGCAATAAAAAAACCCCGACTTTTAGATCGGGGCTCTTCTATTTCAAAAATTCTTAATTACATCATTCCACCCATGCCGCCTCCGGGAGGCATAGCAGGCGCTTCTTTCTCTTCAGGGATTTCGCTCACCACGGCTTCGGTGGTCAACAACAAGCCTGCGATGGAAGCTGCGTTCTCAAGAGCAAGACGAGATACTTTTGTAGGGTCGATGATACCTGCATCAAAGAAGTTTTCATACTTATTATCCGATGCATTGAATCCGAAGTCTTTCTTGCCTTCGCGAACTTTGTTTACGATGACAGAACCTTCCTGACCTGCGTTCTCTACGATCGTGCGGAGAGGAGCTTCCAAAGAAAGACGGATGATGTTCACGCCAGTTGCCTGATCGTCATTGTCAACCTTTAATTCTTTCAAGGCTTCGCTTGCACGGATGTAAGCTACACCACCACCAGGAACGATACCTTCCTGAACGGCAGCGCGTGTTGCATGCAATGCATCGTCAACACGGTCTTTCTTTTCTTTCATTTCAACTTCTGTAGCTGCACCGATATAGAGGATGGCAACACCACCAGAAAGTTTAGCCAAACGCTCTTGCAGTTTTTCTTTATCGTAGTCAGATGTAGTAGTTTCGATCTGAGCTTTGATTTGATTCACACGACCTGTGATGTCAGCTTTTTTGCCAGCACCATTTACGATGGTTGTGTTGTCTTTGTCGATGTTGATTTTCTCGGCACGACCAAGGTCAGTCAATTTTGCATCCTCTAATTTAGCGCCAGTTTCTTCCGAAATAACTCGGCCGCCAGTCAGGATTGCGATGTCTTCCAACATTGCTTTTCTGCGATCGCCAAAGCCAGGAGCTTTAACAGCAGCTACGCGGAGTGCACCACGGATTTTATTCACAACCAAAGTAGCAAGTGCTTCGCCTTCTACTTCTTCAGCGATGATAACCAAAGGCTTGCCGGTTTGTGCCGTTGCTTCCAATACAGGAAGGAGTTCCTTCATAGATGCAATCTTCTTGTCATAGATAAGGATGAATGGATTGTCCAATTCAGCTTCCATCTTCTCTGTGTTGGTCACAAAGTAAGGAGAGAGGTATCCGCGATCGAATTGCATACCTTCTACTGTCTTCACTTCGGTCTGCGTTCCTTTTGCTTCTTCTACCGTGATCACACCGTCTTTACCCACTTTCTCCATTGCTTCGGCAATCATCTTTCCGATTTCGATATCATTGTTCGATGAGATAGTAGCTACCTGAGTGATTTCCTGAGAGCCTTTGATGTTCTTTGATTGCTTCTTCAGGTTTTCAACAACTGCATCAACAGCCTTGTCGATACCGCGTTTCAGATCCATTGGGTTTGCTCCTGCTGCTACGTTCTTAATGCCGTGTGCATAGATTGCTTGTGCGAGAACAGTTGCCGTAGTAGTACCATCACCGGCAGCATCAGCAGTTTTAGAAGCTACTTCTTTTACTAACTGGGCGCCCATGTTTTCGATCGCGTCTTTCAACTCGATTTCCTTTGCAACCGAAACACCGTCTTTGGTTACTGTTGGCGCACCGAATTTTTTATCGAGAATTACGTTGCGGCCTTTAGGTCCGAGCGTAACTTTAACTGCATCAGCCAACTTATCTACGCCACGCTTAATTCTGTCGCGGGCGCTTGTATCGAATGTAATTTCCTTTGCCATATTATTTCAATAATTATTGTTTGTGAAAAATTAAACTGTTCCGAAGATGTCGGAGTTACGCATGATTAGATACTCCTTGCCATCGATGGTGATCTCAGTGCCGGAATATTTTCCGTAAAGAACCTGGTCGCCAACTTTTACAGTTACAGGTTTGTCTTTAAGGCCATCGCCTACAGCTACAACCTTGCCTTGCTGAGGTTTTTCTTTGGCGGTATCGGGGATGATGATTCCGCTCGCAGTTTTTGTTTCGGCCGCAGCGGCTTCCACAAGAACCCTGTCTTCATTGGGTTTGAAATTAATCTTTGCCATATGGTTTAATTAGAGATTTAGTTTAACAATTGTGACAGCCGATAGACGATAATTGTGCCATTCCGTAAAGGCAAGCCACATTTTCTTGTTTCGGGCAGCAAAGATGATGAAAAATGTCAGAGTTGAAATATTTTAAAATAGCAAATTGGCAGATTGGCAGACAACGTGATTCTTGCTTTTGCATTTAAGTGGCTTTCGATGCGGATTAAAGCAAAAGGGCTACTATGCTATACAGTACGATTATGGATCATGGAAAACACTATTGATAATTCTTCGAAAAGAAATGCAGGTGAAATTGATCGCTACGCTCTCAATATAGATCCGACAGCAAATTTTATCAAACTAAAGAGTAGAAGCTCACCACGAATGGTTAGCGCGCAAGTTCCCTCCTTTGGGTAAAAGCAGATTGCCATGTAATGGATTTTAACTGATCTAAAATCAATAGGTGGCAGAAGCTAGCCTCGCGTTTGTATAAAAAACTATGACAGGACATTGAACCGGCATTATATTGCAAATAAAAAAATTTATGATTCCTGTAAAAGGTTACGCTGCGCAATCACCAAAGACACAGTTGGCTCCATTCAAATTTGAAAGACGTGAGTTGGGTGAGCACGATATTTTAATAGACATTTCATATTGTGGTGTTTGCCACTCTGATATTCACCAGGCACGCGATGAGTGGGGTGGATCGATCTTCCCAATGGTGCCGGGCCATGAGATAGTTGGCAAAGTCGCAAGGGTGGGTAAAGCTGTTAACTCCTTTAAAGTCGGAGATCTGGCTGGAGTAGGAGTGTTGATAGATTCTTGTCGTACGTGTAATAGTTGTAAGCAAGGTCTTGAACAATTTTGCGATGTGCACTGGGTGCCGACTTACAATGGCTTCGAAATGGATTTGAAGACGATGACATTTGGTGGGTATTCAAGTCAATATGTGATCGATGAGAAATACACACTCCGTATTTCCGAGAAATTGAATCTTGCCGCTGTTGCACCTTTGCTTTGTGCAGGCATTACAACATATTCACCATTAAGACATTGGGGGGTGAGAGCTGGACATAAAGTGGGTGTTATCGGATTGGGCGGGCTCGGCCACATGGGAGTCAAGTTTGCAGTTTCGCTGGGCGCTGAGGTCACTGTGTTGAGTACTTCCGAAATAAAACGCGAAGACGCAAAACGGCTGGGTGCTCATCACTTTATCAATACCAAAGATGAAAAACAGTTGAAGGAAGCAAAGGGTGCATTTGATTTCCTGCTTGATACTGTGTCAGCCACGCATGATTTGAATGAGATGATTTCGCTGCTTAAGTTGGATGGCACGATCATACTCGTTGGCATTCCTCCCGAAGATCCAAAGTTGGCCACGGTTGGTTTAATTTCGAGACGAAGATCCGTTGCAGGCTCGATGATTGGTGGCATCAAAGAGACCCAAGAGATGCTTGATTACTGTGCAAGTAAAAATATCGTTTCCGATGTTGAAGTCATTGCTATCAAGGACATTAACAATGCTTATGAAAGAATGATTAAAGGTGATGTGAAGTACCGTTTCGTGATTGATATGTCCACGCTTTAATGAATGTCTAAGGTAAAGTTGATGTGGATAACTCAGTGAAACAACTTTTATGATCAATGAGAGAATCTTTGGGAGGCCGCGAAAACATTGGGATTTTTTCTTGAAAAAATTTGCTGGTTGCAAAAAGAAATTAACTTTGCGCGGTGTTTAAACATAACCACTAATTAACAATCACTATGAACAAAGCTGAACTCATTAGCAAAATTGCAGGAGACGCAGAAATCACAAAAGTACAAGCTGCCGCTGCATTAGACTCTTTCATGGAAGGAGTTACCAAGACGTTGAAGTCTGGCGACAAGTTGATCCTTGTTGGTTTCGGAACATTCTCTGTTTCAAAAAGAGCAGCCCGCACTGGACGCAATCCTCAAACTGGTGCAACTATCAAAATCAAAGCTAAAAAAGTAGCACGCTTCAAGGCGAGCAAAGAGCTTTCAGGTAAAATCTAATTGATAGCTTATAATCTTAAAAAACCCTCGTTCATAGCGAGGGTTTTTTATTTTGAGCCCCTTAAAAAAAATCTTTCACTTTCTGTCACAACCTGATGTCGGGATTGTCTTACGCTTATTAACGCTATTGTTTACCTAAACCGTTTAAAGTTCATGAAAGCGATCCTGATTTTTTTTGTGGCACATTGGTATCTATCACTGTTCTTCCAGACTTTTTTCCTGCATCGTTACGCTTCCCACAAAGCATTTACGATGAGTCCCTTTGCTGAAAAGATATTCTATGTTCTTACCTGGATATTTCAAGGTTCCAACTATTTAAGTCCCTATGGCTATGGAGTGATGCACCGCATGCACCATGCATTTGCTGATACCGAAAATGATCCTCATTCTCCTACGTATGATGAGACTATCTGGAATATGATGTGGAAAACAAAAACGATTTATTCTGACATAGCAAACGGAAGGATGTTGGTTGATAAAAGATTTACGGACGGAGTTCCCAACTGGAGTACGTTTGACAAATTTGCCCGCAGTTGGCCATCACGTTTGTTTTGGGGAGCTCTCTATGTTGCTTTCTACGCAAATTTTGCAACGGCCTGGTGGTTATGGTTATTATTGCCAATTCATTTCCTGATGAGCCCGATACACGGAGCAATTATCAACTGGTTTGCACATAAATATGGGTATATCAATTTTCCTGTGAAGGACACTTCTAAAAACTTTCTTCCCTTCGACTTTCTGATGATGGGAGAGAGCTATCACAATAATCACCACAAGAATGGCTCACGCGCCAACTTTGGTGGAATTCGTTGGCATGAAATTGATCCCACTTATCTCGTTATAAAACTCCTTGATAAATTGAATGTCATTCAAATAAGGAGAAAGACGGAAGAAAAATTTGAAGAGATCAGAGAAGCAGCTTAGATCAAGAAATGAGCAAGAAATTTTAGAGCCGGATTTAATTCCGGCTTTTTTATTTCTATTGAATAATGTTTTTACTTCTAATTTTTGTTTAATAACACTTGCTCACTAATAGTTTGCTACTTAAACGTTTAGTGAGAGTTCAACTTGCTTCTGAAATTCCTTCAAACGAGTGCAGGAGAAACATTCAAAATATTTCGTGAATTACTCGCTTTGATGCAAAAAAGTGAGAAATTTGACCCGCTTTTCAGATCATGGATTCCAACCTAGTCCAATTTGCCCCAGTGGCAATCATGTTTATTGTAGCGCTCGGTTTTGTGGGCGTCACGATGTTGGCAACACATCTTCTTGGCCCTAAAAGAAAATCTCAAACAAAGCTCGATGCATTTGAATGTGGCATTGAAGCAAAAGGTAATGCGCGTATTCCTTTTAATATTAAGTACTTCCTTGTAGCCATCTTATTTGTGCTCTTTGATGTGGAAGTAATTTTTATGTATCCCTGGGCGGTAAACTTTAAGGATTTGGGTTTTGCAGGTTTTGTAGAGATGATTTTGTTCATCGGATTTCTTCTAGTTGGATTTTTCTATCTGTTGAAAAAGGGAGCTTTAAAATGGGAAGAGTGATGGAAGCAACAGCAAATAAAATTACAGTTGGTGAAAAGCCAGATGGCTATGAAGGTGCCGGTTTCTTTGCGACCAGCCTCGAGAAAGTAGTTGGCCTTGCCAGAAAGAATTCAATCTGGCCTCTGCCTTTTGCTACTTCTTGTTGTGGAATTGAGTTTATGGCTACGATGGGCGCGCACTATGATCTTGCCCGTTTTGGTTCAGAGCGTTTAAGTTTTTCTCCTCGTCAAGCTGACTTGTTGATGGTGATGGGAACTATTGCAAAAAAAATGGGACCGATTCTTCGCCAGGTGTATGAGCAAATGGCTGAGCCACGTTGGGTTTTGTCAGTGGGAGCGTGCGCTTCGAGCGGTGGGATATTTGATACATATAGTGTACTTCAGGGAATTGATCGAATCATTCCTGTGGATGTATATGTTCCTGGATGTCCACCACGACCTGAGCAGATCATTGATGGTGTGATGAAAATTCAGCACTTGGTTGAAACTGAGTCATTGCGCAGGCGCGACTCTGCAGAGTACAAAGCGATGTTGAACAAATACGGCATCGAATAATGGAGAGTGCACGCATTGAAAAAATTCTCTCGGCCATCAATGAAAAATTTGAAGGTGAAATTCTGGAATCAGGAATGGAGCGGGATTTTTTTACAATCATTTTGAAGAATGAAAATGTGGTGAGCATCATCAGTCATCTATATCATCATCCCGATACAAAATTTCAATACCTCACCACCATTTGTGGTATTCATTATTCTGATCAGGGACAGATCGCGATGATGTACCAGCTTCACAATTTGTATTCAAACGAACGCATTCGAATTAAAACATTTCTCCCGGAAAATAATCCAACTCTTCCAACCTTGACAATTGTTTTCCCAGCAGCCAATTGGATGGAGAGAGAGGCTTTTGATTTTTATGGAGTAATGTTCGAGGGGCATCCAAATCTGAAGCGGATTTTGAATGTGGAAGACATGATCATCTATCCATTGCGGAAAGAATATCCTTTGGAGGATCAGACACGTGAAGATAAAAATGATTT
This sequence comes from uncultured Ohtaekwangia sp., assembly GCA_964510765.1. GTDB lineage: Bacteria > Bacteroidota > Bacteroidia > Cytophagales > Cyclobacteriaceae > ELB16-189. The sequence goes on along the minus strand of CAZECP010000006.1, from coordinate 77,259 downwards.
AATGTTTGGCCGATGATGGATATAGATAACATATCGCCCATCACCGAGGAGAAACAATACTCGTATCTTAACCTTGGGCCAACCCACCCGGCCACGCACGGCATCTTTCAAAATGTACTGAAGATGGATGGTGAGATCATCGTGGAATCAACTCCAACGATTGGCTACATTCATCGGGCATTCGAAAAACTTGCCGAACGCAGACCGTTTAACCAAATTACCCCGATCACCGATCGGTTAAACTATTGCTCGGCACCGATCAATAACATTGGCTGGCACATGACCGTGGAGAAACTGATTGGTGCTGAAATTCCAAAACGGGTTCAATACCTGCGTGTTATTATTATGGAATTGGCGCGCATTACGGATCACCTGATTTGCAATGCGGTAATTGGAGTTGACACAGGTGCACTTACCGGATTTGTTTACATGTTCCAACAGCGTGAACTTGTTTATGAAATTTACGAAGAGATTTGTGGTGCGCGACTAACGACTAACATTGGACGTATTGGTGGTTTTGAACGCGACTTCTCTCCGAAAGCTTGGGAGAAGATCAATAAATTTTTGAAAGAGTTTCCTGAAGTGTTGAAAGAGTTTGAAAGCTTACTCAATCGCAATCGCATCTTCATGGATCGAACAATAGGATGTGGCGGCATCAGTGCGGAAAGAGCGTTGAACTATAGTTTCTCCGGACCAAACTTGCGCGCAGCCGGAGTCGATTATGATGTGCGTGTAGCAAATCCATATTCCTCGTACCAGGATTTTGATTTCATTATTCCGGTTGGAAAGAACGGAGATGTGTACGATCGCTTCATGGTGCGCCAGGAAGAAATGTGGCAGAGTTTAAGTATCATTAAACAAGCAATTCAGAAATTACCGGAAGGTCCTTATCATGCGGATGTTCCTGATTTCTATCTGCCGCCAAAGGAAGAAGTTTACAATAATATGGAAGCGCTCATTTATCATTTTAAGATTGTGATGGGTGAAACCGATGTTCCGAAAGGAGAAGTCTATCATTGTGTGGAGGGTGGAAATGGCGAGCTTGGATTTTACCTCATCAGCGATGGAGGAAGAACTCCGTTCAGGTTGCATTTCAGGAGACCATGCTTCATTTATTATCAGGCTTATTCCGAAATCATTAAAGGGTCAATGCTCTCAGATGCAATACTCACGATGAGTAGCATGAATGTAATTGCCGGAGAACTGGATGCTTAAATCTTTGATGCTAAATTTTGAATGTTGAACTCAGCGGACATAAAATTCTCAGACGAAGCACTCGCAAGAGCAAAGAAAATCATTGCGCGATATCCTGAAGGGAGACAGAAGTCTGCATTGTTGCCAGTACTTCATTTGGCTCAGTCAGAGTTTGAAGGTTGGTTAAGTGTGCCAGTAATGGATTATGTAGCTTCGTTGCTTTCAATCAAGCCAATTGAAGTATATGAGGTGGCAACCTTCTACTCAATGTTCAACACAAAGCCAGTTGGAAAGTGCGTGATTGAAGTTTGTCAAACTGGTCCATGTTGGCTGCGGGGTGCGAATGATATTATTAAACATGTTAAAGACCGTTTGAACATTGAAGTAGGTGAGACAACGGCTGATGGTATGTTTACACTGAAAGCTGTGGAGTGTCTCGGCTCTTGCGGCACAGCACCAATGTTACAATGTGGTGCTGACTTTCATGAGAATCTGACAAATGAAAAAATCGATGAGTTAATTGATAAGTGGAGAGCAAAGGGTGAGCGGAGTTCATATTTGAAATCAATGGCAATTTGAGGATTAGCTAATTTGAAAATTTGAAAATGGATTATTCTAAATTCTATATTCTGAATTCTAACTTCTTCTTCCGTTAATATGGGCAAAAAATTATTGCTTGAACATATTGACGTACCCGGCATTCAGTCATTTGATGTTTATCGGAAGAATGGCGGCTATTCCTCTGTGGAGAAAGCGATTAAAACCATGACTCCCGAAGCTGTGATTGAAGAAGTAAAAGTTTCAGGATTGAGAGGACGTGGTGGTGCAGGCTTTCCTGCCGGTATGAAGTGGAGCTTCCTCGATAAGAAATCGAACAAGCCCCGGTATTTGGTTTGCAATGCGGACGAGAGTGAGCCTGGAACTTTCAAAGATCGCTACCTGATGGAGAAGATTCCGCACCTTTTGGTGGAAGGAATGATTACCTCCAGTTATGCGTTGGGAGCAAATACTTCGTACATCTACATTCGCGGAGAGTATATGTACATCGTGCCGATACTTGAGAAGGCAATTGACGAAGCCTACGAAAATGGATTTCTTGGAAAGAATATTTTAGGGTCTAATTATTCGCTCGACTTGTATGTTCATCCCGGAGCAGGTGCCTACATCTGCGGGGAAGAAACTGCGCTGCTTGAATCTCTTGAAGGCAAGCGTGGCAATCCAAGATTGAAACCACCATTCCCTGCGGTTGCTGGATTATACTCTTGCCCAACCGTTGTGAACAATGTGGAGACGATTGCTGCTGTGGTTGGAAAGATAGTAATGGGGGGTGAAGAATATGCCAAGATTGGAATTGGGAAAAGCACCGGTACTAAATTAATTTCAGCGAGCGGCCACATCAACAAACCGGGTGTATATGAAATAGAGTTGGGTTTGCCCGTAGAAGAATTCATTTTTTCAGAGGAATATTGTGGGGGAATTTGGAAAGGTAGAAAAATGAAGGCTGTAGTTGCCGGTGGCTCTTCCGTTCCGATTCTTCCGACTGAGTTGATCTTAAAAACTGCGAAAGGTGAACCCCGCTTGATGACCTATGAATCTTTAGCTGATGGCGGATTTGCAACGGGGACTATGTTGGGCTCAGGAGGATTCATTGTATTAGATGAAACGACTAACATTGCCGAGAATCTCTATACGTTTTCACGATTCTATCATCATGAATCGTGCGGTCAATGTAGTCCATGTCGGGAAGGTACGGGTTGGATTGAAAAGGTGTTGCACAGACTTATTCATGGTCATGGTACGATGCGAGATATTGACTTGATTGTGGATGTGGCGAAGAAAATGGAAGGTAATACAATTTGCCCGCTGGGAGATGCGGCAGCTTGGCCAGTGGCGAGTGCTGTGAGACACTTTAGGAAAGATTTTGAAGCGCTAATAGTTGATCAAAAGGAATTGGTTCATGCTTAAACGGTGTTGGTTAATTGAGATAGATTGACTGATACTCAACTAGTAAGAAGATGGTAAAAGTAACGATAGACGGAATTGAAGTTGAAGTGCCCGAGGGCACAACCATTCTCAATGCTGCGCGGCAAATTGGTGGCGATGTTGTTCCTCCCGCCATGTGCTACTATTCTTCTTTGAAAGAGTCAGGTGGAAAGTGTCGTGTTTGTTTGGTGAAAGTTTCTCAAGGATCTGCTAAAGACCCTCGTCCCATGCCTAAATTGGTTGCATCCTGTCGCACTACGGTGATGGACGGAATGGTAATTCAAAACATTTCTTCACCCGAAGTTTTGGAAGCGCGTAAGGGTGTGGTTGAATTTCTTTTAATCAATCACCCGCTGGACTGCCCGATTTGTGATCAGGCAGGGGAGTGCGATCTCCAAAATCTTGCCTACGAGCATGGAGTTGCCAAGACAAGATATGAAGAGGAGAGGCGCCAGTTTGATAAGATCGATATAGGTGATAAGATCAAGCTGCACATGACGCGTTGCATCTTGTGTTATCGCTGCACATTCGTAGCAAATCAGTTGACAGATAATCGTGTTCATGGCGTGATTGGCCGTGGAGATCATGCGGAGATCAGCACGTACATCGAGAAAGCCATCGATAATGATTTCTCAGGAAACATGATTGATGTTTGCCCGGTAGGTGCGTTAACGGATAAAACATTCCGGTTCAAAAGCCGCGTTTGGTTTACAAAGCCGATGGATGCACACCGCGAGTGCAGTAAGTGTTGTGGTAAAGTAGTGCTATGGATGAAGGGAAATGATGTGCTTCGTGTGTCGGCAAGAAAAGATCAGTACGGAGAAGTAAAAGAATATATTTGCAACGAGTGTCGTTACGATCACAAGAATGTAAATGATTGGGTAGTTGAAGGCCCCCGTCACATCGATCATCATTCGGTGATTTCACAAAATCATTATGAAAAAATCGATTTGCTGAAGTTAAAGAAGGAAGTTGACAGGCAGTTGGTATTTCAAAAAGGGAAGCAATTGCCACAACCAAATACAGAGAATAACGCATGATCGCATTCTTAACCTATAAAGCAATTTTGGTTCTTGTGATTTTCACGATCACGCTAGCAGTAGCTGCCTACTCCACCTATGCGGAGCGCAAAGTGGCAGCTTTTCTTCAGGATCGTATTGGCCCGGACAGGGCAGGGCCATTTGGAATTTTACAACCACTCGCGGATGGCTTGAAGTTTATTTACAAAGAAGAAATTATACCGAACGTTTCGAATAAAACCCTTTTTGTCCTCGGTCCGTGCATCGCGATGCTGACCGCACTCATGGCAGGTGTTGTAGTGCCTTGGGGAAATTCAATTTCAATTGGAGGCGAAACGTACTCGCTTCAAATTGTTGATCTTAACATCGGGATACTTTATGTATTCGGTGTTGTGTCGATTGGTGTCTATGGAATTATGATTGGAGGCTGGGCGTCAAATAACAAGTTCTCTCTGTTGGGTGCGATCCGTGCCTCAGCACAAATGATTAGCTATGAAATTGCGATGGGACTTTCCATCATTGCATTGATCCTGATGACGGGTACCTTGAGCTTACGCGAGATCAGTTTGCAGCAGGCGGGTGGTGAAGGTATGCATTGGAACATGTGGAATGTAGTTTATCAGCCGCTGGGTTTTTTGATTTTCCTCGTGTGCGCATTTGCTGAGACAAACAGAACTCCTTTTGATCTGCCGGAATGCGAAACTGAATTGGTGGGTGGATATCACACTGAGTACAGTAGTATGAAACTCGGCTTCTATTTGTTTGCCGAATACATCAACATGTTTATTTCATCAGCGGTGATCTCTACTCTGTATTTTGGTGGATTCAATTTTCCATTCATGAATAATCTTGGGTTCGATCAAAACACAATCGCAGTAATGGGCACACTCGCCTTGTTCGCCAAGATTGTGTTCTTCATTTTCTTTTTCATGTGGATCCGCTGGACAATCCCGCGCTTCCGTTATGATCAGTTGATGAACCTGGGTTGGAAAGTGATGATTCCATTGGCGATTGCAAACATTGTTTTGACGGGTGGAATTATTTCAGGTGCGGATTATTTGAAGAAATTGTTTTAAGTGATGCTGACAAACCGATCAAAAGTTGTAGTTAAGAAAGAGATGAACTTCTGGGAGAGGATTTATCTCCCTGCGATCTTCGGTGGTATCATAATCACTATTAAGCATTTTTTCAAACGAAAGGCAACGGTTAAGTTTCCGGAAGTGAAAAGAGAAATCAGTGCGGTGTGGCGGGGTCAACATGTGTTGAAGCGCGATGAACATGGTGCGGAGCGTTGTACTGCATGCGGTCTGTGCGCGGTCGCATGTCCTGCGGAGGCCATTACCATGACGGCTGCCGAAAGAAAAAAAGGAGAAGAAAATTTGTATCGCGAAGAGAAGTACGCATCAGTTTATGAAATCAATATGCTCCGCTGCATTTTCTGCGGGTTATGTGAAGAGGCGTGCCCGAAGGAAGCGATTTTCTTAACAGATAGAATTGAAAGTACTGAGTATTCGAGAAAGGATTTTATTTACGGTAAGGATAAATTGGTGGAGTCGGTTAACAATCGGATTGATGTAACGAAGCGACAAACGCCTGCCGTTCTGGAATTCAAAAAGCACAAACTTCTTAGCCACAACCGATAGCCGTGATACTATACCTATTTTATTTCTTTTCGTTTGTTGCCATTTTCTCCGCGCTGCTCGTGGTGTTTTCAAAAAGTCCCGTGTACAGTGTACTTTACCTGATCATTACTTTCTTTGCCATTGCCGGTCATTATGTTTTATTAAGCGCACTATTCCTTGCGGCCGTACACGTGATTGTATATGCAGGAGCCATTATGGTTTTATTTCTTTATGTGATCATGCTATTGAATTTGAACAAAGAAACCGAACCACATAAAAGCACACTGTTAAAGATCGGGGCCGTTGTATGTGCAGGCTTGCTGATGCTTGTGCTGCTCGGTGCTTTGAGAAGTTCATTGCAGACGCACCCCGCTCCGTCAGTAGCGCTGGGGACAGTAAAAAATTTGGGAAGGATTTTGTTTTCTGAATTTCTTTTGCCTTTTGAACTGACTTCGATTTTGTTGCTTGCAGCGATGGTAGGAGTGGTCATGCTTGGAAAGAGAGATGAAAAGAACACGGTTGACAGTCAACGCTCGACAGATAGCCCTGTCAATCAAACAACAACTATTAACTAATAACGCTCTGTGAAAGTACCAATAGAATATTACATCTGGCTTAGCTCGGTCTTATTCACGATCGGAGTGCTGGGTGTATTATACAGAAGCAATGCGATCATTATTTTCATGTGCATCGAACTGATGTTGAATGCGGTGAATTTGCTCATGGTCGCTTTTTCAAGTTACCTTAATGACGCAACCGGCCAGGTGTTTGTGTTTTTTATCATGGCCGTAGCTGCTGCGGAAGTGGGGGTTGGTCTGGCCATTCTTGTCATGATCTATCGTAACACCAAGTCTGTAGATATTAATATTTTGAACCGATTGAAAGGATGAACTACGCTGTACTCATAACCCTCATTCCTTTATTGCCTCTGCTGGGCTTCACTGCTATTTCTTTGAGTAGCCGAAAAATGGCGCACAGTTTGAGTTCAATCATTGCATGCGGCACTGTTTTAATCGGCTTTGTACTTTCTGTGATTTTGTTTTTCGGATTGTCAGCAGAGAACGGAAGTTTTCAAGTGACTCTCTTCAATTGGATCAGCGCGGGAGATTTTAATTCGAGTGTCAGCTTGTTGGTGGATCCGCTTTCAAGCATGATGTTGCTTGTGATCACTGGCGTGGGATTTTTGATCCACGTTTATTCCATCGGCTACATGCACGATGATCCTGGCTTCAACCGGTTTTTCTCGTATTTGAATTTGTTTGTGTTCTTTATGTTGTTGCTGGTAATGGGCAGTAATTATTTGTTGATGTTCGTTGGTTGGGAAGGAGTGGGACTCTGTTCCTATTTACTTATCGGCTTTTGGTTCAAGAACCAGAATTATAACAAAGCTGCGAATAAAGCATTTATCATGAACCGCATTGGTGATCTTGGCTTGATCATCGGTGTGATTCTGATTTTTATAAATTTTGGCAGCATCAACTATGTCGATGTGTTTCCGAAAGCGGGCGATGTTGATGTTTCTGTCCTCACTCTGATTACCATCTTACTCTTTGTTGGCGCGATGGGCAAGAGTGCGCAGATTCCTTTGTACACCTGGCTACCCGATGCGATGGCTGGTCCAACTCCTGTTTCTGCGTTGATCCACGCAGCTACAATGGTGACAGCCGGAGTTTACATGGTGGCAAGAAATAATGTTCTTTACACACTATCACCCGTGTCAATGAATCTTGTTTTGGTGGTAGGCCTGGCAACCGCTTTGTTTGCGGCTACTATCGCCCTTACTCAAACAGATATCAAGAAAGTATTAGCCTATTCTACCGTTAGCCAGTTGGGCCTGATGTTCGTGGCGCTTGGAGTTGGTGCTTACGCATCCGGAATTTTTCACATGGCTACTCACGCGTTCTTCAAAGCCCTTTTGTTCCTCGGAGCGGGAAGTGTAATTCACGCCTTGGGAGGTGAGCAAGACATTCGTAAGATGGGTGGTTTGAAAAAATATATTCCTGTTACATTCTTAACCTTCCTAATTGGGGTTGTTGCCATTTCCGGGATTCCGCCTTTCGCAGGCTTCTTTTCAAAAGATGAAATTCTCGCGCATGCATTTGAACACAACCCAATAGTTTGGGGAGTAGCTTTACTGGCATCGTTGCTCACTGTATTTTACATGTTCCGTTTGTTATTCCTTGTTTTTTATGGTACAGAGAGATCAAGTGCAGAAGTATTGCATCATATTCATGAATCCCCCAAGAGCATTACGATTCCTTTGATGGTGCTTGCTACATTGAGTGTGTTGGGTGGTTTCATGGGGGTTCCCGAAGCATTATTTGGCAATAATTGGATGAGTGGATTTTTAGCTCCCGTCTTTGAACCATCTGCTCAGCTTTTAGAAGGTCATTCGTTGGGGCATTCAATGGAATATGCATTGATGGGAACAACCGTTGCTTTGACTTTGGTGATGATTGGCATCGGATATAATCGTTATGTGAGCAAATCTCATGTGCCTGCCGGTGATGATGCAACCATCTCCGTATCTAATCGCATTTTGTTGAATAAATATTATGTAGATGAACTTTACGATACCATAGTGGTCCGTCCGTTGTTTTGGATTTCAAAGAGATTGGAAGTATTTGTAGAGAAGTTGGGAATTGATGCAATTGTAAATTCATTCGGACAATCAATTCGTGAGTTAAGCAAGGTGATGCAGTTGTTGCAAAATGGTAGTATCGGATACTACATTTTTGTAATGGTTATTGGAGTTATTTTGATTTTGTCATATTCATTTCTCAAGTGATGCTAACGGTTCTGTTGATCATATTGCCCTTTTTATTTGCGTTGCTTGCATTTGCCTTTGAAGGTAGAACAGCTCGCACGCTGGCTTTGGCTGGTTCAGTAATCGAGCTTTTGTTCACTATTTATCTTCTCGCGCAGTTTAATTCATTTACGCCCGATCAAATCTCGTTTAGCAAATCATGGATCGCTTCTTTTGGGATTAAGTTCACCGTTGGTTTAGATGGCTTGAACCTACTGCTGGTCTTTCTCACTTCCCTGCTCACGCCATTTATTATTCTCTCAGCTTTCAAAAATCAAGATCGCCCGGCTTCTTTCTATGCCTTGATCCTGCTGATGCAGTCTGCACTGGTAGGGGTGTTCACAGCCATGGATGGATTTCTGTTTTATATTTTCTGGGAACTGGCGCTCATTCCAATCTACTTTATTTGCTTGATCTGGGGTGGAGATGGTCGTGGACAGATCACTTTTAAATTTTTTATTTACACACTTACAGGAAGCTTGTTGATGCTGGTGGCGTTGATTTTCCTCTATGGGAAGACGATGGATCACTCCTTTGGTATTGAAAGTTTATATAAGGCTGGGCAGACACTTCCAACCTTTCAGCAGAACATTGTCTTCTTCTCGTTATTTGCAGCTTTTGCCATTAAGATGCCGATATTCCCTTTGCACACCTGGCAGCCTGACACCTACGTGGTGGCTCCCGCGCAGGGAACAATGCTGCTCAGCGGTATCATGTTGAAGATGGGTATTTATGGTGTGATCCGTTGGTTAATTCCCGTTGTTCCCTCAGCGGTGCAAGAGTGGGGTGGGCTCGCTATGCTGTTGTCGGTGATCGGGATTGTTTATGCTTCTTGTATTGCGATAATTCAAAATGATTTCAAGCGATTGATCGCATACTCTTCGATAGCTCACGTTGGTTTGATTGCGGCTGGAATATTTACACTTTCTGTAACGGGACTTCAAGGCGCGATGGTTCAAATGATCAGCCATGGCATTGTAGTGGTGGCATTGTTCTACATCATTGAAATTATTTTCGATCGCACGAAAACAAGGCAACTTTCGGAGCTTGGCGGAATCAGAAACGTGGCACCTATGCTCACAAGTGTATTTCTGATTGTGTTACTCGGTAGCGTTGCACTTCCTTTTACAAGTGGATTCGTTGGAGAATTCTTGTTGATCAGTTCTCTTATTAAATATAAGATTTGGATTGGAGCAGTTGCCGGATTGACAATCATTCTTGGTGCTGTGTACATGTTATTGAGCTTTCAAAAGTCGATGTCAGGTGAAACCAATGGAATCACAGCGCTCCTGACTGATCTTTCCAGTCAGGAGAAATTGGTGCTTTATCCTTTGGTGATGCTTATCATCCTGATAGGTGTTTATCCGGCACCGCTGCTGAATGTTTCAGAGAAAGCAGTAACAGAATTACTTTCGGTTTATAGTAACTTATCTCTTGTAAGATAGATGAACGCATTTTTTGTTTTGTGTGGCACCAGCGTCTTTGCATTGTTGGCAGAAGTTTTTAATCTGCGCAAATGGATCGTTACCATTTCCTTGTTGGGAATTTTCATCTCGACAGGGATACTAGTGCTTGAATGGACTAACACAACCTTTGCTTATTCCGGGATGCTGGTGTTCGATCATGCTTCGCGCGCTATCATGATCCTGCTCCTCGCTTCAGCATTTATATGGTTCTGGATTTTTGCCGACTATTTTAAGGACGAGGAGCATCGTTCTGATAAAGCTTCCTTAGTTCTCTTCGCCACGGTTGGAGCATTGATGATGGTTTCATTCAACAACATGGCGATGCTTTTTCTAGGCATTGAGATTCTTTCAATTTCGCTTTATGTACTGGCAGGTAGCTTGAAGGGAAGTATGTTCTCGAATGAGGCTTCCTTCAAATATTTTTTGATGGGGTCGTTTGCAACTGGGTTCTTGTTGTTTGGAATTGCACTCGTATATGGAGCAACTGGTTCATTTAGCATAACAACTGTCACGTCTATCCTTCAGCAGAATTCACCGTTGCCATTGTTCTTTCGTGCAGGAGTATTACTGATGATGGTTGGTCTCGCTTTCAAAATATCAGCGGTTCCCTTTCACTTCTGGGCGCCCGATGTTTATCAAGGTTCACCGACTTCAGTTACATCCTTCATGAGTACTGTAGTGAAGATCGCTGCCTTCTCAGCCTTTGTGAAAATATTTGCCGCATGCTTTGGAAAGTTGCAGCCTGCATTACTTCCTTACGAACAGGGTATTTTAGTTCTCACATTGATTGTTGCCAATGTTACGGCTGCTTATCAACGAAATGTAAAACGCATGCTTGCTTATTCAAGTGTGGGACATGTTGGTTATTTGCTTTTGGCTCTCACCTCCAGCCCTCAGGGCTCGCAACAAGCTATTTTTTATTATCTGACGGTGTACAGTGCTGGTTCACTTCTTGCCTTTGCCGTGCTCCAGGTAATGGAAAGAAATAATCGCGGGACTGGATTGGAGGAGTTTCGTGGGCTTTATAAGAAAAACCCCTTGCTCGCTTTCTCTATGGCGATGGCGTTGTTGTCGTTAGCTGGAATCCCTCCCTTGTCTGGATTCTTTGCCAAATACCAGGTCTTCATTCTCGCTATGGCGGGCGGACATTCCAGGCTAGTGCTATTGGCTGTGATTACATCTTTGATTGGTGTTTATTATTATTTCCGGCCGTTGATCGCCATGTACCGCTCAGAAGGAGAGCTGGAAATGAAACTTAGCCTGAGCGAGAAGCTTGTCCTTATTTTATTAATATCTATTAATCTTTGCCTTTCTGTCTTTCCTGAAATAATTCAGTTTAGGTAGTCCGAAATCGATTGCTTTTTGAAAATAAAAACTATATTTTCATTCCATAATTCAAAAAGTATTATGGGAAAAGTAAAACACATTTTAAAGAACAAGGGGAGTGCCGTTTTTTCTGTCCAGCCAAACGTAACTGTTTACCATGCCATCGAGTTGATGTGTCAGAAAAACATTGGGGGCTTGTTGATTATGGAGGATGATAAGTTGGCTGGTATTTTTACTGAACGTGACTATGCCCGCAAGCTTATTCTCAAAGGTAAATCATCCAAGGACACAGCCATCAGTGAACTCATGACGAAGAATCCATTTACTGTTTCTCCGGAGAGTTCGATCGAGCAATGCATGGAGATGATGAGTGACAAACGCATTCGTCACCTGCCTGTGGTAGAAGATGATAAGTTGGTTGGAATGATCTCCATTGGTGACGTGGTGCGCTTCATCATCGAGGAACAGAAGTCAATCATCGAGCATCTTGAGCAATACATTTCTCAGTAGTTTTTCAGCAACTGTGCTGAAAATTAGGTAGGGTTAAAACCTTCCTGATTTGAATTCGATTTTCTTTTGAACAAGGTTCTTGTCGAAAAGATGTAGCAATATTCCATCTTTCAGGCCTACATCCGGTACAAGAATGCTTTGTGCCTTGGCCCATTCCATCACCTTCACATAGATGCTGCTGGCAGGGATAATAACGTCTGCACGGTCAGGGTTCATCTGCAATTCATAGATGCGCCTTTCCATGGGCAGCCGCTCGATTTTCTTTTTGATCTCTTTAACCTTTCTTAACGAAATTACCTGCCCAGCTTTTTTCTGAGCAAGCTCAAAAATCTTGCTGATGTTTCCACCGGTTCCCACGGCCTGTACTTTTCCAAATTCTTTCTTCACATTGTCCTTCACCCATTTCTCCATATCGTTCCACATAATGGGCGAGTCATTATGTTCCAATACGCGCACCGAACCAACTTTGAAGGAACGGGTTTTAATCTTTTTCCCTTTCACAAACAGGTTCAGTTCAGTACTACCACCACCCACATCAATGTGGATGTAAGTACTCTTTTGAAGATAAGACGCGATTGCTTTGTTGATCAACTCAGCTTCCAAATGTCCATCAATGATGTTAATCGTAATCCCGAGTTGCTCTTTAACCTCATTGGCTATCTCTTCGCCATTTTCTGATTCGCGCATGGCGCTTGTGGCGCAGAACATATAATCGTCCACTTCATACAATTCCAGAAGTAGCTTGTACGTCTTCATCAGCTTCTTGAACTTCTCAATACTTTGCTGACTTATACGATTAGTGGTGAATACATCATGTCCAAGACGGAGAGGAAATCGGACATATTCGAGTTTTTTGAAGAGTACTTTTTTTCGATGTTCCAGCACAGTTGATATCTGAAGGCGTATAGCGTTGGATCCTATGTCGATGGCTGCAAGTTTCAAAGGCGTGGCAAATGATGATGCAAATTAAATAGATTAGGGTTTTAATTCTGATAGTTATTGCGTTTCTTTGCATTGCTTATCCAGAAAGACTGAGGGACTGGGCCCTACGAAGTCTTAGCAACCTCCTGAACTAGGTGCTAATTCCCTTTCTGAACAGAAGTTCGGAAAAAGATGAGCGGCCAATCAAACAAGGCTCTTTCTGGATTGATAACTAAAATTTAGAAAGAGTGGACATCAGAGAAATTTTACGTGAACGTATTTTGGTGCTGGATGGTGCTATGGGCACAATGATTCAGCGCTACAAATTGGAAGAAAAGGATTTTCGGGGAGACCGATTCAAAGATCATCCTTCTCCTTTGAAAGGAAATAATGACTTGCTGTCTATTACGCAACCACAGATCATCAAGGAAATTCATCGTAAATATCTGGAAGCTGGTGCTGACATTATAGAGACAAATACATTTAGCAGCACAACCATTGCCCAGGCAGACTATCATCTTGAGTCAATAGCTTACGAATTAAATTTTGAGTCAGCAAAGATTGCGAAAGAGGTGGCGGATGAATTTACTAGACGAGAGCTCGATAAACCTCGTTTTGTTGCCGGTGCAATTGGGCCGACAAATAAAACCGCATCTATTTCACCCGATGTAAATAATCCCGGATATCGAGCTGTCACTTTTGATGATTTAAGAATTGCATACAAGGAACAGACGAAAGGCTTGCTTGATGGCGGGGCCGATCTGCTTTTAGTGGAAACAGTTTTTGATACATTGAATGCGAAGGCAGCACTTTTTGCTATTCAGGAATTATTTGAAGAAATTGGTAAGGAAGTTCCAGTGATGATATCAGGAACTATTACTGATGCAAGCGGAAGAACTTTGTCAGGACAAACCACAGAAGCATTTCTGGTTTCCGTTTCTCACGTTCCCTTGTTGAGTGTTGGATTGAATTGTGCATTAGGTGCAGCGCAGCTTCGTCCGTATTTACAGGTGTTGAATGAGAACGCCCCGTTTTTTGTGAGCGCTTACCCCAATGCCGGATTGCCAAATGCATTTGGTCATTACGATCAAGGCCCGCAGGAAATGGGCGAGCAAATGGAAGAGTTTTTGAAAGAAGGGTTGGTGAACATTGTAGGTGGATGTTGTGGTACCACACCGGATCACATCAAGGTGATTGCCGAACTGGCGAAGAAATACAAGCCGCGGGAGGTGGTGCATCATGTCTAATCTAAAACTGAGTGGGCTAGAAGCCGTAACGATCACTTCACAATCCAACTTCGTAAACATTGGTGAGCGCACGAATGTGACGGGTTCTGCAAAATTTCTTAAACTCATCAAGGAAGACAAGTTTGAAGAAGCGCTTGAAGTAGCGCTTGATCAAGTGCGCGGTGGTGCGCAAGTGATAGATGTGAACATGGATGAAGGCATGCTCGATTCAAAAGCTGCCATGATCAGGTTTTTGAATCTAATGGCATCAGAGCCGGAGATTTCCCGCATTCCCGTGATGATTGATTCTTCCAAATGGGAAGTGATCGAAGCTGGTTTGAAGTGTCTTCAGGGAAAAGGAATTGTCAACTCAATAAGTTTGAAGGGCGGAGAAGTGGAATTTATTCGCCAGGCGAAATTAGTGAAGCGATATGGGGCTGCGGCAGTGGTAATGGCGTTTGACGAGCACGGTCAAGCAGATACCTATGAACGTAGGATTTCAATCTGTAAACGCGCTTACAATATTTTAACCGAGCGGGTAAAGTTTGCAGCAGTAGATATCATCTTCGATCCGAATATTTTCCCGGTTGCTACAGGCATCGAAGAACATCGCACGTATGCACTTGATTTTTTTAAAGCTGCAAAATGGATTCGCGAAAATCTTCCGGGCGCACATGTGAGTGGTGGTGTAAGTAACGTGTCGTTCAGCTTCCGTGGAAACCAGGTAGTGCGTGAGGCTATGCATTCTGTATTCTTGTATCATGCTATCCAAAATGGTATGGATATGGGCATTGTAAATCCTACCATGTTGGAAGTTTATGATGAGATACCCAAAGATTTGTTAGAGCGTGTTGAAGATGTGTTGCTGAACAGGAGAGATGATGCTACTGAGCGATTGCTGGAATTTGCAGAAACTGTAAAAGGTGCTGGCAAGAAAAAGGAAGTGGATGATGCATGGCGCAATGGTTCGGTAGAAGAAAGATTGACACACGCGTTAGTGAAGGGAATTATTGATTTCATTGATCAGGATACCGAAGAAGCGCGACAGAAGTATGGACGGCCGCTGCATGTGATTGAAGGGCCGCTGATGGCCGGGATGAATGTCGTGGGTGATTTGTTTGGCGCTGGTAAAATGTTTTTGCCCCAGGTAGTGAAAAGTGCGCGGGTAATGAAAAAATCAGTGGCGTACCTGACTCCCTACCTTGAGGAAGAGAAACGACTGACAGGTAACACAGGAAAACCGGCAGCGAAAATTCTGATGGCCACTGTAAAGGGCGATGTTCATGACATCGGCAAAAATATTGTTGGTGTTGTGTTGGCGTGTAACAATTACGATGTAGTTGATTTAGGTGTGATGGTGCCAACCGAGAAAATTATCGAAGTAGCTAAAAAAGAAAAAGTTGATATTGTGGGATTGAGTGGTCTGATCACGCCATCGCTCGATGAAATGGTGCACGTGGCAAAAGAAATGCAGCATGAAAAACTCGATATTCCTCTGCTTATAGGTGGAGCCACTACTTCCAGGTTGCATACTGCCGTGAAGATCGATCCTGTGTATGATGGGCCTGTGGTATACGTTCTTGATGCCTCACGTTCTGTGCCTGTTGCAACTGAATTGATCAATCCAAATTCTCGTGAAAGTTTCAAGCATAAAGTGAAACAGGAATATGTTGATCTGAGGAAGGAGCATGAGGGGAGAAGTCAGTTAAAGAGTTATATCTCTTTGACGGATGCGCGGGCTAACAAGGTAAAAATTAACTGGGGTTCATTCAATCAGCAGAAACCAAAATTTATCGGAGCCAAGTCGTTGATCAACTACCCGCTCGAAGAGATAGCCGAATACATTGACTGGACTCCGTTTTTCCAAACGTGGATGCTGTACGGTCGGTTCCCGCAAATTCTGAAAGATGAAAAAGTAGGAGCAGAGGCAACGAAAGTTTATAATGATGCACAGGTTCTTTTGAAGAGAATTATTGCCGGAAGAAAGCTCTCAGCAAATGGAGTGGTCGCTTTTTACGAAGCTCACAGCACGGATCATGATGATGTGGTTTTGAAAATAGATGGGAAAGAATTCAGTACGTTGCATTTTCTTCGTCAACAAAATAAAAAGGCAGATGGACTTCCTAATTTCTGCTTGTCTGATTTTATTGCTCCTCTTCAGTCTGGTAAGACAGACTATATTGGCATGTTTGCTGTGACAACTGGAATCGGTTTGGAAAAATTAGTTGAAGAATTCAAATCAAAGCAAGACGACTATTCAGAAATCATGGTAAAAGCATTGGCCGATCGACTGGCAGAAGCATTTGCCGAATTACTACATGCCAAAGTCAGAAAAGAATTTTGGGGATATGCGAAAGATGAGTCGTTGTCCAATGACGAAATGATCAAAGAAAAATACCAGGGCATTCGTCCTGCACCAGGTTACCCGGCCTGCCCAGATCATACGGAGAAAGCGGCACTTTTTGATCAGTTGAAAGCAGAAGAGTGTGGGATTAAATTAACCGAATCATTTGCAATGTATCCGGCTGCGTCAGTGAGTGGTTATTATTTCTCACATCCTGAATCGAAATATTTTGGGTTAGGTAAAATCGAAAAGGATCAGGTAGTTGAATATGCTTCAAGAAAAGGTTTGGAGGTGAAAGAAGTGGAGAGATGGTTATCACCTAATCTTGCGTACTAAATTTCAAAAACAAAAGAATGAAGGTCACTGAACATTTAAAAAATGCCCACGGCAAAACTCTTTTCAGCATTGAAATTCTCCCTCCGCTGAAAGGAGAAAATATCAAAACATTGTTTGACAACGTTGATCCATTGATGGAATTCAAACCTCCGTTTGTGGACGTTACTTATCACCGTGAGGAATATGTGTTCAAGAAAAAGGAAAACGGGTTGTTAGAGAAACGGTCAACACGTAAAAGGCCGGGAACGGTGGGGATTTGCGCGGCCATTCAAAACCGCTACAAAGTTGACACAGTGCCGCACATCATTTGTGGTGGATTCAATCGGGAAGAGACCGAAAATGCATTGATTGACCTTCACTTCCTGGGTATTGACAATGTTCTTGCTTTACAAGGCGATGCGATCAAGACGGAACCACGTTTCATTCCCGAGCCCGATGGACACCGATACGCATCAGAATTGGTAGAGCAAATCGGAAAAATGAACCAAGGAAAGTTCATTGACGAAGATTTAGAGAATGCGGCACCCACCAATTTTTGTATTGGCGTGGCGGGTTATCCTGAGAAACATTTCTTCGCTCCCAACTTGAAGACAGATATTAAGTTTTTGAAACAAAAGGTAGATCTCGGTGCCGAATATATCGTCACCCAGATGTTTTTTGAGAATAAGAAGTATTTTGAGTTTGTGGAGCGTTGCCGCGAAGCAGGAATTCATGTTCCCATTATTCCTGGTATCAAACCAATCACCACAAAATCTCAATCCAACATTTTGCCCAACATCTTCCACATTGATCTTCCTGAAGAGCTTGCGGACGAAGTTGAAAAGTGCAATGACAATCAAGCCGTTCGTCAGGTAGGAGTGGAGTGGGCGGTGAAGCAGTCTAAAGAATTAATAAAATTTGGTGTGCCCACCTTGCACTTTTATTCAATGGGTAAATCAGATCCTATTTATAAAATAGCAAAGCAGCTATTCTGAAAATAAAAAAAGGGCCGAAGCCCTTCTTATTCCTTTTTTTTAAGGATTGATCGGTAGTGCGGTTCCAGGATAAATCGATAAATCCACGTGATATAAAGTTGATCCAAACTTTGAGTTAATAGCATCAATGAAAATATTTGCTAAGAAGGCATATCCTCTCGTATTGGGATGGATACCATCTTCTGAAAATCCTCCAAAAGGAGGAGCAATACTCGGTGTAATCATTACTCCATTCGAAACAGAAAATTGGGTTGTTACAAATGTTTTGAATGCGGAGTTCACATCGGCTACTGCTATTCTTCCATTACTACCAGCAGCTGCCGCAGTTATTGTCGAATTAAATCCAGCAGTTGCGGTTAATATAGCAGTCGTTTCTGATGGAATTAGAACTAAGTCATCGCCTTTTAATGATTTTGTAGCATCGCTAGTTGTGTTAATCAAAGGAACCGATACTCCATTTATAACAGGAGAACTTTCTGTTCCAAGATTCGCGCCAAGATAACTGCCGGCACTTAGTGTAACCAAATCATTTGAATTTGTCTGGCGCACCTGCCCAAGCGGGGCAAGCGCAGCGTTAATGCTACCTAATGCTGCGGAAAGATCGGCCAAGGTCTCATCAACAATTACAAAACCATTAGATCCAACAGAGAATGAAACCTTTCTTTTGTTGGCTTCAGCTTGTGAAATAGCCCCAGCTTGTGCAAGCCCGTCAAGAGCTGCGTTAAAACCCCCGTAACCCGCCAATCCATTTAATTGTGAAAGCTTTGCTGCGTCTTCAGTGCTTGTTGTAAATGGAATAGGATTCCAAGGCACAGTAAAGAAATATGGGATTGTAGTAACATCAGGAATTGTGCTAACGACACCTTTTGCATTTGTCTTAGCTAAAAGAGCTCCAATAGCAGTATTGTAAGCTGTAGCGAAAGTAGTTTGGTCAGTAATTGCAACAGCACCTGAACCTCCTGAAACAGCATAACCTAAAATATCATTGTTGCCTAGTTCGAAAGTAAAGAATGTGGGTTGCTTACGAATCGCATCGCTAAGGATTGTTGATGTTCCAGGCTTTGATGAAAAGCGCGCGTAAAAAGGATTGAATAGAGGATTTGAACCATACTGACTCCAATCTCCAGTTTGTGGATAAAGTATGGAAGCAACGATAATTCCTGGAACTCCAAAGTTGTTAAGCTTTGTTGTATCCCCAGCATATTCGAAGGCGGGGTTTAAAGGACTTGGAGCTGAGGTTGCCGCAGAGATTGTCGGTGAGGGAGCTGGGGGAGTGCCTTGCAAAAGCAATCGACCCAAGTAAACTGGTTGCCCTCCAACGCTTATCGGATTAGTTCCTCCGGTGAAAAAACCATATGGGGAATTTATGTCTGGCTGATTAAAGACACCACCACCTACTTTGGCGAATTCTATGGACAACATTTTGGGAAAAGAATTTTGCTGACCATAGTCAAACAAAGCGCCTGCTTGATATCCTGCTGTCAAGGAATTCCCAATTGAAACATATGTAGTGAAGTCAGCGGTGCCTTTCGATGGAGGTTCAGGTGTAACAGTCTTTGGCTGTTCAGGAACCAAAACATCCTGTTTACAGGACATCACCATTGCTCCGAGAAGAGCCAACATTGCCAATTTTATGTTCATCTTTTTCATAAATTCATTTAATTTTCTATTTCAAAAACTCATCAAACGTCAATGAGATGTAATACATCTGACCAATAAAAGGTGATCCAAGGTTGGTGCGGTAATCGTTTCCGCCCAGGTTTGTTCCACCAATTTTAATCATAGACTTGATGCTTGGCACCTTGTAGCTAACCTGTGCATCAAGAACTCCATAGGCAGGGACTGTGTAGTTGTAGTTTGAATAGGACGACTGCCACAAGAATGCATCCTGGTATCTGAAATTAACATTGAAGCCAAGGTTCTTAGCCAGCTTTCTATTTCCAAGTCCGAAGCTATACATATTTGTAGGTGTATTAAATCCTGCCTGGAAATCAACAGACTGTTGACCAGAAAAACTTGCCCAATTATAATTTCCTGTAACTACGAAATCACGTGGCAATGCATAAGTAAGCCCTAGCCCTGCGCCTTGAGATGTTAGGGTGTATGGAGAATTGATATATGGATACCAGGTAGATCCTTGTTTAATAGGATTTCCTTGGTGTGATGTAGCCAACTTATTAACAACGTAAACTTCACCTAAGAAATCACTATAGCTTGTGTAATAGTAGTTGAGATCAACTGTTAATTTTTCGATCACACCACGATAACCAATTTCATAAGACCAAAGTTGTTCAGGCTTTACATAGGAAAGATTTGCAGTTTGAGGCGTTACACCTGATGAACCTGCATCCTTTACTGAGCCATCTGGATTAAGAGTTCCACCGCCATCTGTGAATTGTTTGTAACTATCGTAGTAATAAGCTCCTCCATTGTAGATTCCGTATCGACTTGCTGCAGATGGTGTACCGCCTAGCAAAATTCCTGACGCGTTAGCAAAATAAATGTATTGAGCTTGTGTGTCGGGTAACCGGAAGCCGGTTTGAAAATTTGCCCTTAACACATGGTTTTTGTTCACCGTATAGACTGCGGAGAAACGAGGAGTGAAATGTCCGTCAAAGTTGTTCATCTTATCGTAACGGATCGATCCAGTCAACTTCAACTTTTCTGCAATTGTTTTTGAAATCTGAGTATAAACGCCCCATTGATCTATAAAAATTCTTTGTGGATTATTTGCATCAGTTGGAGCTTCATCAAAAACGGTAGCTCTTGTGAAAAGGCTGTACCGTCTGAAGTTTCCACCGGCTATTACTTCTGCCCATTTTATTTGCTTAAAATTATAAAACACTTCACCATGCCACAGTTTTGAGTTGTCATAGAAGCCAGCTCCAGCAGGCTTTGCTTGAAATAATCTTTTACGAACTGCATTTACTGTGTCTTGGAATGCAGGAACAAATTGCCCTGTGGTTGGATTGATCATATTTCTATCCGCAAATGCACGAGCAGCTGCTGGATTTCCGCCAGGGAAACCCAGTCCAGCAAAATATCCCTGTGATGCCAACACATATTCCTGAGCCCATCCCGAACCATCACTTCTAAGAGTTGGATTAAAGGCCTCGTTGACCAAACCGCCAAGCGCATCCATGTTATATGATTTACCAGCATCGGTCGCTGATACATAACCACGGATGAAGAAGTTGTCTCCCTTTAATTCAATCTTATGGAATTGTTGATTAAAGTCGCGAAGTGCGTACTTTGATTGTCCTTGATAAAGGCTGCTCCCGCCACCAAAACGATAGGTGTACGACAATTCCATTTTATCGTTGATACGATAATGGAGAGCTGCATCATACTTTAGAGTAGTTGCATCGCGGTTATCAAGTAGAATGCTTTCCTTAAGGCCAGTTCTTCTAATTGTACCCTGATCACCAATGCTTGGAACGCCAGTTGGAATTGGTGTCTCATCCCCATACAAATTTAATCCATCAAAATTTTGGCTACTGCTCAAATCGGTCTTTGAAGCTGGATTATTACGATCGGTTTTATAATCATTAGCCGTCCAGTCGGTAGCCTTCATATAAGAGAAGTTTACCTTGAAAGCGAATTTATTGTTGAATGCTTTTGCATATCTCACACTATACATTCCATAAGGGTTCGATCCGCCAGCATTAGAATTGGTGATGCCTTGCTTTACTTGCGCACTGAGTCCTTGATATTCAAATGGATTTTTGCTTTTCATGATCATAATACCATTGAAAGCATTTGGGCCATAGAGTGCAGAAGCTGCTCCAGGTACTACTTCGATGCTTTCTGCATCCAGTTCACCTACCGTCATAATTGAACCAGTTGGAAAATTGAGAAGGGGAGCTTGTGTGTCCATTCCATCCATCAATTGAACAAATCGCGTATTTGAAATAGTAGCAAAACCTCTTGTGTTCACAGCAGTGAAATTCAAACTGCCATTCATCACCTGAACGCCTTTCATGTTGGCAAGTCCATCATAAAAGTCAGGTGCCGCTCCTTGCTTGATTTCAAGCACGCCCATCTTTTCTATCGTGATAGGGGATTGCAACAAGTTTTGCTCCACACGGCCAGCAGTCACGTTAACGTCTGCCAGCAATGAGGTTGAAGGGGCCAGCGTTATTTCAAGATTGGCATTGGCATCTTTTACTTCCAATTCCTGAGTTGTGTAGCCAACGAACGAAATAGAAATTGTAAATGGAGGTGCTTGATTTACCGATAGCTTAAATTTGCCTTCCGTGTCAGTAATTGTTCCTGCAATCGTTCCTTTCACCACAATGTTAACACCAGGCATCGCTGAATTGTCAGCCCCGTCCTTCACGGTTCCTGAAATAGTGGTCTGCGCCCAAAGCATGCTTGACGAGGCAAGCATCAGCAGCAATGGTAGCACTGACTTTTTGTAAAATTTATTCATAGACATAAAAGTTTATTCCCTAAATCTACAAAAAAAGAACGATCTCAAACGATTGTGAGGCAGTTTTTGCAAGCGTATTTGCGCTTTGAAAAGTAGCTGTCCGAATCGAATGAATACAAGCGACAAAGCTCAAGCTCTTGCGTGCTTGGGCATATTTGGAAAAACGGGGTTAAAATTTTAGCCTGATCTTTTGGAATCAGCTACTTTTCTGACTGAGCTACGTGCGCAGCAAGGCGTCCGCATAAATTATTAATTTCTTCCGCCATATGCTCGTCTCCGGTAGAACTTAAAATACTTTGAGCAAGGCCGCCAATGCAATCAATGTAAAAGCGCTTCATCTCATTGGTGGGCATATCCTTCGACCAAAGGTCAATCCGCAATGTGTTTTTTTGGATATGATCCCAAAGTGAAATACTTATTGACTTTGTTTCGGAAAGTCCTGCCTCCGGCTTTTCCGTTGCATCCCAAAGTATTTTTTCGGGAATATTATTCTGATCCAGTTCTACTTTAAATGTGATTTCTGATTGTTTCATCGATTAATCTTTTCTTGTGCTAACATTTAATTTATCGTCATCTCGGGAATATCTCCTTCTATAATTAGTTTGCCTGCGGTCGCCTTTTTTATTTCTTCAACCGAAACTCCGGGAGCGCGCTCAAGTAATTTGAATCCACCTTCGGGTAAAACATCAAGAACGGCCAGGTCACTCACAATTTTCTTTACGCAGTTAAGTCCCGTTATCGGTAAAGAACATTTCTTCAAAAGTTTAGAAGCGCCATCTTTGCTGCAATGCTGCATGGCAACAATAATGTTCTTTGCTGAAGCCACAAGATCCATTGCGCCACCCATTCCTTTCACCATTTTGCCTGGTACTTTCCAGTTGGCGATGTCTCCGTTTTCTGAGACTTCCATTGCGCCAAGAATAGTGAGGTCCACTTTGCCGCTTCGTATCATACCGAAACTTTCGGCTGAACTGAACAATGCAGAACCCGGCATCATAGTAATTGTTTGCTTGCCGGCATTAATCAAGTCTGCATCCACTTTGTCTTCCGTTGGAAAAGGGCCAATGCCCAGCAACCCATTTTCAGATTGCAGAACTACATTGATATTTTTAGGAATATAGTTCGCCACCAATGTAGGGATACCAATGCCGAGATTGATATACATGCCATCCTTTACCTCTTGAGCAATTCGTTTCGCGATACCTATTTTGTCAAGCATAAGTCATTTTGTTATCGTTCTTTGCTCGATTCGCTTTTCGTAATTTTTTCCCTGAAATATCCGGTGAATAAAAATCCCAGGGGTATGGATTTCATTTGGATCAAGTTCACCCATGGGAACAAGTTCTTCTACTTCCGCGATGGTGATATTTCCTGCTGTTGCCATCATTGGATTGAAGTTACGGGCTGTTCCTCGAAAAATAAGGTTTCCTGAGTAGTCTCCTTTCCATGCCTTTACCAATGAGAAATCAGCACGAAGCCAACTCTCCATCAAATAGGTTTTGCCATCAAAGACCCTCCTCTCTTTTCCTTGCGCTACTTCGGTGCCCACCCCGGCAGGAGTAAAAAATGCAGGAATACCGGCACCGCCCGCCCTACAACGTTCTGCCAAAGTTCCTTGCGGAATCAATTCAACTTCGAGTTCGCCCGACAAAAGTTGTCGCTCGAATTCTGCATTCTCACCAACATACGATGAGATCATCTTTTTAACCTGACGTGTTTTCAAAAGCAACCCAATTCCAAAATCATCCACACCTGCGTTGTTTGAGATGCAAGTCAATCCCTTAATTCCTTTCTTCAGCAATGCTGCGATAGAGTTTTCAGGTATTCCGCACAGTCCAAACCCGCCAAGCATCAGCGTGGCGTTGTCTGTGATGTCTTTCACGGCTTCGTCTGCGTTGCTTACTCGTTTGTCGATCATATAGCCTTTTATTTCAACTCTAAGTTAACGGTTTCAAAAATCTCAAGCGTTCTTGCTTTATCTGAATAGAGCTGATTTTTCAGCGCTTCGAGATCTGGAAATTTTTTATCGAAACGAATCAGTTCGTGAAAATAGATGGTCAATGTTTCTCCGTAGATTTCCTTATTGAAATCGAAAATATTTACTTCTATAACTCGCTTGGTAGTGCTCAATGTTGGTCTTGTGCCTATATAAAGCATTCCTTTTTTGAATTCACCTTCGTACTTCACCGACACGGCATAAATTCCATCAGCAGGAATTAACTTGTAATGTGAGTCGGGTTCGATATTCGCGGTAGGAAATCCCAACACCCGACCAAGTTTGTCACCTTTTACTACCTGCCCTGTAATGGAATAGCTCCGTCCAAGAAAATGGTTTGCTGTGCGAATATCCGCGTGAAGCAATGCTTCTCTTATTTTAGAAGAGCTCACTCCGACATGATCTACATCCTGACGCGGAATTTCTTCTACATCAAATCCGTAATTCGGTGCATTGATTTTTAATTGCTCAAAACTTCCTTCACGATTGTGACCAAAACGATGATCGTATCCGATAACCAATTTTTTTGTACCGATGGTTTCTATTAGAATTCCTTTGATAAAATCAGACGAGGAAATAGTAGAAAATTCTTTCGTAAATGGAATTCGAAGTAAATGTTGAATGCCTTGCGCTTTGATCAACTCGGCCTTTTCTTCGAAGGTATTTAGAAGTTGAAGTGTATTGCTTTCCGGATGCAAAACCATTTGAGGGTGTGGCCAAAAGGTGATCACTACTGTTTCGCCATTGCATTTGCCTGCAATTTCTTTTAACCGATGAAGGATTTTTTGATGGCCAAGGTGCACTCCATCAAAAGTCCCATTTGTAACAACCGCACAGGGGAGTTTTGTAAAATCTTCGATCGAGTGATAAATCTTCATAGAAAGTACAAAAGTACTACTGCCCGATCACAACATAAAATTCAGACCTTGATGCGCTGCTCCAATTGATCGATGGTGATTGCCTGATCAAGGTGAAATTCACCAATTCGGGTTCTGCATAATGCGGCCAGGTAGGCGATGTTTCCTAATGCAATTCCAAAGTCACGAGCCAGGCTTCGAATATAAGTGCCTTTTGAGCAAACGACACGAAAGTCAACGCGCGGCAGATTGATCGAGGTAATTTCAAATTCTTTGATTGTTACTTCGCGCGCTTTCAATTCCACCTCCTGTCCTTTCCTTGCTAATTCGTAGGACCGCTTGCCGTCAACTTTGATGGCGGAATGGGCAGGTGGGACCTGAGAGATCACGCCAATAAATTTTCTGCCAGTTTCGTGAATGAGTTCTTTGCTGATCAAAGAAATATCCATGGAAGCGTTGACTTCCGTTTCCAAATCATTGGAAGGAGTCGATTGGCCAATAACAAATGTGCCTGTGTATTCTTTTTCTTGTGCCTGGTATTCATCAATTCGCTTGGTCATTTTGCCGGTGCACACAATCAACATGCCGGTGGCAAGTGGATCCAATGTGCCCGCATGGCCTATCTTTTTGATTTTCAATTTATACCTCAGCTTTTTTACAACATCAAAAGAAGTCCAATGCAAAGGCTTGTTGATCAACAGTACCAGGTCTTGGCCATCCATTACTACACGATTGAAAGCTGCACACCCATGTAGTAGAGAATGAGTATAAGCGCACCAACAGCAATGCGATAGTAGCCAAAAATTTTAAATCCGTGCTTCGTAAGGAATTGGATGAAGTAACGAATGGCAACCATCGCGACAAGAAAAGCAACGGCATTTCCAATGGCCAGTAACATCAATTCTTGTTGGCCGAATGTGTACCCAGCTTTGTAAAACTTGAATAACTTATAACCTGTTGCAGCGAACATGGTTGGTACAGCTAAAAAGAATGAGAATTCAGCGGCTGTTTTTTTTGTCAATCCTTGAGCAAGACCACCGATTATTGTAGCTGCGGCTCTTGACACACCAGGAGCGGCTATTGAAATAATCTGAAAGAATCCGATTTTAAGAGATGTCAGATAGCTTATATCGGTTTTACCCGATTCTTCTGTCTTTTCAAACCATCTGTCAATGAATAGAAACACAACGCCACCTAAAACCAGCATCAAGGCGACAATCTCAACACGTTCCAGCAATTGATCGATATAGTCATTCAATAGCAAACCAAATACGGCTGCGGGCAAAAACGCAATAAACAGTTTGAAATAGAAATCGAAAGTTTGAAAGAATTTTTTCCAATACGTCACCACCACCGAAAGAATCGCTCCCAGTTGAATGGCGATCGTAAATGTTTTCACAAAAGGTTCAGACGCAATGCCCATCAGCGAAGAGCCGATGATCATATGACCGGTGGATGAGATGGGCAAGAACTCTGTGAGGCCTTCGATGATGGCCAGCACAATGGCTTCAACAATTGACATTATTTGTTCTCCTTTTGCGGAGTATGAAGGATTGCAAATATTTCAATAATGAAACCAGACAGAACAACGATTGGTCCAAGGGTGATACCAAGAAATCCGAAGCCGTAAGGTTGTGTGTCCATCGACATGATGGTAAAACCAATGATCAACGTTACCACACCGCTGATCATCCATTGATAATTCTTTTTTCCGAAAGGAAGCTTGCTCATGATTAATAAAGTTCGTCTAAAGAAAGTTTTAAATATTTATTTACAGCCTGAAAGGAACTGACAAAGGCAACCAGCATTCCTGTGAGCAGGAGGGAAGCGCAAAGCCATCCAAGTCGCTCGTTGTTTTGAATCAGTTTCAATTCTTCAACACGTTGAGTCGCGAAATATAACAGTGAAACGATAAGCCCTGAAGCCAAAGCTCCGGCTATCAAGCCATACATTGCCGCTCTCATAAGAAATGGCCATTGAATGAACCAGCGAGTGGCTCCAACAAGTTGCATGCTCCGTATCAGGAAACGTTGAGAGAACAAGGCGAGTCGAAGGGTGTTATGGATCAGTAAAACCACAATCACCAGAAGGGCAGCAACCAATCCCATTACAATTAGACCTATCTTTCCAACATTCTTATTGATCGATTCGATCAGGCTTTCTTGGTAGTCAACCTGAAAAACTCCGTTCAATTTTTCCAGGTCGGCCTTTATTTTTGCGAGCCCTTCTTTGTTATGATATGGTTCGGAAATTTTCACAACAAAAGCATCTCTCAATGGATTTTCGCCAAGGAACTTTTTGAAATCATTTCCTGTAGCCTGGATGAATTTTTTCGCGGCTTCATCCTTTGAGATAAATTGGATTTCAGAATCAGTAAGCAAGTAACTCTTTTCTCTAATTGACTTCTGAATTTTGGCGAGATCCTCCTTTGACAATTCGTTCTTCAAATAAACCTGAACCGACACATTCTCACGAACCAGTTTTTCCAACTCTTTAGAGTAAACAAGCAGCGATCCGAAAACTCCAATCGCAAACAAGGCGAGGGTAATGCTTACAATCACGCCCACAGAAGGGTAGCTTCCTAGTTTCTTCTTAGATTTGAATCCGAGGTCTGCCATTTAAAAGTGGCAAAGATAGTCCTTAACCCTAAAAAACAATAAACCCTTTGGGTTTTCCAAAGGGTTTATTGGTTCAAATTTCAAAGCTGATTGCTTATCTGGATCTGAACTCATTGAGCTTGGCAACCAACTCAGTATCTCTGATGGCAATTAAGGGTTTAATATTCTTTGATTTCTCGTTAAGCTGATAGTAGCTGTCCTTGTAGAAGAGGAACATAGAATGAGCATTACCATTTACTTCTATTACCTCATACAATCCCTTATCAAACGAACCAAAGAGGATGAGCTTTCCTTCGCTGAATTGGTAATGGAAGGAATTCTTTTTGTCGTGCATTTCCACCGGAATGTGAGACTCGGCAATCACCAAGGCATTACTTTTTTTAGTTTCCGGAGTGGCTGAGTTCTCATTTGTCAATTCTTTAGTCGGATCAATCAGATCAAGCTTCGGTTTATTGACCTTTGTATTTGCACCTGATATTTTTTTAATCTTTGGTTTCTCGGCCTCTTTTTGCGGAGTGGCTACAGTTGAGGAATCCACCTTAGCAGGTTCCTCCTTGGGTTGAATGGTCGGAATGTCTGCTGCGGGAACTTCCATTTTTTCAAAAATGGAATCCTCAATAGACTTCGACTGTACTGGCTTGTTGTCCGGGCGGAAGTAGAATACAGTTGCTGTTACCAATACTGCGGCTGAAACAACGATGGCTGCGATTTTTGTTACCGAAATACCTAAAGTAGCTTCAACACCGGTGATCGGAACCTGGCTCAGCATCCCTTTTAGCTCAGCCATCCGGGCTTTCTTCACAGCTTCAACGATGGCGTTTTGCATCGCTACTTCGGTTTTCAAAGTAGGATCTGCCTCGATACGTTTTTCAAAAGCCTCTTTCTCCGGGTCAGTCAATTTGCCAGTTATATACTCGTCTATTTTTTCGAAATTTTCCATTGTCATTTAGTCTAAAAAGTCTTGCTCAGAATATTGAGCCTTTACCAATTCATCCAGTTTTTGTTTGCACTTGTATTTCTTTGTCTTTGCTGTGTCGGTGTTTGCAAACCCCATTTTATCTGCTATCTCCTGCATCGACATTTCATCAAAGTAGTAATACATCAATACCTTTCTACACGTTTCACCCAATTGCCCCAGGCATTTTGCGATAATCTTTTCCCTTTCGGGTTTGTCGGTATCCAGGTGTTCGGGGGAATCCTTTTCTTCGTTGGACAGTCGTTTCTTTCTATCCAATTCCTTTCTCCATAGATTTTGGCAAACGCTGTAGATGTAGGTACTCATCTTCGAAGTCAGGACCAGATTTCCTGATCTTGCCTTTTGCCAAAAAACAATCAACGCATCCTGATAAACATCCCTCGCCTCTTCTTCAGTTCCACTATTGGTAATTACCAATTTGGTCATCATCCTATAATACTTCTTATAGATGATTTCCAATGCCTTTTCGTCTCCCTTCTGGATTCGTTCGTATATTTCCTTCTCATCTAATTGTGAGCTAAATTTAAATACTCTGAGCGCCACCGTGGTAACCGTTATTGTTTAGAGATGTAAGATAATCAGATTAGTTTCCCGATTTTCAGTTAAGTCACCAAGTTATTCAGCCCGATGCCATGTCTGTGTACGGAAGAATGGTCCCCAGTAACCCCGAACTTTTAGCAATTTACCTTCCAACCAGAGTTTACATCGGTACACTTTTCCATTTTCAGGGTCTAAAATATTGCCTTCAGAGTATTCAGTTCCACTCTTAGTCATATTTTGAATAATCTCCATTCCAATTATTTTCTTTCCGTATCGCGTATCCTTTTCATCACATTTGTCACAAATCGGATCGGGGTCCTCACCAGGCTTTGAAAAGACGGAGCTCACCTTTCCGAATATCCGTCCTGACTTTTCATAGATTTCAATTACAGAACGGGCTTCACCGGAGTTGTCGTCAATAGTTTTCCATTTCCCGGTGATCGACTGACCTGCTGATTTTGAATTCAGGCCAACTAAAAAGACAAATGCCAACAGCGTGTATTTCATATTTCCTAAAATAACAAAGGGCTCTGCACTTAAGCAAAGCCCTTTATGAAATTATGATTCTGATTTTGTTATTTCACAGGAACTTCTTTGCCTGCAGCATCAGTCACTGATTCAATCACCGGTTTCTTTGTTTCAACGTTTGAAGTTGACTTCTCATTTGAAGCCAAAAGCGGTGCGATCACAAGAGCAACCACAGACATTAATTTAATAAGAATGTTCAATGAGGGCCCAGAAGTATCTTTGAAAGGATCGCCCACGGTATCACCAACAACCGCAGCTTTGTGGGGATCAGATTTCTTGTAATACATCTGTCCATTGATTTCAACACCTTCTTCAAAGCTCTTCTTTGCATTGTCCCACGCACCACCGGCATTGGATTGGAAAATGGCAAGCAACACGCCAGATACAGTCACACCTGCCAGCATTCCACCAAGCGCTTCTTTACCAAAGCCGGGAAGGAATGCAATAACAACAGGAACAATTACGGCCATCAAACCAGGAATAACCATTTGCTTAATCGCAGCCTGGGTTGAAATTTCAACGCACTTTCCATATTCGGCTTTTCCATCCGCATCGTGGAAAACTTTCTGTTCCTCAGCACTCCATTCCTCAACAGGCTTATCGCCATTCTTTCTCATCAAATCAAGCGCAGCTTTCAATTGAGGAATAGTAGAGAACTGCCTCCTTACCTCTTCGATCATTGACATAGCGGCACGACCTACTGCACCCATTGCCAACGCTGAAAATACAAAAGGTAGCATGCCACCGATGAAGAGACCGGCCATTACGTTCGCTTTTGAAACATCAATAGAGGGCACATGTGCTGTTTGCATAAATGCACCAAACAATGCAAGAGCGGTGAGCGCAGCTGATGCAATTGCAAAACCTTTACCAATAGCAGCGGTAGTATTTCCAACTGCGTCCAATTTGTCAGTGCGCGAACGTACTTCTTTGGGAAGTTCACTCATTTCAGCAACACCACCCGCATTGTCAGAAATCGGACCGTAAGCATCTACTGCCAACTGGATACCCAGATTTGAAAGCATACCAACGGCAGCAATGGCAATTCCGTAAAGACCTCCAAAGTGGAATGCACCAATGATTGAAATAGCAATGATGATAATAGGATACATGGTTGACATCATACCTACACCAAGGCCTGCGATGATGTTTGTAGCTGCACCTGTTCCTGACTGACGAACGATCGAGTTCACAGGACCTTTGCCCATGCCAGTGTAGTGCTCAGTAATCAAACCAATGATCACACCACCAACCAGACCTATAACAGTTGCCCAGAATACTCCAAGCGCAGTCATAGTACGAGTCTCGCCATAGAGTGAATCTTCAAATGTCCACTCGGCAGGAAGCATCCACGTGATAATGAAATAGGAGGCGATGATCATTACGATGGATGAAACAAACTCGCCCATATTTAAAGCCTTTTGTGGATCTCCTCCTTCTTTAACTTTCACGAAGAATGTTCCAAAGAAAGACATTACGATTCCAACTGCGGCAAGTGCCAGAGGCAACAAAACAGCAGAAAGTCCATTGAAATTATCTGAGAAGCCAGGTACCATGAAAGCAGCACCTAACACCATCGTTCCTACGATAGAACCTACATACGATTCAAAAAGATCGGCACCCATACCAGCCACGTCTCCTACGTTGTCGCCCACGTTATCAGCAATTGTTGCAGGGTTCAAAGGGTGATCTTCAGGGATACCAGCTTCTACTTTTCCAACAAGGTCAGCACCTACGTCAGCAGCTTTTGTATAGATACCTCCGCCCACACGAGCAAAGAGAGCAATTGACGATGCACCGAATGAGAACCCAGTGATCACCGTGATCACCTGATTCAAGCCATTCTGAGTGTCAACTCCAAATAATTGAGAATAAATAATGAAAAGAACGCTAAGGCCTAACACACCAATACCAACGACACCCATGCCCATAACTGACCCACCCGTGAAGGCAATTTCAAGGGCTTTTCCTAAACCTGTTCTGGCTGCATTAGTTGTTCTTACGTTAGCTTTTGTAGCCACGCGCATGCCTATAAAACCGGCAAGAGCAGAGCTGAAAGAGCCAAGGATAAATGATAGACCTACCAGAGGAGATGACGTTTCACTATTGGCAGTAACCGCGAGCAATACGGCAACACAGACCACAAAAATGATCAATACCTTATATTCGGCTTTCAAGAAGGCCATTGCACCTTCTGCAATGTGGCTGGCGATCTTCTTCATTTTGTCGGTACCGGCATCTTGTTTGGCGATCCAGGCACTTTTCCAGGCTACATAAAGCAACCCCAGCAAACCGAAGAGGGGCAGGTAGTAAACTAAATTTTGCATAACGATTTAAGTTTTAGATAAACCTTCCTAACCGGAAGGTGCGTTTTTTAAGCCCCGCAAAAATAGAAAAAGCGTTAAATAATAAAAATACGGAAAGCGTATTGTGATGATGCCTGTTCGGGCCTCTCACAGTGCTACTTTCACCGTGTTAACGCACAACATAGTAGTATCCACCAGAATGGCTACCATGTGGCTTCCAACCAAGTGCGCAGTTGCTCCACTGTGGGAGTGCGAGAGAGGGTAAGATGTGTGTAAAAAGAGTGTAAGGAGAGTGTAAGGAGAGTGGACAAGACTGCAGAAAGTAGCTTGTTGGAAACTACGCAGAAGGAGTGATGACGCCTACACTTTAAACTGCTTCTTCAGCGCTTGCCACAAAAGCTTGCGCGATGCATCGTTTTTAATAAGATCCGTGAGTGATTCAGAAAGTACGATTGAAACTTGATTGACTTCGATGGGTTCGTAAAGTGCAAGTCCTTTGGCACCGCTCCCAAAACAAATCACTATTTCAGGCTTGAAGCTGAATTGGGTAACATCCAGTTGAGATTGATGAACGATGTTGACTGAATCAAGAGAGTGTTTAATCGCTCCCAGGATTTTTGAAAGCAAACCTGATTCCTCTACACTGATTTCCATCCAGGATCTATCAACAACGACTACCGGCTTCGCTGGCAGCTGATAAATTTCTTCCGTGAAAATGTATTCGTTAACGTTCTCCATTAATTTTCTTTGATATCAAAGATTGACTTCAGTTCGTTTGCCTCGTGGGGTTTCATTCTTCCTGCAAGAATGAGGCGCAGCTGTCGTCTGCGCAATGCTCCGTTATACAATTCTTTTTCTTCTTCCGTTTCCGGCACGATTTCAGGAATTTCAATCGGGCTTCCATTGACATCCACGGCAACAAAAGTAAAGTAAGCAGAATTGCTGGCGATCTTTTTTCCCGCAGGAATATTTTCGGCATCTACATCAATTCGGATTTCAACGGATGAGTTAAAAGCACGTGTTGCCTTTGCGCGAAGTGTAACTACATCGCCCAACCGTATTGGCTCGCGGAATGAAATGTTATCAACCGAAGCAGTTACCACTGTGCTGCTGCAATGTTTTTGCCCTGCAATAGCCGATACAATATCCATCCAATGCATGAGCCGTCCACCCATCAGATTGTTCAACGTGTTTGTATCATTTGGGAGAACGAGTTCAGTCATACTGACCATTGATTCTCTCGGAGATTTCTGCTTGCGTGGCATACGAGTGCGCTACTTAGTGTTAGTTTGTTTTTAAAGTTCTTTTGCAAAAATCAGAAAAAAACTTTGCAATACTCCACACCACTTTGCTTCTTGCACAAGAAATAATAATGCGCGGTATTACTACCATATCCATCAGCTTCATTTCCTTCACAGGAAATACAGGCATTATTACAACCACCATTACGGGGTAGCTCCCGATCTATGAATCATATCGCCCAGTCAGGCGCTTTCAAGAGCAAAGCGGTTAAATCGGTTTGTAATTTTTTATCTGAACTATGAACATTTTAAAATTCGGAGGCTCATCGGTCTCCAACCCCGAACGAATCAAAGCTGTCATTGAAATTGTAAAATCGTACATCAAGAAAGACAAGATTGCCATCGTGCATTCTGCTTTTGGTGGTGTGACGGATGTGTTGATCAACATGAGTACACTTGCGCTGAAAGGCGATGTGTCATACAAAGAACAATTGGCTGAATTTGAAAAGCGCCACCTTGATGCCGTGCGTGAGCTCATCGGTATTGAGCGGCAAAGTCATATTCTCGCGCAAGTAAAGTTTATTGTAAATGAACTGGAAGACGTTCTTCATGGGGTTTTCCTCGTGAAGGAAAGAACGCCACGCTCTCTGGATTATATCATGAGTTTTGGAGAACGGCTTTCTGCTTATATTATTTCTGAAGCTTATTTGGATCGTGGAATTGAAACTGAATTTCTCGATGCAAGAAAAGTCGTTCGTACCGATAGTAACTTCGGTTATGCTAAAGTAGATTTTCAAATCACAAATCAACAGATACAAAAATATTTCTCTGAGCACAACAAGCTTCAAATCATTACCGGCTTCATCGGATCCTCTGAAAATGGAGAAACCACAACGCTGGGAAGAAGTGGGTCAGATTATACTGCGGCTATTTTTGCCGGAGCCTTAAAATCTTCTTCACTGGAAATCTGGACAGATGTCGATGGCATGATGACGGCAGATCCACGTCAAGTGAAAAAAGCTTTCACCGTGAAAGAGATGACCTATGAAGAAGCGATGGAGCTTTCGCACTTCGGGGCGAAGGTGATTTTTCCAGCCACAATGCAGCCTGCCATGAGCAACCAGATTCCTATCTGGATTAAAAACACGTTCAACCCAACTTTTGAGGGAACGTGCATCAGCTCCAGGGCGAATGGAAAACACCTGATCATCAAAGGAATTTCTTCGATGAAGAATATTAGTCTTTTGAACGTGCAAGGTACAGGCTTGATGGGAGTCGTGGGAGTTTCGATGAGATTGTTCAGTGCATTGGCAAGAGAGAAAGTGAACGTGGTGTTGATCAGCCAGGCTTCTTCAGAACACTCGATTTGTTTTGCTGTCGAAAGGAGTTCCACTCTGCAAGCCAAGAAGGCGATCGAAAAAGAATTTCAATATGAGATTCAAAGCAAAGAGATGGACGAAGTGTGGGTAGAAAATGATCGGGCAATTGTGGCAATAGTAGGAGAGGGCATGCGTCACAACCCGGGTACAAGCGGGCGATTGTTCAATGCACTTGGTAAAAACGGAATTAATGTGGATGCGATTGCGCAAGGCTCTTCCGAGTTGAACATTTCGGTTGTGGTTGCAGAATCAGATGTCAGTAAAACGTTGAACGCTCTTCATGAAGGGTTCTTCTTGAGTGATCGAAAACTATTAAACGTTTTTCTTGTAGGGACCGGTTTGATCGGAAAGACATTAGTCGAAATGATTGATAAACAATTTCAACAGCTTGCGACTCAAAATCACATCGAAATAAATCTTGTAGGTGTTGCCAATAGTAGAAAAATGTATTTCAATGAGGACGGAATGAAGTTGGATTCTGCACTTGAATTGATGCAACAACATGGCGATCCATCTGACATGGATTTGTTTTGCAAGAGGATGTTCGCTTTCAATTTGCCGAACTCTATTTTTGTTGATTGTACTTCAAGTGAATTGGTAGCTGGATTTTATGAAGCTATTCTCAGTGAAAATATTTCTGTGGTCACTCCAAATAAAAAGGCAAACTCAGGAAGTCTTGCAAACTATCAGAAACTTAAAAAGACTGCGCAAAAGAAAGGTGCGAGATTCTTGTATGAGACTAATGTTGGTGCAGGTTTACCGGTGATCAACACTTTGAATGATTTGCTTGTAAGCGGAGATCGTGTTATTCGCATTGAAGCGGTGTTGAGCGGAACTCTCAATTTTATTTTCAGTTCATTCGATGGTTCCAAGAAATTCAGCGAAGTAGTTGCCGAAGCAAAAGCGAAAGGCTACACCGAACCTGATCCTCGTGATGATTTGAATGGAATGGACGTAGCACGCAAGGCATTGATCCTCTCGCGTGAAACAGGAGCCATAACTGAACTCGTTGACATTGATGTGCAAAGTCTTGTTCCGGAAGATTGCCGGGGAGATTTTTCAGTAGAAGAATTCTTCTCTAAACTTTCAAAGCATGATAAGTATTTTGATGAGTTGAGAAACAAAGCTGAAACGGAAAATAAAAAACTACGCTTTATGGCGGTGATTGAAAATGGAAAAGCAAAGGTGTCGCTTGCATCGGTTGATAGTGGACATCCTTTCTATTCGCTGAAAGGAAGCGATAACATTATTTTGCTCACCACCGAGCGCTACCTTGATCGGCCGATGGTGATCCGAGGTCCTGGCGCAGGCGCAGAAGTAACAGCAGCGGGTGTATTCGCTGACGTGATTCGAATTGGAAATTATTTATAAAAATATTTTGTGAAGAAATCTGTAAAAGCTTTTGCACCGGCCACAGTTGCTAACGTGTGCTGCGGTTTTGATATCCTCGGTTTCCCCATGGATGCGCCTGCGGATGAAGTTACCGTCACTTTGAAAGATGAACCGGGTATTGTGGTTTCAAAAATAACAGGCGACAACGGCAAGCTTCCACTCGATGCGAATAAGAATACGGCAAGTGTTGCTGTTCAATCGTATTTGAATCTGCTGGGAAAAGATACTGGATTGACAATTGAGTTACACAAGGGCTTGCCACTCGGAAGTGGTATGGGGTCCAGCGCTGCGAGTGGTGTGGCTGCGCTTGTCGCGATCAATGAGTTGATGGGCAATCCGATGACACGCAAAGAATTGGTTCCCCATGCAATGGAAGCTGAACGTGTGGCGTGTGGTTCCGCTCATGCAGATAATGTTGCGCCATCTTTACTGGGTGGTTTTGTGTTGATCAGAAACTACCAACCTCTTGATGTAGTCGCCATCCCAACTCCTGATAATCTTTATTGCACACTCGCTCATCCTCATCTTGAATTGAAAACGGAAGATTCACGAAAAGTGCTGAAGCAATCTTTGCCATTGAAAGATGCGATCGCCCAAAGTGGAAATGTGGCTGGCCTTGTGCTCGGCTTAATGACTTCTGACTTTGACTTGATTGGTCGCTCATTAGTGGATAAAATTGCCGAACCTATTCGCTCTGTTTTTATTCCCGGATTCGATAATGTGATCAATGCGATAAAGAAAGCGGGAGGAATTGGAGGCGGTATCTCTGGCTCTGGCCCGACTTTATTCGCATTGAGCAATTCAATAGAACTCGCCAATAAACTAGGCCAAATAATGAGTGAACAATTTTTAAAATACAAACTCGTCAGTGATGTGTTTGTTTCAAAAGTCAACCAGCAAGGTGCAGGAATTCGCGACTGAGTTCAAATCGAAAATCTAAAACCAACAATCTCAAATCGAAATGTATTATAGCACTCGTAATAAAAACCTTCGGGTAAGTCTTCAAGACGCAGTGATCAAAGGTCTCGCCCCTGATGGTGGACTTTTTATGCCGGAGAAAATCAATCAATTGGACGAGGATTTTTTTAAAAACATTCATCATTATTCATTCAAAGAAATTGCATTCAAAGTAGCTTCCACGTTTCTCGGAAATGAATTGCCTGCTGCTGAGTTGGATAAAATTGTTTCCCATACGATTCAGTTTGATGCTCCTTTGGTTGATATTGAGAAGAATGTTTATTCACTCGAACTTTTTCATGGACCAACTTTAGCATTCAAAGATTTTGGTGGAAGATTCTTGTCAGGTTTGCTTGGTTACTTCTCTAAACAGATCGATCGCGAAATAAATATTCTTGTTGCTACATCCGGTGATACGGGAAGTGCTGTTGCCAATGGTTTTCTTGGTGTGGAAGGTACTCGTGTGATTGTATTGTATCCTTCCGGTAAAGTGAGCGACATTCAGGAAAAGCAATTCACAACGCTTGAGCAGAATGTAATTGCGCTGGAAGTGGACGGAACATTTGATGATTGCCAGCGATTGGTAAAGTCAGCATTTGCTGACAAAGACTTGAATGAGAAATTATTCCTGACCTCAGCGAACTCAATTAATATTGGTCGCCTCATTCCCCAGATGTTTTGCTACTTCTATTTATTGGCGCAGTTGGAAGAATGCCGAAATGTAGTTGTATGTGTGCCGAGTGGAAATTATGGAAATATCACCGCAGGATTGATCGCAAAGCGAATGGGCTTGCCGATTCAAAAGTTTATCGCAGCCACAAATGCTAATGACATAGTACCAAAATATTTGTCTTCGGGTAAATTTGAACCGCGCGCTTCCGCCCAAACTATTTCCAATGCAATGGATGTTGGCAATCCAAGTAACTTCGAGCGGATGCTTAATTTGTATGACAATGATTTTGACAAGATCAGGAATGATGTCAGTGGCTTCTCATTCACCGATGATGAAACGCGCGATGCCATGCGAAAAGTGTTTGATGAGTACGCTTACATTCTCGATCCACACGGAGCTGTAGGCTATTTGGGTTTAAAGAAGTTTTTACGAGCCAACCCAAATTACACAGGTATCTTTTTAGAAACAGCTCACCCAGCTAAGTTCAAAGAAGTGGTCGATGACGTTTTGAAAACACAAACTCAAATCCCGACAAGACTTCAGAAGTTTATCGACAAGAAAAAGCAGAGCATTCCAATGTCGAACAATTTCGATGCGTTAAAGAAGTTGCTTTTGAATCTATAATCAATCTGGAAGCCCAAGGTCGTACTTGTACTTTTTCGCGATAAGCAGGACCATGCGCTTGCTGATCCACGCTGCGCCAATTCCGATAATGGCACCAACAAGAATGTCACCGGGGAAATGAACCCCGAGATAAATTCGTGTGTACGTCATTGCGGCAGCCCATAGAAAAAGCAACCCCACTCTGCGGTAAAAAGGCTTGAGAAAAAAGAAAAGGTAGAGCGCAACTCCTAAAGTGTTTGCTGCATGACTTGAAGCAAATCCATAGAGCCCACCATAATAGACGCTTCCTGAAAAATCTTTTACCAAATGCAGTTGGCCTTGCAACGTTGGATCATGCGATGGACGAAGTCGCGCAAAATAGGGTTTCATCAGCGTTGATGTGATTTGATCTCCAAAAACGAGCGTGATCACAACACCAAGCAAAATAATCCAGGTTGCTTTCTGATATTTTTTTTGAATCACGTAGAGCAAGTACAAAAACAATGGGAGCCAAAATAATTCCTGTGATATCAGGTACATTACGGGGTCGAGGAAATCCGCATGAAATCCATTTAGGAAGAGTAGCAATTTTTTATCCCAATCAATCAGCGTTTCCATCTGCACTTGTCTTTTCCGGTAGATTAAAATTTACTGAATCTATGATCATTCAAAAAAATAATGATCGTGGCATCCAATATTTTTATAAATTCCGCCAAATATCAACAATTTTGTCTTAAAGGTTTTAAATCTTATGGATCGATATGATTTAGTTGTGATCGGGGCGGGCCCTTCCGGATATGCGGCAGCCATGCGATCAATAGATTTTAAAAAGAAAACGTTGCTGATTGAGAAATCAAAAGTGGGCGGTGCTGGCGTAACCAACGGAGCGCTGTCTTCCAAAACATGGTGGGAGCTCTCACGCGAAGCATCTGCGTTTCGTAAAAGCCTGAAGCGGTACAACATTCAGGCTCCGCAAATCAGTTATAAAGAAATTCAGTCGGAGGTTCGTAAGGCAGTGCACGAGCGGAAAGGAATGCTGGAAGAGCACATGGAATTACTGAAAGAATCCAACTATTCGGAACTCCTTCATTTTAAAACCGGAAATGCTCGGCTTGTTTCAAAAAATGAAATCGTCATTGCAAATGGAGCTCACGAAGAAAAGGTGTGGGCGGAAAATATTGTGCTTGCCACAGGTAGCCGTCCACGTTATCTGCCGGAACTTCCCATCGATGAGAAAATTGTAATGACCAGTGAAGGCATCGAGAACATGGAGGATTTTCCCGAGAGCATGGTGATTGTGGGGGCCGGTGTGATTGGATGCGAGTATGCTACAATTTTTTCCGGCTTTGGAAAAACCAAGGTTCATCTCATCGACAAAGGCGATCACATCCTTCCTTTTGAGGACGAAGACATTGTGAGAATCATTGAGCGCAACATGGAGAATAATGGTGTGCTCATTCATCGTAACTCACGCCTCATCTCCATGAAGATTGTGAACGGACGCGTAGAGTATGAACTTGAATACACTGATGGCAGCCGCGAGACATTTAATGTCGAGAAGGCACTGGTTTCCGTTGGGCGTGTCGCGAATATTGAAGACTTGTGGGACGACAAAGTGGGCATCGATATTTCAAAGCGGGGAATTACCAATGATGATACGCAAACGAATATTTCAAATATTTATGCGGTAGGTGATCTCACGGCTGATATTTCCCTTGTGAATGTAGGTGAGTTGGAAGGTCGCTATGCGGTGGAAAGAATTTTTGGAAAACCAGCGCGCAAGTTGGTATATGAAAATATCAGTACGATTATGTTTTTGAATCCTGAAGTGGCAGGAGTGGGGCTTAACGAAACGCAAGCAAAAGAAAAAGGAATAGATTATAAGGTCGTAACACTTGAGTACAGCACTATTCCACGGGCCATCGCGAAGCGAAATACACAGGGTTTTATCAAGCTACTTGTAACAAATGATGACGCAATGAAAATCCTGGGCATGAAAGTGGTCGGTAATCATGCGAGCAGCGCGATACAAGCCGTGGCCGTTTTGATTTCAATGGACAAAGGAATTGAAGAACTTGCCGAATGTGTGCATCCGCATCCAAGCATTACGGAAGGAATTCAGGAGTGTGTACGCATGTTGATGGGCAAATCTCTTTTCAAACCATCTGCTTTGAGAGGAAGGCTGTCGTGTCGCAAATGTGTGAAAGGTGTTTATGAAGACATCGTTTTCTAAT
Organism: uncultured Ohtaekwangia sp.; assembly: GCA_964510765.1. Taxonomy (GTDB): domain Bacteria; phylum Bacteroidota; class Bacteroidia; order Cytophagales; family Cyclobacteriaceae; genus ELB16-189. The sequence goes on along the minus strand of CAZECP010000006.1, from coordinate 36,800 downwards.
GAACTTCGTTAAATTAGTTGGCGTGATAGCTGGGTTATGAAAAAATTGCTTCTCTTTTCGGTCATTGTATTGGCGTTGAGTTCTTGTTCTTTTACGAAGATCAACAATGCAAGTGTTTCTTCTAGTGCGCGACAGTATGAACAAATCACGTTTGTTGAGTTGATTAAAAAGTATGTGGAGAAGGGAAAACTCGGACCTGCAGAAGGAATTTATGCGGTGACAAGTGTGGTCACGCGAAGTAAAAAGGCGCTCTTCTCGAATGAGATAAAAGAAAAAGAAGTTGATCGCAGAGAAAACTATGCACAGGTAGCAATTATTCTTGATAATTCACATAACAACCGTGAGTACATTGAAATTCCAATTGACAAAAGCAATCAGTCATCTTATGCGGTGCGCGGTGAGTTTTCAACGATGGCCGATGGAAATATTTTGGTATTGAAGCATTTTGAACCCAAAGGAGTGGTACTAACTTACAGCCTTACTTTTGATGAACATCACGAGGTACTTGAAGGTGTTCGCACGGAAACGAAAGGCGGAAGAACTTTTACTTACAAGCTTACTTTCGTGAAACTCTATCCGAAGGTGGTGACAGCTCAGAATTAGAAATCTTACTTTCCACTCACAAGCCAATCCATTAACTTGCGCGTGATTTTTATGAAGATTTCGATCATTACAGTTTCGTTTAATTCTGCCGGCACTATCAAAGACACGATCAATTCCATCCGGTCGCAAGATTATAGGAATATTGAGTACATCATTGTTGATGGAAATTCGAAAGATGCAACGGTCGAAATCATTAAAGCCAATCAGGATATCATCACAAAATGGATCAGCGAGCCTGACAAAGGTATTTACGATGCCATGAACAAGGCATTGAGACTTGCAACCGGTGAGGTAGTTGGTATTTTGAACTCCGATGATTTTTATTCAGGCAATACAATTGTCTCGCAGGTTGCTGAGCAATTTTTAAATTATGAAGTGGATGCTGTATTTGGCGATCTGGTCTTTGTTGATCCAGATGATTTAACAAAGGTTGTTCGCACGTACTCTGCTGATCACTGGCATCCAAAAAAATTTGCTTGGGGTTTCATGCCGCCTCACCCTACTTTTTTTGTGAGGCGAAAATATTACGAGCAGTTTGGAGATTTTAAAACCGACTACAAGATCGCGGCTGACTACGAACTTTTGATTCGCTTTCTTCTGGTTAACAAATTGAACTATCGCTACCTGCCAATGACGATGGTAAAGATGCGCAAAGGAGGAGTGAGTTCCAGGAATCTGATGAGCAATGTAATTTTGAACAATGAGATCATTCGCGGTTGCAGGGAGAACGGAGTGTATTCAAATGAATTTATGGTGTATAGCAAATACTTCCGAAAAATTTTTGAATTGTTCTGATGAAATCACTTTTGATAACGGGGGTCTCGGGTTTTGTTGGAACCAATTTGGTGAATCATTTTCGGAACAAGAGTGATATTCAGGTTTTTGGATGCAGCAGGAAAAAGCTCAACAACCTGAGAATGATTCCAGAATACTCTTCGAAAGCGCTTGATGAGTTTGAAATCAATACAATCATTCACCTTGCAGGCATTGCTCATGATTTAAGCGGGCAGTTTCAGCCGGAAGATTACTATAGAGTAAATCTTGACGGAACCAAAAAAGCAGTTGATGGATTTTTAGCTTCAAAAGCCTCTCAGTTTATTTTTGTCAGCTCCATCAAAGCCGTCTGTGACACATCATCATCATCTGCCGATGAAGCGATTGTCCCCAATCCTAAAACTGATTATGGTAAGTCGAAGCGAATGGCAGAGGAGTATATTCTGAAAGTTGCTGGAGAACATCCTTCCAGGAATTTCTATATCCTTCGCCCAACGATGATTCACGGCCCTGGCAACAAAGGAAATTTAAATTTGCTGTATCGTTTTGCGAAATTGGGTTTGCCTTTTCCGTTTGGCAAATTTGATAATCAACGATCGTTTTTGAGTATTGAGAATTTCTCTTTTGTAATGGAGGCGATAATTGATGGTAAGGTGCGATCAGGAATATATCACCTGGCTGATGATGGGTTTCTTTCAACAGTCGAATTATATTCTTTGATTTGTGAAACAATGAAGTTATCGCCACGGGTTTTGAATGTTCCCATGAAATGGATCGGATTTTTGGCGAGGCTGACTGGTAAGAAGGATATGATTGTCAAACTCACAGAGAACATGATGGTGTCGAATAAAAAAATCGTTGAGGAAATCGGTTCGCCTTTGCCGATCGGGTTGAAACAAGGCCTTACGCAAACGATTAAGACTTTTAATGGAAACTAAGTCGTTAAGTCTGTTGATCACATCTGTTGTTTTGTTTGCATCTGAATTACTTTATTTCCGGATTGCTGATCGCTTCAACATCATCGACAAGCCCAACGAACGAAGTTCGCACGTCCATCACACAATTCGTGGTGGCGGAATAATTTTCTTGTTCGGAATACTCATTTGGTTTTATCTAAGTGAATGGCAATTGCCTTGGTTTGTATTAGCAGTAATCACCATTGCAACAGTGAGTTTTCTTGATGACGTCACTTCGTTGAATGTTTCCGTTCGTTTCGTGGTTCAGATTGCTGCGGTTATTCTCATTTTCTATCAACTGTGGCCAATTGATTGGCCGATGTATTTGTTGATTGCTGCGGGAATTGTTTGTGTGGGCACGATGAACGCATTCAATTTTATGGACGGCATTAATGGGATCACAGGTGTTTATGCGCTCGTGATGATGTGCACGTTCGGTTATTTGAATTATACAACTCCGTTCGTTGACGGGTTATTGATATCAGTCATTGCGCTATCAATTCTGGTTTTTTTATTTTTTAATTTCAGAAAAAAAGCCCGGTGCTTTGCTGGGGATGTTGGCAGTGTTACCATTGCATTAGTCTTGATATTTCTGCTGCTTCAATTGATTATAAGGTCAAATAATTTTCTTTGGCCGCTATTATTTTTGGTTTATGGAACGGATTCAATTATCACTATTATATACAGATTAAAGAGGAAGGAAAATATTTTTCAAGCGCATCGGACACATTTGTTTCAATACCTTTCCAATGAGATGAAAATTCCCCATCTAGTGGTTTCGCTTGGATATGGAATCATCCAGGGACTTCTCAATGTGATAGTTATATTTTGTTTTGAAAAAGGGAATTATGCTATTCCGATTTTAATGGCGTTGCTATTTATTTCCATATACGAATTTGTTCGCTGGAAGGTGGTTAAACGAATTGCCAAATTAGCGTCCTGATGTATCAGCAATACTTTAAACGGTCGTTTGATATTTTACTTTCATTGGTGTTTGCAATTCTATTGTCGTGGGTCTTTGTTTTGATTTTGGTGATGTACGTAGTGTCACTTCAATTTCCGATATTCTTTTTTCAAGAACGAATTGGTTTAGCGAACAAACCGTTTGTCATGTTCAAGTTCAGGACCTTATCCACTTATACTGACTTGTCTTTAGAGTCAAGACGGTTCTGGTTGGGAGATATTTTGCGATTCCTTTCACTGGATGAGCTGCCTCAATTGGGAAATATTATCAGGGGAGAGATGTCATTCATCGGGCCACGACCATTGCCGGTTGAATATTTACGTCTGATGAATGAGCAACAGCTAATGAGACACACTGTAAGGCCCGGCATCACAGGATGGACACAAGTGAATAGCCGACATAGTTTAAGTTGGAAAGAGAAATTTGAACTGGATGATTTCTATATTAAAAATATTTCTTTCCGGTTTGATCTGCTCATTTTGTTCAAGACAATCTTTCTACTTTTGACACCACGAAAGGACGTATCTTTAATAGAAGAAAAATTCAAAGGCAATTGAAGAAGCTTGCAATTTATGGGGCCGGGGGTTTTGGCCGTGAAATGGCGCTCATGGTTAGGCAAATTAATCTTAATAATCCAGAGTGGAATTTAATAGGTTTTTTTGATGATGGTATAGAAGCAGGCAGGCAAGTAGATGGGCTGCCAGTGATAGGAGGCATTGAAACGCTGAATGTTTTCAGCGACTCAATTGCAGTATGCATGGCGATTGCCAAACCAATGATCAGGGTTCAAATTGTAGAAAAGATCACAAATAAAAATGTTTCATATCCCGTCCTTGTTCATCCTAATGCTTTGACAGGAAGCGAAAATAATTTCTTTGGTCGTGGTTGCATTATTACAGCAGGCGTGATTCTTACAACAGGAATTAGTCTTGGAGAATTCAGCATCGTAAATCTTTCAACAACAATTGGTCACGATTCTAGTCTTGGAGATTTTTGTACTGTGATGCCAGGCTGCAGCATTTCGGGAAATGTTTTGATTGGAAGTCAAACAGTGATGGGAACCGGCTCGCGAATTATTCAAGGTATAAGGATTGGTGAGAATTGCCTTGTAGGCGCTGGCGGGGTTGTAACGAAATCGTTCGGTGATGCAAAGAAAATTATGGGAGTGCCGGCAAGATCGATATGAGCATCAAGGATTTTATAAAAGAGAATTTCAAAGCAATTCGATTCTTATTAGTGTTCATTGGTTTGTATTTCTTTTTGAATACCATTTATATTTTTTTTGTTGAGCATTATTATCCTACTAGTGATCCATTTACAAGGCAAATTTCAAATCAAATAGTTTGGCTACTTTCTTTTTTTGACCCGACTGTTGCGGCATTTCCTTCTTCTTTCAACGAATACATTGCGGTTGCCAACAAGGATGATAACATCATTTACGTTTCAGAGGGCTACAACGGCTTAAGTGTAATGATTGTCTATATCAGTTTCCTCGTTGCTTTTAGCGGGACTGTAAAATTGTTTTTGAAATTTGTGGTACTGGGATTAATCGGAATTTATTTTGTTAATCTGCTTCGTGTGGCAATGCTTTACGGAGTAGCAATTCATTTTTCGTCCCACCTCTATTTCTTTCAATCGTATTTGTTTACAGGCATCATCTATTTAACTGTTTTTATCTTTTGGTTTTACTGGATAAAGGCAATTAAAAATCTAAGGACCTGATCCTTTTGCCAGGTAGTTTGGTTTTAGTTGCAAATGACAGGAACTGTACAAACCTTTTTGTTTCAGGATATATCGCAATTCCATCATCGCATCGTTGATTTAACATTAACGATCTTATTAATTCCAGCCGTATATTTCAGGAAATTTTAAAGTAAAAATGAACCAACGGATCTACCTCTCGCCACCTCATTTAACTGGCGAGGAGCTTGATTTTGTGAAGCAGGCACTTGATTCAAATTGGGTAGCTCCTGTTGGCCCGGCCATTACAGAATTTGAAACTCAACTTGCTGAATATCATTCACTGCCAAATTGCTTGGCGGTCAATTCAGGAACAGCTGCAATTCATTTGGCACTCATCGTACTTGGTGTGAAAGCTGGTGATGAAGTGATTTGTTCTACTTTCACATTCTCAGGTTCTTGTAATCCGATCATGTATCAATCAGCGACACCGATCTTTGTAGATTCAGAAAGGGAGACATGGAACATGGATCCGGTACTCCTGGAAGAAGCAATTGTTGATCGAATAAAAAATAATAAAAAGCCAAAAGCAATAATCGTTGTTGACCTCTTTGGAATGCCAGCAAAAATGAAGGAGATATTGCAGATATCCAATTACTACGAAATTCCAGTTGTCGAAGATTCCGCTGAGGCTATGGGATCAATCTATCATGGGAAAAAGGCTGGTACTTTTGGTGACATTGGTATATTTTCCTTCAATGGGAATAAGATCATTACCACGTCTGGTGGAGGAGCGATTGTTTCTGAGAATAAGAACTGGGTTGAAAAAGCTAAATACCTATCAAGCCAATCGAGGAGCCCGCTGCCATATTATGAACATGAAGAGGTGGGCTATAATTATCAGATGAGTAACATCTCTGCGAGCATCGGGCTAGCTCAATTCAAAGTATTGAATAGCAGAATAGAAGGTAAGCGGAGAATATTTGACCGCTACAAGTCCAATCTTGATAAGGATGTCTTTTCATTCCAACCCGAACCGAAAGGCGTGGTTTCTAACCGGTGGCTGACAACGATGGCTATAAACTCAGAGAACACAATGAATGAAAAGATTAGATTATTATTAGAAAAGAACAATATTGAATCGAGGCTATTGTGGAAGCCGATGCATTTGCAGCCGGTGTTTAAAAACGCACCATCTTACTTGAATGGAGTATCCGAATCGTTGTTTGATACTGGTCTTTGTCTTCCATCAGGTACAAGCTTAACGGAAAATCAGATTGATCTTATTATTGAAAAAATTAATAAGGTCATTTGAAATCAAAATTGCCGTTCATTTAATTTTTGAGGTTACGTTTTAACTTGTTTTGGAATCGAGTGTACAGTATTAGGTGAAATTAAGTGTAAATTTGTATTTTGGTGGTCAGTTCAAGGCATGCAGCGGTTTTTAGAAAGATAGTTTTGAGTCATTTTAAGAGAGTTTTGAATAGGTTTTCGATTTTTAGAATAAAAACAACTTTATACTTTAAAATAGCAACCATGCCAAGTGCTCTGTTGCTGACTTTTTGAATCAATTATGAACATTTCCCGGTCAATTTTTATTGTGGTCTTAATGGTTCTTAGTTCCAATCTATTAGCTCAGCCCGGTGGTGGAAGGCCATGCCCGAGGCCGCCTTGCCCACCTGCCACTCCCATTTCTGGCATAGAATATCTCATAGGTCTTGGTGGCCTTTACGGTATAAAAAAGATATTAAGTCGTCAGAAAAATAAGAATTGATAAGGTGGTAAGAATCATTGTCAAGTTCATTCGTAATCTAAAAATCCTTCCCCGCTGGGTAATCGTATTAATTGATTTGACCTTAATCATTTTTTCAGCATTGCTGGGATATTTGCTGAGGTTTAATTTTCACTTTGCTGATGTTGAGGTTAGTAGATTCGAAAAGGGGATAGCCGCGTATGCGTTGTGTGGCTTGGCTGCGATATTAATCACCAAGAGTTATAATGGAATTGTAAGATACACAGGAATTCAAGACGGGGTTCGTATTTCTTACATGATACTCGTTAACCTTCTGTTTGTCTCCATTCTAAACCTCATCAATTTTTATAATTACCAAAACAATATAATTCCATATTCTGTTGTTTTTATTACCGTTTTTTCATCGTTCCTGCTATTGTTTAATTATCGCCTGTTGATTAAGCAGATATTTTCCTATTACAGGAACTCGATGCTAAACAGGATTAATGTTTTGATCTTTGGTGCTGGCCAAACAGGAATTATTACACGTCATGTGCTAGAGTCAACTCCAAAGATGAAAGTCCTTGGATTCTTGGAAGATGATTCTAACAAGTCGGGAAAAATTTTGGATGGTATCAAAATCTACTCGGCCGAAAATTCAGGATTGTCACGGCTCTTTGCTGATCTTGAGGTTGACGAAATCATATTTACGGCTAAAGACATTACGCTCGATCGCAAGAATGATATTGTTGATTTGTGCATTAAAAGTCAGGTGCGAGTGAGATCAGTGCCTCCAGTTGAAAAATGGGTAAAGGGGGAGTTGAGTTTCAATCAAATAAAGGAAATCAATATTGAAGATTTGCTCGGACGTGAATCAATCAAGTTATCATCCTACAATATTGAATCTTCCCTTGCTGGAAAGCGAGTGCTCATTACTGGCGCTGCCGGATCGATAGGTTCTGAACTTTTCAGACAAGTGTTGGCCTACAGGCCAGAAGCAATTGTCTTGATTGACCAGGCTGAGTCTCCATTGTATGAATTGGAACGTGAAATGCGTTCTTTGCCAATCAGCTCAAGGTGTTATTGTTATTTAGCAGACATCAATCATACGGATCGCATAAAATCCATTTTCCACGAGCACAAACCGGAGATAGTTTTTCACGCTGCCGCATATAAGCACGTGCCTTTGATGGAAAGTAATCCATCTGAAGCAATTACTTGCAATATCCTTGGCACCAAGAATATCGCGGACACATCAGTTGAGTTTGGGGTAGAGAAGTTTGTCATGATTTCAACAGACAAAGCTGTAAATCCAACCAACGTAATGGGTTGTTCCAAGAGGATTGCCGAGATTTATGTTCAATCTCTGAACAATTATCTGCGAAATTCCAGCAAGGGGCGGACAATGTTTGTGACAACTCGTTTTGGAAATGTTCTTGGGTCGAATGGTTCAGTGATACCTCTTTTTAAGAAGCAAATTCAAAATGGAGGCCCCATTACAGTTACGCATCCTGAAATTACGCGCTACTTTATGACAATACCTGAAGCGTGTCAATTGGTTCTTGAAGCTGGTGCGATGGGTAGGGGGGGAGAGATTTTTATCTTTGACATGGGTAAGTCTGTTAAGATTCTTGACCTTGCTGAGAAAATGATTTGGCTTTCAGGGCTTGAACCTCGAAAAGACATTGATATAGTGTTTACAGGGTTGAGAGAAGGAGAGAAGCTCTATGAGGAGCTATTGAACAACAATGAGAATACTTTAAAGACTCACCATGAAAAAATCATGATCGCCCGTGTTCAGGAATATGATTACCTAGAAATCGATAACTACGTGGATTTGTTCAATGATTTGGTGAATGACAAAAATGAGCTAAAGAGTGTTGCTCTCATGAAGGAGCTTGTTCCTGAGTTCAAGAGCAACTATTCACGGTTTGAGGTACTGGACAAATAGACTTGTTTTAGGTATCAGAAAATCCCTAGAAACTTCTTATGAGGATAACCATACTTTGAACGCGACCGATTCAAAGATTTATTTTTATTTGAAATTAGTCCGCGACCTTTTCTTTTGTGAACATCCCACTTCAAGTAATACTCAACCTTGGCATTTAACAGAAAGTAACTATCGTTGGCCGATGGATTTCCTCTGATTTGCCCCGCAGTGTGCGCTGGCGCTCCTATTTCTGGACTACGATCAGCTAAGGCTAAAGCAATAGGGTCTGTAAAAGTGTTTGGATTTACATATCTTCCGCTGACATCATCTAAATAGTCTGTAAAAGTTTTTCTCCACCCACCCTCAACTACAATGTTTGTATATGGACCAATGCGCAATCTCACCCCAATTCCATAAGGTATGACCGGTGTCACTAAACTGTACGCAACTCCTTCGGTATGAAGTGGCTGCAGCGAATAGCTTTGGCCCTTGTAATCCGCTTTGGGATTGAAGTACAAAAGACCGATGCCAGCAAAACCGTAGAGATTGATTTTAGGTCTTCTGTAGAAGCGAGGGCCGTTTGAATATAGATTGATCAGTCCGGTGCCTGTAACCTCAAAGCAGCTTGAATAAAACGATAGATTTCTTAATCTTCGTCCCTCATCACTAGCATTGGCGTCCGAGCCCTCAAGCTGAAACCAATTTAATTCAGCCCTTGCGCTTATTCTTGGATGAACAAAATACTGAAGCCCCACATTAATGTTGGGTTGAAATTTCAAGTTAACTCCTGGGTTTGCCAAGTCGCCATAGTATGTAGCCGAACCAGTTCCTCCTGACAAAATAACCGACCTTTGATTTCGTACGGTATAAAAGCTCTGCCCAGATACCAACTCGGGTATCATCGAAACGCAGATGATAATTGTTATGGCGAACTTTTTACGCATCTATTGAGGTCTTTAAGCAGCCAATTTATTCAAAAAAAATCAAATAGGAAACCCTTGTCTTATTTGAGCACCTCGGATATCCGTTGTGCAGCCTCTTTCAAAAGAATGGCTGAGAACACTTTTAGCCCCGATTCTTTAATTATTTTAGCCCCTTCTTCAGCGTTCGTTCCCTGTAATCTCACAATAATTGGAACAGGAATATTTCCAACTTTCTTATAGGCTTCAACCACTCCATTCGCTACCCGATCACATCTTACAATCCCTCCAAAAATATTTATCAGAATGGCTTTAACATTTGGATCTTTTAAAATAATTCGGAATCCGGCCTCTACTGTCTCTGCGTTGGCTCCACCACCCACATCTAGGAAGTTAGCAGGCTCACCGCCTGAAAGTTTGATTATGTCCATGGTTGCCATAGCGAGGCCAGCTCCATTCACCATACAGCCCACATTTCCGTCCAGTTTTACATAATTTAACCCCGACTTTCCCGCCTCCACTTCCAAAGGATCTTCTTCCGTAATGTCTCTAAGTTCTTCCAGATCTTTGTGCCGGAATAATGCATTGTCATCAAGGTTCACTTTACCATCAACTGCCAATATCTTGCTATCGGAGGTCTTAAGTACAGGATTTATTTCGAACATGGAGGCATCCAAACCCATATAGGCTTGATAAAGTGCATTCACAAATTTTACCATTTCTTTGAATGCATTTCCCTCGAGACCAAGTGCAAAAGCAATTTTGCGAGCCTGAAAAGGTTGCAATCCTATCTGCGGATTGATCCACTCCTTAACAATTTTTTGCGGGTGGGTAGCTGCAACTTCTTCGATATTCATTCCTCCCTCGGTACTTGCCATAATCACAGGCTGGCTTTTTGAACGGTCAAGCAGAATACTCATATAGTATTCTTTTGGTTCGCTTTCCCCTGGATAATAAACATCCTCTGCAATTAAAACTTTATTCACTTTTTTTCCTGCGGCACCTGTTTGAATGGTAACCAGTGTTCCACCAAGAATTGCTTTTGATTTTTCAAAAACTTCATCAATGCTTTTTGCCAGCACTACACCTTTTGAACCTGTTTCTTTGACAGTTCCCTTTCCTCTTCCTCCTGCATGAATCTGCGACTTAACTACAAACCATTTCGATCCCGTTTCGCTATGAATTCCTTTTGCGGCTTCAACAGCTTTGTCTGGTGTATTAGCAACGATGCCTCTCTGCACAGCTACTCCAAATTTCTTTAAAAGTTCTTTGGCCTGGTATTCGTGGATGTTCATGTGAAATAATTTTGGAGGCAAGCTACTTTTTTTAAACCTTTATTTCAAGATTTTAATTTTAATGTAATGCTCAAGGCTGTTGGAATCAAAAAAGCATATCGAAGTTTAGGCGTGTTGAGGGGTGTTGACCTTGAAATAAAAAAAGGTGAGCTGATTGCGATTGTTGGAGCTTCCGGTGCCGGTAAAAGTACTTTACTTCACATTCTGGGCTCGCTGGATCGCCCAGACGAAGGGAATCTCACTATCAATGAGATAGATGTGTTTGGCCGATCAGCAAATGAGTTGGCAGAATTTCGAAACAAGCACCTGGGATTTGTTTTTCAGTTCCATAATCTTTTGCCCGAATTCACAGCGCTTGAGAATGTGATGATACCTGCACTTATTTCTAAAAGGCAGGAACCAGAAGTGAGAAGTGAAGCTTCGCGGCTTTTGGGTGTTCTCGGACTTTCTGAAAGAAGTTTCCACAAGCCTTCGGAGTTATCAGGAGGTGAGCAGCAGCGCGTGGCGGTAGCAAGGGCTTTAATCAATAATCCATTGATCATTTTTGCTGACGAACCAAGCGGCAACCTTGACAGCAAGAATGCAGCCGACTTGCACCAGCTCTTTTTTAAACTAAGGGATGAACTAAAACAAACCTTCGTGATCGTTACTCACAATCCGGAATTCGCGGCCACGGCCGACAGAACGTTAGAAATTAAAGACGGTGTGATTGTAAAGTAAAAATCAAAGCAAATTTCTGTGGTTGTTTTGACGAAAGTATTTTACCTCTGCATTGAGCTTAGATTTTTTCTGTCTATTAATTTTTTCAGTATTCAGAACCTCTAGTGTTGAATTGGATAAAAAGCACGACACGCACAGTATAAACAAACTCTTCATGGCAACATTTTTTGTTTTGATTTCATTACAAGACAAAACTATCTGGCTACAGTCATTCAGAGTTTTATGTTTTAATGATTAGCGATTTTATGTAAGAGGAGTTGCGCGAGAGCAGATTTTACCTCTCTTCTCCCGAAATATTGCAAACAGTGAAAGAAACCTTACTTCATAAGCACGTAAAAGCCCCTAATTAAAGAATCACTTTAAGTCTTAATGGTGCAGGACAATGTTCTCCATTTCTTCTACACCTACAGTTCCGTTTTCAAGAATGGTGGTTAGCCTCACATGTTTGACCTCGTTAATCAAAAGTGGGTCGTATTTGGCAGCAACTCTCACGTAGTTTTCAGTGAAGCCGTGCATCATTCCATCTTCAATGTCGTTTTCAAAAAGTACGCAAGCTTCTTTGTCAAGATTTTCAGAGTAGAAGATCCTACGCTTCTTATCTGAAAGGATGTGAAGCATTTTTGAACGCTCATTTCTTTCTTTTAAGAGTACGGAGCCAGTCATTTTGGAAGCAACAGTGTTCTCGCGTTCCGAATACGTAAAAACGTGTAAGTAAGAAATGTTCAATTCGTTCAAGAATTTATAAGTCTCCAGAAAATCTTCGCGCGTTTCACCGGGGAAGCCAACAATAACATCTACCCCAATACAGCAGTGCGGCATTAGACTTTTAATCTTATCAACCCTTTCTTGATAAAGCTCGCGCATATACCTTCTGCGCATGAGTTTTAAAATTTTATTTGAGCCCGACTGAAGTGGAATATGAAAATGAGGGGCAAATTTTTTCGACTGAGCCACAAACTCAATTATTTCATCATTCAACAAGTTGGGTTCAATGGAAGAAATGCGAATGCGCTCAATACCGCTAAGTGTGTCAATCTCCTTAATCAAATCAAGAAACCGCTCTTTTCTTTCCCCGTTTTGAATTCCGAAGTCTCCTGTGTTTACCCCCGTTAAAACTATTTCTTTAACATCCGTTTGGGCAATCTCTTTTGCTGTGTTTAAAATATTCTCCACAGAATCACTACGGCTACTGCCACGCGCTAAAGGTATGGTGCAAAAAGTGCAAGAATAATCACAGCCATCTTGTACTTTCAGGAAAGTGCGAGTGCGGTCGTTGATGGAATAAGAAGTGTTAAAACTTGTTGCTTGATGAATTTCAGAATTAAAAATCTTTGGTTGCTCAGGTCTAATGAAGCCGTCCAACAATTCCATCAACCGGAATTTTTCTGATGCACCTAAGACAGTATCGACACCAGGTATTTCTGAAATCTCTTTTGGTTTTAACTGGGCGTAGCAACCGATAATAGCGACATAAGCATCTGGTGAAATGGCTCGTGCTTCTCTTACTATCTTCTTGCACTTCTTATCAGCATTTTCCGTAACAGAACAAGTGTTGATAATAAAAATATCAGGTTGATCAGTGAAATCAACTTTCCTGTATCCGCGCTCTTCAAATTTTCTTGAAATAGTAGAGGTCTCCGAATAATTCAGCTTGCAGCCAAGCGTATAAAACGCAACTTTCTTCATGTTAGCCACAAAGGTAATGCGCTAAAATAGTATCGCCAAAACTCAATGGGAAGAGACGGAGAGACGAATTCTGAATGCCTATTTCTGCTTGAATCCATTCATCACTTTGTTAGCAAACACAAAGTCATTGAATTCTTTCACATCTGATCGTGTAATCTCCGCATTGCTGCCTTCCCAAAGTTTATGGCCCTTATATAGAAAAATTATTTTTTCACCAATGCCTAGGACCGAATTCATATCATGAGTCACCACCACTGTGGTGATATCGAGTTCATGAGTGATTTCCAGAATTAATTCATCGATCAGAATTGATGTTTGGGGGTCGAGGCCGGAGTTGGGTTCATCACAAAAAAGATAATTCGGATTGTTCACAATTGCGCGCGCGATGCCAACTCTTTTTTTCATCCCACCGCTCAGTTCTGATACAGCTTTCTTGTTGGCATTCTCGAGGCCAACTCTTTTTAAACAATGATTTGCTCGATCCAACTTTTCATCCATCGGCATTTTAGTAAGAATGTCGAGCGGGAACATCACGTTTTGCTCTACATTTTTCGAATCAAACAAAGCACCACCTTGAAAGAGCATTCCGATTTCCCGTCTGATTTCGGATTTCATCTCTTTATCTGCTTCGGTAAAATTTCGAAAATCGTAAAAGACGTTTCCGTGATCTGGATTCAAAAGTCCGACAATGCATTTCAGCAATACACTTTTGCCAGTACCGCTGGAACCAATGATCAGATTTGTTTTTCCTCTTTCAAACTCAGCGCTCACGCCTTCCAGCACAATTCGATCGCCAAATGATTTTGATATGTCTTTAATCTTTATCATTTGTTGAGCAAGAGATCAGTTAGAAAATAGTCTGATAACAAAATTGCGATCACACTGGTGGTCACTGCTTCAGTGCTGGCAATACCAACCTCAAGAGCGCCACCTTTTGTGAAGTATCCTTTGAATGAGGAGATGGACGAAATCAAAAACGCAAATACAAAAGATTTGATTAAGGCATATGTGATTCCAAAATCATTGAACGAATAGCGGATTCCATCAACGTATTCGGTAGGAGTGAGGATGCCGGAGAAAACGGCCACCAAATAACCACTGATAAGCGAACACACACCAGCCACTATTACGAGCAATGGATACATCAAAAGCGAAGCAACAATTTTGGGAAGAACGAGGTAAGAGGAAGAATTGATGCCCATGACTTCCAGTGCATCAATTTGTTCAGTGATGCGCATCGTTCCAAGGCCGCCTGCCATGCTGGATCCTACCTTGCCTGCGAAAATGATTGCCATAATAGTTGGTGCCAGCTCGAGCACAGTCATTTCGCGAACAACTTGCGATATAACAAACCGAGGTATCAAAGGGCTTACCATATTAAACGCAGTTTGAACAGTAGTAACTGCACCCATAAAGGATGAAACAAGCACAAATAGAAAAATTGAATTTATGCCGATCTGCATGCATTCATCCAAAACCAATTTGTAATAAGTTGCAAATGACTCCCTTCGAACGAAAAGAGAACCAAGGAAAATCATATACTTACCAAAGCCCGTCATCTACTTTTTCAATTGAAACGCTATATTGCTCAAATATAAACTAAATTCCCATGAACAAATTGGTAGTGGTAACGGGTGCCACAAAAGGGATCGGCAGGGCCATCGTAGATCGCTTTGCGCATGCAGGGTTTGATGTTGCTGTGAGCGCCCGCACGGTTGATGATCTTAATAGATTGAAAACCGAAGTTGAATCCAGGTTTGGTGTGAGCGCATTTGTAAAGCCCACTGATATGTCCGATAAAAAACAGGTAAAAGATTTTTGCCAATATGTATTGTCGCTTCAAAGGCCCATAGAAGTTTTGGTGAACAATGCCGGATACTTTATTCCGGGAAAGATTACAGAAGAGACCGATGGCGTTCTTGAAAGTATGATAGAATCCAATTTGTATAGTGCCTATAACACAACCCGAGGTTTGATTGCGGGAATGATTAAGCAGAAGCGAGGTACCGTTTTTAACATATGTTCCATTGCAAGTTTCATGGCTTATCCGAATGGAGGCTCTTACTCAATCTCAAAATTTGCTCTACTGGGGTTTTCGAAAACACTTCGTGAAGAATTGAAGAACCACGGAATTCGGGTAACGGCCATAATGCCAGGAGCGACCAACACCAATAGCTGGTCGGGAAGTAATTTACCCGAAAGCCGATTTATGAAACCGGATGATGTTGCTGAAGTAATTTTTTCTACCTATTCGCTGTCAGAAAGGAGTGTGGTAGAAGAGATCATTATTCGCCCTCAGTTGGGTGACATTTAATTACTCTAATGCCTTCACACCTGGTAATACTTTGCCTTCAAAATATTCAAGCAAAGCACCACCACCTGTAGATACATAGCTTACTTTTTCCTCGAAGCCAAATTTTGCTACAGCAGCAGCAGAATCTCCTCCACCGATGAGTGAGAACGCACCCTTGCCGGTGGCACGAACTACCGCTTCAGCTACTGCTTTGGTGCCGGCTTCAAACTTTTCCATTTCAAAGACGCCCATCGGGCCGTTCCACAAAATAGTTTTCGAAGATTCAATTATTTTAGAAAATACTTCGATTGATTGTGGGCCGATGTCAAGTCCCATCCAGTCATCTTTGATGGCATTGTTGCTTGCTATATCCGTGTTGGCTTGCGCATCAAACTTATCTGCAATAACTGAATCAATAGGCAAGTGAAGTTCAACTCCTTTTGATTTCGCTTTTTGAATAAGCTCTTTCGCGAGGTCGAGTTTATCAGCTTCTACCAATGACTTTCCAATATTGCCTCCCAACGCCTTGAAGAATGTGTATGACATTCCACCACCAATGATCAAATGGTTGACTTTATCAAGGAGTTTTTCGATGATCAGAATTTTATCAGAAATCTTGGCTCCGCCCATGATCGCTGTGAATGGGCGTTCAGCATTTTCCATTACTTTCTTCGCATTGTCAAGCTCTGCAGCCATTACATATCCAGCACATTTTTCTTTGAAAAACTGTGCAACAATTGTTGTGCTTGCGTGTGCGCGATGCGCTGTTCCAAACGCATCATTCACATAGATATCACCGTGTTTCGATAATTTTTCTGAGAAGGCTAAGTCGCCTTTTTCTTCTTGTTTGTAAAAGCGAAGGTTTTCCAGTAAAAGAACTTCACCAGGCTTCAGTGATGATGAAAGTGAATAGGCTTCGTCATCAATACAGTCTCCGGCAAATTTTACTTTTGTTCCCAGTAATGATTCTGTTGTTTTAATTGTATGTTTCAATGAATATTTCTCTTCCGGCCCTTCCTTCGGTCTTCCTAAGTGCGACATCAAAATACAACTTCCCCCATCTTTCAAAATCTTTTTCAAAGTTGGGATGGTGGCACGGATGCGATTGTCATCAGTTACGTTAAAACTTTTATCAAGAGGAACGTTAAAGTCAACGCGGATGAGTGCACGCTTGCCAGAGAAGTTGATGTCATTGATGGTCTTCATTGCAAATAGAATTTACGGCCAAGTTAATAAAATGCTTTTGGGTGAATCGAGATTTCAAAACATTAAATTCTGAAATCGTTGGTGATAACTAACAGTAAGTAGGAAAAAATAAAGCCTCCTTTGCGGGGAGGCTTACTTTAATTAATCCTTTGCTAATAATTATTTCAACTGAGAGAAATCAAAATCTGTTTCAAGAAACTTTGTCGTGAACTTGCCTGAACGGAAAATGGGGTTGTCCATTAGAGCAAGATGAAATGGAATCGTTGTTTTTACGCCTTCGATCACAAACTCGCTCAACGCCCGCTTCATCCTCGTAATCACTTCTTCGCGTGATTGCCCGGTCACAATTAACTTACCAATCATCGAATCATAGTTGGATGGAATTGTATAGCCTGCATACACATGGCTATCTACACGAACTCCGTGACCGCCTGGTTTATGAAGATTCAAAATCTTTCCCGGTGATGGTCGGAAACCGTTCGCAGGATCTTCCGCGTTGATACGGCACTCCATTGAGAATAACTGTGGGAAATAATTCTTTCCTGAAATAGGCACGCCTGCAGCAACTTTGATTTGCTCTTTGATCAAGTCATAGTTCGTTACCTCTTCGGTAATGGGATGTTCAACTTGAATTCGCGTATTCATCTCCATGAAGTAAAAATCTCCATGTTTATCAACAAGGAATTCAATGGTTCCAGCTCCTTCGTAATTAATTGCCTTTGCACCTTTGATAGCAGCTTCACCCATACGCTCGCGCAATTCCTGGCTAATGATCGGTGACGGGGTTTCCTCTACCAACTTCTGATGTCTGCGCTGAACAGAGCAATCTCGCTCTGACAAGTGACAAACTTTTCCATATTGATCACCCACCACCTGAATTTCAATGTGACGAGGTTCTTCCACAAACTTCTCCAGATACAAACCATCATTTCCAAACGCAGCACCTGCTTCACGCTTTGCATCGTCCCATGCTTTTTTAAATTCACTTTCATCGTTGATGATGCGCATTCCTTTTCCACCACCACCGGCAGTTGCTTTCACAATCACAGGATACTTAATCTGCTTGGCGATCTCCATTCCTTCTTCTATAGAATTCAGCAATCCGTCAGATCCTGGAATGGTTGGCACACCGGCCTTCTTCATTGTATCTTTTGCCGTGGACTTATCACCCATTGCATTAATCATGGCAGGCGAGGGGCCAATGAATTTTATTCCATACTCGTGGCAAATGGCCGAGAACTCGGCTCTTTCAGACAAAAATCCGTAGCCAGGATGAATAGCATCTGCGTTAGTAATTTCTGCGGCAGAGATGATTCTTGGAATATTAAGGTATGAATCTTTGCTTGGTGGTGGCCCAATACAAACTGCTTCATCGGCAAAACGCACATGAAGGCTTTCCCGATCGGCTGTAGAGTAAATGGCAACAGTCTTTATATCCATCTCTTTGCAAGTGCGAATCACGCGCAAAGCAATTTCGCCACGATTGGCTATCAATATCTTTTTAAACATAATCTGTATAAAGTTAATGGTTGTGGTTAATAGGAATAATCATTCTGGAATGACGATTAACTTTTAACTATTAACTCTCAGTCCGGCTCAACTACGAACAATACCTGATCGTACTCAACTGGCGTAGAATTTTCAACAGAAGCTTTTACGATTGTACCTGACACTTCAGATTCAATTTCATTAAAGAGTTTCATAGCCTCAATAATGCACACCACTTGACCCTTCGAAACTTTATCGCCAACAGAAACAAATGGTGGAGAATCAGGATTAGATGAACGATAGAACGTGCCTATCATCGGTGATTTTATTTCAACTGTATTTTTTCCAGCGTTCGCTTGTTTTTCAACTTTAGGTGTGGTTTGTGTGACTGTTGGTTGAGTTTGAATTGGAGCCACCGTTGGTTGCACAGCTACTGAAGGGGCGAGAACCGCGGGTGCAGACTTTAATACTTTCTGATCCGGCTCTCTCTTTACGTGAATCTTTAGTTCCTTTGTTTCAATGTCAACTTCATTCAATCCTGACTGCGCTATAAAATCAATGAGGTCCCTGATCTCGGTGGTTTTCATTTCTGTTTGGTTTTGGGTTGCAGAAGACTTTTCCTTTTTGGGTCCGTTTGTTTTCTTTGAAGTCATTAAAAAATTATTTTACGCGTTCAACATATTCACCTGTAGCAGTTTTGATCTTGATGTTATCGCCTGTGTTTACGAACAAAGGCACACGGATTTCGGCACCAGTTTCAATAGTAGCTGGCTTCAGTGTGCGGGTAGCAGTGTCTCCAGCGATGCCAGGTTCGGTGTAAGTTACATTCACAACAACATGGGCAGGGGCTTCTGCTGTAATTGGCAAAGTGCCATTTTCAAAAGCTATCAATAAAGTAACTCCTTCTTTGATATAATTTACTGATTCACCCAATAGAACTTTGTCGAGGTATATTTGCTCGTAAGTTTGATTGTCCATGCAAACGAGGCTATCGCCATCCTGGTAAAGATATTGGTACTCTTTCGTTTCAACGCGAAGTTGATCAACTGCATCGCCAGGGCGAAATCTATTTTCTACAATTTTCCCATTTCTTACGTTGCGCATTTTAATTTGATAAAACGCGCGCAGGTTACCAGGTGTGCGATGTTGCAGTTCTTCCACTTGCACTACTTCACCATTGTAGCGAATGAAATTCCCTTTACTTAAATCAGATACAGTAGCCATGATTAATTCTCAATTTAAAATTCAAAGTTCAAAAATCAATTTAATATTTCTCTTAATTTATTTCGAAAGGCTATTTCGAGTTATAGGCCCACTTGACATACACGGCACCCCAGGTAAATCCACCGCCAAAAGCTGCCAATATCAAATTGTCACCTTTCTTCAATTTCTTCTCATAATCCCAAAGTAAAAGTGGAATCGTGCCGGCTGTTGTGTTTCCATAGCGCTCAATGTTCATCATCACTTTATCTTCGCTGATGCCCACACGACTAGCCGTTGCATCAATGATTCTCTTATTAGCTTGGTGTGGTACAAGCCAATCTATCTTGTCGGCAGTCAGATGATTTCGTTCAGCAACCTGTGCAGAAACATCGGCCATGTTAGTTACTGCAAATTTGAATACAGCAGCTCCTTCCTGGTAAACAAAATGTAAACGCTTGTCAACTGTTTCGTGCGATGCAGGCATGCGACTTCCTCCAGCCTTCATGTGAAGAAATGTTTCTCCACTGCCATCGCTTTTGAGAATAGAATCCATCACACCAACGTCTTCAGTCGTTGGTTCAAGCAACACACATCCTGCGCCATCACCAAAGATGATGCAAGTTGTTCTATCTGTGTAGTCAAGGATGGCGCTCATTTTATCACCGCCAATCACGATCACTTTTTTATACCGACCAGATTCGATGTAACTTGCGCCAGTAGTCAATCCGTACAGAAACCCGGAACAAGCTGCTGCCATGTCGTAACTGAACGCATTGGTCGCGCCAATTGCAGTTGCTACAATATTAGCCGATGCCGGAAATGTGAGATCAGGTGTGACTGTAGCAAAAATGATGAGATCAATTTCCTTTGGATCGGTTCCTGTTTTTGCCAGCATGTCTTTCACCGCAGCAATACCCATCACGGACACACCTTGGTTTTCACCTTTCAGTATTCTTCTTTCCTTGATGCCGGTTCGCGAAGTGATCCACTCATCGGTGGTATCCACGATCGTTTCAAGTTCTTTATTGGTTAAGATGTAGTCAGGAACATAACCACCTACACCTGTGATCGCTGCATGGATCTTGCTCATAGTTTTGTTTTGTACTCTTTATAAAAAACAATGACCCGACTGAAATTTCAATCGGGTCGTTTAGTCTTAACTTAAGATTGAACTGTCTTATAACAATCAATGCCTGAAAGCTTTGTACAAGAGAACAAGTAAGTCATGGCGTGATTAAGCCAGTACTTCTTTTTCCATCACTACATTTCCCTTGAAATATAGTTTGCCTTCGTGCCAAAAGGCCCGATGCGGCAAGTGATGTTCACCCGTTGTTGGGCATACGGCAGTAGCGTTTGCTACAGCTTTGTAATGTGTTCTTCTCTTATCCCTGCGGGTCTTGGAGGTTTTTCGTTTCGGATTTGGCATAACCTAAAAAATTTAATTACTACACTTAAAATTTACTTTTTCAATTTTTTCAAAGCTTCCCATCGTGGGTCGATCGAATCTTCTTCGGTGGAAGAGGTATAAACGATACTGTCTTGGCCATCCGTTTCATTATTAAATTTTGGATGGAGCTT
Source organism: uncultured Ohtaekwangia sp. (assembly GCA_964510765.1). Taxonomy (GTDB): domain Bacteria; phylum Bacteroidota; class Bacteroidia; order Cytophagales; family Cyclobacteriaceae; genus ELB16-189. Next base: position 15,772 of record CAZECP010000006.1, on the reverse strand, counting down.
CTTCATGGGAATCTCCAGCAAAATAAATTCATACATGAATTGCCCCATTTCAAGCTGATCTCGCTGCGAAGAGATGATTTGAATCTCATCACTGACTTCTTTTTCCTCTTCTCCAAATTTGAAGACAATCTTTCTGTCGATGGAGATCGAATGCTGAAATGGTTCTAAAGATCGATCGCAGATTAACTCCACCGATCCTTTCAATTCAAAATGAGTTTCAATGAACGTCTCGCGTTTGTCAAGTGTGACTTTGGCATCAATTGATCCTTTTTGAATCACTTCCTGGCCAAAGTTTTTGAAGAACAAATCATCAAGTTGGTAATCAAACTGATGAACGTCTTTACTAAGGCCGTGGATGTTTATGACAAAATCCCTCACCACAAGCTTCGAAATAAGCGCGCAAATTTATGAGGTTTTGGCGGATTATCGCCATTCGTGTCATATTTTTTGAATTATCTGAATGATTTTGTGTAAATATTACTAAACGAACTCAGCAAAAATCTTTGATTTCAAATCAGAAAGACTGATTTTATTGTAATTCTCAATGAGAAATTCCACTACGTTTTTCTTGAAACCCAGTTTGATGGCAATACCCTTTACAAATATCAACTCACTTTCAAAAATCTTGTGATCGATAAAAACCAGTCGGATACAAGCAAGCAGGTAATCAAATTTTTGATCGATGGACAAGGCGCCCAGTGAATCTATTGGCTCGGGCTTCTTAATTAATTGATTTACTTCCGCTTCGGGAAAATCTCGCTCCTTGGCAATTCTAAAAATCATATCACGCTCAACTTGCGCAAAGTGCTTGTCAGCTTCGGCTAATTGAATCAGAATATTGAGTTGCTTTTTGGTAATGATGTCCATTTAAAGAATTACTTACAGTCAAATTTACAAATTCCATTGATTCTTTAGCCAACTCAATCTATAGAATTATAGAATCTCAAATTTGACACTTAAGTAATTTTATTAGCCTCCGACCTGTGTTTGATTATGTCACATGTAAGATATATTGCTTGCCTCATCGAATTTTCATCGGCCATGTTTTTTCCCGCGATATCATAGGCAGTTCCGTGATCGGGCGAAGTTCGAACGATCGGCAGACCAGCTGTAAAATTTACACCGGTCTCAAATGCCAACGTTTTAAAACCGACAAGACCTTGATCATGGTACATGGCGAGCACTGCATCGTATTTGGAATGTTGACCAGAAGCGAAGAATCCGTCCGCAGCAAACGGCCCCATGATAACCTTGCCTTTCTGCTTCAGCTCGTTAATCACCGGTCGAATGATTTCATTCTCCTCAGATCCAATTAACCCGTTGTCGCCTGCATGTGGATTTAAACCCAGCACGGCAATTTTGGGTTTTGAAATATTAAAGTCTTTTTTCAAACTAAGTTCCAGCAATCTTATTTTCAACTCCACTCGATCGCGTGTCAAATGACTTGATACTTCCTTCAAAGGAATGTGTTCCGTCACCAATCCCACTTTTAAGTCGTTACTCGTGAGGAGCATCAGACTTTCACCTGCATTGAACTCTTGAGTAAGAAATTCCGTGTGACCATTAAATGGGAATTCAGGCCCGTGAATTGTGTTCTTGTCAATGGGGGCAGTTACAAGTCCATCCAGATGTCCATCTTTTATATCGCTCACTGCTCTCTTCAAACTCAGCAAAGCAGCTTTCCCACCATGAGCACCGGCAACTCCGGGTGTTATCTCGATCGCATCCTCCCAGCAATTATACACATTGACTGTTTTAGGAAAAAGTTGTTCTGCGTGTTTTACCTGACTATAGTTAAACTCTTCGAGGTTGAGAATTTTCTTATAATAGGAGAGCGCACGTGTGGAGCCATATACAACTGGTGTGAGCATATTCAGGATGCGATTGTCAGCCAATGCTTTGATCACCACTTCCGGCCCGATTCCGTTGATGTCGCCAAGTGTAATTCCAATGCGAGGCTTATCTGTATTTACATTCATTCGTTTTTGAATTTCGGCTGTGCAAATTAATGTTAGTTGACAAGTTTACCAATCACATCAATATCAATTTAAGACTCTATTTCTTCAATTCGATTTTTATCTTCGGCAAAGTGAAATAAACTGGGAATTAATTCTGATCATTGAGCTGAATTTTAATAATGGTAAGACCAAAGAAATTTTTAGGCCAGCACTTTCTGAAAGATAAAGGTATTGCCTTGCGCATTGTAGAATCTCTTCAGTTGAATGAAGAAAATCCCGTATTGGAGATTGGCCCAGGAACCGGAGTGCTCACACAATTTCTTCTGCAAAATGAAAAGATCGATTTGAAAGTGGTAGAGATTGACCGTGAGTCTGTCGTTTACCTTAAGGAGAATTATAAATCACTGGAGGGACGAATTGTTGAAGGCAATTTCCTTGAAATGGATGTCTCCAAAATTTTTCCTGAAACTTCCCGAATTAAAATAATTGGCAATTTTCCTTACAACATCTCCTCGCAAATATTCTTTAAAATACTTGACAACAGAAATTCTGTAACTCAGGTTGTGTGTATGCTGCAAAAAGAAGTGGCCGATCGGATTGCCGAAAAGGAGGGAAGCAAAACGTATGGTATTCTCAGTGTTCTTCTTCAGGCGTATTACGATATTGACTACCTGTTCAAAGTTCCGCCCGGAGTCTTTCTTCCTCCACCCAAGGTAATGTCGGCTGTAATTCGGCTGCGAAGAAATGATCGAGTTAAACTTTCGTGTGACGAGATACTATTTAAAAAGGTGGTGAAGCAATCTTTTCAAAACCGGAGAAAGACCTTGCGCAACGCACTCAAAAACCTAAATTTGTCGGCATCGGTGTATGCATTGCCAGTGATGGACAAGCGTGCCGAACAATTGAGCGTGGAAGAGTTCATAACACTTACAAGTATAATCGAAAAATCAAGTGAAGGAGTTCGTTGAGTTTGAGTTGACCCCAGAGTTTCGTGATCGCTTTCAGGAAGCATTGGATCAGCGTGATGGTGCTTTTATTAAACAGAGTCTTGAAGATGTAAACCCAGCTGACATTTCAGCATTGCTGAACGAATTCAACAATGAAGAATCAAAGTATGTTCTTGATATTTTGGATGTTGAGATTCGATCAAAGATTATCAACGATCTCGATCCGGTAACGAGAAAAAATTTTCTTACTCTTTATCAAAGTCATGAGCTGACGGAAATCATCAATCACCTGGATTCGGATGATGCAGCAGATATTTTGAACGAACTTCCTATCAAAACCAGTGAAGAGATTATTGGCGGTCTTGATCCCGAACTGAAGGCGCAGGTAATTGATCTTTTAAGATACGATGCAAATGTGGCTGGTGGCTTGATGGCGAAAGAACTGATTAAAGCTCGTGACTCGTGGACTGTTGTTGAGTGCATCGATGAAGTTCGGCAGCAAGCAGAGACGGAATCTAAATTTTATGCCGTGTGGGTGGTGGATGAAAATGATAAGCTGCTCGGAAAATTGGCGCTGCAAGAATTGATCTTGAAGGATTCCAAAACATTGGTCAAAGACATTTACGAGGAGGTTGTTTCCGTGGAAACCTACATGGAAGATCGTGAAGTGGCCGAGATCATGAAGAAATATGATCTGGAATCTGTGCCCGTTGTAAATGTGCAAGGGCAACTAGTTGGTCGCATTACAATTGATGACGTGGTGGATGTGATCACCGAACAAGCCGAAGAGGAACGCCAACTCATGAGCGGTATTACCGAAAATGTGGAAGAAGATGACACGCTTTGGAAAAATGCCCGTGCCCGTTTGCCTTGGCTGTTGATTGGAATTTTTGGTGGCATGCTCAGTGCAAGATTCATGGGGATTTTTGAACAAGAGCTGGCAAAAATTACCGCCATCGCTTTTTTTGTTCCACTCATTCAGGCAACGGGAGGAAATGTGGGCATTCAATCTTCAGGATTGGTTTTGCAAAGTTTGGTTAACACTGATCACATGGACGAAGGCCTTTGGCAGCGCCTGGTAAAAGTTTTCTCGATTGCGCTTCTGAATGGTCTGCTGCTTTCATTGATAGTTCTTGGCTCCACCTATCTTTTCTTTGGTAATGACCGCCTCTCGTTGGTGGTCTCATTTGCTCTTTTTTGCGTGGTGCTATTTTCATCTTTTGTAGGAACGATTACACCTATTATTTTGAACCGGTTGGGTTTTAATCCGGCTTTAGCCTCAGGACCATTTATCACCACCGCGAGTGACCTTCTCGGACTCACCACGTATTTTTTGACTGTTCGCATCTTGCTTTGAATACATGTAATAAAATAGTTCATTAAGCCGCGAATCACTTGTTGATCGATCTTAAATTTGTTTATCTTTAAAAGAACTAAGTTGGTGGAATGGAAAGCAAGAATTTAAAAAAGAAACTCCAGGATAAATTTGATGAAATCATTGAGAAGCCACTCTTGACGAGCACGCTGGTTCTTGTGTGTGTTGCTGTGTTGGTGATTGGGCTTAGCCTCGAATACTATATTGCTGACTTTCGTAATTTCTGGGGACAGATACTGGCCGAAGCGCACGGAATGATTTTCGATATTGCCGTGATCGGTATTTTGATTTTTTGGCTCAATCAAAATGGAGAGATTCGTCAGCGCATCCGAACGTACAAAGATGAGATCGATGATTTTCGTTTGTGGGAATCGGAAGAAGCAGCATTTCGAACAGTGGGTAATATCAAGCGTTTGAATCGCCACAAGATTTATGAAATCAATTTAGTGAATTGCCATTTGGCAAGAACAAATCTAAGCCACGTGAATTTAAAATCCAGTAATTTGAATTCATCAAACCTGAGCAACTCTTCACTTATAGAAACGAATCTTGAAAATACACGGCTCAATCAGACCAATTTTGAGAATTCAAATTTGAATCAGGCAAATTTAAAAGCGGCCTATGCGAGCGGAGCCAATTTCAAAGATGCTTATTTGATAAAGGCAAATTTTGATAGCGCATTTTTAATCAAAACAAATTTCATCAATGCATATCTAATGGAAGCAAATCTCAGCAACAGTTATTTGATGGGCGCGGATTTTGAAAATGCAAGTTTGTATAAAGCCGATTTCAGAGGTGCAAAAGGTTTGACCATTGAGCAATTATCAAAAGCGAAGACACTTTATCTTGCCAAGTTTGATGAGGAATTGGCAGAGCAAGTCAAAATGCAAATGCCGGAGCTGGTAGGCAGCTAATGATTTTGGATAAGAAAAATATATAATTAATTTTGAAGCATTATAACAACGGCTTCGTGACCCGAAGTCGTTGTTTGTTTTTTTAAAGTGTTTGAATGTTGAAATTATGAGCAAGAAAATCTCTTACTACACCAAGGAAGGCTTGGAAAAACTTACCAATGAGTTGAATCATTTGAAAACCAAAGGCCGTGCTGACATTGCGAAGCAAATTGCTGAGGCACGCGACAAAGGAGACCTTAGTGAAAACGCGGAATACGATGCTGCGAAAGATGCACAAGGGCACTTGGAAGCTAAGATTGCCAAGCTGGAAGAGTTGATGGGAAATGCTCGATTGATTGATGAAACAAAAATTGACACTTCGTCTGTTTCTATACTCTCAAAAGTTACCATCAAGAACAAAAAGAATGGAGCTTCGATGACATATACCTTGGTGAGTGAAGAAGAAGCTGATCTGAAGACGGGGAAAATCTCGACTCAATCGCCAATCGGAAAAGGTTTGCTTGGAAAAAAGAAAGGAGACAGCGCAATCATAAAAACCCCTGCGGGAGAAATGGAATTTGAAATAGTTGAAATCTCTGCATAATAATTTATGGCGAAGACTATTTTTTCAAAGATTATTGATCGAGAGATTCCGGCACACGTAGTTGCTGAAGACTCAAACTTCATTGCATTCCTCGACATTAATCCTTTGTCCGTTGGCCATACACTAATCGTTCCAAAAAAAGAAGTCGATTATTTTTTTGATTTGGATGAATCGACTCTTTCATCCATGATGGTATTTTCCAAGAAAGTGGCAGAGGCAATCAAAGAATCTGTGCACTGCAGAAGGGTGGGAGTTGCAGTGATTGGTTTTGAGGTTCCCCATGCACACCTGCACCTTGTACCAATGAACCACATGGGCGACATTGATTTTTCAAAGCCAAAGTTGAAACTTTCGAAAGAAGAATTTCATAAGACTTTGGAAGAAATCAGAAAACACTTTTAGATAAAGTCGATATCCACATTCAGCGGATTGCGCATCAGGAAATCGAGTGCATCTTCAACAGTTTGTCCTTCAAACAGAACTTTGTATAGCCGATCGGTGATCAACGCTCTGACTTTATAGTAGTCAGCACATTTTTTTGCAATACGGACGGTATTCACACCTTCGGCAACTTCGCCCATGTCTTTAATGATGTCAGGAAGTTTTTCGCCTTTTGCCAGGCGATAGCCGACTGTAAAATTACGGCTCATAGGGCTGCTGCAAGTTGTAACAAGGTCCCCAATTCCAGCCAGGCCTAAAAATGCTTTGGTGTCACCGCCCAGCGCGCGTCCGAGATAAACCATTTCTACTGCACCTCTACTGATCAGAAGACCTTTTGCATTATCGCCAAAACCGAGACCACTTAGTGCACCCGAGGCAATGGCAATAATATTTTTCAAGACACCTGCGATTTCAACACCAACGATATCGGTATTCTCATACACCTGGAAACGATCGCTTTTAAGCAAACGCTTTCCTGTTTGAATCACTTCCTGAAAAGGACTTGCAATCACAGTAGCCGCTGGCTGCCGGAGCGCGAGCTCTTTACTCAAATTTGGCCCAGCCAAACAACCAATGCGAACCACTACACTTTCCTCGCGGATTACTTCGCTCATTGTTTTTACCTGGCTTCTGCTGAGCATGGGAATTGTTTCTATTGTTTCTCCTGGAGGAAGTTGAATGTCAAAACCTTTCGTGCCATGAATGAGCATGTGATAAGGCATCAGGTAAGGCGATAATGAACGCATCATTTCACGAAAGTTGGAGGATGGAACCATCGGAAAAATGATTTCGCACTCGCGCCCAAGCCGTTCGTAGCTATTAATGGCTTCAATGTTCGAATGGATTTGGTAACCTCTGGAAATGCGTGTAGAGTTTATTTTCTCCATCTCGTCAGCATTGCGTGTATAGAGCAAAACTTTCCTGTTTTGCGCTAGCATATTTGAAATGACGGTACCAAAACTCCCGGAACCAATTACGCCAATGGGCTTTTCAGATGAACTGCTCAAGGTCATAGCCAACGAGGCGATTATGGTAATAGTAAAGCAGGGTAAGATCTTGTGTGATAATGTTTCCCTTTTTGTTTTTCATTAACGACCGATGGAGATGGAATACCCCAGTGTTTTCAATGCCGCGCTGAATAACCGTATCTGCCTTGCCCTTTAAATGGGAAGCATAGTTAATTCGCTTGTTGTCTTTCATAAGGTATATCTGCTTTCGTACCCGTTTAAAGACTTCGCGGAATTCTTCGTAAGGAATTTCTAAATCCTCTTCCGGCACTCGTAGAAGATTGAACAAATCCAACTGTGGGTGCTTCTTTTGCCAGATTTCAAAAGCAATAAAGGCAACGAGATGACTTGCAAAAACTCTGTTAATCTTATGATACTCTTCAACAATCCGCTTGCTCAGCATGCGTGTGTATTCATCCTCTCGTTGGCGGTCGATGGTAAGTTCTCCACTTGATTTAAAGTAATCGCGCGTGTCGATTATGCGACCGTGGTTGTCAATGCTGTTCCCGTTTTCATCAACATAGTTACCCAACACATCAAGTCCGGGGCCAATAGAAACTGAGATGGAAGAGCGATTTGTAAAAAACTTGAAAAGGAATTTGATGAGTTGGAAACTGCCGTACTTATCTTCTTCCGGAAAGTACCTATCTTGACCTTTGACCTGAAGATAATCTTCAATCAAGTCGGGAGCTTCAAGTACAAAATTGTAGTTAAGCGTAACAGGTACAACGTATATTTTTCTTGTCGGGACTTCTGAATTATACAAGCTTCTTTGTGCTTCAACTGCAGTACTTAGCAAGCCAAGTTTTAGTTGCTTTTCAAGCATGCCAGAACGTGATCTCGTACCTCCCGGAAAGAATAAACTATGTGCCCCTTTTTGAAGGGCAAGGTTGGAATACATCTTCAATGTTTCCAGGTAATGAAGGTTCTTTTTTCTGCGATCGACTTTGTACGCACCAAGGCTGTTCATGAAATAAGCCATGATCTTTATATTAAAAAGATTCAGCCCAGCGCCATAAATGAACGCAGGTAAACCAATAGAGTGGATCACCCAGCCAACTAAAATTGAATCTAAGTTGCTAAAATGAGTTGGCACCATTACCACCGTTCCCTGCTTCGCAAGCTTACGAATCATCTTTACTTTTCCAACGATATGGATCTTATCCCGAAGGGTATATTGGTTCCTGAAAAAGGCGCCAAATTTTTTTACTCGTGCTCCATTTAGCAATCGCTGAAACCAGAACTTTACAACCTCTCTGGCGAAGCGATAGCTGGTCGGCTTAAAATTCCCGGCAATCTCTGAAGCGTAGCGATGGATAATTTTAGTTGTAAGATCATTTATTAAAGTGAATTGCTCCTCTTCCGTTTTTGAAGCAACTTCAACAAGTTGAGACTTTATGTCTGACCAAAATTGGTTGTCATCTTTGGGATCTACACGCCACCGATTTCTCTTAATTCGATTTTGTTCCCGATAGACTGTAGCCTGAAGGTCATCGATTTGTTGTTTCAGACTTGGGCGCAACTCACGGATTCGTTCGATCGACTTTTGGGTGACCTCTGCGATGAACTCTTTCCTGTTCTTGCTTAACTGATAGACAGGCCAATCGGGGATACCTTCCAATATTGGCTTGTAGGGGCGATTCTTATTCTTCTTTTCTTCTAAAACTTCCATCAACTATGGCAGACAAACCATCAAAGGTAAATCACTTAGGAGTATTGCACAACATGATAAAAATCGTTTACGGATGCAACCGTGAAAGCGAGTCACCTAAACAATCATTCATCTGATGGAAGATGGTTACAACCTTATTGATGAAATCGCTATCTAAAAGTTCGATAACATCTTGTTCAGATGAAACATCATACTCCTGGATTTTATAAGTCTGCTCGAGCAGGCCAGCCTCCAGTTTCACGAGGTAGCGATTGTTCCAATGAAAGACAGTTATCTTCAGGTCAGGATGGGGTATTTCTTTTACAACTCTCATGGATTACGGCAATGTGTAGATCAAAATTTTTGACTTGGTAAGGTAACTGGAAAACTTCGCGATATGTAGAATAAATATTTAATTCATTTTTACGTTTTAAAAAGGTAAATTTCGAGCCATTCTTTTTCAAATGCCTATTCTTTATGCGTTTTGATTCCGTGCCGATGAAAAGATTCAACTTTCGTTTCCTTGTTCTATTATGCTTTGGTATTTCATCCTACTTCAAAGTTGGTGCTACGCATTTGAGGGCCGGAGAGATCACGTTGGTTCGTAAAAGTTGTTCCAATTACACATACACTGTCACCTTGCATGTTTACACCAAAAATTCGTCCACGGTAAAATTTGAAGGCGGAACTTTGGATTTTGGTGATGCCAATCCGCCAGTGGCAGGTCAAAGTTACATCATACTTCCTCGGATAGATGCCCCAGACCCAAGATTCCAATTGCTTGATAAAGTGGCAGACGTAGGCCAAGTTACTTATACAATCGATCACAATTTTCCTGGCCCGGGGATTTATACCATTACCTATTTTGAAAGAAATAGAAATACAGGAATTCTAAACATTTCGAACTCGATAGATACTCCATTCTTCATTCAGACCCAGATTATCATTGATCCACTTTTAGGTTGCGACAATACTCCTCGTTTGCTTGTACCTCCCATTGATAAAGGATGTACCGGTGTTCCCTGGTTTCATAACCCTGGTGCCTATGATCCGGATGGTGATAGTCTATCTTTTGAATTGTTTACCCCAAAACAGGATTACAACCTGGACGTGGCAGGCTACGCACTGCCTAATGACAAAAAATTTTATGATGCCATCGGTAAAGTATATTCTCAATCGAACTCAACCGGCACCGGACCACCCACCTTTAAAATAGATCCCAGAACAGGTACTATTACCTGGGATTCCCCCGGTGAAGCTGGCGAGTACAACATAGCGTTCCTCATCCGTGAGTGGCGCAAGGTTGGAGGCTCATGGATTCCATTGGGTTATGTTGAACGTGATATGCAAATCATCATCGAAGATTGCAATAACAAGCCCCCTGAATTGACAGTCCCTCAAGATTTATGTGTGGTGGCAGGAACAATCATAGATGAAGATATTACGGCTATAGATCCAGATGGTGCACAAGGAGATAGCGTGAAGATTGAAGCTTTTTCTGAAGTCTTCGCTCTAAATCCCAATCGGGCAACTTATGCTCCAGGACCTGCAGTTTGGCAGTCAACGCCTGATCCAAACCAAACTGCATTGATTCATTTTAACTGGAAGCCTGAATGCAAAGATGTGAGAGGGCAGCCTTATACAGTTGTTTTCAAAGCCACGGATAATGGCAATCCAAGACTTACAACATTTGCCACCTGGAATATCACTGTGATTGCCCCGCCACCTCAGTGGGGAACAGCAACCCTCAATGCAGGTAATCGTTCTTCCACATTGACATGGCAGCCTTATTCTTGTAACAATGCCACAACGATGCAAATATGGAGAAGGGTTGATAGCAGCCCCTTTACGCCACCACCCTGTGTAACTGGCATACCTGATTCTCTGGGCTATTCAAAAATTGGCGAGGTGCCAATAGGTACTACCACCTTTAAGGATAGGGGGTTAGCTGCTGGCGCTCAGTATTGCTACCGATTGGTTGCCGTTTTCCCCAATCCTCCAGGAGGCGAGAGCGTAGTTTCTGCAGAGATTTGTATTCCACCGATAGTTGTCGATGCACCTGTGATTACAAAAGTGACAGTTGATAAGACAGACTCGCAAAATGGTCAGATTACTGTGATTTGGACTTCTCCATTTGATGCGACTTCATTTCCTAAACCATATTCCTATAAGGTTTTCCGCGCACAAGGGCTAAGTGGAAGTGCAAACCTTGTTGAAGCATTTCCGGGAAAACGACCTGACACAACTTGGGTTGACACGGGACTAAACACCAGGGATTTCCCTTATAACTATTTTGTGGTTTGTTACGACAATACCGGGGCCACTGTAGATAGTTCGGCAGTTGCGTCATCTGTCTGGCTTGACTTGAAACCTAAATTCAAACAGATGGAGTTGAATTGGACGGCTAATGTGCCATGGTCAAACATGTCGGCCAAAAACCCTTATCATCGCATTTACCGTACTGTTAACAATGGCTCTGTAATTGCGGATTTGACTTTGATTGATAGTATTGATGTGAACCGTTTCAGCCTGCACTATATAGATTCAGGGCAATGGAATCACACACCACTGGATAATACTACAACTTATTGTTATGCCGTGATGACCCGTGGAACGTATGGCGACTCTACTAAGATTAAAGAGCCACTGACTAACTTCTCTGAGATCACTTGTTCCATGCCAAACGATACCATTCGACCTTGTAAGCCCGAATTTAGAGTTGAATTAATGGCTACAAATTGTGTGAATGCAACCTGTGTTCCGTCAGGTACTACTTTTTCAAATCGGCTCTATTGGAAACGCCCAACTGATCCAAATTGTAAGTCTGATATTAGAAGCTATACAATTTACGCTGCCAGTCAGGTAGGTCAACCTTTCGAAAAAATTGCAGAAGGCGTAACGGATACCACCTATGAGCACAAGAATCTTCCTTCTTACGCCCAATGCTATCAGATAGTTGCCGTGGATCGTGCCGGCAATGAAAGCAAGCCAAGTAATTCGGTGTGTTTCGATAACTGTCCTTACTACGAACTACCAAATGTATTCACACCTAACAATGACAAGTGCAATGATGTTTTCAGTGCCTATAGTATGAGGTTTGTTACTTCGGGAGAGCAGAAATATATTCCGTGCAAGAACCATTTGCTCACAGGCGATGAACTTGAGACGCTCAGCAAAAAATGCGCTCGCTTTGTTTTGAGCGTGAACTTCCGCGTTTACAATCGATGGGGTAAAGAAGTTTATACCTATCAATCGGGCGGAGAAAATACGATTTATATTGATTGGGATGGTCGCGATAACAATGGGAATGATCTGTCTTCAGGGATTTATTACTACGCGGCTGTCGTTACTTTCAACGTTGTGGATCCATCACAACAGACTAAGACAATCAAGGGATGGGTGCAAATCATGAGGTAGCAATTATTTTCTTTGATGGCGAGTGCAATCTCTGCAATTCCTCAGTGAATTTTATTATCATGAGAGATCCTGAAAATAGTTTTCAATTTGCATCAATGCAATCCGATTTTGCAAAGAAAGCATTAGGCAATATTTTATTTGACAAGGGTATCAGCACGATCATATTAAAGAAAGAAGGCAGTCTTTTTTTCAAAAGTGATGCAGCTCTTGAAATTTCGAGGAGACTCTCGGGAGGATGGTCGCTTTTTTATTTCTTTAAGATTGTTCCTAAGTTTATCCGCGATTTTATTTACGATTTTGTTGCTTCACACCGGTACCGTTGGTTTGGTAAAACAAGTTGCCATATACCAACACCCGAACTGAAGGCGCGATTTCTTGAATGAGTTGACTAATATTACCAAATTAAACCTGAATTTTCACACTGATGAAGGCTTACATTTTTCCAGGTCAAGGTGCCCAGTTTACAGGAATGGGTAAAGATTTATTTGAATCCAATTCAAAGGCTAAAGAACTTTTCAAGACGGCCGATAGTATCCTTGGCTTTGTCATTTCCGATATCATGTTTGGTGGCACGGCTGATGAATTGAAACAAACTAAAGTTACTCAGCCGGCCGTCTTTATTCACTCAGTACTTACTGCTATTTGCAAAAGTGAATCTGCGCCAGATATGGTGGCAGGTCATTCTTTGGGCGAGTTTTCTTCATTGGTTGCTATTCATGCGCTTTCTTTTGAAGACGGCTTGAAATTAGTCTTTAAGCGAGCTTTGGCAATGCAAAAAGCATGTGAGCAGAACCCGTCAACCATGGCAGCAATACTTGGGTTGGATGATCAAGTTGTAGAAGATATTTGCCATTCAATCAAAGATGAAATTGTAGTAGCTGCAAACTTTAATTGCCCCGGCCAGTTGGTTATTTCCGGTAGCATGAAAGGTGTTGATATTGCTTGTGAAAAATTGAAAGCTGCCGGTGCTAAACGTGCATTGCCGTTGCAAGTAGGTGGCGCTTTCCATTCGCCTCTTATGCAACCAGCGCGTGAAGAGTTGGCACAAGCTATCGAATCCACCACTTTTAATTCGCCAATTTGCCCGGTTTACCAGAATGTGAACGCCAGACCATCGTCCGATATTACGGTTATCAAAAAGAATCTGATCGATCAACTAACTGCGCCTGTGCGATGGACGCAGTCTGTTCAGAACATGGTTGCTGATGGTGCTACAACTTTCGTGGAGTGCGGCCCTGGAAAAGTATTACAAGGGCTAGTGAAAAAAATTGCCCCTACAGCAGTGGCAGAGAGTCTTTGATTAATGCTACTTCTGATGTATCAGTGCATTCATCTAAAAGTTGGAGATTCGTTTTCTTTAGTATTGGATGAACAAATTCAGGCGCTATTTCTGTCAAAGGAATAAGTACGAATTTTCTGTTTGCCATTAATGGATGTGGTATGCAAAGCTGGTTGCTCTTTATCACTTCATTTCCAAAATAAATGATGTCTATATCAATAACACGAGGTTCCCATTTTTGAATTCTCGTTCTTCCAAGCTTGGTTTCAATGGAATTAATTGAAGATAATAGTTCTATTGGCTCGAGTGTTGAATGTACTTTCAATGCTAAATTGACAAATGCTTCTTGACTTTGATTCCCCCAAGCCTCAGTTTCATATCGTGATGACGTCCTTTCGATTCTGCCGATCTCGCTTTCAATTTGCTGAATAGCGTTCATAATATTCGTCAAGCGGTTGCCAAGATTGCTGCCGAGGGATAAGAAAATGGTTTTCGAATTTGTTCCAAGCACGGTAAAAAACTTTGTTTGATAAATAGCGTTAAGGTCTAAATTTGCGGCTATAAACTTAGTGAAAATGAATTTCTTCAAAACGCTCCTTGCATCATGCCTGGGTTCCCTGATTGCGATGGTTATTTTTTGTTTTCTGTTGTTTAGTTTCTTTATCGCTGCCATAAGTAGCATGTCAGATGGCGATAAAAATGTGGTAGTAGAAGAGAATTCAGTTTTGCATTTAAAGCTTAATTACCCAATAACGGAAATGGAAGTTGAGAACCCTTTTGAAGGATTGCCATTGCCTGGAATTGAGGAGGGATCGATCGGTTTACTGCAATTAAAGAGTGCTATCGCCCACGCAAAAAATGATCCGAGTATCGCTGGCATTTATCTGGACGTGAGCATGTTTCAGGGAGGAATTTCAAAAGCAAAAGAGGTTCGTGAATCGTTGATCGACTTTAAAAAGTCTGGCAAATGGGTGCTTGCCTACAGTGAAATGTTTTCGGAAGTATCGTATTACCTGGCTTCTTGTGCTGATAAAGTTTATTTGAACCCTGAAGGTGATCTGGAATTCAATGGCTTGTCAGTAGATGTGACCTTCTTCAAGAGAATGTTTGATAAGCTGGAGATTAAGCCGGAAATTTTCCGAGTTGGAGATTTTAAAAGTGCGGTAGAACCATTTATGCTTGATAAAATGAGTGAGGCCAACCGGCTGCAACTTACAGAATTGATCCGCGATCTGAACAATACGGTTGTGAAAGATGTTGCCGAAAGCCGTGGAATTGATATGAGTTCACTTTTGCTAATATCAAAGAATGCGCAAGTGACCAATGCGAGAGATGCTCAACGTCTTAAATTGGTTGACTCACTTTTTTACTACGATCAATTTCAAAAAGAATTAAGGCGCAGACTTGCCATCGGAAAAGATTCAAAAATCAATTCAATAAAATATAGTAAGTACAAAAAGACTATTCACATTTCGAACGATTCCAAAAATGAAATAGCTGTAATTGTTGCCGATGGGGACATTCTTCCGGGTAAGGCGCATGAGGGCACTATTGGCTCCGAGACTTTTGCAGAAGAACTCCGTAAGGCGCGGACAAATAATAAAGTGAAGGCAATTGTGTTTCGTATCAATTCACCTGGAGGTAGCGCCTTGGCTTCAGATGTCATGTGGAGAGAAGTGCGACTTGCGTCTGAACAAAAGCCAATCATTGCATCGATGTCAAATTATGCTGCTTCTGGCGGTTACTACATTGCGATGGGGTGTGACACCATTGTAGCGCAACCAACCACGATAACAGGTTCGATTGGTGTGTTTAGTGTCTTGTTTGATATGAGTGGATTGCTGAACAATAAATTGGGAATTACTTCTGAAGAAGTGAAAACGGGAGAGGTGGGAGAGATGGTGACTTTTTCCCGTCCGCTTACTGATCTCGAGAAATCGATTTGGCAAAAACGTACTGATCAGATTTATGAAGGCTTCACTAGCAAAGCTGCGGCAGGAAGGCACATGCCGGTTGAGGATTTACGAAAGGTAGCGTCTGGTCGTGTCTGGTCTGGTCTTCAAGGCAAGGAGAAAGGTCTTGTTGATGTCATTGGAGGATTTGATGATGCTATCAGGATAGCAGCTCAAACTGCGGGCGTTGGAGATGATTACAAATTGAAATTCTATCCAAAGCAAAAGAGTTTTCTGGAGCAGTGGCT
>CAZECP010000005.1:16814-99018 GCA_964510765.1 uncultured Ohtaekwangia sp. | reverse complement strand
GATGGAAAGCAAATTGCATTTGTAAGAGCGGATGGTGAGAAGTCACAGATTTGGTTGTTGCCTTTAAATGGTGGTGAAGCTCACTCGATCACGAAGTCGGAATATGGTGCTGGTAATCCACGTTGGTCGCCTGATGGAAAAAGGATTTTGTATTCGTCATCAATTCCTTTCTATGCTATTGAGGGAAAAGTTTCATGGAATTATGAGCGCCCCGGTCGTGCGCAAGGTGATGAACCGAATTTCAAAAACATGAAAGCAGATGAAAAAAAGAAAGTAACGAATTCGCCTGACGGCAACTTGCAGGAAATGCGCGCGTGGCTGGCAAAGAATGCAAGTGAAAGCAACCCTCGCGTTTTGAATCGGCAGAATATTCAAGGTGAATTGAATTTGCAGCCGGATGAAAACTTCAATCACCTTTTTGTGATTGCATCGAATGGAGGAGACAAAGCCACACAGATCACAAACGGTTTTCAAAACTTTAACAATGCCGAGTGGTCGCCTGATGGAAAGAAAATAATTTGTGATTCAAAATTATTCACAGTTCATCCCGACAAGGAGCGCGACTCTGATCTGTGGATCATTGATGTAGATTCAAAGCAAGCAAAGTTGCTTCTGCATTGGGATGGTTACACCGTTGGTAATGCGCAATTCTCACCTGATGGACTTTCTATTTCTTTCTCCGCCAATACAACCAACAGAAGATTTTATTCACAATCAATTCTTGCTACAGCTACGGCTGCCGGAGAGAAACCAATGTTGTTGACATCTTCACTTGATCGCGATGCAGGACAAGCCATCTGGTCAGGTGATTCAAAGTCAATTTACTTTGTGGCACAAATGGATGGAGACATTCCGCTCTTCACTATTCCTGCCAAAGGCGGAGCGATTACAAAAATTATTGGCAACGATAATGGTGTGAATGACTTTGATGTGAAAGGCGACAAAGTTGTTTATGCATTGACCGAAACAAAAAATCCGTGGGAAGTTTATTCTTATTCGTTCAAGGAAAAATCAAGTAAGCAACTTACTAAACTCAACGAAGGTTGGCTGAATGAAAGACAAATCAGTTATCCGAAAGAATATTGGTTGGATCGGCCGGATGGAACGAAGGTGCAATATTGGGTGATGGAGCCGATCGGAAAAAGAGAGGGAACAAAATATCCAACGATCTTGAACATTCATGGCGGCCCTTCTGCGATGTGGGGCCCCGGAATTTTTTCGATGTGGCATGAATATCAGTTGGAAAATAGTTGGGGCTACGGAGTTGTGTACTCCAATCCGCGCGGCAGTGGCGGCTATGGAGATAAATTCAAACGTGCCAACTTTAAAGATTGGGGAACAAGTCCGGCAGGAGATATTCTTGCTTCGCTCGATGAAGCCATGAAGAGCCACAGTTGGATCGACAAAGATCAGTTGTTTGTGGAAGGCGGAAGTTATGCAGGCTATATGGTGGCTTGGATCGTTGGTCACGATAATCGCTTCAAAGCAGCCAATGCACAGCGTGGCGTTTATGATCTCACAACTTTTATGGGCGAAGGAAATGCATGGCGATTAGTGCCCGATCACTTCGGTGGATATCCGTGGGAGAAAGAGACAAAGCAATTGCTTGATTTTAATTCACCGCTCACTTACGTGAATAATATCAACACACCTTTGCTCATCATTCATGGTGATCAGGATTTGCGCACCGGTGTGATACAATCTGAAACGCTTTACAAGAGCTTGAAGATTCTGAATAAACCAGTGGAATACATTCGCTATCCGAAAGAAGGACACGAACTCACGCGCAGTGGCAACCCCGGACGAATGATGGATCACATGCTGCGTGTGATTGAGTTTTTTGAAAGGTATGCGAAGCATCCATGACCTCCATAAATCTTGAAACAGAAACGCCCGGATCGGCATTATGATTCCGGGCGTTTTTATTTCTTCCCAAGAAAAGGCATATTGGATACAAAAATTGACGCTTGAGAAAAATTTACATTATCATTTTTTCGGTTGTTGCAACTTCGGTTTGCGCACAAAACATAAAGCTTCTTTACAATCACAAGGCCTATGTTGATATTTTAGGGCATTCGAAGGATTCATTGTATTCAAAAATTTTATCTGAATATGATAAATATATTTCGACTCACAGCACTGATTATAAAGTGCAGTTGGAACGCTGTAAGTTCATTGAGAACGCTTACTATGATTACTCAGAGGATTATAATCCCAAATATGAAGAGGCAGAATCTTGCGCGAAGCAGCTGGTGAGAAAATTTCCGGATACACCTGAAGTTTTACTGTATCGAACGGAAAACCTTTATGGCGATTCGGCTCGCGTTTTTTTAAAAGAACTTGAGGATAAAATTGCCAGTCATCCTGAGGTATGGAAATCCGACTCGTGGAGAGTGTACGAAAAACTGGCGGAAAACTACAACAATGATAATAACATGCAAGCCATTCGATATGCAGAGCTTGCAATGGAGAAAAATGATACGCTTGACAAGACTTTATTTCTTGCCGAGTTATATAAGGAAAAGGCAAAGAATGGTAAAGCCATCGAGTTACTTTCGAGCCGTTTGGACAGCACGCAGAAATCGTGGGAGCTAAATCAAAAAGGAAAACTTCTGCTGGAATTGGGAGCTCCCGAAAAAGCAATCAAAGCTTTTCGACTGGCGAAGAGAGATTCGACAGGTTGGCAAGACAGTGGAGGATTGGCACAGGCATTAATCGAAAATGGGCTGCCATCAGAAGCGAGAGAATATCTTGCGAAAGAAGTGGCACGAAACACCTGGAACAATTCGAAAGCACTCTACAAACTTTTCGATTATGACATTAAGTATGGAACAGCTGACTCCGCGAAAGTTTCTTATCAGAAATTGACCCAAAGTGATTTTTGGATGGATCCGGTGGGCATTGCCCGGATACGCTTATTTTTTAAAGCTCCATTTTCATCGGTCTCGTTTTCTGATTTTTTACGAATCGGCCTGCTGTTGCTTATCATAGCGTTGATAATAATTATGCCGTATTTGTTGATACTACCTATTCATTACATCGGTACCTACCTAAAAGCAAAGGGAATGCAACTTCCTGCTTCCTCCTTTCGCTGGGGCTTAAAACATTTGTGGCTTGCTTTCTCGATGTGGTTCCTTGCAGATTTTGCAGTGACGGCCATATTCAACTACGAGACACTTATTTCAATATTCAGCAAGCAATACACTGTTGAAGAAGCTCCATCAATTAGTTATGCAAATGCACGGATTACTGTTTTCTTTTTTACAGTACTATTTTGTTTCACTTTTGTTTTTCTGCAAAGAGCAGATTTCAACGGGCTTTGGAAAAGAATACGAACGCAGTCAATTGATTTGTGGCGAGGCGTTGGACTTTCATTCTTACTTCGCTTTGGATTGACGGGTTATTTGGCAATTATCAGACAGCTGGGTTGGTTTAGTGAAGGCTCACTTTCTATTTCTTCGATTAATGATGATATCATGTCAATCAATAAATATTATCATCCGATGATCGGGTTTCTATTTGTTGTAATTCTTGTGCCCATCTACGAAGAGATTCTTTTTCGCGGAGTATTTCTCTCGGCATGCGAAAAGCACATTAAATTTTTTGCCGCAAATATTCTTCAGGCATTTGTATTTGCGCTGGCACACCAAAATCTGAAACTCTTCATTTTCTATTTTGCTTTCGGAATGTTAGCCGGCTATTCCCGGAATCGGACTCAATCTCTCGCCACCGGAATCTCCATGCACATGACAAATAACTTCGTGGCATTCCTGGCAATTGCCACCTTTCAGTCAAGTATGAGTTAGTGATTTCTCACGATGTTAAAAAAATATTTCTGGTAAGGGAATATCATGACTCATATTACTGTCTAAATGATCAAAAAGAAAACAATTATGAAGACAAGAAAATGGATGGTGGTGGCATTGGTGTTGCTGATCAGCAGTGCTGGAGTTTATGCGCAAAGACATGACGGGAGGTCGAAGCATCGAAAGGGACATGAAGCATTCAGGCGTGGTGGTGAAAGAAATTTCTCCGCACAACTAGTTCGTGTCACGCAAGCGGATAGTGTGCAAAAGAAAAAATTGCAACCTGCACTGGACAAAGTTTCAAAGCGATTGGAAGCGTTGCGTGCCAGTTATCAGAAGCAAGAGAAGCGCGTATTGGATTCACTCGATGCTCAATTGAAGCCGGTTTTGAAAGAAGATCAATTAAAACGCTGGGAAGATTTTAAATACCATCGCTTCGATTCAAAATCGAAATAACTTCTAAAAACAAATCAGCCAATGACTTCTCATTGGCTGATTTTTCAAATCGACTATTTGATCAATTATCTATCCGTTCATCGAAATCAAGAACTCCTGGTTGTTGCGGGTGCCTTTCATTTTTGATTGTAAAAACTCCATCGCTTCAATAGAATTCATGTCGGCCATGAATTTGCGTAAAATCCACACACGCTGAAGTTCGTCTTCTTTCATCAACAAATCTTCGCGTCTTGTTCCGGAAGCAGGCACATCAATGGCAGGATAAACTCTACGGTTGGAAAGTTTGCGATCCAATTGCAATTCCATATTACCGGTTCCTTTGAATTCTTCGAAGATCACTTCGTCCATTTTTGAGCCGGTGTCGATCAAAGCGGTCGCAATGATAGTGAGCGATCCGCCATTTTCAATTTTGCGGGCAGCACCAAAGAAGCGCTTTGGTTTGTGAAGTGCATTTGCATCCACACCACCGGAAAGAATTTTTCCAGAGGAAGGGACAACCGTGTTGTAAGCGCGAGCCAAACGAGTGATTGAATCCAATAGGATCACAACATCGTGACCGCACTCCGTCATACGTTTTGCTTTTTCAAGAACGATGCTTGCAACTTTCACATGGCGTTCAGCTTGTTCGTCAAAGGTAGAAGCAATCACTTCTGCCTTTACGCTGCGCGCCATGTCGGTAACTTCTTCTGGACGTTCATCGATCAGCAACACGATCAAATAAACTTCAGGGTGATTTTCAGCAATGGCGTTGGCAATGTTTTTCAACAAAACAGTCTTACCAGTTTTTGGTTGAGCTACGATCATTCCACGCTGACCTTTTCCGATCGGTGAGAACAAATCTAGAATACGCGTTGACATGTTATCAGGCGTAGTGCTCAGTTTTAATTTCTGCTCGGGGAAGAGTGGAGTGAGATATTCAAACGCAACACGGTCGCGGATTTCTTCAGTGGTTTTTCCATTCACACTGTCGATTTTCAACAACGCAAAATATTTTTCGCCTTCCTTCGGAGGACGAATTTGTCCTTTCACGGTGTCACCTACTTTCAAACCAAACAACTTGATCTGTGAAGGGGATACATAAATATCATCGGGACTTGCGAGGTAGTTGTAGTCAGATGATCTCAGGAATCCGTAACCATCCTGCATAATTTCAAGAACGCCCTCATTGCTGACAACTCCATCGAAGTCGCGGACGTTGTTTTCTTTTCGTGGCTGTTGCTGCGGTTGCGCAGGCTGTTGAGTATTGGTTGGAGTTTCTTCCTGAGGCTTCTCTTGCGGAGTTACATTTTCCACAGGTTCAGAAACAGTTTCATTGGTTTCGTTATTGTCATCAAACTTGGTCACGTTTTGATCCAGTTCAATATCCACATTTTTCAAGAGTTCATCGCTGCTTAGTTCTTTAGCAGCCGAAGAAACAACCGATGCAACCGGTGCCACATTTTCTCTTCTGCGCGGTCTCATTTTGCGTTCAGGAGCAGGTTCAGTTTTTTTAGGTTCGGCCGGATTAGCCGCCTGGTGATCAAGGATTTTATATACTAGCTCCTCCTTGGCGAGCTTTTTGGCATTCTTCACATTCATGCCTTCGGCAATTTCTTTCAGCTCAGACAAGAGCTTCATGTTCAATTCATCAATGGTGTACATCGAAAAAGTATTGGTTAAAAAATGATTGTTACAAAAAGAATCTGGTGCATCAAAAACCGGAACAAGCGGAAATCTACTTCAAACAAACTTTCAAAAACTTGGGCTTATATAGTTGATCAGCCGGATCGGCCTTGATTGATGATGCAATTATAGGCCAAAAATGGTTATAATCAAACAGCGGGAAAAAAATTATTGGCTAATTTTGGCCTCTTTAAAAGAATTCTATGCTTCAGTTACAGGTGTTGCGCGATCAAACGGAAACGGTGATCGCTGGATTACAAAAAAGGAACTTGAAAGATGCGGACGTGTTGGTCAAACAGGTAATCGATCTTGACAAGAAAAGACGAGATACGCAGCAGTCGCTGGATTTGGCGAAAGCACAGATCAATTCTGATTCAAAAAAAGTAGGTGACTTGATGAAGCAGGGAAAATCAGAGGAGGCAACAGCATTGAGAAATCAAATTGCTCAGGGCAAAGGCGATCTCAAAGCCTTAGAAGATTCTTTGACAAATTTTGAAAATGAACTCACTCAGTTTCTTTATAAAATTCCCAATGTGCCCGCAGCGAAAGTTCCTGCTGGCAAAGGAGCGGAAGACAATTTGAATGTTCACGAACACGGTACGGTTCCGATTTTGCATGAAGGAGCGTTGCCACATTGGGAGTTGATCAAAAAATATGACATCATCGATTTTGATCTTGGTGTGAAAATTTCCGGGGCAGGATTCCCAGTTTACAAAGGAAAAGGTGCGAAGCTTCAGCGTGCTTTAATCAATTTTTTTTTAGACGAAGCGGAGAAAGCAGGCTACACCGAAGTCCAGCCTCCCATAGTGGTGAATGAAGCAAGTGGCTATGGCACCGGCCAGCTTCCCGACAAGGAAGGCCAGATGTATTTTGTGAATGCCGATGGTTTGTATTTGATCCCCACAGCCGAAGTTCCAATCACCAACTTGTATCGCGATGTGGTGTTGACGGAGGAAAATCTTCCGATTAAGAATGTTGGATACACACCTTGCTTTCGCAGAGAAGCGGGGAGCTGGGGCGCGCACGTACGTGGTTTGAATCGCTTGCATCAATTTGATAAAGTCGAAATCGTTCAGATAACAAAGCCGGAAGATTCGGCTAAGACCTTGGATCAAATGTGTGATCACGTTCAAGGTTTGTTAGAGAAATTAGAATTGCCTTATCGCAAGTTGTTATTGTGTGGTGGCGATATGGGTTTCAACAGTGCCATCACGTACGACTTCGAAGTTTTCTCTGCAGCTCAACAGCGATGGCTGGAAGTAAGCTCCGTGAGCAATTTTGAAACCTTTCAAGCAAATCGTTTGAAGCTCCGTTACAAAAACAAGGAAGGGAAAACTCAGTTGTTACATACATTGAATGGCAGCGGTCTTGCGCTTCCGCGTATCGTAGCCGCCATTTTGGAAAACAATCAAATAAAAGATGGAATCAAGATGCCGAAGATTCTGAACAACTATCTTAAGTTTGACATCATCAATTAATATCAAGAATTGAATTCAACCTTTAAAATTCAACATTCAAAATTTCTATAAGTGTTCAAAACTAAGGCACTCATACGACTCACGTTTTTAGGTGCGCTCATCGCGTGGGTGGTATTGCTTTTTGCCGATGTCACGGTTTTATTCAGCGATCTTCAGAAACTCCCCTCGGATGTGCCAGTTTGGCTGCCGCGGGTGATGCTCGCTGCATACATTCTGTTTCTTTATTACTATTATAAATTCAGGATAGAGCATGATGATTCGCTCAACTTCACCGATCTACTCTGGAAAGTTTTTGCAACAGGATTAATCACTACAGTTGTTTCGCTTTCGTTTCGGTTGATTGTATTTCTTCTTGGTTCATCCACGCTTGCCACCAATATCATATTTAGCGATTTCATTTACCAGATCAATCTCGCTTTGCTCGTTAATTTTTTGTTGGCAGCCTTCGCCTCCTGGAAGCGTTTGATCCTTTATCAAAAATCAAAACTCCTGATCCGCACCTGGTGGGTTTTTGAATTCATACTATTTATCGTGCTTGTGTACGATAGTTCAAGCCTTCCCATGTCAGAGGCATTTGGCACGGCCACCAACATTATCATCGGGTTGCTGGTGCTGGTGCTTTCGGCCAACATGCGCTGGGTAGCCTATCTCAATTTTAAACAAAAGTGGACGAGCTTGTTGCTGCTACTGCTCACCTTTTTCTACTTAACCTATTTCTTCTACACAGTGGCACGTGCCTCTGAGGCGATCAGTACGCAATCAACTTCGTTTGTTGATTTCCGGAATCACATTTTTATATTGGTGCTGGCCACATTCATCATCATCTACGGATTGTTTTCTTTCCTCGTGATTTTGTTCAACCTGCCTACGTCTTCGGTATTTGAACAAAAGTTGGAAGAGGTAGTGAATTTTCAACGAATCAGTCAATCGATTCAAACTGAGCAAAGCGAAGAGAGTGTTTATAATATCCTTTTAGAGAGTTCCGTAAGTTCGGTGTTTGCCGATGCGGCATGGCTGGAAATCACCGGAGCAAATAACGATCGCAAAATGTTCACTTACCGCATGACTGAACAAGAGTCAAAAGAAATCCGCGATCACCTTGAAAAAAATAAAATCAAGGGCGCACTTGAAAATAGCAGTGAGAAAACAAAAAATATTTCTAAGCATTTATCGACTTTAAAAAGTACAAGGTTTCGGTCGTTGCTGGCGTTTCCGATCACGGTAAAGGAAGAAACAATTGGAACGCTCGCACTTTTGAAAGAACTGCCGGATGGTTTTAATAAAGAAATGACACGCATCGTTTCCGCATTTGCCAATCAGGCGGGAATTTCCATTGAGAACTTTAGGTTAATGGAAGAAGCTTTTCAAAACGCACGCTACAAAGAGGAACTGAAGATAGCGAAGACGGTGCAACAGAGTTTGCTGCCAAACCGCCTGGAGCAAGATGCGCACTTTGAAGTCTCTGCATTTTCGGCTTCTGCTGATGAAGTTGGCGGTGACTACTATGACACGCTTCGCGTAAGCGATCACCAGGTGGCATTGATCATCGCGGACGTCTCTGGTAAGGGAACCACGGCTGCGTTTCACATGAGTCAGATGAAAGGAATTTTTCATAGCCTCGCACAACTGCACATTGATCCGAAAGAATTCATGTCGCGTGCGAATCAGGCGCTTGTGTATTGCTTAGAGCGCGGCTCGTTTATTTCGGCTTCGTTTTTTATTGTGGATACGCAAGCGAAGAAAATTCTCTACTCACGCGCAGGCCATTGTCCGGTTCTTTATTATCGGAAATCAACAAACACAATTGAATATTTGAAAGACAAAGGTGCCGCGCTGGGCATGGTGCGCAGCCGCGACTACTGCAATTTCGTGGAGACCAATGAAGTACTTTTTGAACCTGACGATGTGATGATCCTCTATACCGATGGAATCACAGAAGCAAAGGATTCACGAGGGGAAGAATACGGGTATGATCGCCTGGCTGATTCATTGCGTGAAGTAACGTCCGCCTCTGCCCAGGAAATTGAAGATCACCTTATTAAAAGGTTATATGAATTTTCAGGTACTGATAACATCAATGACGACTATACTTCGATGACCGTAAAATTCAAACAAAACTAAACCAAAACAAAAACGTTAAAATCACATGGTCCACATCAAAAGATTACAAGAAGGCAATACTGATGTAATCGCCATCATTGGCGAGATCGATGCCAGTTCTTCCATTGAATTGGACCTTGCAATAGCGAAAAGTGTGGGGGAAGGATATAAAAAAATATTAGTGGATTGCAGTGCACTGGAATATATCTCATCAGCCGGTCTTGGAGTTTTTATGTCATACATTGAAGAGTTTCAGGACAAAAAAGTGAGCATGATTCTTTTTGGCCTCAAAGAAAAAGTAGCCAATACGTTTGTCATCCTCGGCCTTGCCGATCTCCTGCATATTCGTGAAACTAAAGTTGAAGCACAGAAACTTGCCAATGAACTATCAATTTAGCATCGGATGTAGCCTTGCCAACCTGAAGGGCATTCGCGAGTTTGTGAGAAACGCGCTGAAGGAGAATGATGTCAACGATTTGCAGATTGGCACCATTGTGTTGGCATTGGATGAGATGTGTTCAAACCTGATGATCCATGCGCACCATTGCAATCCGGATCACAAAATTGAATTACACATTCACCACGATACAGGCACAACTTTCATTTTTGAAATTGTGGACGATGGCTCCACGTTTGACATTAACCAATTTTCTGAACCAAAATTGGGCGAATTGATTCACGAAAAAAGAAAAGGTGGATTGGGAATTCGCCTTGTAAAGTCCATTATGGACAAGATTGAATACAAAAGTGAAAGCGGCAAAAACATCTGCCGCCTTACGAAAACGATCTGATAAATTTTATTTGCAATTCTTTTTGATCGCAGCCTTTGCTTCCTGCGATCCGAGTTCATCGGCTTTCTTTAAATCAAGACAACCATCGTAGTTATTGTTCATGGTGAGCTTCACAAGGCCACGCTGAAAATAAGTTTCAGGATCGGAAGGATAAATGTCAATGGAAGAAGAATAATCTTCAACGGCTCCGGCATAATCTTCTTTTTCCGTTTTGCTAAGTGCGCGATTGTCGAAGTAAGTGGGGTTGGTGTTGTCAAGTTCGATGGCTTTGGTGTAATCAGCAATAGCGCCATCATAATCTTGCATTGTATTCTTCAGCACGCCACGCAAGTTGAAAGTTTCAGGGTCCTGCACATTCAATTCAATGGCTTTGTTGTAATCTTCCAAAGCTCCTTTCAAATCTTCCTTCGCTGTTTTTGCTAGTGCACGGTTCTCAAATTTCACAGGATCTTTTGCATCGAGTTTGATTGCTTCATTGTAATCGGCAATGGCTAAATCAAAATTGCTTGTGTTGTAGTAAGCCACTCCACGATAATTATATAGGTTGGGATCGGTCTTATCAATTTCAATGGCTTTTGTGTAATCGTCAATTGCGCTGATGAATTCACCGAGCTCGGATTTTACAATGCCGCGGTTAAAATATTTGTCGTCATTCACCGGTCCGATTTCAATTGATTTTGAAAAATCGAAGTAAGCACCTTGCAGGTCTTCGATATTGTATTTCGCGAAAGCACGATTTGTATATGCTTCTGCATATTTTGAATTGAACTTAATTGCTTTGTCCAGATCGGCAATGGCGCCATCGTCATCACCTAAATTAATTTTTGATTCACCTCTATAGTTATACGCTTCCGAGAGAGTAGAATCAATCTCCAATGTTAAAGTGAAATCTCCTATCGCACCGTAATAATCGGAGAGCCCCATACGTGCACGGCCACGCCATAGTAGAGCATTTTTGTTTTTTGGATTCGATTCGATTGCCTTTGACAAATCCGCTTTGGCTTCAAGAAATTTTTTTGCCTCAATTTTCTTTTTGGCTGATTCCAAAACCGGATCAACCGATTGGCTAAAAAGATATAGTGGC
The DNA here is from genome assembly GCA_964510765.1 of uncultured Ohtaekwangia sp. GTDB lineage: Bacteria > Bacteroidota > Bacteroidia > Cytophagales > Cyclobacteriaceae > ELB16-189. The sequence goes on along the minus strand of CAZECP010000005.1, from coordinate 87,641 downwards.
GCAAGGAGTAAGAGAAGGAATTTCATTTTCATAGAAATCAGATTGGCCAAGTTAGTAAGATTTGGTTAATCGAATAAAACAGGGCTTCTTTGTTTCATTATTCTTTTTACTTTTAGGGCTTTAATTAAAAATCACGCATGAGTTTATTCATTCGCAAGCCATTGGAACAACTTTTGGCGCAAACCGGAGATGCCTCTTCAGGACTAAAACGAACACTAGGCCCTCTTAATTTGATTGCTTTGGGAATAGGCGCCATCATTGGTGCCGGGCTTTTTGTAAGAACAGCTTCCGCTGCGGGAACGGCCGCTGGTCCAGGTGTTGTCATCTCCTATATTATTGGTGGGATTGGTTGTGCATTTGCGGGCTTGTGTTATGCCGAGTTTGCTTCGATGATTCCAATTGCAGGAAGCGCTTACGCTTATGCATATGTTACAATGGGAGAGTTCATCGCGTGGATAATTGGCTGGGCATTGATTCTTGAATATGCGCTAGCCTCCGCCACCGTGGCAATTTCGTGGAGCCAGTATTTAAATAGTTTGCTTGGCGGAGCAATTCCTTTTGAGTGGTGTCACTCGCCTATGGAAGGTGGTATTATGAACATACCCGCTATTTTTATTCTTGTTGTTCTCACGCTTGTATTAATCAAAGGGACACAAGAGTCGGCAACGCTTAACGCGATCATCGTTTTTATTAAGGTTTCGATCGTTCTTATTTTCATCGCGATAGGTTGGGGTTTCATTAACAAGGCGAACTATGACCCATTCCTCATCCCAGCCGATGCCGTTGGCCATGAAGCATGGAACAAACATGGTTTTGGAGGTTTGCTTGGTGGAGCAGCCATTGTGTTCTTTGCGTTCATCGGCTTTGACGCGGTTTCAACTGCAGCACAAGAAGCAAAAAATCCGAAGCGCGATATGCCGATTGGAATTTTAGGATCGCTTGTGGTTTGTACTATCCTTTTCGTGTTGTTCTCACACGTGCTCACAGGTGTTGCCAATTGGAAAGAACTTGCTGGTCGCGAAGCATCGGTTGCCTTTGCCATCAAAACTTATATGCCGGGATATGAGTGGCTCGCAACAGGAATCACGGTTGCTATCCTTGCAGGTTTTTCATCGGTAATTCTTGTGATGCTTTTAGGTCAATCGCGTGTATTCTTCTCCATGTCTAAGGATGGATTGGTACCAAAAGTTTTCTCCGAAGTGCATCCAAAATTCAGAACACCTTATAAGTCCAACATGATCTTGTTTGTCTTTGTGTCGTTGTTTGCCGGCTTCCTTCCTGAAAGTGTTGCGGGAGATTTAACAAGCTTTGGAACGTTGTTCGCATTTGTATTGGTGTGTGCGGGCATTTGGGTGATGCGCATAAAAAACCCAGAAGTGGCAAGACCATTCAAAACTCCCTTGGTACCGCTCGTGCCCATACTTGGTATAATCATCTGCTCCTTGTTAATCTATTCTTTGGACAACTTCACCTTAAAAGTGGCCTTCAGTTGGATGGCAGTAGGGTTGATTGTGTATTTTATTTACGGCAAAAAGAACAGCCTCTTGCGCAAGCAACAATAGTCATTCAGTAGGTTTGTCCTAATTCTCTTGTGCAAGTGCGTCAACTTGCGTAAGATTATAGGGTAAACCTACTTTTATGAAAAATTCACTCACCCGCAAAGAATTTGTAAAGCTCGCATCCACTGCAGCGCTTGCCATTCCGTTTTCATCCCTTATCTCCTGTGCGCCAAAAAAAGAACAACAGGCAGAAGAGTCAACAATAGCACCAGCCGAAAACAAATGGCCGGCCTATTCATCTCATCCCGGCTTGCAGCTTTACACGTTGAGAGATGCTTTTGCAAAAGATCCATCAGGCGTATTGAAGAGGGTTGCTGAAATTGGATTCAAGGAAATTGAATTGTTTGGACCTGATCAGTTGAGTCGCACACAGGAAATTAAAGATTTTGGAATGAAAGTGGTGAGCACGCATTTCCTTTCGGGATATGTGACCGGTATGTGGGATGCCGTGAAGCAATTTGGAATTCCGAAGCCATCCAACACCGTTGAAAATATAATTGAAGACTGCGCCAAGAACGATGTGCATTATATGGGCATCTCAATTTTGTTCCCTGATGAGCGCAAAACGCTGGAAGATTACAAGCGCATCTCCGATCAATGTAACAAAGTGGGTGAGAAAGCAAAAGCTGCGGGTGTACAATTGTATTATCACAATCATAGTTTTGAATTTGAGCCGATGAATGGCACAACACCATTAGATGAAATGCTGAAAATTTTGGATGCTGACTTAGTAAAAATGGAACTCGATTGCTTCTGGACAACCATTTCAGGAAACGATGCAAGTGAGTGGATTAAAAAGTTGGGCGATCGCGTAAAGATGCTTCACCTGAAAGATTTGAAAGCCGGCACGGCAAAGGACTACACAACTTTCAAAGCTCCGCATGAAGCTTTCCAGGCGGTTGGAGATGGAGTAGTTGATTTCAAAAAAATATTGACTACTGCTGCCGAGGCAAAAATTCCTTACACATTCGTGGAGCAGGATCACTCAGCCATCGATCCTTTTGAAAGTATTAACAAGAGTTATAAATATTTGCAGACATTGGGGATGTAGAATTGCGTCTTAACTAGAAACCGGGATTCATTAATTTTGATTTTAGTTTAAGTTTTCTATGTCGCTTTTTGTTGCATCCATTAATTCCGGGAGTAATGGCAATTGCTATTATGTGGGCGATATGGAGTCGGCTGTATTAATTGACTGCGGGCTTTCATGCCGCGAGACGGAGCGCAGGATGAAGCGATTAGGGTTGAGTATGAAAAAAGTGAAAGCAATTTTCATTACGCACGAACATTCCGATCACGTTTTTGGTTTGAAGACAATCTCAAAGCGCTATCGCATTCCAATTTATCTTTCTGCTAAAACCCGGGTGACATTCAATCCGCGAATTCCCATAGAACTACTTCATCACTTCAAAGAAAACGAACCTATTCGATGCGGAGATATTTCCATCATTCCGTTTTCCAAACCTCACGATGCTGCCGATCCATATTCCGTAATTGTTCAGAATGAATCGGTGACAGTAGGCGTGTTTACCGATATTGGCACAGCTACTGCACAAGTGGTGAATTATTTCAAACAGTGCCATGCTGTTTTCCTCGAATCCAATTATGATGAAGAAATGCTTCGCAACGGCACGTATCCGTGGATGCTCAAAGAGCGAATCCGAAGTGATGTGGGCCATTTGTCAAATGATCAGGCATTGAAATTGTTTTTTGATCACCGCGCGGAGTTTATGACGCACCTGTTCTTGTCGCATCTCTCACAGCATAATAACTCACCCCGATTGGTTCGCAATCTTTTTGAATCAATTGCCGATGGAGTAAAAATCATTGTAGCTCCGCGTTACAAAGAGACAGCCCTTTACCACATTCGCGCAGAGGCCAGGAAAAAGGCAACTCAAGTTCAAGTCGAATCTTTTCAACTTCAATTATTTTAAAAACATGAAAACAAGAATCAGCATCATCGTCTTATTCGTTGCATCAATAGCTTTAGTTTCATTTGCCATGAAAACATCAACCGAAGTTAAGCACATAGTCATTTTTAAATACAAACCTTCCGCCACCGCGGCTCAAATAGATGAGGTGACAAAGGCATTCCGTGATTTGAAAAATAAAATTCCAGGAATCGTTTCGTTTGAATCAGGCGTGAATAATAGTCCTGAAAATTTGAACAAAGGATTTACACATATCTATTTACTCACCTTTAAAGACGCGGCTTCACGTGATGCCTACTTACCGCATCCCGACCACAAAAAGTTTGGTGATCTGTTGACTCGGCTACCGGTTGTGGAGGAAGTATTTGTTGTCGATTTTAGCCCAGAGAAATAAACTTAACAGACATAAAGCACCAGTCCTTTTAAATATTCTCCTTCAGGATGGTAAATAGAAACGGGATGATCGCCCGGCTGACCTAGTCGTTGTAATACTTTTATTTCGCGTCCGGATTGAATAGCGGCTGAAACAATTGTGTCATAGAAAAGTTGTTTATCGACCACTTGCGAGCAAGAGAAGGTGAAGAGAATTCCGTTGGGCTTGATCACACGCATGGCTTCGGCATTCAAACGCTGATAACCTTTCATCGCCTGATGACGTGAGTCTTTGTGTTTGGCAAAGGCGGGCGGATCGAGGATGATTACATCGTACTTATTTTTTTTGTCTTTGAGAAAATCAAACGTATCCGCAGCCACACATTCATTGGCAATGGAATCGAAGCCGTTTAATTCAATATTTTTCTTCGTGAGTTCAATTGCTTTCGCAGAAGCATCAACAGAATGAACCATAGAAGCACCGGCATTCAAAGCATAGACTGAAAATCCTCCGGTATAGCAAAATGTGTTGAGCACCGAAAACCCCTTGCTCATTTCTCCAAGCAATTTCCTGTTCTCACGCTGATCAAGAAAAAATCCTGTCTTTTGTCCTTCTTCCCAATCCACATAAAATTTATTTCCATGCTCTGTTACTACATGCGGCACCGCCCCCATTCCCAACAGATATTCATTTTCCGTTTTGCCTGGCAGAGTACTTTGACTTTTATAATAGATTACATGAACTTGTTCTGACAAGGTTTCTTTAATCGCTTCCGCAATTTGAAAACGCTGTAAGTGCATGCCAACGGAGTGAGCTTGCATTACGGCAACTCCATTGTAAACATCGATAATCAATCCCGGCAAGCCATCGCCTTCCCCATGAATGAGGCGATAACAATTCGTATGTCCATTGATCACCCTAGTTACCAAACGAAGGTGAAAGGCAGTTTTTATTTTGTAACGAAAAATTTTTGAATCAGGAAGCTGATCTCCGAATGAAATGAGACGAACGGTGATGGTGCCTTTCTGGTAATGACCGAACCCTAAAGTAGCTTTCGCGGCTGACTTCACTTCTACCCAATCGCCATCCGATGGATTACCATCCATTCGTTCAATTGCACCAGAAAATACCCATGGATGAAACCTCAGCACAGACGCTTCACGGCCTCTCTTTAGAAAAATAACGGCAGATGTTTTAATCATTGACTTTGGTGAAATAAAAACGATGAACATTTGCATCTCCATTAGATATGAATGCCTGCAAGTGTGTTGAATCCATTCTTACGTAGTGTATTTTTTTAGGAAAGTCGTGCTTAGGATTTTCGGCTACAAAAGAATTTTTGTCGGTCCATGTTATTTTGAAATCAATCGCTCCCTGAGGCCCAGCGACATCCGAAATGAAATAATAGATCCCTTGTTTTTTCACAATTGACATCTCTTCCGCAATAGTCTTAGACCCATCTTTTCCAAAATTGTATCCAATACCCTTTAGATTTTGACCATCGGAAACCCAGACTTCTAAAGAATTTTTATCCACTTCTTTCCATGTGCCAATCAGCCACTTAAAATCCTGACCTTGGCAGGCGAAAGAGAGAAATGTTATTAGAATGGCTAAGGTTTTCATAGCTGAAAAAATGTCTCCCGTAAAAGTAATGAATAAAATTTTCGGCTGGATACGATGGAAATATTGTCATACTTTTATTAGCCCAAACTATTTTGGCACTGGTTTCGTTAAAGAAGAACTACAAAAAATGATAGAATTGTTGGCGCTGAAGGCGAAGAAAAAATCGTAACCTGTTCAACTTTTTTAAGCTAGCCGTCATCCCAACCGACAATTAAAACTAATTAAAAAGTACCATGAAGAACTTTGGATCTCTTTTAGCGGCAGCAGCTCTAGGCAGTATGCTGACCATTGGCGTTTTCAAGTGGGTAGAAAAAGACTCCAACCACGGTAACGTAAAAATAGAGCACATACAAGGCTTACCTACTTCGCAAGTGGCATTTCGTGTGAATGAAAATGGTGAGGCAGTGCCACTTGATTTTACGGGCACAGCAGAAAAAGTAACGAAAGCTGTTGTACACATTCGCTCAAAGCAAACAGGCAGCAATACACCGAATGAACGTGATGAAAATGATCCTTTCCGATTTTTCTTTGGACCCCAAGGACCAACAGGGCCGAGCGTGAGTTCTGGTTCGGGAGTAATCATCAATGCGAACGGCTACATTGTAACAAACAATCACGTTGTGCAGGATGCGGATGTGGTGGACGTAACATTGAGCGACAATCGTTCATTCAAAGCAGAAGTGATCGGTACCGATCCGGATACTGATCTCGCAGTGATCAAAATCAATCAAAAAGATTTGCCTTATTTGCCTTTTGCTAATTCAGATAATGCAAAAGTTGGTGAGTGGGTATTGGCCGTTGGAAATCCTTTCAACCTGACCTCAACGGTGACTGCTGGGATTATCAGCGCAAAGGGAAGAAGTATTGACATCATCAATTCAAATAATCCTGCTACCCGTAACAATCCAGGCCAGCGCACGGCAATAGAGTCCTTCATTCAAACGGATGCTGCGATCAACCCTGGAAACAGTGGAGGAGCCCTCGTAAACCTGGATGGTAGTCTGGTCGGCATCAACACGGCCATTGCAAGTAACACTGGATCGTACGCTGGATATGGTTTTGCAGTACCTGCCAATATCGTAAGCAAAATTTCAGAAGACCTTATTGCTTTCGGAACTGTGCAACGTGGCTGGCTTGGTATTCAAGTTACAAGCGTAAATAGCGATCTTGCCAAGCAGGAAGATTTGACTTTAAGCGAAGGTGCGTATGTGAGCGGCTTTGGTGATATGGAAGAAAAGAGTGCTGCGAAAGAAGCAGGGATCAAATCGGGCGATGTGATCGTGAAGTTGGATGAAACGGCCATCAAATCAAGTTCCACTTTGATTGAGTATGTAGGAAGAAAACGTCCTGGTGATAAAATTTCCGTAACGGTAAATCGCAAAGGAAAAGAAGTTGTAATTCCTGTTACATTAAAAAATCGTGAGGGAAAAGTTTCCACTGTGAAGCGTGAGGAAAAAGACGCAGTTACTTCACTTGGTATTGAGCTTGAAGATATTGATGCAAAAACGTTGAAGGGTTTAGACCTTGCCAGTGGTGTGAAGGTGAAATCGCTTGGTCATGGAAAGGTCGAAAAATATACTGACATGCGTGCAGGATTCATAATCACCAATATTGACAATGTGCCAGTAAAATCAGCTAAAGAAGGAAACGACATTTTGAAGAAAAAGAAACCAGGTGATCAAATTATCTTCGAAGGCGTTTACCCTGACTTCCCCCGGGAGTATTTATATGCGATGAAGTTTTAATCCAGAAAAATTATATATTTGAATAATCCTCCGGCAAAACCGGAGGATTTGTAATCTAAAAACTGATCGATATGAGAAGGTTGTTCAAAAAAGGAGAGCTTGTTCGCAGTAAAAAAGATGGCAAGGTGATGGAAGTTCTCAAGTACATCAAAAACAAAATGGTGGAAGTGAAGTGGTTTGATCTCTATTCAAAAGAGGTGCGCACCAACAAAATACCAGAAGACAAACTTTCCAAAGCAGCCTGAGATAAATTCCGAATCGGAGTTTACTTTTCAGCTTCTCCCCAAAACTTTTGGATCAATTCATTCAGTTGAAGGAGTTCCTCTTTGTTGATTTTTTCTCTTGAGTTAATGGAATCAACGCATTTCAACAGTTCAATTGCAAGATTTTTATTGACTCCGGTTTTGTGTGATAGAATTTCCACATAACCTTCAGTGTGATAAGGCTGCGTTAAATAAAACCTGGAGCGCATCTGTTCAAAAAAATATAAAATCTTTTTAGTAGCGATGGATTTGTGATCGTATCTCTCGTAAAACAACCGGCTAATCGTGCCGATAAAATCAAGGGATGAATTCATCAGAGGTTTAATCACAGGAATGATTCGCTGAGTGCGTTTTGATTCGAAAATCAGAAATGCGAGTAATGATAATAGGCTGATGTAATAAGCCCAGCTTAAAGGCTCGTTTGTCAAAATAAACCGTAGCGGTGTGGCGGCCTCCATTCTGCCGAGGTGGTAGTATTCCGTCCAATAGGTTTTGGCTGCCGGTAAGTAAGAAAGAAGCGAAGATGCTAGCAGGTGATTCTTTTCATTTAATAAATAGATATTCGTGAACAGCATGGGCGTGCTACAGAAAATAAATTCGCCCTTGCCGTACTTCAATCGTACAGCAACTGCTTTGTCAAAATCATTTCGCGCAACCACTTGCGCTTCGAGTGGTTTAATTTTAATAAAGGTGGTGTCGGCCTTTCCAAGAAAATGATGAATGTTGTCGCGCTTGAAATAAAAAAGTGACGCAGTATCCATCCGCGGGTTTGCCAATCGAATAGTAGTAGTGTCGTTGCGATTGCCGTGAAACGGATGAGGCCCGTCAAAGAAATAATCATAAGTGCGAAGGCCAAGCGTGTCGGCTAATGTTCCATAAATATAATTTGCTGAGATAAATACTTTACCGCCTTTTTGAACGTGATTAATGAGGGCGGCAGCATCTTCCTTATCAGGGTTAAATGTTCGAGTAATTACAAGAAAATTTTCACCCGCGGCAATGGAATCCTTCAGCTCATAAAATGTTTTGTAGCGATGTTGAATGGATTTATCAAACAGGATTGATGGAAGCAATTCGTTTAATGCAAAAGCGCCATAAGGATTTTTATCTTCATGGGCATAAGTCACTTGCCAGTTGTATTGCTTGTCTTTTCCAAGCACAACAAAAAGCAGAAGTGCAGCGAGCATGACAAGGTACAGTATATATTTCCAATCCTTGCCCATCAGTTCACTTTCGATTTCAATTCTTGAAACGTGTTCTCCACTTTTTGAAAGAGATCAGGTGTTACCTGGAAATTGCCATACCAGGCGTAGTCGAAATAAAAGCTTAACTCATTGAATCCAGTCTTCAAATCTGACTTCATCAGCTCCTCCACATATTCGTGATTTGTTTTTCCCGGCACCCACTGAATGTAATGTTTATCAGAAAGGATTTTCAAGGCGTATAGAAAAACCAGCCGCGTGCCTTGCCGGAACTCATTTTTTTCAATCGCCTCACGGATCAGTTTTTCAAAATCCATTTCATGGATATTTTCATGGAGTACCTGATAGCTGACGGCCCGATCTGCACCGCTGAAAAAGACACGAACCGCATCCACTTTTAATAGAGCCATGACCACAATAACCAAAATTGCTAGTCCAAGCAGGTAAAACACTATCTGACCAGGCAGAGTTGTTACCGACACTTCTATGAACCAGTACCACAATGAGAGCAACCACATCCATAAGCGTGTCCACAAACTTTCGGCAACAGAAGGCGGCTCTTTATAATTCAAATCTGAATCATTCTTCAGCTTCTCCAGTTTTGAATCCGAAAATTTTCGTTTGTCAACTGAAGTGGAGTCTACACTTGAATAAGAATTGTCATAGTAAACCGGTTCAACAGTTGTATCCGTGGAATCAGCGACTTGTGCTCTTGTCTGAAAAGTCAGCAAGAACAAAAACGCAATCGAGAAATATTTTAGACTGAAGAATCTCACTCAATTATTTTGATCAATACGTTTCCTCCGGACGATCCGTGTTATCCAGCTTGCCAACATTTTCAATGTCCGTCATCAGGCCCTTTGCTTCTTTTAATTCAACAAGGTTAAAGTATTGAAAGGCCGCTCCAATGTTACTGAGAGAACTTAACAGGAGACTGGCGGCATTGTAAAGAGTAAATGAAGTCATGATCAAAATCTTCGAAGGCCCTGCTTCGGCAGTGAGTGGAGAGGAGATTTTATGCAGTGCTGTGCCCATAACAACGATGTAATATGGAATCATGAAGAAGTAGGCAATGGTAGATCCAATCAATGAAAGCACGAGGATGATTCCAAAGGTGCTCCACCATTTTCCTTGTATCAATTTGAACGAGCGTGCAAGTGCATCAAAGAATCCCAGACCTTCGTATGTTTGAATGAAAAGAGTTAATGAAACACTAATGGCTGCATAAAGAAATGCGCCAAACCCGATCAACACACCCAAGAATGAAAGTACCGGTGTGGCAACGGCAAACAAAGCGACAATTAACACAATGGCGATTATCCCAACAATGGCCATCAGGAACATCAAAAATGTAGAGCCCACATAAACTCCCAATGATCCGCGCACTCTATCCCACACATCCTGTACGCTAATTTCATTAGTTCTCTTTTGCCCATAAAGTAAAATGTAATTGTTCATTGTCGAGATGGAAACAATGCTGCTCACAATTAAGAAAACAAACATCAAAATAAACTGAGCCCAGAAGCTAAATGAAAAAAAGTATTTTGAAACGGCTTCAGGATTTCCTCCTCCTGACGCATTTTCAAATGTAAGGCCAATAAAATCACCCATGAATGTCCCCGTCATTAAACTGCCGATAAGAATGGCTGGACCTGCAATGAGCAAAAGACTTTTACAGAGGGGTTTGAAATTCTGTTTGATAAATTCAAACGTGGCATTGATTTTTTTCCCAAAGTCGCGGGCGCGCTGGAGTTCAATGACTTTAAATTCTTCCATTTTTTTTCTTTTGATAAGGATAAATGATAAAGTAATAAATCATGAGAAAAGCGGAGGCACCAATGATAATTGTTTTCAAACTCCAGTGCATGAATGCATAGCGTGTAACAAAAGATTCGATAAAGCCTGCCAGCACAAAAAACGGCACGAGCCCCATCACAATTTTTAGTCCCCTCACGGAGCCATTCTTAAATGAAACCAATCGTGAGTAGGTGCCAGGAAACAATAAGCTGTTCCCCATCACAAATCCTGCTCCGCCTGCAATCACTATGGAAGTTAACTCGATGGTGCCATGCAACATGATCACCGGAAAAGCTTGCGACAACTGTTGCTCCTGATAAAAGAAACTTACAAAAGCTCCCACCATCAAGCCGTTGCTGAAAAGAAAATATCCGGTGCCAAGTGAAGCAATTACTCCAAACGCAAATACTTTGAATGACACCATGATGTTATTGAGCGTGATGTAAAAAAAAGCATCCATTTCTCCCCACGATGAATAGATGCGTGTAGGATTTCCGTTCTTTATATTTTCAATCGTCATGTTGACATAGCCATCGCCCATAATCAAACGCACGAAAGTGTCATCATTGGCAGCGGACACTACTCCGATAAGCGCAGCTAAAATAAAAATCAGGAAAGAGATCAGCAGAGGCTTCCTGCTTTCATAGACCGCTGTCGGCACTTCTTCTTTCCAGAAAGTGATAAAGCGGTTTTTTTCTTCTTTTTTATTTTTATAGATCTCACGGTGAACTTTTCCAGCCAGCGAGTTCAAATATTGCGTGACGCGACTCTTTGGATATTGGGTTCTCGCAAATGAAAGATCGTCCGTTAATTGAATGAAAATTTCCGCGAGCCGATCGGGCGCAGCCTGTTGTTGATGGTTCAGTATATTTTCAAACTCTTCCCATCGTGCTTTGTTCTTTTGCAGGAAAGCGGATTCTTTCATTCTCGAAGATGGAAGTCAGAGATTATTTTCCTTGAAGTTTTTTGGGTGCTTCCTCCACTGCAGCCCATACACGGAGGGCGTTTTTGTAGCAAATTTTTTCGATGTCTTCTTCCGTGTAGCCGCGCTTCAGCAGTACATAAATTAAATCGGGGTATTTTGATGCATCTTCAAGTCCAACGGGTAACTGACCATCCACACCATCAAAGTCGGAACCGAACCCTACATGCTCAATTCCAGCAAGTGCTTTAATCCGATCGATGTGGTTGGCCACCATTTCAATATCGGTACGTTTAGGTGGATTTTCTTTTTTGAATTGTTCAATAAGTCTTTTGGCAGCCGTATCTCTTTCGGTGAGTTTTTTCTCCTTCAGAAGTGCATTTAATTTTTCTTTCAGCTTGTTAGAATGATTTACAACGGCAGAATCAAGAAATGCATTGTAGAAATTAACAAGTATAACTCCGTTATTTTTTTTCATTAGTTTGATCATATCATCTGTCATATCGCGCCTCACTGTTGGAGCGAATGCGCGGCAAGACGAGTGCGAGGCAATACAAGGTATATCCGTCAATTTCATCACCTGATAAAATGTGCTGTCATCGACATGAGAAATATCAACCATGATTCCAACGCGGTTCATTTCTTTTACTACTTCTTTTCCGAACGGACTTAAACCATTCCACTTTGCTGAGTCACCTGAGGAATCACAAATCTGATTGTTCCTGCTGTGCGTAAGTGTGGTGTAGCGAATGCCTCGATTATAAAAATACTTTACATTCTTCAAATCATTCCCAAAGGGCGCACCATTCTCCATTCCCATCGGCAATGAAATTAATCCTGATTCAAAATTCTTTTTTAAATCGGCTGTTGAGTTGATCAAGGCAAACTTATCAGGAAACAAAGTTGCCATTGCACGGACGTTGTCAATCAGTGAATCAGCATAAGCTTTCCCCATGTCAGGAAGTTTTTGGTAGCCGGCCGGAATATAAATAGACATAAATGGTGCCGAGAGTCCGCCTTTCTTTGCGCGTTCGTAATCAAACTCTCCACCCTCGTCATGGATGGCAATAGCTTTGGTTTGTTCGTTGATCACAATGTTCTTGTCTTTCATTCGCTCGGGAAAATCCACATGGCCATCGATAATCAAAAACTTATGTGCAAGCTGATCGGCAAGCGCGTGTAATTCGGTATCATTCATTTCACTCACAGATTTTTTCTCTGAGCAGGAAAGCAATGACAAAACAGCGAGTGTGATGAGTAACCTTCTCATGCGAATTAATTTTACAGTCACCAAAGAACGTCAAAATTGATAAATCAATCCATAGAATTTTGGAAAGAGTTTTTGGAAGAACTTATCAATCTTGGATGAGTGAGAAATCAATTTATTCCTCAAGCCATTCAAAATCCAATTGCCGAAAGCAAAATTTTTTCCATAAGTAATCCCGGTTAAATTTGAGGTTCTATTTTGACACATGTACAGTATCCAGGTTAGAACCGCTCAGAACGTTTTCATCCATTATCCGGTAGCCAGCGCAGGTGAAAGGATTGGGGGGCATTTGATTGATCGGCTGATCCTTTTTGTGTACTCAATTGCAATAGTAGCGCTCTTTATTAATATTAAGGTAAATGCAATTTGGCCTTGGATTGTTACTTTGGGATTGCCCTGGATATTTTATTCCGTGCTCTTTGAGATATTTATGAATGGCCAAACGCCAGGTAAACGTCTTTTGAATATTCAGGTAGTAAGGCTTGATGGATCGCGTGCCTCTGTTGGCGATTTTATTCTTCGCTGGATATTTGGCTTGCTGGAATTTTCAATTTTAAGTGGTGCCATTGCCTTAATCTGTGTGGCAGCCGGAGGCAAGGGGCAACGATTGGGCGACATGGTGGCTGGAACATCTGTGATAAAACTGGCCGAGCAAAAGGAAGTAACCAGCAAAGAAGTATTTGTGACTGCGGAGGAAAACTACGCGCCCACATTTTCCAACGCAACAGAACTTTCGCAAAACGATATAGAATTAATTCAAAGGGCACTTGAGGTGAATCGCGATCAAGGCAATGCGAGGCCTATGTTGGTGATTACCGAGAAAATAAAATCGCAGTTGGGCATTCAAACTGATCTTCCTCCGGTAAAATTTCTTTATACGCTTATCAAGGACTACAATCACCTGAACTCGCAGTCATGAGTTTGCCTGTGTACACAAGCGCTCAGCTCGCTTTGCGCAACGGCCAGGACAAGCCGCAAGTTTGGATTGCGTACAAAGGCAGAATTTATGATGTCACCAACTCAAGATTGTGGCGATCGGGAAAACATTATGAGCATTGGGCCGGCCAGGATTTGACGGATGAGTTGAAAGATGCTCCACACACCGAACAAGTGTTTGAGAAATTTTTACCGATAGGTGTTTTGTTGTAGCGGTTGAATAATCTACAAAAAAATCATTCGTCTTTAAGTGAATTCACCGGGTTCATGGTGGCCACGCTATAAATCTTATAGCCTACAGTGAGGAATGAAATAGCAAAAAGCAACGAAACAGATGAGACAAAGGTCGTAAGATTTACACCCTGGTAATATTTCCAGATAGAGTTCATCAGCAAATTGCACATGGTGTAGCCCACCCACGAGCCTATCATTGATGCCAGTGCGAGGATGATAAAGAATTCCAGATTGATTACTCGCGCAATTTGTGAAACGGTGGCCCCCAAAATTTTCCGCACTCCAATTTCTTTCATGCGTTTAATGATGTTCAGCGAGACTAGGGTGAATAAGCCAGTCACCGATAACATCATCGCTACCGCGCCTAAGAAGGCATACATGTAAATGATGTTCACATTTACATTGTTTACTTCTTCCAGATGAGTGACTAACATGTTGCCATTATAGAGGCGGTTAGGAAAAAGCTTGTTCCACTCTGTGTGCATGAATTCATTGACAGCCGGAATAGCAGCAGCATTTGCGCTCACGACAAGCTGGGAGTAATCGGCTGGCAGAACATACTTGATCATCATCGGCTCCAGCTCGCGCCAGAGACCTTGCGTGTAAATGTCCTTCACCATTCCAACTACAAATAGTCGGATGCTGTCTCTCCAGACAATTTCTTTGCCGATCGGATCAATCCAACCAAATTGATCCGCCATCTTCTGCGTAACGATCACTGATTCTTGCTGGTCTGTTTTCGAATCTTTGATGAAGTCGCGGCCTTTCAAAAGTTTTAAGTCCATCGTTTGAAGGTAATGATCGCCAACTTCAATAATATCAACCTCAAGTTGAGCAGACTTATGCTTTATTGGTTCGTGGAGGCGATTCGAGAAGATACCACTGCGTGCTCCAGCTATGGAAATGATTTCGGGATTTTGCTGCAACGTGTTTCTGTAAGATTCAAATTCATTTTGGTTTTCCACCCATGCAATCACTGAGCCACGCGCATCAAAGCCCAGGTCATATTTGCGTTGATATTGTGCATTTTGATAAAAACCAACTGCACTCACGATCGCGATCAATGAAATGGCAAACTGAAACCCGAGCAAAATACGCGTGAAATAATTGGTACCTCCGAATTTTAATTTCCCTTTCAAAATACTCACGGGCTCAAACTTGCTGACGTAGAAAGCCGGGTAACTTCCGGCAAGAAAGCCAGTGCAAATCAAAACGCCCATCAAAAAGAAAAGGAAACCAGGAGAGTCGAAGTAGTGGGCACTAAGCTGCATGTATTCCCACAGGTAGTTCCAACCTTGAATGAGAAAATCGGCAAAGGCTAAACCAACTGCCAGCGCCAGGAAACAAATAAAAGTAGTTTCGCTGATAAATTGAATGATCAACTGTTTACGTCTGCTGCCCATTACTTTGCGAATTCCAATTTCTTTTAGCCTTCTCGAAGAGATGGAAATGGCAGTGTTTGTTAAGTTGAAACAGGCAATCAGCAAAATGAGAATGCCCATGACAGTGGATCCGATGATCGCGGACTGTGGAGGCGCGACAAATGTCCACGCCTGGGTGTATTCAACCCGATCTTTGATGGCCATGCCTGGCAGCTTCTCCAATAGAAATTCTTTCACTTGAAAGTCTTCGCGCACTTTGTTGTTGCTGGCTACAAAGGTTTGCAGTTGATCATGAACGTGGCCCACTCGCGAGTTGTCATCGATTTGTAAAAACAAAGTACACACTTGCTTCCAGTCGTCTTCGCGCACAGAAGGATGTTCATCTTTCCTGTTTTCAAAATTGAGGTAGCTCGATCCATTCTTGTGATAGAAACTTGAGTTCATGGGTGGATCTTTGTACACACCGGCCACCTTAAGTTCTTTGAGTTGCGTTCCGTAAACCTGAGTGACTGTTTTCCCTATTGCTTCGGAAGCTGATTGAAAAAGCTTTACGGCCATTTCTTCACTGATAAACAAGCTTGTGCGATCCTTAAGGTCAGTAGGGTTGCCTGAAATAAATTCAAACGTGAACATTTGAAAAAAATCAGGATCTACATAATGCAGATGAGATGCAAACAGATCATCGTTGCGCTTAAAGTTGGAATAGGAATAGAAATAGCGTGTTGATTTAGAAACATCTGCCATCGTCTTATCGGCAATATCCCCAAGTGGCATGGATGCAAATCCGTATCGTGTGAGCGTACCTTCGAATTCACGCTGTGCTGTGACGCGATAAATCTTCTGCGCATTCTTGTGAATCAAGTCATAGGTGTTGTTGTATTCATTGGCAAAGTAAGCCACGATGCAACAGGCGATAGCGATGCCCATTCCGAACACGTTGATGAGAATAAATACTTTATTTTTCAACAAGCTTCGGAAGGTGATGAGGAAATAGTTTTTCAGCATGACAATGATTTGCCAACAAATGTGCCACAGCGCAGTTTTTGAATTTAAGGCTATTTTAAAAGAAATTCCTTATAGGAACGTTCGCAATTGAATTTGCGCGTCCGATATAGGACGGTGCAAGTAAGATCACTTCTTCTTCTCCGGATTAAACTTCATCCGCACGCGCACATTGCTTTCAATTGCCACGTTGTCTTGCGTGGTAGGCTTCCAGGCGGGACCATCTTTCACCAATCGGATTACTTCTTCATCGCAACCGTAGCCCAATTTTTTTATTACATTAAACTCATCGAGACTCCCGTCAATTCGCACAGTGAATTCAATAACAACCCTTCCTTTCACTTTGCTCTCGAGTGCTTGCTGCGGGTAACGAAGATTGTCATCTAAATATTTATCATAGGCTTTTCGTCCGCCCACTGGTTCTGCGAGTTTGATTACAGGTTCCGCATCCGGATCTTTCGGTGGGCCATATCCTGTTACAACCACTTCACTCAACTGAGTCGCATCTTCTTTCATCGACACATCAAGCTTGTCTTGATCGCCAGCACTCACTTCCAGAGGTTCAAATCCAATGAAAGAAAAGACCAATGATTGATTGGGCTGATTTAAATCCAGTTTGAAAAAACCGGAAGCATCGGTCACAGCTCCTTCGGTTGTTCCTTTGATCATCACGTTCACGCCCGGCATTGGCGAGCCATCCGTAGCTGACAAGACTTGGCCTGTTACCGGATGACCTGCCACTCGTCTCATCCCGGACGCTCTCGACTGAACTGATTCTTTCTTTTTTGCAAGGACCTGACTTGGTGCAACCTCAGCAAGATCCTGTGCTTTTTTGTCAACAGGTTGTTGAATTCCGCTGGCTACTTCTTTTTCTTCTGAAAGTACGATTTGCTCATCAGACTTAATTACGGCAGGTTGTTGCGAGATTTGCGCAACTGTATTTGGCTCAATCGGATTTGGTTTTGCCGGGCTTGCATTTTTCTTTCCCTCCGGCTCTTTCACTTTTGCCTTTGCGATTGAATGCGTTTGTTGTGCTTTCATTGGTTTTTCAGTTTTTGAATCCGCTGCTTTAGTTGAAGCCTGTTCTGCTGGCTTTGCTGATGCAGGCTGTTTGACAGAGTCGGTGGTAGTTTTTGGTTTTTCTTTTTTTGATTGCAATGCAAGTCGCTCCGTCTTTGGGATCGATTGATAAACCACGAATGAGGCTGTAGCTACCAATAAAATTCCTGCGGCTATACGCATTGGGGTAAAGAGCCGCGTCTTGCCTCCTCCTTTAATTTTTTCATCAAGTAATTGCACATCTTTCAAAAAATCGGGTGCTGTGATTTCATCTGCACCTTCCAATGCATCCGCGAGAAAAGGATCGCTAAGTGCCTTCTTTTCAAGTAAATGCATTTCCTTAGGCGAGAGTTCGCCTTTCTTGTATTTGACAATATCGTCTGAGAGATTACTCACTTGTCTCCATGCAGATTTTCAAATTCCTTTTTCCGTTTTGAATATAGCTCTTCACTTTGTTCATGTCATAACCCGTAAAGGAGGAAATCTCCTGGTAGCATTTTTCCTGCAGGTAAAACATTTCTACGCATTGCTTTTGCCCATCCACCAGTCTTTGGATGCACTTTTCCAGCCTCGATAAATCCTCTTCGAGCTCATTTTCGGCAGGGGGATGCAGGAAGAGGTTGTTTTCCACAAGCTGATCCGAAATTTCTTCCTTGAATTTACCTTTTTCTTTGCGGATTTGCATCAGGCATTGGTTGCGCGTACTCACGTACAGCCAGCTTTTGAAGTTGTCGATCTCATGGGTTTTGATGGTTGAAGTCAGTTTTTCAAACATCTGCATGGTCATGTCCTTGGCTTCATCGCGATCTTTCAAATATTTGAGGCACACACCATATACCAGCGAGGTGTAGCGCGAATACAATTCTCCAACGACAGCCAGATCCCCTTCTTTTTTATAGAGGAGAATGAGCTCATGATCGTTTTGGGTAAAGGGCATTCGGTCTCAATTTAAAATTTTTTTCAGTTCGTTTATGGAATCCTCTTGTGTGATGCATCCTGATGCAAAAATTATTTAAAATGAAAACAAGAATATTCACATTGGTAATAGCATGTATTATGCTTGCCAGCTTTAAGTTAATGCCCGATCGCACGATCATGGGCAAAGTGACTGCAGCGGATGGTTCCGAAATCCCAGGCGCAAATGTCCTATTGAAAGGAACAAATACAGGTACAGTAACAGATGTACAGGGGAATTATTTAATCACAGTGCCTGCGCAAGGCGGAACACTTGTCTTCTCTTTCATCGGCTACATTACCCAAGAAGTTAAAATAGAAGCAAAAAATAGAGTAGATGTTACGCTCGCATTTGATACAAAGTCGTTGAGCGAAGTTGTTGTTACAGGCTATGGCATTGATAAATCTTTGAGTGGCCGCGCGGCAGGCGTTGCTGCGAAAGTAAAAGGTCTTTTTGGTAAACGTCATGAAGCAATGGACATGGCATATCAGCCTTCTCCCGCACAAGTTTATGAAGCTGAACAACAATTCAACACCGAAGAATACGATGGCATAACCGAAAACATTTTTCACGATGCAATGCGCAATCCACTTTCTACTTTTTCAATTGATGTTGATGCGGCTTCGTACAGCAACATCCGCAGGTTTATTCAAGACGGTCAGCGTCCACCCAAAGATGCAGTCAGAATTGAGGAGATGGTAAATTATTTTCATTATGAATATCCTCAACCAAAAGGTGAAGATCCGTTTTCAATCAACACAGAAATTTCCTCGGCTCCCTGGAACGAAAAACATAAGCTGGTTTTGATTGGCTTGCAGGGAAAAAATATTCCAAAGGAAAATCTGCCTCCATCTAATTTGGTTTTCCTGATAGATGTTTCCGGCTCGATGCAGGATGTGAACAAACTCCCGCTCTTGAAATCCTCATTCAAATTGCTGGTGCAACAATTGCGCGAACAGGATCATGTAGCAATTGTGGTATATGCGGGCGCAGCTGGTTTGGTTCTTCCTTCTACTTCCGGAGCTGATAAGAAAACAATTTTAGAAGCTTTGGATCAACTGGAAGCAGGTGGCTCAACGGCTGGAGGAGCAGGTATTCGTCTGGCGTATGAAACCGCAAAAAAATACTTCAACAAAGAAGGAAACAACCGCGTGATCCTTGCTACTGATGGCGACTTTAATATTGGTGAATCGAGCAATGGTGCAATGGAGCGACTGATCGAAGAGAAAAGGAAGGAGGGTGTGTTCCTTACCGTGATGGGCTTTGGCATGGGTAACTATAAAGATTCCAAAATGGAAACCATTGCAGACAAAGGAAATGGAAACTATCTCTACATCGATTCAATCCTTGAAGCGCAGAAAGCTTTGGTAAATGAATTTGGTGGAACACTTTTTACCATCGCGAAGGATGTGAAGCTCCAAATTGAATTCAATCCTGCCAAAGTAAAAGCTTATCGTTTGATTGGTTACGAAAACAGGATGCTGAAGAGCGAAGACTTCAACAACGACAAAAAGGATGCGGGTGAGCTTGGCTCGGGACATACCGTAACTGCCTTGTATGAAATTATTCCCGTTGGTGTTGAAAGTGAATTCTATAAAATCGATGATTTAAAATACCAGACAAGTAAACTTGATCCCGCAACGACTAGTGGAAATGAATTAATGACCGTGAAATTTCGCTACAAAAAACCGAATGGAGATGTGAGCAAGTTAATTGTTCATCCATTGGTGGATGGAAACATTTCGCTTGAAAAAACTTCCGATAATTTCCGTTGGGCTTCTTCCGTGGCTGCGTTTGGAATGTTGCTGCGGGAGTCAGAGTATTTGAATAAGTATTCTGAAGACAGCCTCATCCGATTGGCGCAAGGAGCAAAAGGTGAAGACAAAGAAGGTTATCGCGCAGAGTTCATTAGTCTGATTAAAGCAGATAAGTTGGTGGCGAGTCGTTAAGACTCAAGTGACGAGGTGAAAGACCATCCTGATGAAGGATGGTCTTTTATTTCCAGAATTTCTTTGCTGAGTTACAATTTAATCCAATCTGGAAATTGTATTTGAATTCCTTTATTCTTTTCCGGATCGCTTACCCATTGATGTGGTGAGACAACTATTTTATTCGGATGTTGATTGAGAAAGGCGCTCCACCAACTGAAAGTACTATTTGCAATGATATTGTGGCGGCATTTGCTCATGAGGTATAGTTCTAAATAATCTTTTTTACCCTGACCAATATCCATGTAATTCGAACGAGCATCAATTTTCAAATTGTCCTTGACCCATTGTAAGTCATCCGAAAAAAAATAGAATGCAGGATCTTTAATTTTTTCTTGGATGATACGGATCCCCTTCAGGTAATAGTCAAGGGGAAGAACCCCCATAAATTTTGCTTCCGGGTTTGTTATGTAATCACCGCGCCTAATGTGCACCGAGACAGAGAATTCGTCCTTTGATAAACTGTTGAATATGGCTTTTGTTTCTTCATCAGGATTTTCGCGAGGCGTCAACTCAGTTATTATTTGAGGATGAAGTTGTTCATAGTATTTGTAGTGTTGCCAGAATCCTTTAAGATAAATGGGTGGAGATGTTTTATAAAGCGTTGACTCGTATCCCCATAATTTAGATTCCTTGTAAAAAGTTCTTATTCTTTTAGGAAGGAATTTTTGTGTCGTTTGATAAAATTTTGACGACAGATTTGTGCCAGT
This sequence comes from uncultured Ohtaekwangia sp., assembly GCA_964510765.1. Classification (GTDB taxonomy): domain Bacteria; phylum Bacteroidota; class Bacteroidia; order Cytophagales; family Cyclobacteriaceae; genus ELB16-189. The sequence continues at coordinate 66,693 of CAZECP010000005.1, read as the reverse complement.
ACACAATTTGATGAAGTGAGAATCTTTCAAGGAAGATGTTGTCTCAGCCTGGATATTGAAATGCTGCAACTTAAAACTTCGAACCTCCTGACTCTCATAAAAAGAAGTATCCAAAACCAATGCAACATTTTTTTGCAATGACAATTGCCGGCCTACGGTGTATTGAAAAAGTTGATTCCCTAGTCCGCCTGCCAATTTTGAGATGACTATAGGATGCTCTTTCAAATTTTATCTGATTTAAATAAGGGTTGAGAAAACGCTTTACACTCAATTAGAGTTTGAAATACTCCTTGTAGTAAGAAGCAGGCTTGAGGTTCAACCAACTTGTGCGGTTTTTATCAAAGTCTTCATAGGTAAAATTTTTAATTTCCGATTCTGAAAAGGTGAGCGGATTTTCCGGCTGGCCACGTGTAACCACTCCCAATCCATGGTCTGCATCCAAAACAAAAACGTTGATATCTTTTCGAAGGCACCTTAAATGCAAAATTGTTTTCCATACATCTCCATTCCACTGACCTTTGAAGTCCCGCGCTTTCCATTCCGCGAATGAACAGCCTTCTTCTTTGGTTATAGGATTGCAATCATGCATGACTATAACACCATCCTTCGATAAATATTTCAATGTATTCTCAACATCCCTCAAAGCGTAATCGTACTCGTGCATTCCATCAATGAAGGAGATTTCACATTGCTTATCAGCAAATACGCGAGCTGCATCTTCTTTAAAAAAATCATCGCTCGTTTTCTCAATATACCGGTTGAAGATATTGTATGGATTTGTAAAGAATTTACCAGTCTTCCGCCAGGCATCAAATGCGAACGAAGGATCAACAGCAACTTTGAAAGTGCTTTTAATACGAAAAAAAACTCTTCCATTAAAGACACCTATCTCAAGGTAGTTCTTCAATTTTTTTTTCGCCATTAACTCTTTAACAAGCGCAATCCGATCCATAGTTTAGGTATTTATCTTTTTTATAAAATTCAAAATTGTCTTAATTCTCAATTTTATTTTAACAAGAGAGCCAAAAAACCCTTGAAGAAATTTTTAATTTTTGATCCGGTCTCTACAATGGGCTCACCAAGTGGACCTGTGAAAGGTTCGCCTCTTCGCAAGTATTGAGACAACGTGCTCGAAGTAACACCCCACTTGGCTATAAATCTATAATAGCCAGGATTTTTTTTAACACGCTTCACTGACTTTGACCCAAAATGATAAACCCTGCTTTTACTCACCCCCTTGAACAATCGAACTCCTGCCGTCCAAAGTTTCATAGAGAAATCAGGATCAGAATATAAGCCTGGAGAAAACTCTGTGCTATAACCACCCACCAAGTCCCATATATTTATGTGAACTACATTGGGGGGCCAGGTTGCACCGCTCCAATCACTCATCGATAAACCTTCGAATTCATTCAGTAGTTGTTTTTCTTTAAACGTGTCAACCGTTTGGCCATAGTCTTTTTGAATAGCGCAATTGCTACTGAAGGTAGGCTCAATGGCGGTCGAGGAGAGAAAGAAAAATTCAGTATTCAATTGATCAATTTCTTCTTTCAAATATTTATCCCAGCCCGGACAAACATACATATCATCGTTAATAAATAGTACATACGAAGTTCGTATCAAGGATCTGCACCCATTTAATGCATAGCAGACTCCAATGTTTTTTTCGCTGAAGGTATAATCAATATCGGATTGCTGCTTTATCCATTCCAGTGATCCATCTTTTCCTTCGTTGATATGAACTATGATTTGATTTTTGAAAGTCGAATTTTTGCGGATGCTCTCCACGCAGAGTTTCAGATACGGCAGGTTATTCCAGGAAGGAATCAAAATAGAGAATGCGCAACTATCTGTAAATGTACCTTTTACTTTGTTTATGATTGGTGCCGAGGTCATTATAGCTCAAAAAAACGAAATATTCCTAAGCAATCAATAATAAATCTATTTTTAGGCGGTAGAAATAGGAACTTTGAAATAAAACCTTAAAGTTAGAATCAGAATGAAGATCGCTGTACATATCACATTTTTTTTTGTAGAGTCACGCCTTAAGTATCTTCAGCAGGTCATTGATAATTTTGAAAAATTCCCCCACGAGGTAAAAATTTTTGTGTACACAAACCAAGTAATGGAGAGTGCAGTGAAAGCGAAGAGCATTCAATTTAAAATTTTCCCTTACCGCAAATCTGGTGTATTCGGATACAACAAAGGTATTTGGAACAAACTGGGCTTGACTTCTCTGGTTCACCCGTATCATCTTTCATGGGAAAATCGCAAAATCGTGGAGCAGACTGTAGATGATTTTGATGTGCAGATATATCTTGAGGATGATATCGATTTTACGATCGGTAATTTTAATTACTGGATGAAATACAAAGACATTTGCCTCCAGAATAAATACAACCTTGGCTTTTTAAGAATAGAATTCAATGAATCGAACCAGGCCTACTTGACCGATCTATTGAAATGGCCTGAAAAAAAAATGGAATTGAGCGGTCATCAATTCATGATTAATGATGAAAGTCCCTACTGTGGCTTTTGGATTTATGACAAGAAGGAACTTAAGGAATTTATCAAAACAAAGGAATGGGAATTTAATTTTAAGGGTCTTGGCATTCGTGAAAAGTCTTCCATCGGATGGCATGGATTGATGATGAATCATTACAAGGCAACCATTCTGCCACTGCTTAAATCAGCGAATGGCGATGAATTGTTATCACAAGCTTGCGTGGTTCATCACATCCCCAACTCTTACATTCATGATGCTGTCCATTGTAAATTAAAACTCCCGGATTTAGTGAAAGAAGATTGATTTAATAAATTCCCCTCTCTCAATATGCCCTCGCGAACAAGACTCTTTTGTCTGAGGGCTTCCCGGAATAAATACATTTACCAACTTCCCCTTTTGCATCTAACGGAATGCAGCGAATAGTTGCTTTGGTTTCTTCTTTGATAGCGGCCTCGGTTTCTTTCGTACCATCCCAGTGAGCCAAAACAAACCCACCTTTTTCATCCAACACTTTTTTGAACTCATCGTACGAATCTACTTTTGAAGTAAGCTCAGTACGCTTTGCCAAGGCTTTGTTGTAGATTTTCTGCTGGATATCTTCAAGTAATTTTGGAATGGATGTAACAACATCATCCATCTTCATCACTTGTTTCTCTTTTGTGTCGCGCCTTGCTACTTCCACGGTTCCGTTTTCTAAATCACGTGGACCTATTGCTATACGAACGGGTACACCACGCATTTCATATTCAGCAAATTTGAATCCTGGCTTGTGGGTGTCGCGGTTGTCATATTTAACCGAATAGCCTTGCGTGCGAAGAGCAGTTGTTATGCCTTCCACCTTCGCAGAAATTTTATTCAGTTCTTCTTCAGTTTTAAAAATGGGAACAATAACCACATGAATCGGAGCGAGCTTTGGAGGTAACACCAGGCCATCATCATCCGAGTGCGCCATGATCAATGCTCCCATCAGTCGCGTGCTCACTCCCCATGAGGTTCCCCACACCAATTCCAGTTTGCCCTCTTTGTTGGTGAACTGGACATCAAATGCTTTCGCGAAATTCTGTCCAAGGAAATGTGAGGTGCCTGCTTGAAGTGCCTTGCCATCTTGCATCATTGCTTCGATGCAATATGTGTCAATTGCCCCGGGGAATTTTTCGCCTTCTGATTTTCTTCCTTTGATGACAGGCACGGCCATAAAGTTTTCAGCAAAGTCGGCATAGACATCAAGCATCTGCAAAGTTTCTTTGATGGCTTCATCTGCAGTAGCGTGAGCGGTGTGGCCTTCTTGCCATAGAAATTCTGCGGTGCGCAAAAATAATCGCGTACGCATTTCCCATCGCACCACATTGCACCATTGATTGATGAGAATCGGAAGATCGCGATACGATTGAATCCATTTTTTGTAGCTGTTCCAGATCACCGTTTCTGAAGTAGGACGAATGATCAACTCTTCTTCCAACTCCGCTTCAGGATCTACAATCACACCTTTTCCATCGGGGGAATTTTTTAAACGATAGTGCGTAACGATCGCGCATTCCTTTGCAAAGCCTTCCACATGACTTGCTTCTTTTGCAAGAAAAGATTTAGGTATAAAGAGAGGAAAGTAAGCGTTGGTATGGCCAGTGTCTTTAAACATTTTATCTAGCCCTTGTTGCATTTTCTCCCAAATACTGAAGCCATAAGGCTTGATAACCATGCAGCCGCGTACATCTGAATTCTCTGCCAAATCGGCTTTCTTTACCAAGTCGATATACCATTGTGAATAATCGTCTGCACGGCTCGTGATTTCTTTTCCCATTTTAATCTCCTTTTAAGAATTTTTTGAATCGCAAATATACTCGTGGCCTGCTAATTGCTACTTTCTTTTATGAAAGAAACTTGTTCATTAAAATACCCAAATTGATTAGCTTTACGTTATAACTGTGGGAGTAATCCTTGAAGCTTATGAAAACAAAAATGATAGGTGCGTTGCTGCTGGTGATGATTGCCGGAGCAAATGTTTTAGCTCAGGAGTTTGATGATATGTACTTCACTGCAAAAGACAGAGCGAAGTCAAACCAAACTGCTCGCGAGGCGATCGTATTGGCGTCTGCAAAACAAAAGGGAGAGAATGTGCAAACGATCAATCCTTCTGACAGCTACTCAGCAAGAAATGAAAATCCGGATTACATAGCGGGTTCAAAAGTTGGGTCAAATGCTCCGCAGCAAAACTCATCTTACTTTACTTCTACTTATGTTCCGAGCGTGAATCAAAACCAGTATAACTGTAATTGTAATTCAGGTTATAATAGCAGTTATGCTTACGGCAACCCGTACTACAATAGTTATGGCTCGTATGGTTTCGGAAGTCCTTATTCAAGTTTTTATCCTTACGGTTACGGATATGGCGGATACTCACCTTACAGCTATGGAATGGGTATGTATCCAGGTATGTCTCTTGGTATGGGATATGGCATGGGTTACGGAATGTACAGCATGTGGGGTAGTCCTTCTATGAGTTTCTGGAATAGTTACTATGGTATGGGTTCATACTATGGATATGGTTATCCTTCTTATGGCTATGGTTATGGTTATGGCATGGGTTCTTATTATTACCCCTCATCGTACTACACAGCTAACAATTATAATCCTGACAACACAGGCTTTGCCACAGGAAGAAGACCAAGCCGAGGTGGTTCACTTACTCAAACGTCCTATTACAATAGCACTTCGAGAAATTCAAATGCTGTGGTAGATGCTAATGGTAGAACAAGAGGCGCTGCAGCACATTCACAATACTATCAATCCGGTTGGAGAGGGGAAGCTTCCCGTGGTAACGGAGGTGTTGGTCATGTAAGTACTGGAGGGAGAACATCCAGCTTCTGGGGGTCTGGTAATTCAAATTCAGGATGGAATAACTCCAACCCGGCTTGGGGCTCACGCAGTTCTTCATGGGGTAATTCAGGAGGTGGCTTTGGCTCAAGAAGTGGGGGATTCTCAGGTGGCGGATTTTCCGGTGGAGGTGGATTCTCAGGAGGTGGTGGTGGCCATTCGGGAGGCGGAGGAAGAGGAAGGCATTAATCTCATCTCCAAAACAACTCTATAGATTTTATGAAGAAATTTTTTGAGCTTGTGCTCACAGGAATTGTGTTGTCTTTTTCTCAAGAGAGTGTTGGCCAATCGTATGCGGAAACAGCGCTTTTGTTTAGTCAGGTTAGACCAGGCGGAAGTGCGAGGATTCAAGCGATGGGCGGAGCACAAGTAAGTTTAGGCGGTGATTACAGTTCAGCTGTATCCAATCCTGCGGGCCTTGGATTTTACAACCGGTCGGAATTTGCCATTACCCCAGGTACCAGCCTCTCATCTGCATCAACAAATTATTTTAACACGAATGGCAGTGGCTCAAAGTCTTCATTTCAAATTCCGGGTATTAGTTTGATCCTTCATTCTGACAAAGATGGTCAGGGGGGATTGTTAGGAGGCACATTTGCTATAACCTATAGCCGAACGAATGATTTCAATCGCAGCTTCAGTTATAGTGGTACAAATTCGACCAGCTCGATCATAGATTATTTTATCAAAGATGCTACGGGCTTTCCTCCTTCAACTTTGGTTGCCCCAACTTCAAGCAATCCTAATGGTGGTGATTATCACGACAATCCGACTGGGCTTGCCTACAATAATTATTTGATCGAAGATTCTACTTTCTTCAATCCGAATGGTTCTGATCTTCAATATGCTTCGGCACTTGGAATAAATTACGCAAACTCGGCTGATACGCGTTCTGTCTTGCAAAAGGAAGACGTGACTACCAGTGGTGCCCAGAATCAATTGTCGATTGCTTACGGTGTAAATTTTTCGGATAAATTTTATTTGGGGGCCGGGGTTGGATTGAGTTTTCTTTCGTTTCAGTCCCAAAGAGTTTACCAAGAGTCCAACTACAAGTTTGATTTAGACCCAACCTATAATCCACTCTTAAACATGCGGCTGGAAGAAAATCTTAAAACCACAGGAACGGGTGTCAATGCTTCGTTGGGCATCATTTATCGGCCCACCGATGTAGTTCAATTCGGAGCTTCCTATAATTCTCCTACTTTTTACCAATTGACGGATAATTACAGCGCGAACATGCGTACAAAGTGGAATAATTTTGACTACTATGGCACCGGTAATCCAAGTGATTATTTGAATGATGTAAGTGATCAGACCAACGAAGTCACAACACCCTATGCATTGCAAACCCCTTCGAGAATGAATTTGGGAATGACTGTATTTATACAACGAAAAGGATTTATTAGTGGCGATATTGAATTCACTAATTATGCTGGAGCCACTTACTCTACGGGTGATGGAACTGTTGACTTTACTACCGACAACTCCACCATCAAAGCAAATTATAAAAACGTTATCAACTATCGATTGGGTGGAGAATACCGCTTTTTAACGAACTACAGGGCAAGAGGCGGTTACTCTTATATGTCTGATCCCTATCGCTCCACTCAAAATATGGATCGAAGCATGCAAAGGATTAGCGGGGGTTTTGGGTATCGCAACGAAAAAATGTCAATCGATTTTGCGATGATTTTCTCAAGCAACAATGCCCTTTACACACCATATACACTTTACTCCAATAGTCCTGTGGTGAACATTTCGCATTCAAATGTCACCGCTTTAGTCACCGTTGGTTTCACACTTTAATCGCCTCCAATATTTCTTTCGTCTGAAGATTTTCTTTTGTGAGCTGAATTTTTGCTTTTGAATAAAACGGAAGCCGTTCTGTACGAAGCTTAAGAAGCTCCGCTTTCACCATATCAGCATTAAGGCCTGAAAAAAGAGGACGAGTATTCAAATCTGTTTTCGAAAGTCTTCCCAAAATTTCTGATAATGGAACATCTAAAAAAATAGTTGCACCCGATTCGTTCATGATTTCCATGTTGTTAAAGAAACAGGGTGCTCCTCCTCCTGTAGCTAAAACAAAATGAAAATTTGAATCGGCAAGTTTCTTTAAAGCTCTTGATTCAGCTTCACGAAAATGATCTTGCCCTTTCGTTTTGAAAATCTCCTTTACAGAATTGCCTTCAACTTTTTCTACTTCGTGATCCAAATCAATAAATGGAATGTTCAATTCGGAAGCTACTCGTTTGCCCAGTGTAGTTTTGCCCGATCCGGGTAAGCCAATGAGATAAATCTTCATTTCAAAAGATTCAAAACTTCATCAGCGGTTGGAGTGTCGTTGTGATGCCAATTGCCCAACACGGTTCCATCTTTCCACAAGGCAATCCCCGGATTGGAGCGAATAATTGTTTTCAAAACGGTTGCATCTGCATAGTAGAATGGCACAGGCAATTGATTTTCGTGAATGAATTTATTGATCGTCTCTTCACTAGACGCGGTAAGGATAAAACTCTCAACTTTACCTTCCAGTCCTTTCACCAGATTGCGAATGGCTTCTACATTTTTAGTAGATGCTTTATCTGCATTGAAAATTACAATTAACAATTTGTTGCCCTCGAAAGTGTATTGCGTTTTGTCTTCGCCATCGGGTGAACTCACACTGTAATCAGTAATCTTTGGTTTGATGCGATCTTCATTCAAAACCTTTGATGACACGTACTTGTAAGTCGAGTCCGTTATATACTCTTTGCTTGAAATTTCTTTTCCGTCTTTTTGAAAGACATATTCAATGATGGGGCTTTCTGTCGGCTTCATTTGTGTGGGAATGTGGTTGCCAACTTTGTAAGCCCGGAAGTCGATAAAGGGCAAATGATTTACAGCGTAAATTCCTAAAAACAAACTTAATCCTGTCACTACTATAATTGCAGCATCGCCTTCGCGTGTTCGAAGTGTTGGAATGTAGCGGTCTTTGTACCAAAAAAGATGGGCCACAAAAACCATGAGAATAATGTCTTTAGTGAAAGACTCCCATGGAGTAAGTTTGATGGCATCACCAAAGCAACCGCAGTCGGTTACCTTATCAAAATAGGCGGAGTAAAATGTTAAAAAAGTAAAGAAGACCATTAGGAGCAATAGTACCCAGCCGGTCCATTTCATTCTCCAGAAAATAAGAATAGCAATACCCAACACAACTTCCAGTACAATCATGACCATCCCAATCTCCAGTGCCCACGGAACGAAGTGATGAAAGAAACTTCCAAAGTCATCTGCAAATACTTCGAAATATTCCTGCATTTTGATTTGCGTTCCGATCGGGTCGTTGAGTTTTATCAACCCGGAGAAAATGAATAAGCCTCCAACAAAGAAGCGCGAAAATTGATCGATGACTTTTTGCATAGGTGGATACTTGCTACCGGATTCTTGATTCTGGACTAGTCTCCAGCATCAAGAATCCAGTATCTATTTTAGTTTAATCAAACAAAACACAGAGTAATTAATCATGTCCTGATAGTTTGCTTTGACTCCTTCGCTTACCAGCGTCTTGCCCTGATTGTCTTCAATTTGTTTGGTGCGAAGCAACTTCATCAGGATAATGTCAGTCATGGAGCTTACGCGCATGTCTCGCCATGCCTCATCATAGTCGTGATTTTTGTTTTGGAGCAATTCAAAAGTTTCGCTTGCATATTTATCATAGAGCGGCTCAACTTCTGATACGGTTAATTCAGTTTCGGTTGAATCGCTTAATTCAATTTGAATCAGCGCGATGATACAATAGTTAATAATGCCGATAAATTCATCTTTGATGTCATCCTGAACTTTCTGTGTGCCTTTTTCTTGAATGCTACGGATGCGTTGCGCCTTGATAAAAATCTGGTCGGTGATCGATGGCAATCGTAATATTCTCCAGGCAGTGCCATAGTCGTGGGTCTTTTTGGTGAACAGGGCTTTGCATCCCGCCATCACCTCTTTATATTCGTGAGCTGTTTTCTCGTTCATAATTCGATGCAAAGTAAAATATTTTCAACCAACAAAACACTGAATGTAGGCGGAACGCTCGTGGATCTGTCTATTCCTAAAATAATGGGCATCCTCAACGTGACGCCCGACAGTTTTTACGATGGAAAAAAATTCACAACCTCTTCACAAATTTTAAATCAGGTAGAGAAGATGATTTCAGAAGGCGCTGATTTCATTGACGTTGGCGGCTATTCATCGCGACCTGGTGCGGAGAACATTTCCGTTGATGAAGAAAGCGCACGGGCAATTCCAGCGATTGAGTCGATTGTTAAAAATTTCCCAAAGGCGATTGTTTCAATTGATACCTTCCGATCAGGCGTGGCCAAAAGAGCTTTTGAGTCGGGCGCTCAGATCATCAACGATATTTCGGGTGGTGATTTGGATGAGAAGATGTTTGATCTGGTCGCGAAACTAAAAATCCCTTATATAATTATGCATATGAAAGGGAATCCTCAAACGATGCGTCAACTTGCCACGTATGATAATCTGCTGCTCGAAGTGATTTCCAATCTCAGGAATAAAATAGATCGATTTCATCGTCTTGGGGTAAAAGACATCATCGTTGATCCGGGTTTTGGTTTTGCAAAAAATAGTGAACATAATTTCTCCTTGCTTAAAAATCTTGATCATCTTCAGGTTTTAGGCAAGCCAATTTTAGCTGGACTGTCGAGAAAGTCGATGATATGGAAAACATTGAAGACAAATCCAGAAAATGCGCTGAACGGAACTACTGCATTGAATTCAATAGCACTTTTGAAGGGTGCATCGATTTTGCGCGTGCATGATGTGAAGGAAGCAAAAGAAGTGATTTCACTTGTTACTCAACTCGATAATTGAGAATCGATTCATTGGTAATTGAAAATTACAAACCTACCTTTGAGTAATGATTTTTGTATTCAAGATTGGCTTTCTGGAGGTAAGTTGGGTTGACTTTATTGATGTTGGCCTAGTGGCGGTCTTGCTGTACCAGGTTTATAAACTCATCCGCGGAAGTATAGCAGTCAATATTTTTCTTGGCATTCTCTCACTATATCTGATTTACCTTATAGTGCGCGCTGCTCAAATGGAGTTGCTTACCACTATCCTCGGACAATTTATGGGGGTGGGAGTACTTGCCATGATCATTTTGTTTCAACCGGAAATCAGGAAATTTTTGCTGTTGATTGGTAGAAGCGCTGAGTTTAACCGCGAAGGAATTTTCAAATCTTTCAGCAGCTGGAGAAGCGGTGAAGTCGACTTTAATATTCAGGAAGTGATTGATGCAGCTAAAACGCTAAAGGCCACCCGCACCGGGGCGCTTATCGTTTTCTCGCGAGATGTTGAAATGAAGTTTTATGTGGAGACAGGTGATTCTCTTGATGCTGAAGTTTCAAAGCGACTATTGCTTTCCATCTTCAACAAACACACGCCCTTACATGACGGTGCTGTGATTATTTATAAAGGAAGAATCAAAGCTGCACGATGTGTGCTGCCGGTGAGTGAGAATGATCACCTGCCACCGCACTTTGGTTTGCGCCATCGCTCGGCTGTTGGCATGAGTGAACTTACTGACACACTAGTCATGGCCATCTCCGAAGAAACCGGCCGATTGATTCTTGCGAGAAACGGAAAGTATATTCGTGGTCTCAAGCTATGGCAAGTAGAACAGAAAATTGTTGAGTATCTTCATAATACAGAGCCACAGAATTGGGAAGCAGTACCTGCCGAACCCGAAGAGACACAAGAAGTGAAAGCTTAACCACATTTTTTTTGAAAATGCAAGTTCTCCTGTTTAAGAAAACAGAGTCCAGGCACATGTGGAGAGTACGCAAAGATTAAAAGTAGTACTGGAATTTAGACGTTTCACTCATTCAATTTTCAAATTATAAGCTTACTTTTGGCGAACCATGGAATTGGAAGAAGCACCCAAACAAAACTATAGCGCAAAAGAGAAAGACGAGATCTTTAATGGCGAGTTCATGCCGCATATTCACTCGATGTATAACTTCGCCTATCGCCTTACCCTGGAGCGCGATGATGCCAAAGACCTTGTTCAGGACACCTATCTCAAGGCGTATCGTTTCATAGAATCTTTCCAAAAAGGAACTAATGCAAAAGCTTGGCTGTTCCGCATCCTGAAGAACAGTTTCATAAACGATTATCGTAAAAAAAGTAAAGAACCTAACAAGGTCGATTACCAGGAAGTAGAATCGTATTATAATTCAGATGAGGTTGATCGTCAGATCACGCCCGATCTTCGCGTGGAGTCATTGAAAGATATGATCGGAGACGAGATCAGCAATGCGCTCAATTCGCTGGATGTAGATTTTCGTACTGTAATTATTTTGTGCGACCTGGAAGGTTTCAAATACGAAGAGATGGCAAAAATTCTTGACATACCAATTGGCACGGTGAGAAGCCGGTTGCACCGCGCAAGAAATTTGCTGAAAGAAAAATTGAAAGAATACGCCAAGTCAATGGGCTATAATAACGCATAATCGTATGTCACTACTATCCAATCCCTTCATTCAGGCTGACGGCAAAAAGCCTACGTGCATGGAGATGCTTCAGTTGATTCTTGACGGACAAGCAACAGACGAGCAGAAAGATTATTTCAAAAATCATATGGATCATTGCATGCCATGCTACAAAAATTACAACGTTGACATGGCGATCAAAGAATTATTAAAGGCAAAATGCTGTGGAGGCGATTGTCCCGATGATTTAGTTTCCCAGATCAAATCTCAGATCAATTCAACGAAAGCCTAATGGCGGGTAAGGCAATTATTTTTTCTGCGCCCTCCGGCTCCGGAAAAACAACTTTAGTAAAATATCTCCTTCAAAATAATTCCGACCTTGGTTTTTCTATTTCTGCTGCAACCCGCGACAAGCGAGGGCGAAAAGAAACTCACGGTAAAGACTATTATTTTCTCACGCCCGAAGAATTCAGACAGAAAATTAGTACCGATGAGTTTGTAGAGTGGGAAGAAGTATATGCCGGCAATTTTTATGGCACGCTCAAATCAGAAATTGATCGGATCTGGCAAGAAGGCAAAAACGTAATCTTTGATGTAGACGTGAAGGGCGGCCTGAATCTCAAAAAGTATTTTGGTGATAAAGCGCTCGCCATTTTTGTAAAAGTGCCGTCCATCGAAGTTTTGAAACAGCGCCTCAACGATCGAGGCACAGAGTCAGAAGAAAGCCTCTCACGCAGATTGTTCAAAGCAAATTTTGAAATGGGTTTTCAGGATCAATTTGATGTGGTGCTGGTGAACGAAGATTTAGATAAATCTAAATTGGAAGCACAGAAGCTTTACAACGAGTTCAAATAAAAATCCGAAATTCACATCGTGAAAATCGGTCTCTTCTTCGGCTCGTTCAATCCTATTCATGTTGGGCACATGATCATTGCCAATATTATGGCGGAGAACTCTGACTTGAAAAAAGTCTGGTTTGTAGTTACCCCACAAAATCCACTCAAGCCAAGCAAAGGATTGCTGCATGAATTTGATCGTTATGATATGGTGAAATCAGCGATTGCTGACAACTACAAGCTTGAAGTTTCAGACGTGGAATTTCATTTGCCAAAACCGAACTATACAGTTTACACACTAGCGCATCTTCGTGAGAGATATCCCGATAAGGATTTCAGATTGATTGTAGGTGAAGACAACCTGGAAAACTTCACCAAGTGGAAAAACCATGAAGAGATTTTGAATCAATTCGGTTTGTACGTTTATCCGCGGCCGGGTGTAACAAATTCTGACTTGAAACGTCATGCGAATGTGACCATGGTAGAAGCCCCGATGCTTGACATCTCAGCTACTTACATTCGAAATTGTATCAAGAACAATAAATCGATCCGGTACCTCGTTCCAGAATCCGTGGAGCAGATGATCCGGCAGAAGGGTTTTTATAAATAAGAGAAAACTTTTGTGACCTTTTTAGCGTCTATGGTTCGAATGAAACCAACAACCCCGATTCTCCTTTTACTTCTTTTATCTTTTACATCTTTTGCAGGTGGAATAAAAGGTCGCATCAAAGGCGATGATGGCAACGCGCTTGCTTTTGCTTCCATATTTGTGAAGGAGACCAACTCCGGTGCCGCCACGGACACAAATGGAAATTTTGAAATTGCCCTTGCATCCGGCACTTACACCGTGTTGTTTCAATATCTTGGTTTTGAAACTATCAGTCGCACAGTTGAAGTAGGGGCTGATTTCATCCAACTGGATATTACGTTAAAGACACAAGTGGTGATGTTACAATCCGTGACCGTGAAAGCAAACAAAGAAGATCCGGCCTACACCGTGATGCGAAAGGCAATCGGCAAAGCGAAGTATCACACGCAACAAGTAGATACCTACACGGCAAAAGTTTACATCAAAGGAAAAGGAAAGTTGAAGGACTATCCGTGGTTTGCCAAGAAGGCTTTGGAGAAAGAAGGTATTACAAAAGATCGCTTATTCATCACCGAATCAGTCAGCGAAATCAAATACACGCGACCCAATAAGTTTGAAGAAAAAGTAATTGCTGTTTACACCCAAGGTAAAAACAATAATGCGTCTCCAAATGCATACATCTTTGGAAGTTTTTATCAACCGGAAATTGCCGAAACGGTTTCACCCCTTTCACCAAAGTCATTTTCTTACTATCGATTTGAATATTTGGGAGTATTCAAAGATCGTGGATTTGAAGTGAGCAAGATCAAAGTCACCCCACGTTCAAGGGGCGATAATGTTTTTGAAGGAGTGATCTACATTGTAGAAGATTGGTGGTGCATTCACAGTCTTGACCTCACAGCCACTAAGCTGGGAATCCGATTTCAGGTAAAAGAAATCTATAACCCAATTGACGATGATAATTCGCAGGTGAAAGGTCAGGCTTGGATGCCCGTGTCAATGAACGCAGTGGTTTCAGGAAAAGTTTTTGGTTTTGAATTTGAAGGATCTTACCTCGCTACGGTGAAAGATTATAAAATTAAATTGAATAAAGATCTCCCACCTGAGATCAAGGTTGTGGATGAAAAAGTGGATAAAGATGAAGCAGCCAAGCTTGCTAAAAATGAAAAAGCTAAAAAGAATGCAGACCTTAAGCAGCGTCTTGAAAATGGGAAGGAGATTACGAACAAGGAGTTGAAAAAAGTTTTGAAAGAATACGAGAAAGAGGAAAAACAAAAAGAAAAAGAACCTGAAGTGCTTTCTGATACAAAATATTCAGTTGACTCCACCGCTTACAAAAAGGACTCCACATTTTGGTCAGATATCCGTCCGATGCCGCTCGACAAGGAAGAAGTGCGTGGTTATCACAAAAATGATTCTATCAGCACGGCACAACGGAAACGCGATGAGGGAGACACACTTCACTCCAAGCGCAAGCATGGTAAAGGATTTCAGCCATGGGATGTACTGATCGGAGATTCATTCACTACCGGAAAAAATTCAAATTTTCAAATTCAAACTCCCTGGGGTGGATACAACACTGTGGAGGGAGTCAATCTTATTTATCGAATGAATTATTTTCATCGATGGACAAAGAAGGATACAACTAAAAAAGACAGCCGGCCCGAAACAAGACGACTTGAAATAAGCCCGATCTTTCGTTATGCCTTTGCCCGGGAGAAATTATCGGGTTATTTGCGAATAGATTATAGAACCCGCAACACCCGAATCACTTTGAGTGGCGGACGATATATTCAACAATTCAACAACAAAGAGCCGATTCATCAAATCATCAATACTTATACAACTTTGGTAGAAGGTCACAATTGGATGAAAATCTACGAACGTGAATTCGTTGAGTTGAATTTTAGAAAACGCTTCAACGATAAATATACTTTTTACACCAACTGGTCGCTCTCAAGAAGGCACGAACTTTTCAACAACAACAATTATTCCTTCACCGAAAAAAGTAATTTACGTTTCACCGACAACGCTCCTTTGAATGTTGAAATGCCGTCAACAGGCTTTAATGAACACAATGCATTTATTGGCGAGTTTGGATTCGAAGCTCGCCCGTGGCAGAAGTATCGCATTCGTAACGGCAACAAATACCGCGCAGACCGAACCACTCCCATTTTCAGTGCGAATTATCGCAAAGGATTTAATAGCGTTTTCAGTTCTGATGTGGATTATGACTTGATCGAGTTGGGTGTGCGTCAAGGTTATCGTTTGGGAATTCGCGGAACATTGGATATGAATTTGAAGGCAGGAAAGTTTTTGAATTCAAACAAAATGTATTTCATGGACTATGCTCACTTCATGGGCAACCAAACTTTTTTGATGACCACCGATTTGGTTGGAAGTTTTCGCTTGTTGGATTACTACAAATACAGCACCCGCGATCAATATTTCTCTGCGAATATTCATTATCACTTTCGCAAGTTTGTCCTCTCGCGTATTCCAAAATTGCGCCTGATGGGAGTTACCGAGAGCTTCTTTGTGAATTATCTGAAAACGCCATCGTCAAAAAATTATACAGAATTAGGTTATGGCATCAATGGAATTCTACGCCTCTTCCGTGTAGAATTCGCGACTGGCTTCGAGGACGGAAACTTCATCAATCAAGGGTTCCGTATTGGAATTTCGTCTGGATTGGTGGTGAGATTCTCGGATAATTAATTCAAAACATCTTTGAATTTTTCTTGAGGAATAGGCTTGATCAGGTAGTCTTTTACATGCGCATTTGCTTTCGCGCGCTGAATGTCGCGCTGATCGATGGAGGAACTCACCATATAGATCGTAATCGGTTTTGAAAGGGTGGATTTCATCTGGTCGAATTGTTCCAGAAACATCCATCCATCGGTGAGAGGCATATTTATATCCAGTAATATAACATCCGGAAGTGTGGCAGGATCAGCAGATTTATCGGACAAAAACTGCAAGGCTTCGCTTCCGGAATTAAACTCCAACACTTTTGTGGCCAATTGTTGTCGCTCAATAGAACGCAACGTAGTAAACCGATAGATCGGATCGTCATCAACAATAGCTACAGTGCGGCTCGCTTCACTCATACGATAATCTGTTTTCCAAAATGGATTGTAAAGGTACAACCTTTTTCAACTTCACTCATTACGTTGATCTCCCCACCCATTGCTTCGACCTGGTTCTTCACCATAAAAAGCCCAATTCCGCGGCTATCCGGATGATCGTGAAATGTTTTTCTCAACTTAAAAACCTGATGACCAAATTTTTCCATATCAATGCCAAGTCCGTTGTCTTCTATCTGTAGCACTGTAGTGCCCTCCTTCACAAAAGTACTGACCTTGATCACCGGTGGCCTCACAGGGCTTGAATATTTCAAAGCATTACTTATCAAGTTCAGAAAAATACTTTCAAGGTACAACGATGAATATAAAATTTTTTCGACTCCTAATGAACGTGTAATCAGCGCTTTTTGATTCAAAATATTTGCGTGAAGCATCAAAACTACTTTATCGAGTACGGTAGCAAATTCGATTTCGCTTGCCTCCATTGGGCCAGCCTGTCGCACTTTTAATATTTCGTTCAGTTCCTGCATCGTTAACAGAAGAGACTCCGCAGATGACTTCATGTGCCTGATCATTTCGCTCCGCCCCGCTTCATCATTTGATTTTTCGAAATGCTCAAGCAGCGCACTGATATTGCCGACAGGGCTTCTCAGATTGTGTGAGACTATCTGGGTAAACTCTTCTAACTGCTCATTCTTCTTGCGTAGATTTTGTGCGATGGAGGCAAGCCGCGCATTTTGTTCCCGAATTTTTTCTTCCGCCAGTTTGCGTTCTGTAATGTCCCTGAATTCTGTGACTCGCAGCATTCGATTGTCCTTCTGAAAAGACCTTCCTTGAATTTCAAGATGATAGGTTGAGCCATCTCTGCGCAAACCCATCACATCATAAGGTTCGGTATAGCCAAGAGTTATTTTTTCCATAACCGTTTTTCTGAATTCAGGCGCGATAAGATTCAGCCCATTCATACCAATCAGTTCTTCATGAGAATATCCTGTAACTTTTGACAATCCTAAATTTGAATCGATGATAAAGCCATTCTCGTGAAGTCCAATTCCTCCAAATGAAGCTTCTTGCAAAGTGCGATAACGGTTCTCGCTGTACTTTAATTCACGCTCTGCTTGCTTCTGTTCTGTAATGTCAAGAAAAGTCCAAACTCTGCCGATAATTTTGCCTTTAATTTTTTGTGGTGCCGAATACCGCAGTAGCACACGTCCATCTTGAAACTCCATCAAGTCGCGACTCTCTTCTTCCGGATGGTCATATAAATGTTTTACTTTCGCTATGAATGCATCCGCGTCTTTCAGTTTTTTTAAAATCTCTGCCAAACGTGAAACAAAGTTATCCAACTTGAACAAGGCTGGATCAATATCCATCATCTCAAGAAACTTCTCATTATAGAGAACCGCTTTCCCACAACTATTAACAACCAAAATTCCGTTCGAGGAGGAGTTCACTGTGGTTTGCAGGAGAGCGTGCGATTGCTCCATTTCATTTTCGATGGTCTGGCTTTTTGTAATGTCAATCACAAAATCAGTGATACCAATAATTTTCCCCTTAGTGTTCCTTATCGGTGCGTAATGATTTTCATAATACTTGAGCTTATGCTTTACCTCAAATTTTTTGACTTGAACAAAGGATTCTCCCGTAAAGGCTTTGTCAAAACTTTTTTTGGCGCTCTTACGAGCTGTTGGATCAGAAATCACTTCGAGCATATTATCACCAAGGTTAATCGTTTTGCTCCAAAGCAATTTCATTATTTTTTGATGGGTCTTGGTGAAATATCTGTAACAATAATTCTTGTCAAGGGTGAAAACCATCAACCCCGGGTGACTTTCGAGGATGCCTTTGGAAAATGGGGATTTGTCTTTCATTTGGAAAAAAGCCCAAACCCCAACTTACCAATTTTTATTTATTAAATGATCGTGTTAGACAAGTTCTTTAAAATATCGGCTGTCATTTCTTCCAGCCCAAACTGATGTTGCCAGCCCCAGTCTCTTCTTGCCTCTGAGTCGTCAATCGATTTCGGCCACGAGTCTGCAATGGCTTGCCGGAAATCTGCCTGATAAGTGATTGTAAAATCGCCAATGTGTTTCTTGATAGTAGCGGCTATCTGTGCTGGGCAAAAACTCATCGCGCCTATATTATAGCTCGTGCGTACTTTCACTTTCTCTGCAGGTGCTTCCATCAGGTCGATCGTAGCTTTCACAGCATCATCCATGTACATCATGGGCAGGTAAGTGTCGGGCGCAAGAAAGCATTCGTATTTTTTTTCTTTGATGGCTTTGAAATAAATGTCAACTGCGTAATCTGTGGTGCCTCCACCTGGCGGAGTTTTCCAACCGATCAATCCGGGATAACGAAGACTGCGCACATCCACTCCATATCTCCTGAAATAATATTCGCACCAAAGTTCTCCTGCTAGTTTTGTAATCCCATACACCGTAGTCGGATCCATGATCGTGTGCTGCGGTGTTTGCTGTTTTGGAGTAGTAGGGCCAAACGCAGCGATAGAACTCGGCCAGTATACTTTATGGAGTTTCAATTCATTGGCAGCCTCGAGCACATACAGCAAACTTTCCATATTTAATTTCCATGCCCAGCGCGGATCTTTTTCTCCGGTGGCAGAAAGCAGGGCAGCTAAATGATAAATCTGCGTGACTTCGTGTTTCCTGATCAGCTCAAATAGTCTGTCGCGCTGAAGCACATCAAATTTTTCAAAAGGTGCTTCGCGCAAAATTCCCTGCGGTTCTTTTATGTCAGAAGAAATAACATTTTCCTGGCCATAAATTTTCCACAATCCCTGCGCAAGTTCTGAACCAAGTTGACCTCCGGCACCAATCAACAAAATTTTTGTTTTCTTCATGCTAAAACGAATGCGGGGCGAAGGTAATAGAAAAAAGGCTTCAAGCTGCAAGCAGACAGCTTCAAGCAAATTTGTAGCTTGCATCTTTAATTATCGATGAAATAAAATCTCGCTGTTGTTATGTATAAGAAGTTAAAACCTGCCCTTGAAAAGGAATTGAATGCCATCCGTGAAGCCGGCCTTTTCAAAAAAGAAAGAATTATTACTACCCCACAAGGTGCTGATATCAAAACAGCAGACGGAAAGAGTGTGATTAATTTTTGTGCCAATAATTACCTGGGGCTTTCATCACATCCGCGCGTAATTGAAGCTGCGAAGAAAGCAATTGACACACATGGATTCGGCATGTCATCCGTGCGTTTTATTTGCGGTACGCAAGACATTCACAAAGAGCTGGAGAAAAAGATTTCTGAATTTCTACAAACGGAAGACACGATTTTATATGCTGCAGCTTTTGATGCGAATGGGGGAGTGTTCGAACCTTTGTTCGGTGAAAAAGACGCGATTATTTCTGATGAATTGAATCACGCCTCAATTATTGATGGTGTGCGCTTGTGCAAAGCCATGCGCTATCGCTACAAGCATAATGACATGGCTGATTTGAAACAACAATTGGAAGATGCGAAGAAAGCAGGCGCAAATCAAATCGTCATCGTGACAGACGGAGCATTTTCAATGGACGGAACGATCGCGCAGCTTGACAAGATTTGTGATCTTGCGGATCAATACGAAGCCTTGGTGATGACAGACGAATGTCACTCGATGGGATTTCTGGGAAAGACCGGTCGTGGGGTGCCCGAGCATTGTGCTGTGATGGGGCGTGTGGATATTATAACCGGAACTTTGGGAAAAGCGTTGGGTGGGGCCTCTGGTGGATTTACTTCCGGCAGAAAAGAAATTATTGAAATGCTCCGTCAGCGTTCTCGTCCATATTTGTTTTCAAATACGCTTGCTCCTTCCATCACGGGGGCATCGATCGAAGTCTTCAATATGCTTTCTGAGACAACCGCTCTTCGCGATAAGCTGGAGAAGAACACTAAATACTTCCGTGATAAAATGACAGCAGCAGGTTTTGATATCAAACCCGGGGTTCATCCGATTGTGCCGATCATGTTATATGAAGCTCCGCTCGCACAGCAGTTTGCTGAGAAGCTTTTGGAAAAAGGAATTTATGTAATTGGATTTTTCTATCCGGTAGTTGCAAAAGGCAAAGCCAGAATTCGTGTTCAGATTTCTGCCGCGCACGATCAACATCACCTTGACAAAGCGATTCAGGCATTTACGGAAGTTGGAAAAGAGCTAGGTGTGTTGAAATAATTATTTCAAAGCTCCGGCCCATTTGGCCACCGCGTTAAATTGTTCATCGGTGAGTGCCGCATCTTTGTGCATCCACAAATAGCTATCGAGCGGCATCCACTTGTCAGTCATGGCTTCATTAATTTCTTCAAACTTGTGTTTGGCTTTCTTTTCGTCATAACTTCCATACTCTGAAAAGTTGAGATGACGCTTGCCATCATTCACATGCGAAAATTGAATCCACCAACCCACTGGCTGAACATTGGCATACCAAGGATACTTGGTATTGTTGCTGTGACAATCGTAACACGACTGTTTTAAAATGGCTTGCACGTTATCTGGTACTTTGTAATGTTTGCCGATTTCATTGGGGCCATTCAAATCTGAAATGTTTTTTGCCGGGCGAATAAATTGAATCACCACTAACACAACTGCAATAGCAATCAAAATTTTTTTCTTTCGTGTCATTATATTATCAGGTTAAAAGTTTTATAAAAATCACACATCTTTTTACATCAATTTCTTGAAAAAATTATCAACGGTTCTGTCAGGGAGAAGTTGAGGTAGTGTCCAGTTTGCAAATTTGCCCTGAACAATTGCGTATCGTGTTTTTGGTTTTGGCGTTTCAAAAATATCGGCCAATCGTTTTGAGAAAACATCAAGCGGCATCCCTTGCTTACCTTCGGTTATAAACTTGGTGAAAAATTTTACAAGCGAGGCAATGTATGGTGTGTCTTTGAATTTGTCCATTGAACCCTTGTCCCAGATGGGAGTTTGCACTGCGCCCGGGCCGATGATGATCACCTCAATTCCATAGCGCATGAGTTCTCTTCGCAGCGACCCAGAAATCCCTTCCACTGCATGTTTTGATCCGACATACGGAGCCATGTAAGGAGGCGCCATCTTTCCGGCCACCGAACTGATATTGAGAATGCGACCAGGTGTCGATGGATGAGAAGGTTGTGCGCCCAACAAGGGGAGAAAGGCTTGCGTCACTTTGATCAGGCCAAATACATTCACCTCAAAATTTTTCCGGATATCATCAACAGACAAATATTGAATTGGCCCCGAAACTGAAATCCCTGAATTGTTGATCAGTCCGCCAAGACCATGTCCATTTAGTTTTTGTCGCACCACATCAACCGACTTGTCAATTGATGTGTAATCTGTAACATCAAAAATGAGTGGCACAAATTTATCACCAAATTCAGCGTTTAGTTTGTCTGCATCTTCCTGCTTTCTCACACTGCCAAATATGGTATAGCCGCGAGAGGTAAATTCTTTCAGTGCGCCATATCCAAGCCCGGTGGAGACGCCTGTGATCAAAATAGTTTTTGAAACATTCATGAACCGAAGATAGTGAGTAGAGATTGAATGTTACATTCGCTCACGTAAAATATTTAGAGGCTTGAACAATTGCTGTTTGTGTTTAAACCTCAATTGCCTAACTTCAAAAGTAAATTTTATGTCAGGGCTTTCATCCAATCAAATTGCTGATTATTACCGAGATGGTTTTATCATTCTGAAAAGTTTCTTCAGTCAAGCAGAAATTGACAAGATGTATTCAACTGCGCTGGAAGACGATGCCATGCGCAAAAACGCTCTGGATCTTAACGACCAAACCGGAAAGAAAACAAGGCTCTCGTTGTGGTTTACACCTGGCGATGATGTGTTTGGTTACATGAGTCGAAGCAAGCGAGTGATCGAAGCGATCAAACCTTTACTTGATAGCGATGCACCCGTTTGTCATTTTCATTCCAAGCTCATGCAGAAAGAACCACGTGTGGGAGGCGCGTGGGAATGGCACCAGGATTACGGCTACTGGTATAAAAATCAATTCATGTTTCCTGATCAATTGATCAGTGTGATGGTGGCACTCACCCATGCCACAAAAGAGAATGGATGTCTCCAAGTGATCAAAGGCTCTCACAAACTTGGAAGAGTGAATCACGGATTTGCCGGAGAACAAGTTGGTGCAGATATGGTTTTTGTAAATCACGCTTTGAAGACAATGGATTTAATTTATTGCGAATTGAACCCGGGCGATGCGTTGATCTTTCACAGCAATCTCCTCCATCGCAGCGAAGCAAACCTAAGTGATAAACCGCGGTGGTCAATTATATCTTGTTATAGTTCTCAATCCAATCTTGCCTACAACGAAGCTTCTACCTCTTGGAAAGTTCCTGTTGATGTTGTTCCTGACGAGGCAATTTTGGAATGGAAGGCAGATTTACTTTCAAATGCCGACTTCCTGAAAAAAGAAAATGATCCCGGTTTGAAAGACACAGGTTGGGAAAAAGAAACAGAAACTAAGTAAAACTCAAATTCATAAACTTCAAAATCACAAATCTTAAATCAAAAATCATAAATGAAACCTGTCCTCTTCACCAAGCTTTCACTCATGATGCTCCTCGAATATTTTATCTGGGGTGCGTGGTATGTAACGATGGGTACATATATGTCGGTGCATTTGCAATCAAGTGGTGTGCAGATTGGTGCGGCCTACAGTGCACTTGCCATCGCCACAATGATTTCGCCTTTCTTTATTGGCATGGTGGCTGATCGTTTTTTTGCTGCACAAAAAATAATGGGCGTGTTACATATTTTAGGAGGAATACTTTTATTTCTTGCCACACAGATCACTGACAACACCGCATTCTATTGGGTGATTGTTTTTTACTCATTGCTCTACATGCCAACTATCGCGCTCAGCAACAGCATTGCATTTCAACAGATGACTGATCCGGGAAAACAATTTCCATGGATCAGAGTGTTCGGAACAATTGGGTGGATAGTAGCGGGATTTATGATTGGCCAGCTGGGAATCGAAAAAACTCCATCCACCTTTATAATGGCTGCCATTGCTTCTGTCGGATTGGGGTTGCTTAGTTTCATTCTGCCAGATACTCCACCGAAAGGAAAATCAACAGAAAGCGCTATTGGCACAGAAGCATTCGTTCTTTTCAAAGACAATGCCTATCTCATTTTCTTCATTGCGGCAATTTTGGTTTGCATTCCGCTGTCGTTCTATTATGGCTTCGCAAATTTGTTTTTAAACGAAAGTGGAATGGAGAATGCTGCGAGCAAAATGATACTCGGCCAATTCTCTGAAGCGATTTTTATTCTTGCCATTCCTTTTCTTTTCAATCAAATCGGAGTAAAGAAGATGCTTCTTCTGGGCATGAGTGCTTGGATACTTCGTTATGTGTGTTTCGCATTTGGAAATATTAATGTGAATGCATGGATGCTCTATGCAGGAATTATCCTCCACGGCATCTGTTATGATTTCTTTTTTGTGACGGGCTACATGTACACCGAAAAGAAAGCTGGAGAAAAAATAAAAAATGCTGCGCAAGGTCTCTTCACATTTGCAACGTATGGAGTTGGTATGTTTATCGGCACCTGGTTCTCAGGCTTTGCCACTGATTATTATACAATCGATGGAGTGCATCAATGGAAAAACATCTGGTTTGTTCCGGCATTCATAGCCGTGTTTGTGTTAGTATATTTTATTTTGTTCTTTAAGGAAAAGAAAAGCGCTGCCAACTAAATGAAGAAGATAATTCTCTTTGGATGGCTATTGGCATCGGTTTACTTCGCTAAAAGTCAAAGCTCATACTTCGGTGCTGATGCAGGTATCAATCTTGCCAGCCAGATGATCTCTTCGCAAAATTCTTCGATTGCAGTTCGTCCAACTGCTGGAGTATTTTATCATTGGAGTTTCTCCAAAAAATTTGCCGCTCGTGCAAATGTGCAATACATGGGCATGGGCTATAGCAGCGGACCAATCGGAGATTTGACGATTAACTATCTTACTTTTCCTCTTGCCATCCATTTCTCAGCAAGTGAAAAATTATCTTTCAATGCGGGCGCTTACGTTAGTTTTACAACAGGAGGCACGATGATCAATGGCAATGGGATTACAAAAACGTATCACAAGAACGACAATGGATTTTATGGCGGAGCTGAGTACGATCTCAGTAAACATATCAGCCTAAGTTTGAATTATTATCTCGGCACAAAAAATATTTGGCTGGATGACCAAGGCGGAACGGTTGAATTAAATAACCGTGCTGTGCAACTACTGTTGATCTACAAATTCAAAAAGCCGACAACCAGCAATCAATAACTAACAACTCTCACTATGAACATCGCCATGCTCGGCTCGGGATTCATCGGGCGCTTTTATGCAGACTCGCTTCAAGGTTATCGTAGTCGCGATACAGTAGTGGCAGTTTATTCGCGAAGAGCAGAAAGCGCTAAAAAATTTGCTGAGGATTATAAAGTTGCTTTCTCAACTACCAACATGGAAGCAGCAATCAATCTCCCGGAAGTGGAAGTGGTGTGCATTGCCTTGCCAAACAACCTTCACGAAGAAGCAGTGAACCTTTGCTGCAAACATAAGAAAGCTGTAATCACAACAAAGCCTCTTGGCCGTAATGCTGCCGAAGCAAAACGAATGTTGGAAGCTGTAGAGAAAGCAGGCATCTTCAACGGCTACCTCGAAGATCTTTGCTACACACCAAAATTTTTGAAAGCTCTGGATAGTGTGAAGAGCGGAGCACTCGGAAGAATCTTGTGGGCAAAATCGAGAGAGACACATCCGGGCCCGCACAGTGATTGGTTCTGGGATATAGAGCAAGCCGGTGGCGGATGCATTCTCGACTTAGGTTGTCATTGTGTTGAGATCACAAGAAATTACATCGGCAAAGATATCAAGCCAATTGAAGTAATGTGTTGGGCCGATACGCAAGTGAAGCCAATCGATGCAGAAGATCACGCCATCGGGTTAATCAAATATGAAAATGGAGCGATCGCACAATTTGAAACAAGCTGGACTTTCCGCGGTGGCCTCGATCTGCGTGATGAAGTAATGGGTACTGAAGGAACGATTTGGGTAAACAGTTTTCTGCGTACAGGTTTTGAGATGTTTACATCCGGAAAAGGCGGAGACTACATCGCTGAAAAAGCAGAGAGCAATTCAGGCTGGTTGTTTCCCGTAGGCGATGAATTGAACGAACTAGGTTACAATCACATGTTTATGGATATGTTCAAATCTCTCGAAAGTAAAACGCAACCGAAAGAAACTTTCTACGATGGATATGTAGTAAATGCAGTACTGGATGCCGCCTACAAATCGGCAAAGTCAAAACTTTGGGAGCCTGTGCAATTGGATATCTGGCGCGGTCGCACCGGTGTTTCAAAAGACAGTCATCTTACTTCGTATGATGATGAACACTATCTCGTGAAGGAAGAGATGACACACTATGGAGCGAGAAAGGTGATTCTGAAAAATAAGAAGAGTGGAAAGATCGTTGAGAAAATCTTAAGCTAATCTGTTTCAAAATGACTTCATTTCACCAGCGTGCCTAAAAACGTTCACGTAGTTACTACGGGGATTGCCTAAATAATTAAATGATATTTTGATGCGAGTTCCTTTGGGATAATTGCGCCTTGTTTTATTGAATTATAAAGATATTCTCGACCCTCAGAAATTTTGCCTTGCAAGCCCAAGCAAAGGGCATAGTAGTAGTTAAAATAGATATCCTTTGAATAATAAAGCTGTGCGTTTTTAAAGTATTCAGAAGCCAGGTATTGCTCATCTTGAAGAAAATAAAGTTCGCCCTTCAATACGAGCAATTCGGGTGGCACTATTTCTTGCCGGTCCTTGTAAGTTTTCTCGACTTTTGATAGCAGTTCAATCGCTTCACTGTCTCTGTGAAGCAGCTTCAGGATGAGGGCGCCTTTTAGAACTGTTTTAGTCGGCATCTTATTCCTGGCATCGTGCACAAAACATAGCTTGAGTCCTTGATTGAGACTGTCCATCAAAATATACTGCCGCTCAAGCATAATTTTTAATTTGGAGCTGCGCGGAAATTTTTTAACTCCAACTTTCAAAATTTCAAGCGAACGCATGAATGAATCTGTTTGGTTGTTATAAACAGCACTGCGTATAATCCACGAAACATTTTTATAGACCTCTGTTAAATCATCACGATTTTTTTCAACTGCCATAGACAAACAGCACTTTGAATTTGATTTAACCAACTTCTCATGATTGTAAAGATTAAGAAGTTGATTCTTTAAGTCATCGGGTTGCACATAGATCCCTAACCTTTTTGCAATCACGGTGTCGATATTTACTCCTTGTTTCTTTGCAAGTTTTAAGTGCCATTTAGCTGCTTCAAAATGATTTGCACCGCAAGCATAATTACAAAGTCCAAGGTAGTAATGCACTGGTCCGTATAAGTTTGTGTCCAAATCAATTCCAAGTACCCATGTGTTAAACACGGTTTTCTTATTCTCAATATTGATTTGTTTAAGCACTTCCATTGATTTATTAAACTCTTTAAGCTCATAGAGCAAAACAGCTTCAAACATTTGAATATAATTGAGATCCAGCACTCCTCTTTTGTAAGCTTCTCTGATGCGGAACAAGGCTTCTGCTTTTTTACCTTTTCGATAAAGAGAATAGCCTAGCCCCAAGTAGCCCTCAGATTCTGTAGGCATAAGAGTTAGAAATTTCTCAAAGTAAATCTGAGCATTATCAAACTCACTCATCTGCAGATAACTCTGACCTAGGCCCAGGTTAACAAGCGG
The DNA here is from genome assembly GCA_964510765.1 of uncultured Ohtaekwangia sp. GTDB lineage: Bacteria > Bacteroidota > Bacteroidia > Cytophagales > Cyclobacteriaceae > ELB16-189. Next base: position 39,570 of record CAZECP010000005.1, on the reverse strand, counting down.
TTCTTTCGGGAATCTTTGTTTTGCCTTATGCAGCACATTAGTTGCGCGCTGCCATTGCCCTAGTTCTACAAGGCTTTGGACAAGACGAAAATATGCATCGCAAAAAGAAGAATCCCTTTGAACGCAGTTCTCGAACAATTTTACCTCCATCTCCCACCTTGTTTTGTTAAAATCCTGGATTGGTGTGGAAATGAGTTGATTTTCTCCAATATCCCAAAATTCTTTGGCGTCATGGTTAGGCGCGCATTTTAACGGCAAATCATTCGCTCTAGAATACTGCCGAAAATTTTTCCACTGCGACCATTGATATCTCACAAACAAGTTTCGATTGAAAAATTGTCCCGAGGAATAATAGGTTGTCAGACAAAATAGGATCAATAAGGTTTCTCTCTTCATGTGACAAGAATATGCACGTACTAAATATAGTTTTTTTCATGAAAATGACGAACGGTCGCTTTGCCCATCAAAGACTTGAAAACATCAGGATGCTAATAACTTAGAAAAACAGACTCTTCAGAAATTCAGATTTGATCAAAAATGATATTGGCTCAGATTAAAAATAGTTGTTGCAAACTATTATAATCATTCAAATACTACCACTTCTGCTCCTCGCGGATTAATTAAAAACGAATTGATCAAATTCTGAACCGTTCGATTCTCTTTTCCATTCTTCACAAAATTCCTTGCAGTTTCGTAGTCGGTGATGCTTTGCTCGTTATCAAAAAAGCCGAAGCCAACATAGTTTCCATTTTCAACCAAGACGAGTGAGCGTTCTCCATGTTGTCGTCCTTGCCCAAAGATCGCCATCGTGTCTCCGGTTTCGTGAAATGATTCAATTGCTTTTTGAACCCGGGCATTATATTTCTTCACCTTTTCCACACCTTGACACGCCCCTTTACACGAGCCCGATTGATAACTATAACATGGACCTTTTGCGATTTGTAATCCACTCAGCTTCGGACAGAGATCAAACTCCTTTACTTTCTCCCACCAAAAATTCCACGCATCGCCTTTGGTACTAAAAGAAATCAAGGGCTTCGTCCCTTTTGACACTGTGTTCACGCAAAAGCGCAAGTAACCATTGCGATCTTCATAATCAAAAATTCCCCACTCTTCGGATTTATATTTCTGCGCAAGATTATATTTCGGCCACAGTCTGCGTATTTCTTGAGATTCAAAGATCAATGCGATCAATTCGCTCCCGGTAAGTTCATAGGTGATGTGATGAATTTCATTGCGAATGTTGGAGCGATTCCATTCTCTTGCGTCTCCTGAAAAATGTCCGGCAATTCTTTTTTTGATGTTGATGGCTTTGCCAACATAAATCACTTGTCCGTGCGAATCCAAGAAATAATAGACGCCCGCTTTCGCGGGAAGCGCATCGTATTCTTCTTTGCCAAGATTAGGAGGAAGAATCATCTCTCCCGAATTCCGTTTCAGCGCTTTTTCAATCACTCCACTGTTGTCGCGCTTCAACAGCAAATCAAAAATCCTGGCAGTTGCAAACGCATCACCACCGGCACGATGTCGATCAGGGATTTTTATTCCGAGGCTTTCCGCCAGCCTTCCTAATCCATACGAATGCAATCCGGGAATAATTTTTCGCGATAAGCGAACGGTACAAAGTTTTTTCGAATTCCAATTGATTCCTACGTCTTCAAATTCTTTTTTGAGAAAGCTGTAGTCAAATTGTGCGTTGTGCGCTACAAATATTTTCCCTTCCAGCCATCCATGCACCTCTTTCGCAACTGCTTCGAAAGTGGGGGCTTCTTTCACCATCTCATAATTGATTCCCGTAAGGCCAGTAATAAAATGAGGGATGCTCCGTCCCGGATTGATCAGCGTTTTATAATGATCGGTGATCTGGATTCCATCATGATGATAGATGGCAATTTCCGTGATGCGATGATTGGCCGCGTGGCCTCCGGTCGTCTCGATATCAACAATGGCGTACATCAATGGGCAAGATAGTGGCGAGTTGTTTGTAAATAAAGATTTTGAAAATGAAAATTTTCCAGACAAATATTTCTGCGAACAGAATTTCAACTTGAATAATTGCACACCATCGTAAAAATCAGCGCATAATCGTCAAGCACAAATGATTTGCTCCACTTTTCCCGTTTAAGATGCAACACAAAACCAAATCTTATATGATGAACAGAAATGCATTGATCTTGTCTATGATGGTCACACTGGGAGCCTGCAATCTGCCCAAGGAAAATGCCCGGCTCAAAAGTCAAGTTGATTCACTCAAAGTGGAATTGGCCACCAACCAGCAAATGGAAACAGCCCTTCAAGATGTAGGTTCGCTCATCGATTCGATCGATAACAATCGTCATGTGCTGAGAACGCGCATGGTGGAGGGAACTTCGCTGGATGATTTCACAAACAGGATGAGCGACATTAATAAGTATGTGAAAAATGCTGAGCGCAAGATTACTTCGCTTGAAAAATCGTTGATGGATTCAAAATCAACAACTAGAAACTATGCGAATTCGCTGAAAAAATTGAAGGATGAAATTGACCTTCGAAACACGGAGCTTGTTCGATTGGAAGAACAAGTAAAACTTTACCAAAATGAAAACGGTAATTTGATTCAAACCGTGAGTTTGCAAAAGGCGGAAATTGAAGACAAGCTCGCTCAGATAGAAGCAAAAACAAAAGAATCAGAAAAACTGCAAGGAGAAGTACAGCAGTTGATGGTACAATCCAAACTGGATGAATCGGAAGCTTATTATGTGAAAGGAACGCTGTTGGAAGAAACTGCTCGCAGAACGAAGTTTGCTCCACGTAAGAAAAAAGAAACCACACAAAAGGCAATTGATATGTATGAGTTGGCAGCGTTGTGTGGAAACGATAAAGCTGCGGCAAGGGCCGCTGACTTAAAGAAAAAAATTTAGTGTTTCATCAAGATGAACGAAAAGGGAAGGCTCCGGCCTTCTCTTTTTTTTAAACCTCTCATCAAAAAATCACTTTACAGATAAATAAACTTTCCTAGTTTTCTATCGCCTTTATTGAAAACTATGAAGAAAGTATTTTTCCTTTTATTGATTGCTGCTTCCACTCAAGCTCAACAACTTACAGAACTCACGGTCGAAAAAATAATGCGCGATCCGAAATGGATGGGCGTGGCCCCGTACAATGTATTTTGGAGTGATGACAGCAAGCAAATTTATTTTCAATGGAATCCCGAGAAACTGAAAGGCGACTCGTTGTACAGTATCACTACAACTAATCTGACCCCGGTAAAGGTGGAATACCGCGTGCGAAAAACGCTCTCTTCCGTCTTTGGTGATTTCAATCAGGCAAAAACAAAAAAGACATACGAAAAGAACGGAGATATTTTCTTGCGCGACATCGCTACCGGGAAAACCGTGCAGATTACCAACACCGTGGAGCGTGAATCCGATCCTCAATTCTCATTTGATGAAACAAAAATTATTTTTATCACTCACGGCAATCTTTATCAATGGGAAATTGTCAACGGTACTTTTAAACAACTCACGGATTTTAAAAAAGGAAGCAAGCGATCAGACGTGAAACTTACTGAACAGGAAAGATGGCTCAAAGCGGATCAACTTGCATACCTGAAAGTTTTGAAAGAGCGACATGATGACAAAGCACTTACTGAAAAAAATCTGAAGTCAAACCTGCCGAAGCGCGCCAAAGAAATTTATACGGATGAAAAAAATGTAGATAATATTCAACTTAGCCCGGACGAAAAGTTTATCACCTATCGCCTTAGCAAAAACCCAACTCCAAAATCGACCATCGTGCCTAATCACGTGACCGAATCCGGTTTCACAGAAGACATCCCCGCTCGCACGAAAGTTGGTGCTGCACAAAGTGCGCAAGAATTTTATGTGTATGACATTTTGAAGGACACCGTGCTGCAGGTAAAGACTGATCAGATTCCCGGAATTACCGATATACCTGAATTCAAGAAAGATTATACATCAAAGTCGGACAAAGAGAAAAGAGACAAACCTCAGACACGCGCAGTGTTTTTTCAAAACCTGGTATGGAGCCCTGACGGAAAAAATAATTTGATCTCCATCCGCTCGCTGGATAACAAAGATCGCTGGATCATGTCACTAGATGTAGCGACACAAAAACTAAAACTCATTGACCGCCAACATGACGATGCCTGGATTGGTGGCCCCGGCACAGGCGGATTTTTTCAAGGCACCAATATAGGTTGGGTAAATAATAGCACGGTTTGGTTTCATTCCGAAGAAAGCGGCTACTCACATTTATTTACAGTTGAAATTAACTCTGGAAAAAAGAGCGCACTTACATCAGGAAAATTTGAAGTTCAGCAAGCGCAGCTCTCGGCCGACAAAAAGTATTTTTACATTATCACAAATGAATCGCATCCGGGCGAAAAACAGCTTTACAAATTACCTGTGACCGGAGGCAAGCCCGACCGCATTTCCTTGCTCACCGGTGCTCACGAAGTTTTTATGTCACCTGATGAAAAATGGATTGCCTATCGCTACTCGTATAGTAACAAGCCGTGGGAACTTTACATTCAGGAAAATAAAAAGGGAGCGAAAGAAATTCAATTAACTCAGTCGCTCACTTCCGAATTCAAAAGTTACAACTGGCGCGATCCTGAAGTCACGACATTTAAGGCACGCGATGGCGCTGAAGTTTATGCGCGACTCTATAAGCCGGCAAAGCCAAACGGTGCAGCCGTGGTTTTTGTTCATGGTGCAGGCTATTTGCAAAATGCACACAAGTGGTGGAGCAGCTATTCCCGCGAGTTTATGTTCCATAATTTATTGACCGACAAAGGTTACACAGTGCTGGACATGGATTACCGGGCGAGCGCAGGTTACGGTCGCGATTGGCGCACGGGCATTTATCGGTTCATGGGTGGAAAAGATTTAACCGATCATGTGGATGGAGCGAAGTGGCTTGTTGACAACCACGGCATCGATGCGAAACGAATTGGAATTTATGGAGGTTCATATGGCGGCTTCATCACGCTCATGGCGATGTTCACTACACCCGATGTGTTTGCGGCAGGAGCTGCACTTCGGCCCGTTACCGACTGGGCGCATTACAATCATCCATACACAGCAAATATTTTGAATGAACCCTTCACCGACAGCCTTGCTTACCAAAAAAGTTCACCGCTTTATCACGCAGAAGGCTTGAAGGGTCACCTTTTAATTTGTCATGGCATGGTGGACACCAATGTGCACTTTCAAGATGTAGTGCGCTTGCAGCAGCGGCTCATTGAACTTGGCAAAGACAACTGGCAACTTGCGGCTTACCCGATGGAAAACCACGGCTTTGTAGAGCCCAGCAGCTGGACGGATGAGTACAAACGCATACTCAAATTGTTTGAAGAGAATCTTAAGTGATAATCGTTCTGTTTCTGAAAAAAACATAATTGTTGAATCTCATAGCAGGAAGAATTAATTCTTAAATGAGCATTCGTTAACCACTGGTTGCTTAAACAAACTTTGACCATCCAATTAGCAGGCGCAGCGCTTTTCCGCGAACGGTGCTAAAAATAGTTTTATATTTTCTTAGCTTTTGTTTCCAATTCATCTACTTATGAAGCCTCCAAAAATAATTTCTGCGCTCTTTGGACTTTTCTGCGCCATCGCATCCTTTTCGCAAGGTACGCAACTCCTTCGCCAGCCTACGATCAGCAACGACAACATTGCGTTTGTTTATGCCAACGATTTGTGGATCGTTTCCAAAGACGGAGGCGATGCAAAACGACTCACCAGCAACGAAGGCCAGGAAAGTTTGCCTCACTTCTCTCCTGATGGAAAGTGGATTGCTTTCACCGGACAATACGATGGTAACACCGATGTGTATTTAATTCCAACAGAAGGTGGCCAACCCGAGCGGCTCACGTGGCACCCGGTTGCAGACTTTGTAACAGGGTGGACTCCCGATGGAGAAAATATTTTGTTTGCCTCCTCGCGTGAAGCAGTGCCCACCAAAGAATCAAGAATTTTTAAAATCAACCGTAAGGGCGGAATGGAAGAAACGCTTGACATTCCTCGCGCTGTGGCAGGAGAAATTTCGGAAGACGGAAAATACATCGCCTATCAGCAAATCGGATTTTGGGATCCCGAGTGGCGCAACTACCGGGGCGGCCAGGCAAAACCAATCTGGATTGTGGACCTGAAAAATAATTCGTTGAAGATGACTCCGCAAACAGACAATGAACGACACACCGATCCTGTTTGGTTAAATAATGTGGTGTACTTTCTTTCGGAAAAAGATTATGCAAACAATGTGTGGTCATTCAATTCTGCCACCAATGAATTGAAACAACAAACCTTTCATACCGACTTTGATGCGAAGAGTATTGATGCAGGCGGTGGATTGATTGTGTACGAGCAAGGCGGCTACCTGCATGTACTTAATCCCGCTAACGGTTCTACCAAACAACTTACCATCAACGTGCGTGGCGATTTCCATTGGGCACGTGAGCGTTGGGAAGAAGTAAAGCCTGCTTCGCTTACCAATGCCTCACTCTCTCCTACCGGTCAACGGGCTTTGTTTGAATACCGTGGAGAAATTTTTACTGCGCCAAAAGAGAAAGGTGATTGGAGAAACATTTCGCACAACTCTGCTGCTGCCGATCGCTCACCGGTGTGGTCGCCCGATGGAAAAAAGATTGCGTGGTTCAGCGATGCATCTGGTGAATATCAATTGGTGATCAGTGATCAGGAAGGAATTGAGAAGCCAAAAATAATTTCCATTGCCAACCCCACATTCTTTTTCAAACCCGCGTGGTCGCCCGATAGCAAATACATTGCATTCACCGATACAGATTATACTTTGTGGTACACCGATGTGAACTCCGGGATCACCAAGAAAATCGACACCGATCGTTATGCTCATCCCAACCGCACACTTAATCCTGTATGGTCACCCGATAGCAAGTGGATTGCCTATCCGCGTTTGCTCGACAATCACTTCAAAGTGATCAAAGCATTTAATATTGAAACCAGTCAAAGCCTGCAACTCACTGATGGAATGGCCGATGCTATCTCGCCTGTGTGGGATGCCACCGGAAAATATCTGTACTTCCTCGCAAGCACTAACTATGGATTGAACACGGGCTGGCTCGACATGAGCTCTTACGATCGCCCCATCACACGCGCGCTCTATCTTATTGTACTAAGTAAAGATGAATCTTCGCCTATTGCTCCGCGCAGTGATGAAGAGAAAGATAAACCGAAAGACGAGAAGAAAGATGCAACACCCGTAGTAAAAATTGATATGGACGGAATTGCGAACCGGATACTTGCCGTAGATATTCCGCTCCGAAATTATTCTGCTTTACTACCCGGCCCTGATGGTTATGTTTTCTACCAGGAGGTTATTGCCAATCAGCAAGGCGAAACATTGCACCGCTACAATTTCAAAGAGCGCAAGACAGAAGTTTTTCTTTCGCCTGTTAATAGCGCTTCTGTTTCGCACGATCGTAAATCCATTCTCTATCGCAGCAATGGTACTTGGGGAATCCTCGGAACCAGCGATGCCAACAAAAAAGTCGGAGACGGAAAATTAGAATCACTTGCATCGATGAAATTAAAAATCAACCCGATGGAAGAGTGGAAACAAATCTTTCGCGAAGGCTGGCGCTATCAGCGCGACTTTCTTTATGTGAGCAATGTGCATGGTGCTCCGTGGAACGACATTTATAAATGGTACAGTCCGTGGATTGATCATGTACGTCATCGCACAGACCTAAATTATGTGATCGATATATTAGGTGGCGAAGTAGCAATCGGCCACAGCTACACAAGTGGTGGCGATTTTCCGAACATTAATAATGTGCCTGTTGGTTTGCTTGGCGCTGATTATGAAACAGACAAAGGATATTATCGCATCAGTAAAACATATCTTGGCGAAAGCTGGAACCCAGATGTGAAAGCTCCGCTCAGAGAGCCCGGTGTAAATATTTCTGCTGGCGATTATCTGCTGGAAGTAAATGGACAAGCTGTTTCTTCCTCTGTTAACCTTTATAAATATTTTGAAGCCACTGCTAATCGTCAGATTAAAATCAAAGTGAACAACAAACCAACATCTGAAGGTGCGCGCATCGTAACGGTAGTTCCAGTAGAGAATGAAAATCAACTGCGCACATTTGATTGGGTGGAAGGCAACAGAAGAAAAGTAGATGAGCTTTCAAAAGGACAACTTGCCTACGTGTATCTTCCAAATACGGCACAGCCGGGCTACACGTATTTCAACCGTTACTACTTTGCACAACAAGATAAGAAAGGCGCTGTGATGGATGAGCGCAATAACGGTGGTGGGTCTGCCGCAGATTATATGGTTGATATCATGTCGCGGCAACTGCATGGCTACTTCAACAGCAAAGCAAGTGACCATCGTCCGTTCCTCACTCCCAATGCAGGCATCTTCGGGCCGAAGGTGATGCTCATTAACGAGCGTGCTGGCTCCGGTGGCGATCTGCTTCCATACTTATTCAATAAAATGAAAGTCGGTCCTCTCATCGGAACCAAAACGTGGGGCGGTCTTGTAGGCACGTGGGACACACCTCCGTTTGTAGATGGCGGCAGGATGGTAGCTCCACGCGGTGGCTTCTACGATGTAAATGGAAATTGGGCAGTGGAAGGTGTCGGCATCTCACCTGACATAGCAGTGGAACAAACTCCATCTGATGTGATGAAAGGAAAAGATCCACAACTGGAGCGTGCGGTTGAAGAGGCGTTGAAACTGTTGAAGACTCAAGCCGTGGAAATCAAGCCTGAGCCACCCGCTCCCGTGAAGTATAAGAGACCTGCGAAAAAGTAATTTACACGCTCGAGCCGCAGGGTAACTGGAATAGAATATCCTGTCGCTCTAAAGTTTTTAACACATATTTGGATGGGATGCATCGTCAGCATTCCATGACAATAAATGGAATAAATCTATTTTTTGTATTTTTCCATCATGTCAGCAATCATTACAACTACTCAACTCTCCAAACGATATGTGAAACAAGTCGTGTTGAGAGATATTAATCTGTCCATCAATGCCGGTGAATTAATTGGCTACATCGGCCCGAATGGTGCGGGCAAAAGCACTACTATAAAAATTCTTTGTGGTCTCATTCCTGATTTTGAAGGGGAAGCAAAAGTGCTAGGCATGGATGTGCGCACCGAAGCCATCGAAATAAAAAGACGCATCGGTTACATTCCTGAAAATGCAGCCGTATATGAAACCCTTACCCCAATCGAATACCTTTTATTTGTTGGCCAGCTTTATGAGATCCCTGAAAAAAAGGTGAGCCAAAAAGTAAAGGAGCTGCTGCACTTGTTTGATCTGGAGAAAGCCAGTGAAATGCGGATGAGTTCTTTTTCAAAAGGAATGAAACAAAAAGTGTTGTTGATCTCAGGCATGCTTCACAACCCGGATATTATTTTCCTGGACGAACCGCTGTCGGGGTTGGATGCCAATTCCGTGATCCTTGTAAAGGAAATTCTCACGCAGCTCAAGCAAAGTGGCAAAACTATTTTTTACAGTTCGCACATTATGGAAGTAGTGGAGAAGCTCTCAGACCGGATCATCATCATCAATCAAGGTGAAATCATTGCCGATGGTTCGTTTCAACAATTGAATACACAAGCGCAAGGCAGTTCGCTCGAACAAATATTCACTCAGCTAACGGGGCAAGGCGAGCAGGTAACAATAGCCAATCATTTTGTAGATACCCTGAAGTCATGATTTGGTTTTGGTTGCGGATATTGGATGTGTTCAAGCCATTTTTCAAATGGCAAGGTGTTGACTACGAACAATTACGTTCCATCGTGGGCATCAAACTGCTGATGGACAATCGCAGGCCGTTTGGGTTGAGAGGTCAACAACAAAAAGAAGGATCATCAAATTTTGTCTTCAGTATGATCTTAGGAGGTTTAATGGGCCTTGTTATGGGACTATTAATAGCAAATGGTCTCTCGGTGATCATCTCGTTCACAGTATATCACTCTTTTCTTATTGTGATGATCGTGATGCTGCTGATCAGCGACTTCAGTTCTGTATTACTTGACACCAGCGATAATACAATATTGTTGCCACGACCTGTTTCTTCAAAAACTTTTTATGCAGCGCGCACCACACACATTTTAGTTTACATCGGCCAGATGGCGCTAAGTCTGTCAATCATTCCAATCGTGGTAACCTTTTTTACATACGGGAAGATAGTTGGCATTGCATCTATTGCCACTACTGCCTTTAGTGTGATTTTTGCAGTAGCCTTAACAAACGGGCTTTACCTGATGATCATGCGCTTCACCAGTGAAGAGCGCCTCAAAAACATCATCAACTATTTTCAAATCTTTATGACACTTTTTGTAATGGGCGGATACCAGATAATGCCCAGGTTATTTAGTGTTGCTGAATTAAAAAACACGGTAGTCGATTTTCATTGGTGGGCACTGCTCGTTCCGCCCATGTGGATGAGCGGACTTATCAAATTGGTAAAGGATTTTTCCGTTGGCAGCATCGAACTTGCTTTGGCAGTCGTTGCTGTGTGCGTGCCATTGGCTATGTGGAAAGTAATTTCCAAATACCTCACGCCATACTTCACTTCAAAACTCAGCGACCTTGGTACGGGTTCAGCCGGAGTCTCAGTGGAAGCTGTGCCAACCGTAAAAAGAAAGTCCGGATTCCAGATCAAAGAATGGCTCACTCTCCCAGGGCTGGAGCGCGCTTCGTATTCACTCGTGTGGAGTGCACTCACCTACGACCGGAAATTAAAACTGAGAATTTATCCCGCCCTCGGATCCATTCTAATTCTGATCATCTTACCATTTCTGCGCAGTAATAATAAAGTAACCTCTTTTCAGAATTTTATTCACTCCATGGGCGAATCACAGTGGCATTTGCTGATCATTTATGCCTGCATCTTTGCACTGATTTCAATTTCTTTTGAACTTCATTTTACCGATGAATACAAAGCCGCCTGGATATACCTTTCGGCTCCTGTAAAAAAACCAGGTGTGATTTTGTCAGGCGCCTTAAAAGCTTTGCTGGCAAAGTTCTTTATACCCATCTATGCTTTTGCTACTGCTTTGATATTGACCATCTGGGGAAGCCGGGCGATTAGTGATCTTGTATTCGGTGCGCTGGCATGTATTTTCGTAATCCTTCTTGTAGGAATAATCGGAGAAAAGCGATTGCCCTTGAGCATCGCTCCCACTGCACGCAATCAAACGGAAAGTTTTGCGCGGGCAATCATTTCCATGATTATCATTGGTGCACTCGGAGCAGGTCATTACGCCCTTGCGCAATTCTCTCTCCTGATCTGGATTGCTTGTCCTGTTACGTTGGTGTGCATCATTTTCACATGGAAACTCTATTCAAACATAACATGGCAGGATGTAGTAATCTGAAAGCACATGAATCAATTGCATGAGTTGATGATAAAGATTTTTAATAATCCTCACACCATCCAAAGTGTTGATCAACAATAGTGGCTTTCTCTTTTCGGATATAATTCAAAAATGTTTCTGCTACGCGGGAATGCTTCTTTCCCTTCGGCCAGATTAAACTCCACATTGTTTTAATCGGCAGACCTTGCATCGGTATGATCTGCAAGTCACCATTTTGCAATTCTTTGCGAATACCGATCAATGGCATGATGGAATAGCCCAGTCCTGCCAGCAAGGCCTGCTTCACTGCCTCATTGGAAGTAAGCTCCATCTTCTTCACAACTGACACATGATTGCGCTGAATAAATTTCTCCATCGCCTGGCGCGTGCCCGAGCCTTGCTCGCGATAAATCAGAGGCAAATCTTTAAAAAGTGATTTGTTGTACGCTGTCTTTTTAAACTTGTGCGATTTATCACCCACCAGGAATAATTTATTCGGCAGCAAATCAAGATGCTCTACTTTTACAGTGCGCGGCAGAATGGAAACCAACGAGAGATCCACCGCATTCTCTTCGATGCTTTCAATCACACGCACTTTGTTCGTCACATCCATGGCCAGCTCTACGCCTGGGTTTTGCTTCATAAACGAGGAAAGAAAATATGGCATCACATACTTGCCTGTCGATACTACCGAAACTTTTAGTCGTCCGGTAAGCTGAGATTTGAATGCGTGTGTCTGAAAATTAATCGCTGCCACTTCGTTCAAAATCCGCTCTGCCGAGCGGGCAATCTCTTTCCCAAAATCCGTGATGTAAATTTTTCTTCCCACCAGTTCGGTCAGAGGCATGTCAAACTGTTCCTGAAAGTTCCGGAGCTGATTGGATACTGCCGGTTGCGTCAGGTGCAGCTCCTCGGCTGTTTTGGTCACACTTCCCTTTTCAGCGATTTTCAAAAATATCTGCAATTGATTGAGTGTGTAATTCATAACCTTTTAGTGATGTATTTCATACTAAAGATGAATAAAAAAGAATGAACCTCAAAGCACATCTTTGCGCCCGTAAAAAGGATGCGCATCCACTGAGAGTTAGTGAACCTAATAACATAAAACCCATTTTTAAAATGACCATCAAAAACTGTTTGTTCGCCCTGTTGCTGACCGGTGCGTCAGCTACGTATGCCCAAAAGAAAAACCAGGTTACGCCCGCACAGGCACTGCAATGGTTGAAAGAAGGAAATCTTCGCTTTGCCCATGGCAAAACAGCCAAACCGCATCAAGACATTAACCGCATAAAGGAAGTAGCGCAGCAACAAAACCCCTTCGCAACGATTGTTGGCTGTTCCGATTCGCGGGTACCAAACGAAATCATCTTTGACCAAGGCCTGGGTGACCTTTTCATCATACGCACGGCTGGTCAGGTATCCACCTTTGCATCGTGGGGAAGCATAGAGTTTGCCGAAGAAATTTTAGGTACCAACCTCATCGTAGTGCTTGGCCATACGAAATGCGGAGCAGTAACAGCGGCCGTAAACTTACCGGAGGTGCCCGGCCACATTGTTACATTGATCAACGCCATCAAGCCTGCTGTTGAAAAAGCAAGAGAAAAGAGTCCCAATCACTTGGTGAATGAATCCATACGCGAGAACGTGCGCATGCAAGTGCAACAGCTCAAAAGCCTGGAGCCCGTGCTTGCAAAAAAAGTGCGCGAAGGATCGCTGCTGATCATCGGTGCAGTGTACGATCTCAACACAGGCCTCGTAGAATTTTTTGAATAAACATCAAATAATAATATAGAGTATGGCATCAAGCATTCTCTCACCCATGGTTCTGGCCTTTGTGCTCGGAATCTTTGCAACACGAATCAAAAGTGACCTGAAATTTCCGGAAGGATTGTATCAATCACTCACCATCTATCTGCTGATTGCAATTGGTCTGAAAGGCGGATATAAGCTGTCGATCACTTCACTCGAAGATGTTTACAAGCCTGCGATGGCAGCGATCGCACTGTGTTGTCTCATTCCACTGTGGACGTACTGGCTCATGCGCAAGGCTGCACGGATGAATATACCCAATGCAGCCGCACTGGCCGCACACTACGGTTCCGTATCAGCTGTCACCTTTAGTGCGGCACTGGCATTTCATGAATCACTTGGCATCACCTACGAAGGGTTCATGCCGAGCCTGATGGCGATGATGGAGATACCAGCTATCCTGGTGGCAATCTCATTGGCACGCATCAGTGATAAGGCAACTTCTTCAGATAGTAAAGTTTCTGTGAAAGAAATTGCGCGCGAGTTGCTGGCCGGTAAAAGCAGCATCCTGCTGATTGGATTTTTGATCATTGGCTACTCCATCGGCAAGAATGGCTGGGAGCAAGTGTCTCCTTTATTTGATGCGCCTTTCAAAGGTGTGCTCACTATCTTTTTGCTCGAAGCTGGATTGATGGCCGGAAAAAGATTGAGTGAACTCAAAACCGGAGGTGTGTTCATCGTGGGCTTTGGTATCATCTTCCCGATACTGCATGCGATGTTGGGAATTTTTCTTGGTCACATCGCGGGGCTGGGCATCGGGGGGGCTACCATCCTGGGTGTGCTGGCTGCCAGTGCATCTTACATCGCAGCACCAGCCGCTTGTCGTGTCGCCTTGCCGGAAGCCAATCCATCTTTTTACCTGACCGCCTCGCTCGCCATCACATTTCCTTTCAACATCATCATCGGCTTGCCCTTGTATCACTACATCGCTGAAAAAATTATTCAGTAACAACACCACCCAATGAAAGTGAAAACACAAACAGCTTCCACAGCAATGCCTGTATCCCTGCAAAAGATTTTTCGCAACAGAAAAATGAAGGTGTGCTCCATGCACGGAAAAGATCTGGTGATGCGCCCACTGGTAAAGCAATATCTGAACATTGAATCAGAAGTTGTTGAAAATATCAACACCGATGAGTTTGGAACTTTTACGGGTGAAGTAGAAAGGCTTACTGATGCTGTCACTACACTGCGTCAAAAGATTTTAAAAGGACTGCAGCTCGCAGGCGCCACACTGGGCATCGGCAACGAAGGATCCTTCGGGCCGCATCCGCAAATACCATTGGTGCCTGCCAACCAGGAAATCGTGATGATGATAGACCTGGAACATGGCCTCGAAATTATGGACGTGCTCACCACTACCGAAACCAATTTTGCCCAGGCCGACATCCACAACATGAAAGACCTGGCAGAATTTACTTCGCGTGTACATTTTCCTTCTCACGCGCTAGTGCTCAAACAAATTCGCGAAGGCAAAACAGTGGCCATGGAAAAAGGTATCGTTACATGGGATCATCTCTACATCACCTTGCTGAACTTCCGCAGGCAGGATGCACAGGTTACGGCAGAAACTGACATGCGCGCGTATCTCAATCCTACGCGCATGAAGGCCATCGCTGCTGCCACTGAAAAACTGATGCAACGGATCACGCACGTTTGCCCGGTGTGTGAGTGGCCTGGCTTTGGTGAGTCAGGAGTGAAACGTGGATTGCCCTGCAGCGTATGCAGTGCGCCTACCCAACTGGTAAGTGCTACCGTCTCTACATGTAAACATTGCAATCATACAGAGGAAAAACCAGCAGGTGAAAAACTGGCAAGCCCTCAATATTGTGATTATTGCAATCCTTAGAAAATTAAAAAATTATAATGTTCATGCTGGGCAAACCCATTTCTAAGTTATTTCTAATCAAACCAGGGTGGGTTTAGAAAAACAATGGAAACATTTTTGGGGTTTGATGGATGGCTACTTCGAAATCATAGCCTCACGGATGTCTTTAGTAAAAGTTTATGTTCACAAGCCAGCAAATTTATCGTACTCTCCGAGAAACCGCTTTTCTGCTCAAACACGATCTTGACATTGAGATGATTCAGACAGTGGAGCAATATTCACGAAACTACGCACTCGATGAATTTGTAGAATTTAAAAGAGATTTGGTCGAAGCGGGTAACAAGGTGCGCATGCTGTTTATGGAAAATGCGATTGATGTACAATCCTTCGCAGACTTCATCAAAGAATCTTCTACACCAACACTGGTTTTTATTCAACGTGAACAAATTCATCCATGTATTCTTTCCTTTCGGAAGAATAAATTTTACTGCATCGAAATCAGTGACACCACAACTGAAAAGTCGGCAAGCAAACTGGAAGAACTGAACTTGTGGAAAAATGAAAAAGGCGAAGTTATTTTTTTTGCACTGTTCAATTATGAAAGTCCATTGGGTGCAGCGGAAGAAGGCCAGGAACTGAGCCCGATGCGGAGATTGATTCAACTGCTCGGAACGGAGCGCAAGGAAATTTTTTACATTCTCTTTTTTGCCATTGTGGTGGGGCTTATCAGCCTGATTCTGCCATTGGGAATTCAAACAACCGTAGAGTTGGTTTCCGGTGGCGTGATCTTCAGTTCGGTGTATGTCATGATCGGCCTGGTCATCATTGGCGTAATTCTTTCCGGTGGATTGCAGATTGTGCAGATCAGCCTGGTGGAATTTTTGCAACGCAGGATTTTTACCAAAGCTTCTTTTGAATTTGCCTTTCGCATCCCGCGCATACGGCTCGAAGTACTGCAACAAAACTATGCACCTGAGTTGGTGAACCGTTTCTTTGATGTGATGACTATCCAAAAAGGGTTGCCCAAACTGCTGATTGATCTCTCGTCCGCAGTTATTCAAATACTTTTTGGTTTAATACTGATCTCCCTTTACCATCCGTTCTTCGTCTTCTTTGGATTGATATTAGTCACCGTGCTGGTACTGATTTTTTACTCAACCGGACCACGTGGATTGAAATCATCTATCACCGAGTCAAAATACAAATACAAAGTAGCGCAATGGTTCGAAGAGTTAGCTCGTGCTATTCACTCTTTTAAACTGGCGGGCAATACCGAATTGCCTATTCGCAAAACAGATCATCACGTAAACAACTACCTGAAGAACCGGAAAATCCATTTCGATACACTTGTACTCCAGTTCGGATTCATCGTGCTGTTCAAGGCGGCTATCGTGGGTGGCTTGCTCATCATGGGCACCATCCTGGTTGTGGATAAACAAATTACACTCGGCCAGTTTGTAGCGGCAGAAGTAATCATCATCCTTATTCTTAATGCCGTTGAGAAAATGATCATGTACATGGATGTGGTGTATGACTTGCTCACTGCCGTTGACAAAGTTGGGCACGTCACCGATTTAAAACTTGAAAAAACGGGAGGCCTGGACTTCTCAAAAATCCCTGAGAAGGGCTTTTCGGTTACATTAAAAGATCTGCGATACAAATTTGAGGATAAAAACATGTACTCGTTGAGCGGTGTAGATCTGGAAATTCAAGCGGGCGAAAAAATCTGCATCAGCGGCCCGAGTGGATCGGGTAAAACCACACTCACCAACATCATCACTGGACTGTACACACAATACGAAGGCATCGCTACCATTGATAAATATTCATTGCGCGATCTTGATCTCACACACCTTCGCGACTTCGTTGCGAAAAATATTTCAAGCGAAGATTTGTTTGACGGCACGTTGTTGGAAAATATTACAGTAGGCAAACCATCCCTCACAGCCGAGCGAGCCCTGCTTGCCCTTGACCAGGTGGGTGTGCTCGATAAAGTGCATCAGTTGCCGCAAGGGTTGGATACTCCTTTGCTCAGCACGGGCAAAGGCCTTACTGAAACTTTCGTGCATCAATTGATTGTTGCGCGCTGCCTGGCTGAGCAACCTAAGCTACTGGTGCTAAATGATTTTTTTTATTCAATGACCAAAACAGACAAGCTGGATTTGCTTCATCGAATTATGAATGCGTGTAAAAACTGCACCGTCATTTTTGTTTCCAACGATACGATTGTGCAGAGCATCTGTGATAAAGTGGTGTGGATGGAACATGGCAAAGTAAAATTATCAGGAGTCTGGGAGTCGATTTCTAAACAACTGAATTGATTATGCTAAAAATATCCAACGAGTCGGTTCAGAAATTAATGCCGCAGGAAAAATTGTATTCCCTGCGATCTCTTGATACACCCAAAGCCGGAAAGTTATTAGCCAAATGGCTGGCCGCGATCGGGTTTATTTTTTTGATTCTTTTGTTTCTGCCCTGGCAGCAAAATATTCACGGACCGGGTCATGTTACTGCACTCTCTCCGGGCAATCGCCCACAAACTGTAGAGACCACGATTGCCGGAAGAATTCAATCGTGGAAAATAAATGAAGGGCAGTTTGTAGAAAAAGGAGACACCATTGCCATACTCGGAGAAGTGAAAGAAAAATACTTTGATCCGAAAATGCTGGATCGCCTGCAGCAAGTGATCGTGTCAAAAGGACAAAGTCTTTCTTCGAAAGAGATGAAAGCAAGAGCTCTTCAAAAGCAAATCAAAGCGCTGGAAGAAGGCATGAAAATAAAAGTAGAACAATCGAAAGCCAAGCTGGAAGCCGAGCGCGTGCGTTTTCAGAATTTCAAAAATCAATATGAGCGCAACAAGAAACTCTTTGAAGCGGGCAACATTCCGCTTACCAAATTTCAAGACATTGAATACAAATACCAGGGTGCTGAAGCGGATTTTGTCAATGCTGAAATTGAAATCGACCGCGTGCAAGCGGAAGCCCTTGATAAAATAAACAAAGCTGAATCAGATCTGAACGCCACGTTAAGTGATCAATTCGACACGCAAGCGGAAGTTACCAAACTGCAGAATGAACTCACCAACATGGAAATTCGCAGCCAGCAGTATTTTATTCTCGCCCCACAAAATGGCTATGTGGTAAAAGCAGCGCAGGCTGGAATTGGTGAAACAATTAAAGAAGGTGATCCGCTCTGCACGATTGTGCCACAAAGTTCAGATGTAGCGGTAGAGATGTATGTGAAAGCAATGGATGTGCCGCTCATCAGCAAAGGCCGAAACGTGCGGATTGAGTTTGATGGATTTCCGGCTCTTCAGTTTAGCGGATGGCCCAGTATTTCGGTGGGAAGTTTTGGTGGAAAGGTTGAAGTGATCGATTATGTAAACACACGTGCCGGTGAGTTTCGAATTCTTGTTATCCCCGATCAGAAAGATGTTGCCTGGCCAAAGCAATTGCGTGTAGGCTCTGGCATCAAAGGCTGGGTGATGCTTGATGATGTACCAATGTGGTATGAACTATGGCGACAGTTGAACGGATTCCCGGCAAGCATTTACAAAGAGCCGGTGGAAGAAAAACAAAAACCAAAATCAAAAGAATGAAGCTCGGAAGATATCTTCTCTTGATTGGCGGGTTGATTTCCTTCTCAGCAAAAAGTCAAAGCTCGCTTGATTCACTTTTTCTTTTACCGGATTCTGTAAAGTCATTTACGATCGATGAATTTTATACAAGTATTCTTGAGTTTCATCCTATTGTTAAGCAAACCCGGCTGCTTCGCGAAACAGCGCAAGCTGAGATACGACTTGCGCGCGGTGCCTTCGATCCGAAACTCGAAAGTAAATTCAACAACAAAGAATTCAACGGCAAAGAATATTATTCAAAGTGGAATACCAGCCTGTCTCTCCCGTCCTGGTTTCCGGTAGATCCAAAAATAGGCGTTGAACAGAATTCAGGTTTGTACATCGATCCCGAAAACTCCGTGCCCACAGCTGATCAGAACAGGCAATTCTACACAGGCATTTCACTACCCCTCGGACGCGGCCTCTTCACTGATGACAGGCGAACAACACTAAAGACGGCAAAACTCTTCGCACAAATAGCCGAAGCTGAACAAGTAAAACTGATCAATAAAATTCTTTTAGAAGCCGCGAAGGAATACTGGCAATGGTACTTCTCGTATTATGATTACCGTCTGATGCAGCGAAATAAAGTTGTGGCCTCTGAAATTTTTAAACGTGTGAAATTGAATGCCCTGCATGGTGAAGCATCTGTGATTGACACGGTGCAGGCGAAAATCACTTGGCAACAGCGGTCGATCGAAACGCAGGAAGCGCTCCTTGACTTTGTGAATTCAGGTATTCGCATTTCAAATTACCTGTGGGACCATGCAGGCAATGCCGTTCTGCTCTCTCCGCGCATCGCGCCTGTTTTGCAAAATGAAAATTCGAGTGTGTTACAGTTGTCCACATTGGAAACTCTTCGCGAGCAAGCCAAAGAAAATCATCCTGAATTGCGTAAGCTCAATTTAAAGTTGAACCAATTGGATCTTGAGAAAAAGCTGGCTGTCGAATACCTGAAGCCGCGCCTCGATCTGAATTATAATTTTCTCAACCAGCCCCTGACTCCGCAAGGCTCATGGAATACATTTTCTTTTTCCGGCAACTATAAATTCGGTCTCGATTTTTCCATTCCGGTGTTTCTCAGAAAAGAACGAGCCAAATACGCGCAGGCAAAAATCAAAATCAAAGGCACTACCTATGAACTTGATCAGACCGAGCGCGAAATCATCAACCAGGTAAACACGGTTTTCAACCAACTGAAAAACACGAGCCTCATCCTTGCTCAACAAAAGGAGATGGTGGTCAACTACGAGCGATTACTAAAAGCCGAAATCCTGAATCTTGAAAACGGGGAGAGTGACCTTTTTAAAATCAATGTGCAACAAGAAAAATTAATTCAATCGCAATCAAAGTTGCTGAAACTAAAAGCGGAATATGAAAAACTCAAAGCTCAGCTTTATTGGGCTGCCGGTGTTCAGAACCTCCAGGCAAACTATGTTGAGAACCCTTGATTAAAAATTTGTACCTGTTGCATCACTCATACTTCAATGACTCTACGGGATTGGTTCGTGCTGTCTTGAGAGAATGGAAAGCAACCGTAAAAAATGCAAGTACCATTGCGAGTGTTCCCACAATTGCAAATGTGAAATAGTTGATCTCCATCTTGTAAGCGAAGTTGCCAAGCCAACCGTTGATGATATACCAGGCGGCAGGGATCACCAGCACCGCAGCAATCAGCACCAGGAACATGATGTCTTTGAAGAGTAAATAAATAATGTGAGGGATGGAAGCACCGTGCACTTTGCGAATGCCAATCTCCTTGGTGCGCTGTGCCGCAGTAAAAGCAGAGAGACCAAGCAATCCCAGTAATGACACAAAGATGCAAATAGACGAAAGACTGGTGAGAAGTTGATATTGCGTTTCATCGGCTTTGTATTGCTCATTGAATCGCTGGTCGAGAAAGAAATATTCAAACTGATGATTCGGGTCAAAGCCACTCCACTTCTCCTGGATATAACTCATCGTTTCGGGGAGATGATCTCCGGCCACCTTCAGATAAAGAAATCCTCCTTCCTTCTGCGACTTCACAATCAGCAATGGTTCTATCGCATTGTGCAGCGAGTTGTAGTTAAAGTCTTTCACCATGCCAATGATGCGTCCATCTTCTTTTCCATGAAACCACTTCACTTTTTTTCCGACAGGATCATCGCCCCAGCCCATTAGTTTAGCGGCTGCTTCGTTGCACATAAAAGTGTTTTCTACATCAATGTTATTGCCGGGTTGAAAGCCGCGTCCTTTCAGTACGTCAATGTTCATCGTTTTAAAATAGTCGTCACTCACGGCCATCATTTTAAATGCTTGTTGGGTCATACCTTCTTTACCTTCGGCCCACATTACCGGTCCGCCCACGCCCATGCCCGGCACATTGTAAGAAGTAGCAGTCGCCATGATTTTTGGATTTTGAAGAAACGCGCTCTTGATGGATGTCAGTTGGTTTTGCACCAACGTATCTTGCACAGGCAAAATCAAAACATTGTCTTTGCTAAAACCTAAATCAAGATTGCGGACATAATCGATCTGGTCGCGCATGAAGAATGTACAGACTACCACGAAAATGGAAATAGTGAATTGGGTAGTGATCAATATTTTTCGAAGTACTTTACTCGACTCGCGGTTTTTGAAACTTCCTTTCAGTGCACTCAGTGTGGGCACGTTGGGAAGATAGAACGCAGGGTACAAACCCGAGAGCACACCAATACCCAATGCTACCGCGAGCGACCCAACTAACAACAATGGATTATTGATAAAGTCAGGGGAAAGATCTTTGCCAATGAGTGAATTGAAGGAAGTCGCTTTCAGAACAAGAAACACCAGCACGATCGCCAGCAGCAGCGAGATCATCGAAAGAAAAACAGACTCACCTAAAAATGAAAGCACCAGCGACCGTTTGCCAGAGCCCAGCGTTTTCTTCATCGCTATCTCAGGTGCCCGCTTCACCGACTTGGCCGTAGAAAGATTCATGTAATTGATGCACGCCAATAAAATAATAAACACACCGATGCCCGAGAACGCGTAGAGATAAGAAAGATTTCCAACCGGCTCATCTGAGCCCAGGTCGGAGTGAAAATGAATGTCGGCAAGAGGTTGAAGAATGGCCGTGTACTTTCCGCCCACCTGGTCGCCAAATGATTTGTAATACTTGTTGAAGATGTTGGGGAACTTGGAATAGAAAGTTTCTGGCTTATAGTTTTCCGGCATCAGCATGTACAGGTACACGTCCGGGTTCCAGAAAGCTTCGGATTTGATTTGCCCTTTGTCAACTACCCACTCACGACTCTTGCTCAACCCGGAAAGAAGAAAATCAAATTTCAGGTGTGTGTTTTTCGGAAGGTCTTTGATGACAGCTGTCACTTCCCATGTCTCGCCATCTATCAACAGCTCCTGGTTAAGGGGATCATCCTTCCCAAAATACCGTGCTGCCGTTGATTCTGTAATCACCACGGAGTTGAGAAGATTCAAGCATGTCTTCTCGTCACCTGATATAAAATCATGTTTGAATACACGAAAGTAGGTGGAATCCGTGCGCACGACATCTTCTTCATACTGGGCTACCTCAGCGCCTTTCTTCTCGCGTTTGATCAGCGTGTGGCTCCAGTCGTTCGCCCGCGTTACCTCCTGTACTTCGGGCAGCTCCGCTTTTAAAATAGCGCCTAACTCACGCGCGCTTCTAGCCACACGAAAGTCGACACCCGTGGCCTGCAGGTGTCCACCCAGCCGGAAGATGCGCTCATGATTTGCATAATGCTTATCAAACGTGAGGTCATGCTGCAGGATGAGCAGCAGCAGGATGCCAACACCGATACCCAGCGCCAGGCCAAGAATGTTGAGCATGGAGAAGAACTTGTCTTTAAGAAAGATGCGCACAAAAAACTTGAGATGGGTACGTAGCATGGCGGTTGGGTTTGGTTATTGGATGCGTGTGGTTTAAAAAAAGTTTCTTTTGTTCAAGAATAGTGCCGACAGAAAAAACACGGTCCATGTGTTCTGAAAAATGTTTTTCTGAATTTGATTGCACGATTTTGAACAGCCTTGACGGACAGCTAATTGAAATGTACCGTACTGCATCGCACCTTGGAAGATGCGGAGATTTAACTTCGGCAATTAATACATCCTACAGAAATCAGTTTGCCTCCGTGTATTTTT
>CAZECP010000005.1:0-16714 GCA_964510765.1 uncultured Ohtaekwangia sp. | reverse complement strand
TTCCTTGTTCAGATAGCCGATGTGTATTCCTTCAACAGGCTATCCAATCGTTGCATGGGCAGAAGGAAACTCTTTCTGTTTTCCACTTGGTTGGTGATAAAGCAAACGAGTAAGCTTAGTACATAAAGGAACGCAGCAGCCTGGAGGTGGCCGCTCAATCCTTCAGGCACATACATGGCAAACGGGATGACAATACCCACTACATTGATCAATGGAATCAATATCAGTTCGTAGCGCTTCTTGAAGTGCAAAATATTTTCCAACTGGCTGCGCTGTTGTTGAATGTAATTAAAAACGGAATCGCCTGTTGTTCCATGCAGTGGCGCTGCTACCATGTCTTTGAATTTTTTTCTCAGAATAAATGTAAACGGCAGAAATAAAAGAATTCCTCCTACTCCGGGTAGCGTGATGGTGAGATTGTCCCAGTGTGTGATGATGACGTAGCTCAGCAATGCATACATCATGATTTGTAACGTGAGGGAAGCCCAGAAATAATTGAATGCTTGCCGTATGTGCTTGCTGATGCGGCTTTTGATAATCTTCTTCATCGACTTTTCATCAACACCTTTTGAATCAGGCGCCATAGCTGTCCATGATTTCTTCAGTTCATCTAAAGTTTCCATATTTTTTATTTTTAGTGAGACATTCTCTTTAAACGCTTTTTTTCATTTTCATTTTTTCTTCGAGTTCCCGTTTTATCCGTACCAGCCGCACGCTCACGTTGGCTTTGCTCACGCCCGTGATGTTCACAATCTCATCGTAGCTCAGGTCTTCGAGGTAGAGCAATACAATGGCTTTGTTGATAGGCGACAGGGTGGCGATGGTTTCAAACAGCAACCCCACATTCTCATCGTCCGAACTTTCATGCTCTGGAATCTGAAGGTGTTCTTCGCGTAAGTAGTCACTGCTGTTCGATTTGCGCTTGCGCACGTGAGTGAGGGCTGTATTCAGGCATACGCTATACATCCACGTAGAAAATTTAGACCGTCCATGAAAGCCTGGATACGAGCGCCACAGTTGATACATCATCTCCTGGATCGCGTCTTCCCGCTCATCTCGATCCATGAAGTAAGCGCGACCTACTTTATACGCGATGCCAAGGTGCTTGTTCAGCTGTTGAATAAATGACTGATCGAGTTGCTTCTCCATTTTGGAATTCTTACCAAGTAAGTAGCGAACTTGATCAAAAAACTACAACGGAGCGTAATTATTTTTTTGCCGTATCATTTCAGCTTGAAAGTAGGGCAGCGGTATCATTTGAAATATTAATTCCACTAAAAGGACTTGAGATTCGGTCTTCATAGAGAAGTTAGGTCATCAGTACACAATGAGATCCCACTTCAGGAAATTAACGGTGCTAGGCATTAAACGCCACTGCAAACTCTTTCGCGAAGTCTTCGAGTTTGATTGAGCTAAGCGCAGGCGTACTCTTGCGTGCATCCGCCTGCATGATGCCTGTGCGCAACGCGCACCCCATTTCTACATAACCGTCAACAATGGACTCTCCCAAGCCTGCGTTTTGTAATCCTTGTTTCTGCTGCTCGTCTGTAAACTCTACCCAATTCAAATCAAGACCAATTGCTTTTCCTAAAACACTTGCAATCTCCTGGCCGGAGCGCTCATCGCCAATGATGTAGCGAACGCTTGGATTTGAAAAATTTAACATACTAAGTTCTTCCAATGCAGCTTTTGAAATATCATTCACATGAACGAGGAAAACTTTCTCATTCGCACCATAATTGCCGCCCATGATGCCGGCTTGTTTGATCAAACCAATCTGAGCGAGAAAGTTGTAGTAGAAAAATGCAGGGCGAAGATGTTTCACATTCAAGCCAGGAATTTTATTCAGCAATTGTTCAAAATCGTAAAGACCACTCACCGGGCCAACCCCATTGGGTTCGTGTGCACCGATGCTACTCAGGTTCACCACATGCTTGATGCCGTTTGCCCTGAGAGCAGATTCATAACTTTTGGCTACTTCAAGTTGTGATGCACGCCAGTTTTTGGTTTGCCACATCGGAGGAATCATGGTGTAAACTGCATCAGCACCTTTGAATGCCGCGGTGAGAAATGTAACATCGCTGAGACTTCCTACCAATGCTTTTGCACCTAGGCTTTCAATTTCATTTAGACGATCGTTGGCGCTGGTGATTACGCTTACCTGGTTTCCACTTTTGACGAGACCGTTGATGATGGGTTTGCTGATATGGCCAACCGATCCAGAGATAACATATTTCTTCATACGTATTTTTTGTTTGAATTGATGTTGCAATTCTACGCCTTAGGTCTTTATTTTGTTAGTAGTTATAATATTCTGATATAGTTATTAAAATCAGACTGTTATTGTAAATCAAATAGATATGGAAGGACTGAACGACAAAAATCTTCATCGTTGCCCTGTCACAGCCACTATGGGTGTTATTGGAGGCAAGTGGAAACTGCTCATTTTGTACCTCATCTCGAATGAAGTAAACCGCTTTGGCAAGATGGGTATGTTGCTAAAAGACATCAGCAAACAGATGCTTACCACACAACTACGGGAATTGGAAAATGACGGCATTATCGAGCGAAAAATCTACCCTGAGATTCCTCCGCGCGTAGAATATTTCATTACACCCAAAGGCCAATCATTGATGCCCATCATCGATTTGATGCGAGATTGGGGAAATGAATATTTACTTAAAGCCGAAGTGGAGGCAGATGTTTAGATTTTCGAAACGCACTTCAGTGACGCGTTTTGTGTTATCAAATCATAAAATTCTCGGCTAACGTTAAACGAGTAGAAACGGTGTTGGTCTAATAGGGCCTTAATTAAACAACGCAGTGAAATTGTTCTGCGCGTGCAATGCAAGGTGCTATTTCGAATAACGCATGACTATATTTATAACGATCGTCCTACTGATACATGTCGTGCTTACCATTATTTGTGTGCGAGATCTATTTAAAGTCAGCCAAAGAGCCAGGAAAATTGGATGGTTATTTTTTCTGATAATGATACCATTTGCTTCAGCCATTACCTATCGTACCACGATGAAGCGCAGAATGCGTTGGTAGGAAACTAAGTGTACATTGGATATGAATCTATACTTCCATCCAGGTGTGATCAGCCAACAACTTTACTTCAGCTACATAATTATACGGGCAACCTTTTCGCCCCCATTCCTTAGGCCCAATCATTGAAAGCAGATGACCACCATCTTTTTGTTCGTAAAGAAAATATCCATGACCTATTACAGGAGCAAAGTTGAGTTTTGCTTCATAGATGATCATCGATAACTCTTTGCGCTTTTGAATTTCTTTTGCCTGAATGGCAAGCAATTCAATTTGCTGACGTATTTGTGTGAGTTGCATGTTCGTTTGCTCTTCCATGGCAGAAAGAGCCTTGTGACGAATAACACCTTCTTCAGTTGGTTTTATCACCGCACCGGATACCGATGACGAATAGGGTAATACGCTAAATTGTTTGTGATAAAGTTCGGTGTTGGTGAGCTCTTTATCACCAATGAGATGTGTCTGCGTGATTTTCAAAAGCCCTTTTGGAGTAATCTCGTGTAGCACTTTTAACACAATCTTCTGTTCGCGAGTAAAGGTGACAGTAAATGCAAGCTGACTGTTAAACTCAATCTTAATCGTGTCGGCCAATGAGGGTTCGCACGGGTGCTCATCGCCATCGGGTACTTCCGCATAGCTCGAAGTGAATGCCTGGTCCTCCAGTGACACCCAGTTCATGCTGATGCTTAACTTCTTGC
The DNA here is from genome assembly GCA_964510765.1 of uncultured Ohtaekwangia sp. Taxonomy (GTDB): domain Bacteria; phylum Bacteroidota; class Bacteroidia; order Cytophagales; family Cyclobacteriaceae; genus ELB16-189. The sequence goes on along the minus strand of CAZECP010000005.1, from coordinate 12,965 downwards.
CGGTAGTGTCCAGCTCTATTTTATAAATGCCTGACTTAGGGCGATCGCCAAATTCGTATGTGCCTTTTTCGGGAAATAGCTGCCATGAAGAGACGAAATGAAATGCTTCGACCATCTTGTTTTGTGAAAAGTAAAAAACGGAAAAGCAAAGGAAAAGATTCTCTTCTTTAATCGCGTGAATCAAAGAGAATTTTTCTTTCTCTTGAAGAGAATGTGAAGATCACTCGTTCCTCAATGTCTTTGTAGGATTTGTCGTCACGGTTTTGAATCCTTGCAAACAAATGATTGCAATCACAATCAGGCCAATTGATGAGAAAGTTGCTGCATAAGTCCACCATGGCATAGCAATGCGATAAGCAAAGCCGGTGAGCCAGCGATCAGCAGCGAACCAGGCGAGTGGAGATGCGATCACCATCGCAAAAATCAAGATCAACGAAAATTCATTTGAAAGCAAACGCATGACTTGAACTATAGATGCACCAAACACCCTGCGGATGCCAATCTCTTTGGTTCTACGCATGACGTTGTAGGTTGCCAATCCTGCAATGCCCATGACAGAAATGATTAGCGTGACAATGGTGAACATCAGTACCAGGCGTGCGGCAGTAATTTCTGTTTTATAGATTTCATCAAACGTATCGTCTTGAAACCAATATTTCATAGTGTAGTGAGGTTCGATCGTCTTATAAGCTTTCATCACGGTTGCTAGCGAAGACTGCGTTGTACCCGGCCTATACTTTATATACACACCAGAAGTGTTCATATAGTTGGCGCGGTACAAAATCACCGGTTGCCTGGAAGAACGCAATGACTCAGTATGAAAATCATTCGTCACTCCGATAATCACGCAGGGCGTGTCACCTATGTGAATGATCTGGCCAACCGGTTGCTTCAGGTTCATGATCTTCACTGCTTCCTCGCTCACCAGAACTTCATCATTCAAAGTATCAAGAGCTTTCGATTCAAAATTTCGTCCTTCCAGAATTTTCAGGCCGAAAACAGAGGGAAATTCATAGCTACAGGCAATGGTCTTGAATACCACACGTTGGTCTTTTAACTTGCCAGGCCACTCCACTCCGGTATTGCCACCATCCGCCTGAAGAGGATTCATATTCGAAGATGCTGCGCCCATGATAGCTGGATCTTTTGCCAGCTCATTTTTAAATACATCAAACTTGCGGAATAAGCCCGCGGTAGGCTCAAGCCGGATCATATTACTTCGATCAAAGCCGAGGCTTTTCTCTGTGATGAAATTCAATTGCTGATACAATACTACGCTGAAAATAATAATACCGATGGAGACACCAAGTTGAATAACCAGTAGCGACTGACGCAAGCGGTGCGAGCCTGTCATATGAGCGGAGAATTGATTCTTCAAAACCCTCACTGGCTGAAAGGATGACAATACAAATGCAGGATAAAGCCCGGCCAGCAATGACACCAACACCAAAAATGTGAGAACATAAAAAGGCATCGCACCAGTGATCAGGTTGAGATTGATGTCCTGACCTAACAATGAGCCGAAATAGGGAAGTGTGAATTGTGCAATCAATGCAGCCAGCAAAACGGAAATCAAAACAATAAAAAATGACTCGCCTACAAACTGAAAAATAATTCCTGAACGAAAAGCGCCTGTTACTTTGCGAACTCCAATTTCCTTAGCACGCGTAGTAGCGCGAGCAGTAGTCATATTAATGAAATTGATCACAGCGATGAGCACAAGCAATGAACCTATGACTATGAATAGTACTACATACTCCATGCGTCCACCCAATTGTTGGCCGCCTTCAAAACGATTTTTCAGTCGCCAGTCTTTTAATGGCAATGCCTGGTACTTCACATTTTGTTCGATGAGTGATTTGGTGAGAACACTCTCTTCGTTCAGTTTTGCAGTGAGAACTGCGGCTGTCACAGGAACATTCGTTTTGATATAGGTACTGAAAAAATTACTCGCCATCTGGTGTTCATCTATGCCCCATTCTTTTTGAAGGAATACAAAGGGCATAGCAAAATCAAATTGAAGCGAAGAGTTGGAAGGAATATCTTTCATCACCGATACAATCGTCATCTCTGCACGATTGTCAACTTTAAAGGTTTTGCCAATTACTTTTTCATCTTTGAAAAGCAGCTTTGCCATCTTCTCCGAGATCACAAGCTGATCGGGTTTGCCCAGCGGATGTGGATCGCCAGCGATAATTTCAAAATTAAAAACAGAAAAAAGATTTTCGTTGGAATACACTCCGTTCAGATAAACACACTCGCCACTATCCGTTTCCGGTTTGAAACACAACACATGTGGCCAGCGTGCGCCCGTGGAAACAGTAACCACTTTCTCCGCTTCGGGAATTGAAGAAATATTGATTGACGCGGAGGCAACAGGATAACTTTGCGCAGTGCCATCCGCCTCCACGTGTGACACAACGGAATAAAGTTGATCCGCATTGTGATGAAATTTATCAAAGCTAAATTCATAGGACACCCACAATAAAATCAGGAACGCGCAAGTAAATGAAACGGACAAACCAATTACATTCAAAATAGAATGACCGGGCTGGCGCCAGAAATTACGAAACGAAACGAGTAAGATATTTTTAAGCATAGCAGCGTAGAGTTTATGATTTTCTTTTTTGTGTCTCTTGCGGATATTCTTTAATCGAAAAAAACGAATAACGTTCCAGGTGAATTCAATATTGGCCCTCCATTTATTTCTCTTTGCAGTGCGATAAAATAATTCGTGCACATCACCTTGAATTTCCTCCAGTAAATCTGCATGGCAGTACCATTCGAGGAAACGGTTTGGCCAGCGAGGGGGAATGGGATGTTGATGTTTGTTATATGTTGGCATCTTCGAATGACTAACAACGATCACCCAATAACTCTAAACTGAAGCGCTACTTTTGGAATCTGGTTAAATAGCTGATTGCGCATTTCATTGGCCTCTTCCAACGCACGCTTCCCGGCAGCAGTGAGTATGAAGATGCGTTTCCTGCGGCCTCCTCGTTCTTCAGTTGGCTCGCTCATCTTCGATTTCAAAAAACCTTTCTCCTCAAGCCGCGTAAGCACGGAATGCACAGCGCTGATGTTGAGACTTCGGCCCACTTGCGATTCCAGTTCATCCATCACAGCCACTCCATAAGCTTCGGGGTGGAGGACGCCCACCATCAACAATATCAATTCCTCTAGTTCGCCTAAATAGGTTCCCTTCATTTTGTATTGAATTAGTTCTACGAACGTGAAAGTAATGAATATGTTTTATTTTTGTAGAATTAATTAATATCTAAATTCATTGGCAAAACCGGCTTCAGTTCATTCAGTCAATGACAAAAGTTACTTTTGTGATTCAATTCAAACACGATGTACACAAAAAGCTGGCTGGTGATAAAAGACGACACCAAACGCACCTATGAAGTGTGTGGACTGGAAATGAACACCAATGCCTTCACCAACAAAACGTACGCCATGCAAAGAGACGGCATGAACGTGAGTTGCATGACGCCACCGATTACCAATAAAAACTCAAGCAAGGGAAGCATTAAAATTACGGGCTACGTTTATGAAGAAGGCTTGAACGACCGCCTTTTAAAAGAACATCAACTGATTACATTCGGAAAATACAAGGAGTTTAATCAGTGGGAAGAGTAATAGCCTGATAAATATCATAGTGTAATTGAAATGGAAATTTCATCTTGCTGTTGAAATCACTACAAGATGAACGAAGTTCAAAACTACATCTCTTCACGACCACGCACTCAAGCAGAGATTATGAGCGTGCTTCGCAGCATGGTGCTTGACACGGGCCCCCATGTGCAAGAGAAAATCAGCTACACAATTCCTTATTTCTATTTTCACGGCCCACTTTGTTATCTGAGCCCAAAACTGGATGGTGTTTATATTGGATTTGCCCGAGGTCATCAATTGAGTAACGAAGAAAAACTGCTCGAAACCAACAAGCGCAAATTTGTGCGCACCATAACTTTTCACAGTCTTGCCGAACTGGAAGAAAAGGAGGAGGAGCTAAGAAAGACTTTAAATGAAGCTGCAATTTTGAATGAGTATCACGCACAACGGAAGAAGAGAGAGAAAATCCAGGTAATTCGATCAAAAGCCGTTAAGTAAATCATTTCCGAGCACGAGGCATCGCGAAAAATGTATTTTTGCGAAATGATCACTCCAAAAGATGAGGTTGAAGAACCCGATGATGACCTCTTTGAACATCATCGCATTGTAGCAGACGCAGGTCAGAGCCTTTTACGCATCGATAAGTTTTTGATGGATCGATTGCCGAATGTGACGCGCACCAAAATCCAAAACGGCATCCACGATGGCTTTGTGAAAGTCAACGATAAGTCCGTGAAGCCGAACTACAAAGTGCATCCAAGCGATGTAATTATTGTATCATTTCCAGAACCTCCGCGTGACACGGATGTAAAACCTGAAAACATTCCTCTCAATATTGTCTTTGAAGATGAACACATTCTGGTGGTGAATAAAGCGGCAGGAATGGTTGTGCATCCAGCCTATCAGAACTGGACTGGCACGTTGGTGAATGCGCTGACTTATCACTTTCAAAACTTACCCAACATGCCAGGCAATGAAGGTAGGCCAGGGCTTGTTCATCGCATCGATAAAGACACTTCAGGTTTGCTGGTGATTGCAAAAACGGAAGCAGCAATCAATTCACTTGCAAAACAATTCTTCGATCACAGCATCGAACGAACTTATAATGCATTGGTATGGGGAATTCCCGATCCTGTAGAAGGAAGGATCGATGTAAACCTCGGTCGTAGTTTAAAGGACAGAAGAATCACCGCACCTTTTCCTAACGGAGATTTTGGAAGAATAGCCATCACAAACTACAAATTGCTGAAAGACCTTCGCTACGTTTCATTGGTTGAATGCAAATTGGAAACCGGGCGCACCCACCAGATACGTGCACACATGAAATACATCGGCCATCCGATTTTTAATGATGAAATGTATGGCGGAAATGAAGTGGTGAAGGGAACGGTATTCACCAAGTACAAACAGTTTGTTGAGAATTGCTTCAAAATAATTCCACGCCAGGCGCTTCACGCAAAGACATTGGGCTTCATTCATCCGGCCACACAAAAATTTATTCAGTTCGATTCAGATCTTCCGCAAGATTTTGTTGAAGTGATGGACAAGTGGGAAAATTATGTGAAGTACAATTGATACTGGCTACCGGATGATTCGCGACCTAAATCCCGTATCCCGGATACAGCATCACTCTCCCCTCAACGACTTAATCGGGTTGGCAATCGAAGCTTTGATGGATTGATAGCTGACGGTAAGCCATGCGATGCCAAGAGCTATTGCTCCGGCAAGCATGAATGATCCAACCCCCAAAGAAATTCTGAAGGCAAAACCCTTGAGCCATGAATCCATCATCCACCACGCGAGCGGCACTGCGAGTGCAAAGGCAACCAGCACAAGTTTTGTAAAATCTTTTGAAAGCAACATTACCACACCAGTCACCGATGCACCCATTACTTTGCGAATGCCAATTTCTTTCACTCGCAAACTTGCTGTGTATGCGGAGAGGCCATAAAGTCCTACGCAAGCAATGATGATGGCGAGTCCTGAGAACACAGCAAAGACTTTACCTGAGCGCTGTTCTTCGGCATTACCTTGTGCTAAATTCTCATCAAGAAACTCGTATTGAAATGGTTGATTAGGTGCCAGTTCGTTCCATTTATTCTGAATTTTCGCCAATGCTGCCTGCGTCTGTCCAGGTTTTAACTTCACAGAAACAAAAGCAACATTGGCAGTTTTACTAAACATCTCGAAATTATGAATGGCCAGTGGAGTGATCTCATCGCGCAATGATTGAAAATTGAAATCTTTCACAATTCCGATAACCGTGTAAATCATTCCCACAGTTTGCTGATTACCTCCTAATCCATCACTTCGCAGCTTGCGGCCGATTGGATCCGAAAGGCCAAGTGTTTTTACCGCGGTTTCATTGAGAAGAATATTCAAAGAGTCATTAACATCTTTTGAAAACGACTTTCCTTCTTTCAAATTGAAACCAATCATTCGTGCAAAGTCATCATCTATTACCATGCCCTTTACAGTGAGAATTTCATCAGAACCTTGCGGTTGAAAACGCTCGCCAAAAAAATCATCGCGATTGCCCACGCGCGAGCCTGTGCCCGCTACATCTTTCACTTCGGGCATGCGCCTGAGTTCTTCTATAAAAGGATGAGTGTTCTTATCAAGAACAAAAGCGCGCTCCACCATCAGCACTTGTTCTTTATCAAAACCAAGATTTTTGTTTTGCATGAACGACATTTGATTTCTAACAACGACAGTTCCAACAATCAAAATAATGGAAATCATAAATTGAAACACAACTAACCCGTTTCTCATCCATGCGCCTTTTGATCCACTGGTGAAGTTGCCTTTCATTACAACTACCGGGTTGTAGCTGGACAGTACGAATGCTGGATAAAGTCCGGCAAGAATTCCAACCGTCAAAGCAACACCCAATAAACTTGCGATGAGAAAGAAATCGAGGTTGAGTTGCAGTTGCTTTTCTACCAATGAGTTGAATGAAGGCAGCAACAAGCTTGCACCGATTATGGCAATTACAGTTCCGGCCAATGACAATAAAATCGCTTCTACCAAAAACTGAGATACCAATTGTTGTTTGAGTGAACCCATTACTTTGCGCACACCCACTTCGCGCGCCCGTTCGGCAGAGCGCGCAGTAGCCAGGTTCATAAAATTGATGCATGCAATGACTACTATCAACAACGCGATGAACGACAAAATGTAAACGTATTGCAGGTTGCCACTTGGCGTAATGGTAAATTCAATGTTAGTGGGATCAAGGTGAATGGACGCAAGCGGCTGTAAAAAATAGCGGTAACCATTGCCTGCCTTTCGATAATCTTCCCAGGATTTACCAAGGTGCCTTTCGATTTCTGCAGCCGCATACGTATCCACCATCTTTGGAAATTTAGCTTCAAGCGATTTGTAATCTGTGCCGGGTTTTAATTTCACATATGTGTGCGAATCGAAACTTGTATAATTTTCCTGGTTGACAAACTGACGATACTGTGGCCCGGCCAATGAACTCAACAAATCGAAACGTAAATGTGAATTGCTAGGGATATCCTTGAAAACACCGACTACTTTCACATCGCCCACATCCCCACCCAGCAGTTTGCCGATAGGGTCTTCGTTTCCAAAATATTTTCGCGCGGCTGTTTGGGAAACAAGAATCTGGTTAGGAAGAGAGAGTGCCGTTTTCTTGTCGCCTTTGATCAGTTCGATATCAAAGAATTCAAAAAAAGAAGAGTCTGACTGCAGCACATAATCTTCTTCAAATGATTTGATTTCAGAGTCGTTCACTTTGTAGGTGATGACTGAATTTTTATTCGGACCAAAAATGTAAAGTGCATTTTCTACTTCAGGAAAATCACGCTTCATTGACTGAGCAAAAGAATGTGGTACCGCAGCATAGAAGGTAACGTGGTTAGGATAGATCCGCTCCAGCGCCATTTTGAAAATCCGCTCGTGGTTTGGGAAAAATTTGTCATATGAAAATTCATTGCGCACATACAAAACGATTAGCAAACATGCGCCAATGCTTACAGCCAATCCCACTACGTTGATTGCCGTATAAACCTTCTGCTTGAGCAAACTGCGGAAGGCGGTTTTGAGGTAGTTTCGAAACATGCCCTTAGGACGAATTTATGTATTCTAAAGTTTTAGTTATACCAACCGTAAAATAAATCGTTACACCAAAGCGACCTATTTAATTGCAAACGGAAAATTGGCGTGATGCAATTTCATGAATTTATTCGCACGAAACTTATAACTTTGCCCGACTGTACTAGATCATGTTGAAATTTCTTCTCATATTATTCCTGATCGTCTGGATCCTCTCCAAACTGGGCGGTTTCTTTTTTCGCGCGGGTGTTTCTTCTCAGCAGCGCCAGTATCAAAGCCGCAAACCGGAAGGTACAATGAACTCAGACGACCCGCCACCCAAACAAAAACGCGGAAATATTAAGGGTGGTGAATATGTTGATTATGAAGAGGTGAAATAGCCTTCCTTTTCTTTCACCAATCCCGTAACTTTATTTTTTATTTCACGGCTATGAAAAAGTTGGTTTTTCTATTGCTGCTTTTGCCCTTCGCTGGCTTCTCGCAATCCTATCAAAAACGATTAGCTTTGGTGGTTGGCAACAGCCAATATCAGGCGGGCAACTCGCTCAAAAATCCTGTAAATGACGCACGCGCAATTTCTTCTGTACTTAAAAGTGCCGGCTTCGAAGTATTGGAATATGAAAACGTGACGCAAGCTCAATTCAAACAAGCCATCAGTGGATTTGGAAATAAATTGAAAGGCTATGATGTAGGATTGTTTTATTATGCAGGTCACGGCATTCAATCCAAGGGTGTAAACTACATGGTACCAGTGGAGGCGCAGATCAGCAGTGAGCAAGAAATTGAATTTGATTGTGTAGCCACGGACCGCGTCCTTGCTTTCATGGACGTAGCCGAAACAAAAGTTAATTTGATTATTCTTGATGCCTGCCGTAATAATCCTTTTGGCAGAAGTTGGTCACGCGCCACAAACAATGGTGGTCTCGCGATGATGGACGCACCAAAAGGATCTCTTATCGCTTATGCAACTGCACCCGGCCGCACTGCAGCCGATGGTGAATCAGCCAATGGTTTATATACCAGCGCATTATTGAAGTTCATGCGCAATCCCAATCTGACTATTGAGCAGGTATTCAAACAGGTAAGAAATGAAGTCAGTGAAAAATCAGGTGGTTCACAAATTCCGTGGGAGACAACTTCATTGACTGGAGAAGATTTTTATTTGGGGAAAGCTGGCAAGATTGAATCCGCACAAGTTCTGGCATTAAACGATAAAACTCAAACACAAAATTCGCTTTCACGAAGTGCAATTGATATTAAAAATGTGAAAGTAGCAGACATTGATAAGGCTCAGTCTGAATTGTTTTTGGCTCAAGGAAAGGTGTCCTATGAAGCTCTTAAATATGATAAGGCAATTCAGGATCTATCGAAAGCAATTCAATTGAATCCACTCAATTGGGAAGCCTATTATGTGCGTGGAAATGCGAATTATGATTCAAAGAAAAATGATGAAGCCATTGAGGACTATTCGGCAGCTATTCAATTGAATCCAAAATCTTCCGATGCCTACTACTGGAGAGGTAATGCTCACAGGCTCGTTCGACAGGATGATAAGGCAATAATTGATTTCAATAATTCCATTGCCTTGAATCCCAACTATACCGATGCCTACTACTGGAATGCAAGAACCTACTATGATCTTTTGCAGGACGAAAAAGCCATCGAAAACTATAACAAGGCAATCCAACTAAAACCCAATCACGGTGATGCAATCTATTGGCGCGGGCAAGCCTATTATGATTTGAAGAAATACGAAGAGGCGATTGCTGATTATACAAAAGCATTGTCGCTCAAAGCGGATGATTACGAGGCTTACTTTTGGCGAGCCAATTCTTATTTTTCTTTGAAGAAATATGGTGATGCTATAAAAGATTTCAATTCAGCAATAGCTCAAAAGCCTGATTATCATCAAGCCTTTTTTTATCGGGGTAAGGTGAAATATTACAATGGTCAACAGAATGAAGCAATTGGAGATTTTGCCAAGGCAATTGAATTGAAGCCTGATTATTCCGATGCGTATTATTGGATAGGTTATGTGACCTATAATCAGAAGAAATATGAAGATGCGATCAACCAGTTTTCTAAGGCGCTAGAAATTAATCCATCTAATTCAGATGCATATTATTATCGAGCCAGTTCGAAATATGGTCTGGGTAAAGATGAAGAAGCAATTCTTGATTATGACAAATCGATCGACCTTCTGCCGGCTGCTGATGCATATTACTGGAGAGGTCTTGCTAAATACAATCTTCAAAACTATGCAGATGCAAATGCTGATTTTTCAAAATCAATTGAGTTTGACCCTAAAAGCCCATCTTCACCGAACTATTATTACTACCGAGGCAATTCTTATTATGCGTTGAAATTGTATGCCGAGGCGGTAACGGACTTTACACAAGCTATTTCATTAAGCCCCAATAGCACAAGTGCTTATAATTACTATTATTACCGTGGTCAATCTTACTATGGTCTTAAAATGGACGACAAAGCAATCATTGAGTTTACTCAAGCTATCAACTTAAAGCCTGACTTTGCAGATGCTTACTATTACCGAAGCCATACTTATTTTTACACGGGCAAAAAAGACCTTGCCTTGTCAGACATCAATAAGGCCATTGAACTGAATCCGAAAGACACGCGTTACACGGATTTCAAAACAAAAAATCTGAATTGAGTTTTTTACTGATGCATTTCAGTTTCACCAAATATCAAGCCACCGGAAATGATTTCGTGATTGTTGACAATCGCGATGGGAAGATTTTGTTGGACAAAGAGCAGGTGATTCAAATCTGCGACCGCAAGTTTGGCGTAGGTGCCGATGGTTTGATGCTAATAGAAAAAGATAGCGCTTCTGATTTCAACCTGATCTACTACAATGCAGATGGCTCGCCAAGTTTGTGCGGCAACGGCAGTCGCGCGGCAGTGAAGATGGCTTCAACATTGGGAATAATCGGAACCAAAACTAAATTCAATGCCTATGATGGTTTACACGAAGCCGAATTGCTTGCCAACGGAAACATTCGTTTAAAAATGAATCCAGTTACGGGAGTGAAAGAAATTGGGGAAAATCTTTTTATCAACACCGGCTCTCCTCATTTTCTTCAATTCGTAAGCGATGTAAAAACATACCCTGTTTTCGAAGAAGGAAAGAAAATCCGCTACAGCGATAAGTTTAAACCAAGTGGTACAAATGCCAACTTCATCGAACTTCAAAACGAAAATGTAATCTACGTGCGAACCTATGAGCGTGGTGTAGAAAATGAAACACTCTCTTGTGGAACGGGTGTAACCGCTGCGGCACTAGCATCTTCCTACAAAGGCTACAAGTCACCCGTAAAAATCAAAACCCTTGGGGGCGACCTCCAGGTGGAATTCAAATCAAGCCAACCTGGCTCATTTGAAGATATTTATCTTATCGGCCCTGCCAAAATGGTGTTCGAAGGCCTTTTGGAATTATAATTGCAACCGTAAAAAACTTAATTTTACACCCCTTAATCGTTGATTGTTGTCAGCAGGATTAGTGGGCAACAATTGACATTTAATTACTAACGATCTTAAACTTCCATGCTAAAACTCATCGCCAAAATTTTCGGAACGAAGTCAGAGAAAGACATTAAACGAATGACTCCGCTTTTGGAAGCAACCAAAGCTGAAGGAGAAAAACTTCCGAAACTTTCACATGATGAACTGAGAAATGAAACTCTTGATGTTCAAAACGTTATCAACACCAAATTAAAACCGATAGATGATCAGTTGGCAAGCCTTCACAAGCAAATTGCTGATCATCCGGAGTTTGATGTGCATGAGAAAGAAGCCATCTTCACCCAGATTGATAAAATCGAATTAGATCGTAACAAAGAACTTGAAAAAGTTTTGATGGAAGTTCTACCTCGCGCATTTGCTATTGTGCGCGAGACTGCGAAACGATTCAAAGGCAACGACTACCTCGAAGTAACAGCCACTGAATTTGACCGGCTGATTGCAGCAAAGCATGACAATGTGAAGATTGTGGGAGACAAAGCGCACTGGCACAAACAGTGGATGGCTGCGGGCAATATGATCACGTGGGACATGGTGCATTATGACGTGCAGATCATCGGTGGTATTGCTCTTCATGAAGGGAAAGTGGCCGAGATGGCAACCGGTGAAGGAAAAACTTTAGTGGCAACATTCCCGGCATTTTTGAATGCTCTCGCAAAACGTGGCGTTCACATCGTAACAGTGAACGACTATCTCGCAAGACGTGACAGCGAATGGATGGGACCGATCTTCCAGTTCCATGGACTTTCCATTGATTGCATCGATAAGCACGAACCGAATTCTCCTGAAAGAAGAAACGCATATCGTGCTGACATTACTTATGGAACGAACAACGAGTTTGGTTTTGATTATTTGCGCGACAATATGTCTCGCGAAACCGAAGAATTAGTGCAGCGCGGCCATCATTATGCCATGGTGGATGAAGTTGATAGTGTGTTGATCGATGAAGCAAGAACTCCTTTGATTATTTCCGGCCCTGTGCCACGCGGTGATGAGCATGAGTTTTATGATTTGAAACCTCGCATCAATAAATTGGTAGAAGCGCAGAAGAAATTGGTGAATCAATATCTGAACGATGCCAAGAAATTAATTGGTGAGGGAAACGAAAAGGATGGTGGCCTTGCTTTGTTCCGCGCCTATCGCGCAATGCCGAAGTATAAGCCATTGATTAAGGCATTGAGTGAAACAGGTAACAAAGCTATTCTTCAGAAGACCGAGAATTTCCATTTGCAAGACAACAAAAAAGAGATGCCCAATGCGGATGCGCCTCTTTACTTTGTAATTGATGAAAAAGACAATAGCGTTGATCTTACAGAAAAAGGAATTGACCTGATCACGGGTGAAGGCGAAGATCCTCGTTTCTTTATTCTTCCTGAAATAGGAACAGAGCTGAACAAGATCGAAAACAATCCATCAATCACCGGAGAAGATCGCCTGATCAAAAAAGAAGATTTGATCCGCGAGTATTCAACCAAATCGCAACGCATTCATAGTGTAAACCAGCTTTTGAAGGCTTACACACTTTTTGAAAAAGATACGGAGTACATCATCGTAGATGGGAAAGTAAAAATAGTGGACGAGCAAACCGGTCGTGTACTTGATGGAAGAAGATATTCAGATGGTTTGCACCAGGCGATCGAAGCAAAAGAAAATGTGAAGGTGGAGGATGCTACGCAGACGTACGCAACCATCACGCTTCAAAACTATTTCCGCATGTATCACAAGCT